>NZ_JBQKUP010000041.1:0-578998 GCF_052156535.1 Nitrospira sp. T9
GCTACTTCTACCCTCCGTCAGAAGCCGAACGGCTTCAACCTTGAACTCTTTGGTAAAACTCCTCCGTGATCCTCCCATCGACACCTCCTTCAGTACATTATCCATACTTAATGACGTGTCCACAAAACCGGGGGAAGATCAGTCTATTCCCATTTCATACATGTTTTTGAGGTGGAACTGATACGTGGTGCTCCCCGTACAATGGTCAATAGGGCCATATTCCATATGTTATGGGGCATCCTTAACTTTTCTGCAAAGCAACCGATAAGGATTTGCACGTGTCTATTGCAGGAGAATGAACGAAATTTAAGCAGATTTCTTTCAGAAATCATTCCGTTCAGGAGGATGAAGGACCAATCTTCCCCTTTACCTCATGATACAAACAGTCACCATTGCACCAGGAGGATCTCATGTGGGTTTGTCCAAATCGTAGCAACTTAATAGTCGTTGTCATACTGGGGGTCCTTATGGCTTCGGGATGTAGTAGCCACTCGGTCCGAACTGGGGCCAACTCGGAAGGGGATGGGATGGCTACAAGTGAAGATGGAAATGCATTCGATCCCAATAAAATTATGAATCAGGCCAACGGATCAGTTGGGGGAAGTGGAAGAAATGGTGGATTGGTCAATGGAGTCCAGGCTTCTCAGCATCCAAATGGTTCCGATTCTCAAGACAGAGTCAATGGAGCAGATCCAAATTCCAATCCAGAAACCATTCGGGGAACGGAAGGAACATTGAGCCAAGGTGGTTCAAACTATGGACACCAATACTCTGGCGTGGATGGATCTGGTCCTAATCATGGATCTGTGTCTGGATTTGAAAATGGCTTGGCGCCCAGTCAAAATCCTGATCCAGAAGCTTGGGCAAATGCCTATTTGGGAAACGGCAAGAATAGCCGGGATTTTTATGGTGATCCGTCAAAGTCCGCGGCTCTCAATGATAGCTCTCAAGGGGGAGTGAATCCTGCGACCTGGGGTGAAACATATAAGAAGGAACATGGCGGACCGTCTCCGGAGTATGTCGATCCTGACTCGAACATTGTCAATGGCCGTAGTCAGCCAGGGAGGGCTTCAGTGGGAATAGGGAGGGCCGATACGAATGGCTCGATAATTGAGTCGAATTTTAGTGGTTCCATGGGGATCCAACATGGGCAGGTCCAGGATATTTACTTTGCCTTCGACAGTTGGAATATTTCCAGCAGCGCCGCCAAGTATCTTGAAGAAGGAGCGCAATGGTTACAGGCGAATCCTGGAAAGGCCTTGACGATTGAGGGTCACTGCGACCAAAGGGGGACACAGGATTATAATCTGGTGCTTGGTCAAAAGCGGGCCGATGCGGCACGGGAGTATTTAGTGAATCTGGGTGTGCAACCGGACCGGATAAAAATTGTTTCCTACGGCAAAGAGCGACCGTTTTGTCAAAAGGACAGTGAAGATTGTTTCCAGGAGAATCGGCGCAATCACATGGTTGTTCGAGTCAATTAAAGATTTGACTTTCATAGGACCCTCAGCGGCCCATGAACAAGAGGATGCGAAACATTCGCATCCTCTTGTTTTTTGATCTGTACCCCCGGCATCAAACCAAATGAAAAAACGAATTAACTAGGGGATGCATGAGGTTATCCCCTACCGATGTTTCTGTCTGAAAATCTTGCACCGGTTTTTAAGGAGTGGTACAGTCTCGTCGCCAATCTTTGCGATGCCGGAGTGGCGGAATAGGCAGACGCAAGGGACTTAAAATCCCTCGGGCTTACCAGCTCGTACCGGTTCGACCCCGGTCTCCGGCACCAGGAAAAACAACCACTTACACACATTTCCCTTCATTCTCTCCTACGTGCTCCTCTGTAGGGTCTGCTACGTTGGTCACACTTTTAGTCACACCTTCGCTCTGAGTATTCCCTCCGGTCTCATCCATAACCAATGATCCTCGGTTGATGGCCGAGGCCATGTGATCTTGGACCAAGTGCAAATACCTCATTGTGGTGTTGATCGTGCGATGTCCGAGAATTTTACTGACCGTGACCAGGTCGACTCCGGCTAGAAGTCGGCGGGTGGCGCCAGTGTGCCGGAGCAAATGCCAATTACCGGCAAGTCCGGCTTTTCTCAGAATGCGCTTGAGATGGTCTCCGGCATGATAGGGGTTTTTCGATTTGAGCGAGTCGATAGGATCCGGAAAGACCCAGGCTGATTCAAGCGAATCGAGAGACCGCAAAATACTAAGGGCCTGTTCACTCAATGGAACGCGACGGGTTTTCCCTGATTTGGAAAGAGGGATAGTGAGATATTTTGATTCAAAATTTACGTCAGCCCATTTCAAGGAATACTGTTCAGAAGCTCGCAGACAGGTCTCAATTGCGAAATGAACCTCCTTCCAGGTCTGAGGCTCCATAAGCCCATGAATCTTCTGTAGGACTTCATCGGAGAAATAGGTATCCCTTTGTTCTTCAGCAAGGAATTTGATGCCCCTCATGGGATGGCGCAAGATTTTCCCATCATTCAATGCCAACGTAAGCACTCGCCGAAGTGCCGATAGATAGCGATTCACGGTAGCCGGTTTCCAATCACCTGAGGCCAACATTTTGGCTTGGTGATGCCGGATATCTTCACTGGTCAACTCTGTCAAGTATCTCTCTCCAAAGACTCCACTCCAATATTTTGTCCGTTGTTCCTCATGCTGCTTATCCCTATTGGTCGTGCCTTCCAAACAGCGATCAATCCAGGTTTTCAATGTCAACGGCCTGACTCGTTCAGGCTGATACCGGCTTTCTAATATTTCTGCCCGTAATCTGATCTGCAGGGCTTTTCCTTGGGCTTCGCTGGCTACGCGGATGAGTCGGTCTTTTCCTCGATGCTTGATCCGGACATAACATTTTCCAGAACCGGCCGGACGTTCAATGACACCTGGCGTTTTCTTTTTTTTCTTTTTCATGACGTCCTCCTTTGTGCGGCTTTGGTGGTTCCTGGTGGTCTACCTGGTTTCCCATGTCGCTTGGGCAATGATTGGCGCAGTCGGCGAACAGCGGAGGTATTCTGACAACGAGGAGAGCAATGCATTTTGTTTTTTCTATCCGCCAGAAAAAGCTTTTGACATTCCGGGCATCGTCTAATCCGAGGTGCAGCATGAACTAATAACAAGGTGGCATTGATAATAAAAAGGTCTTCTGGCCTCGTAAAAAGTGAGAGAGTGCCCAAAATATTATGGGTGGGGAACATAAGGACTTGGACACGGTATGGGGTTGGCAGAGTTACGTAAAGAAATTCTTTTCCAACTATCTGTGTAAGATATTCGACGACTGATTGTTGCAGATGTTTGACCTGTACAAGATTCGGTCGATTCATTGGTGACCGTCGTTGTGGGTCATCAAGAAAAATTTTCAAGAGATAGTCAACCACTGGTTCGCCAAGTACCTTCTTTTGTAATCGATTCCGTCCCTCCCAATCCTGTATAGAAAGTCCAAAATCTGGAATGTCCTCTTCTGGCCGACTGGTAGTAAGTCGAAAATCTCCTAAAACATTTAATTCATATCCTAGGTCGATCAATGCGCCTTCACTCAACGACGCAATGTCAGTTTGGGCAAAGGATAAAAGCCACTCAATAGCCTGCGGAACTGTCTGTCCAATTCTCTCATGGGCCTTATTCAGTTGCGCTCCATAAGCTATTTCCTCCACCGATATCTTTTCATTCTCCTGCTTTCTTGTCATGGGATTTTTCCTTTTATCAACTTTATTCGTGTCATGGTTTAAAAATAAAAACCATTGACGTAATATATCCATTGTTGCACATCAATAATACCAGTGACAACGATTATCAAAGATTGAGGAGGATGAGGAAATGATGGGAGAAAAAATCTTGAGAGTTGACGAATTCGCCAGACGCGTTGGCTACAAGACCAGCACGATTCGGAAAAAACTCTTCAACCGGGAAATTCGGTTCCACAAAGTAGGAAGGATCATTGCCATTCCTGAGAGCGAAGTGCAGCGGATTCTTGGGCGAGTATATGAACCGGTTTCTGCCTCTGATGGAGTCTCATCCAAGTGAAATACGCGGATCTGGACTTCCCGTGCTCCAGGGTATGGCGAGGAGTGCGTTCTCAGAAAGAGTGCCAGCCGTGGCATTCGGTTTATGAAATTGAAAACAGGAAGCGGATTGAGCGAATCGAGCGAATCATTGCGATGCTGATTCAAGACGTAAAGATTCTTAAAGGTAAAGGGTGATGCCTTCAATTAAACGTTGGTTCCACTTGTCACAAGAAATAAATAGGGATCCTGAGTTTCGGGAATATGTCAAAAAATTCGGATTGGGTGGGCTTCGGTTTTGGCTGGAGGCTCTAGCCACTCTCGATAGAACGGACAATTTTTGGGATCTTCATCGGGGGTTTGATCTGGGGTTGTTGGCCGCATCATGTCAAACAAAGGCAGGCATCATCCGGGGTTCATACGAACATCTAGTCAACATCAATTGGCTTAGAGTCGGCGTTGATCAAGACATGAAGTTGTTCATCTATGCCCCTAACTGGGCGAAATATAACAAGAAGCGGGAGGATAAAGGGAGCATGAAGGATTCCTTGCGGGAGGATGAAAAATTACATCCTATTCCTTCTCCTATTCCTTCTCCTAATCCTAAGAAAGAAGAGAAGAGTAGTGCCATTTTGGACAAGCCAAAACGGCCAACCCGGCAAAGTTTTGAGGAGTGGTGGCAGAAAGAAATACTCACAAGTCCCGCCTATTCTGGGGTCGACCTTCAGCGGGAATTGGAGAAGATGAAAGTGTGGTTGACGCTGCCAAAGGCAAAGGGCCGGAAATTAACAATGAAATTTGCCTTGGCCTGGTTGAACAAAATTGACCCGGGCGAGAGTGTGAATGGACACGGTTCCTCTACGGGATCCAAAGGTTGTTGGAAACGCATTCCGGACGGTGACAGCTTGAGGCCTTGTAAAGCGACCGTGGTTGGGCTCGTCAACGGGAATCCCTTTTGCGCTGAGCACACAATCCCAACGACCAGCGGAGTTTTGACATGAGCGGCCACGTTGATCTGTACGACGAAGCAGCGGAACGATCAGTCCTTTCTTCGGTAGTCTGCCACAACGACGCCTTAAGCATTGTGCGGCCCATTCTAACCCCTTCAGATTTTTATCTTGAGAAGCATCAGGTGATCTATGGGACATCCCTACGCCTGCAAGACCAGGGAATTGACCGGGACATCATTACCGTCGGCAATGCCTTGCGGCAAGCCAAACAATTAGAAAAAATCGGCGACTCGAGCTTTCTGGCCGAACTAGCGGGGGAATATATTTCCCTTTCAAACCTTGTCCGCCATTCAGAAATCATTAAAAACTTTTGGAAGCGGCGCATGGTCCGCAAGGCATTTTACGCCGGCTATCTCCAAGCCCAAGAACACCCTGATCCTGAAGCACTGGTGGCGGAATTTTATACCAACATGCTCAAAGGGTTAACGCCAGACCGTGGGCAATTTGTAGGGATGACTCAGGGCATTCATAAATTCCTGGATCTGATGGACAGGCGCCAGCGCGGTGAACTTCGAAATGGGTATTCAACTGGCTTGCATGCGCTTGATCTGCGTATTTCTGGATTGAAACCGGAAAATCTAATCATTCTGGCTGGCAGGCCTTCCATGGGGAAAACATCATTGGCGTGCCTCTTCGCTCTGGCAGGTTCTAAGGCGGGGGCGCAAGTAGCCTTTCTCAGTTTGGAAATGAGCGTAGAAGAACAGATTCAACGCTTTATTTCCCTCTCTCATGACAATTTGACTATGAAAGTCCTGAGTCATGCGAATTTAACCAAACTCGGATGGAAGGAGCTAACCCTTGTTGCTGAAGGTTTAGAACATCTTCCAATCAAAATTTGTGATACCTCGAGTCTGACTATTGAAAAAATAAAGTCTATGGCTCGTTTACTGAAAATGAAAAATGGTGTGGATGTGCTTATTTTGGATTATTTGCAACTGCTTTCCCTTGATGAACGAGGAACCAATCGCAACGAAGCTTTAGGGAAAGTTTCTCGGGAATTGAAAATCTTGGCCAAAGAACTTGGAATTTGTGTTGTAGCTCTCAGTCAATTGAATCGGAAATGTGAAGAGCGAGATGACAAGCGGCCACGCCTAAGCGATTTGCGGGATTCCGGCTCGCTTGAACAGGATGCGGATTTGGTGCTCATGGTCTATAGGGATGAAGTTTACAACCCGGAATCGGCTTATAAAGGCAAAGGCGAGATACTTATCCGGAAACATCGGAATGGGCCAACCGGTGAGCTTATTGTTGAATGGATCGGGTCGAATTCCGCCTTTAAAGATCAAATTGGAATTCCAGCATGATTGAAGTCTTTGGTGACTGATGAAACCCTACTCAAAAACACAGGAAGGGAAACACATGTCCAATGATTTGAGAAAAGCTATCAACGACGCACGCCGGGCGGCAAAGGGCATTCCATCCAAAACACTGCTTGGCAAGGCGGTTTATCGGTCCATTGATTCTTGTGAAGCGGCCTATCGTTGCAATGACAAAGAGGCCGTCAATCGTGAACTCGCCAGTATTCAACAACTCCTCAATCAATCCTGAAAGGAGATCGGCCAATGGACGTACAAATAGCAACACGACGATGGCAACAGCACAGGCAGCGTGAGGCGGGTTGTGACTGGTGCGGTGTGATGGAGGAGGGCGCGGAAAACGGGGTTGGGCATAATTGGACGGTGTGTTTCAGCTCGGGCGAGGAATGCCAGTCGGTTTTCTGTCCAGCTTGTGCATCGCAATATCAAGGCGTGAAGAGCGCATTTGATACCGTCTCCAAATTATTGAGCTGAAAAAAGGAGCAATGACCAATGGATGAAAAACATAATGAACCAGGGTTCGAAGAAGCCCGGGCACATTTCACCAGCTTGGATGAGAAGCAAACAGCCAAAGAAATTTTGGAATGGCTTAGTGTGAAGTGTAATCAATGGACACTCGCCGGTGTGAAGCCGAATGCGATCACGAGCGCACTGAAAGCCTTGCTGCTAAGTCGCTCCACCACGTCCACGGATGAGCGTTTGGCGTTAGGTGGAGATCTGGTCAATATGGGCGCCTACATGCTGGCGTATCCCGAAGGCCAACCTCAGGACCATGAACCGATGAATCCCCATGTGCTGATCCAACTCCTTCAACACACCTTGCACGAATATAGCTTGCAGGGGTTCAACCCGGAACCGTTTAGGAACATTCTCGAAGGCGTGGCCAAGGAATTGAAAAATCCACGGATCGAACCAGATCTGAATTAAAATTTAAACAAGACATTTGACTTTTTTAATTGTCATGGAAAAATCGATGAGATATAATCTTGATAATTCTGGACTACACCACGGTGATGTCCAGGAGAGGCTTCACGAGCGATTGTGGAGCTACCCACCATACATGGTTTCCAGCGGGATGTTGGAGACTCCTCGACAGCGGGACGCTGGCCGAGAAAAAACCTCATTCAGTACATTTTTTGTCAACAACATTTTTGTTCGCCTATGTGCGATCAATGGAGACCATTATGGATGAATTAAAAAAACTCATCGATGAAATTCTTGCAACACTACGGGCCTTTCAGGGTCGGTCAGATAAAAATGACGCTACAGTCAAACAGCTCCAAAACAAATACGACGAGTTGGTCAAGCAGATGGTTAGCCTCGAAATTGGCGGAGGCAGCGGTCTTTCTCAGGCCAATGGCCAAACGCGGGCTTATGAAGGATTCAACGCCCTCCTTAAAGACCTGAAAGGCGATCGAGCCCCACAACTCAATGCTCATGAATATGCGGAGTATCGAAATGCGGTCCGGGATTATTTGCAGTATGGGCAAAGTGCCCTGGACAAGAGCAGCATTCGAGACAGCCTGAGTGTGGGGTCAGATCCGCATGGAGGGTATTGGGTGGTGCCCGAACGCGACATGATGCCCAAGGAAAAGCTCTTTATGGAAAACCCGATGAGGGCCTTAGCCGCAGTGCAGAACGTCTTAATGGGCGATGCCTACCAAGGGCTTCGTGATGACGATGAGTTCCTGTCCGGTTGGGGCCATGAAGCGGTGGAGCGGGCGGAGACGGCGGTCGGCACCCTCATCGAATATTCGAATTATCTGCGAGAGGTGTTTGCCCTGGTGCCGCTGACCAACAAATTGATCGACATGGGTGCCATTGACGTGCTGGCCTATGTGGAAGATCGAATTTTCAAACGGTTCCGAAGGGCAGAAAATACTGCGTTCGTGATTGGTGGTGGCATTCTCGAACCCCGGGGGTTTATGGATTATCGGACCACGGCCACAACTCAGAATGATACTGACCGATCTACTGACAAACTCCAATATGTACCAACCGGCCAGGCTGGGGGATTCCCAACCAACTCCGGCATCGGCGGGGATGATCCTGGCGCATTGATTGATTTACGGCAGAGCCTCAATTCGGCCTTGCGATCGGGCGCAACGTGGGTCATGAACTCCACCAGTGAAGGCCGATTGGCGAAACTGAAGGATGCAGAAGGCCGATGGTTGTTCACACAATCCCTCGTTCCTGGCATTCCCAATCAACTGTTAGGGCATCCGATTGCCATTCTTGAAGCCATGCCGGATTTTGGAGCGGACTCCTACCCGGTGGCGTTCGGCAATTTCATGGATGGCTATCAAATTGTCGATAAGCCGGGGATCCGAGTCCTGCGTGATCCGTACACCAAAAAAGGCACCACGAAGATTTTTGCCTATAAATATGTCGGGGGCGATGTGGTGAACTTCTCGGCTCTCAAACTATTGAAGGCAAGTGCAAGCTAGGAAGATGAATTGCCAGGCCTGTCATGCTGGGTTTTCAAGCTATTGTCTCTCGTCCAGCAATAGCGGGATTCCTTCCCCGGTGTGGCAGGCTGGGAGCAGGTGGAGGACTTCGGTCCTCTGCCTGTCTTCAGATCAAGGCATGGTTACTTATTATGTCTGAAATAAATAGAAGCACCCTGGTCCAGCCTCAGAACAATTTTCTCTATTCACATATGAATATTTTTAAAGTGTTGTTTTTGCGGTTTTTGAGGGAAATTTTCAGGGACCGGCGTGGGCCTTCACGTGTGCTTTGTGGCAAGGATTTTTGTTTGGGACCAAAAAAACTTTTGCGAAGGAAATAATTTATGGGCGTACGCGGACGAGGGGCAAATAGAGGGTTAACCGCGATTCCTCCCGATGCTGGATCCGCTCCGAAAGGCGATGTCCTTTCCTTTCCGAGAGCCAAACCGCCAGACGAATTGACGCCGGAACAGAAAGTCATTTGGCATTCAATCGTCAATAAGCTGCCGGCAGATCATTTCCCAGCGGAAACCCATTTGATTTTGGCGGAATACTGTAGGCATGCCGTGACTGCCAGGCGCATTGCCCATTTGAAAAATCAAATTGAGAATGCCCCCACCTTGGACATGGAAGAGTATGCCCTACTCTGTAAGATGGCGGAAGCGGAAAGCCGGACCTTGGCCTCACTCGGTACGAAAATGCGGATGACACAACAATCGATTTATTCAGCACGAAAAGGGCGTGGATCTGAACCTCTCGGTCCCAAGCCCTGGGAGGAAACTGAAAATGATTGACACCTCCATTCCGACCATGACTTGTCGGTATTGTGGCGGATCATTGAAACCAGGCTTGACCGAGGAGGGACTTTTGCCTTTGTGTGGGCCTTCTCTCAGGATCGGCTTTATCTGTGCCTCCTGTGGCCAAATGAAGTCGCCGTTTCCACCTGCACCATTCCCTTACAAGGACAACTGAGATGTTTATCACGGCAGCGCAACGGGCACAGACGGAAAGCAGGCTCATTCGAGAGGAAGTGGCGCAATGGAGCCTGGATGAGCGTCGGCAATTCTTGTATGCGGCGATTTGCCGACAGATCGAGCAATCTGAAGCGCTGGGATTTACCAGCGAGGACATGACCGCGATGACCGGGTTGATCTATTACGATCGAAAGCATCGTTTGTCTGATGTACCCTTTCCCACCAGCAAAGATGAGCTTGCCGCCATTTTTAAGGAACTTGACCAGGAGGATCCAGACACCCAACTTCTCATGAATTGGTTGGGTAAGAATCTGCCCAGGTTTTCTCGGCTTGGACTGCACAATCCCTCCACGGCCGCCACACTCAAAGATCTGATGTTGGCTACCGGCCTCGGCCTGCAAGACCGCAACCCGGGCATTCTTCGCTCAGTCGCCAAGCTGGCCTTAGAGGAATACCTCTCGCGCAACTATGACCGGGACAAGCTCAAGGACTTGCTCCAGGCCATTCTCGACCAATTGAACGATGAGTGAGACCCTGTTTGATTGGAATCAGTGGATCGGCTTGCCATTTCGGACAAGGGGCAGGGGTCCAGATCGATATGATTGCTATGGGCTTGTGCGGGCGGTGTTGTTGGATGCCAAGGGCATACCCTTACCGGCTTTCCTGGATGATGAGACACCCATTGACTCGGAAGCCCACGACCACCTTGAGCGCTGGGTGCTGGTGGATGTGCCCCATCCCATACAGTTCGATATCCTCCATTTCCAGATGCCTAGCCGATTGCCGCATTTAGGGCTGGCCGTGGACAACGTGGGCCTTTTCCTCCACGCGACAATGGGGAGCGCTTCACATGTCGAACGCCTCTGCATTTCCTCTTGGCGGTGTCGATTGCGCGGGATCTATCGATATGGTGGGATGGCTCAAGAGTGACGATGTGCGGCTCCTGCGGCAATTTAGAGGCGCCGTTTCCGCTTAAACTGCATTTTCACAGAAGAAATAGGATGCATCACCCGTGAAAGACTTTTAAGGAAAACAAGGAAGAGCCAATAAGAAAAACTAAGCTGAGTATATAGGGAAGCAAGGGAAGAAAATAAATAAAATCTTCAATTTTCGAAAATAATTCTGTCTTTTTGTCTAATGTTTTAATGGATACCTTTTTAGTTCCATGCCCTCCCTGTCCCGGAACTTCAATACCCAAGTGAGTCTCTCTTATGAAGGGAAAGTATCGCTCCAAGACTCGATAATTAATTTGTTTCTTGGTAGCTACATCATCCTTTTCATATTCCGAATTTAAGAAAACCATAAAATCTTTTAAATGGACATAAGGTATTTCCTGAATTTGCTCTTCTATCGTTTCAGAACGTGAATTTTTGAGACTTTGCCTTAATAGTAAATCTACTTTCACAGCATGTGGGTGCCTTTCATCAAGAGGGAGAAATGCTACAAGAACCCCAAATTTTTTAAGTAATTCCCTAACCCGAAACGGCGGGTATTTCAAATAGCACTCTCGATAGATAAAAAGGGAACAGGCATAGAGGGCCATTCCCCAAATTATAAGTTTAATAACAGAAATATTTTTTAATTGTAATTCGCCCAACCAGAAGAAGGTAACTTTTGTAGAATCCAAATTTACTTCGCCACAAATATAAATAAAAAAAATGGCACCTACAATTAAGGTAAACCGGCGTAGCCTAACTTCTTCAGGGTTATCTGAATCGTCCATCACTAGATAGCTTTTTATTTTTTCTTTTTCTTCTCCAGGGACAGGGTAAGGCCTTTGGCCTCTAATTCCTGGACATGCTCTTCAAGTAGCTGGAGGAGATAGTCTTTCATGGTCATGTGGTGCAGGGTCGAAGCCACTTTCAATTTCTCGGCCAATTCAACCCGGATTCCTCGAAGTAAATAATCTTTGGTGTCGTCTGACATGGGGGAGGACCTTACCCGATTGCTGATACATTTGACAACAGGTAGCAGCAGAGTATATAAAGATATCACAGATGTTATATATCATCTTAATCGAAAGGGGGTGAGTGCATGGAACGTATGGCGAGAAGGCTTGTGTCGTTACCCGAATCTCTGTGTAAAAAACTGGACGGCCTAAAAGCCCAAGGCTTCACGGTGAGCGGGTTTATCCGGGCATTGTTAGAGCGGGAATTTGCTCAACCCAAAAAGAAAGGCGGGTGAGGCATTGGCGCAGTTGATTCAAACATAACCATTTTCTTTATCACCAGGAGGGCTGCCATGAAAAAGTTACGAAATGAAGTTACCTATTCCGTCGGCTGTTCGTGTGCAAAATGTCGAAAGGCGAGTGGGCGGGATTTTGAGATTATTGGAGGGCAGCTCCATTATTCATTAAAGGCCGCCAAGGAGGATTTGAAAACCTATCGGACGGACTCGCATTCCCCCACCTTTTTAGTCAGGGAAACTCTTGAACCCGTGCACCAAATTCCAAAAAAGAAAGCCAAGACGCGAAAGGTGGCGTAACGATGGCCAGCCTCCAATAAGTGAAGTAGGAAAAATTTTCCTACCGAGTGTTCCATAATAAAGGGCTAGCTCTGCAGGGGGTTGGCCCTTTATGTTTCTCGCCTCCACCTGACCGGTTGATCGGCTCAACACGAGATCGTGCCTTCTCGGGCAATTGTGTGAGAATTCTATTCCGTCCATCCGGTCCTGAAAATGCTTCCTAGGGATTTGCCCTAGTCACACTTTTAGTCACACTTTGTCACACCAATTAATCACAATTTGATGGAATGGGATTGAGTGGGATTTGTTGAGATTCGCCTTATTTTTCATGGAATTGAGTCTTGAACAATCCCGCTTAATCACACTCATTATAGGGACTTAAAATCCCTCGGGCTTACCAGCTCGTACCGGTTCGACCCCGGTCTCCGGCACCAATTGAATCAACAGCTTGCAGCGAGTATTTCTCCTGAAGTGGGAAGAGTTTGAGGAGGGGCTTTTGAGGCTAGTGTAACTGAGTTTTCTAGGTTGCGGCATCACTTTTGGCTGTTTGATCCAATCGTCCGGTTTGGCGTGATCAAATATGCCCGCTCCTTCCATGAATTATCTTTTTTCCAAAAAAGACTCTCCACTCTCTCTTATTTCTTACCGATAAACCTCTTATGCAGGACTTCGATAGCTCCAACCATCCAACCACGAGAGTCTTGACTCTTTCCGGACATCTGGATGCCCTTTAATCCCTGAGGCTTGAAGAATTTATTGAGGAGGCCCAGCAGGGAATGTGTCGCCACGTCATCCTCAATCTTTCCAAAGTGGCCACCATGGACCTTGTCGGAGTTGGCAACCTTTTTACGTGGTACCACGCTTTGCATATCAATCAAGTGCGTCTCAGTATCGTGGCACCGTCCCCCATGGTCCGCAATACGATGGAATCTCTCCATTTGATGGAACTCATTTCTATCTATTTGTCCATTCCTGAAGCGATCCGTCATCATCCTGCCCCCAATTCCGTTTCCTCCTAACTACCCCCTGGGCATGGGTATGACGGTGTGATCTTTAATCCACTTATCCAGAACGCTTAGCTCGAACTTCAGTAAATGCCACATTTTAGTGGGAATCTGTCGCCTTACGGTCATTTTATACAGGGTACTTACCGCCAGGTCCGCTCCCCAAATCTGCATTACACATGAGAGGAGGAATTCTGCTGAGAGTGAATTAAGTTGAAATCTGAACGTCTTGAGATGCCATTTCTCATCATCAAGAAACAAAGGCGCGTGATTCTCGCCTCGAAGAATACGGACCCCGGAAACACCCGCGGTCCTTAGAATGGGGAAGGATGATTGCTTATCCAGTGCAGTGAGTGTGATGGGGATCAATCCGAGGAAGGATTGTGACCCATGTACCTAGCTATCGAATCCCTACCCCAACATGTATCGTCTAAACAGTTGTATTTTCTTTGGACTTTCCTCCTGTACTTGATCTTCATCCACATCCCAGTACGTGACCGGGTATACTCCAACCTGCCCAGGAAGATGGAGGTGTAGACGAACCAAATTGGACGGGGAGGAATAGTTTAATCACCTGCGGGTATATTCCCCGCCGCTTGCGGCGTAAACTACTCGGGTGAGCGAGTACATTCACAAGAGCCATAATGTTACGGTGTTGTTGTATTACTTGCTTTTTCCTGCCAAATATCGCCGTGCGATCTTTGATTCAGCCGTCGACAACGTGTTGCAGGAGGTTTGTCTAGAAATCGAACCGCGGTAGCAGGTGAAATTTCTGGAGATTGGGACAGATAGAAACCATGTCCATTTTCTGGTCCAATCCGTTCCCGGGTATAGAGTGACGAAGGTGACCGCCAGAGAGATCTTTCGGCGCACCGCTCAGGTCAAAGAGCAATTATGGGGTGGTGAGGTATGGACGGATGGGTATTACGCAAGCACCGTGGGTCAACATGGCATTGAAAATATGATAGGGAAATATGTCAAACAACAAGGGGAGGCATATCAAAAGTTGTACGCAAATCACCAGTTAGCCCTCTTCTAATACCCCGTCCGCTTGCGGCGGGAATTATTTATTATCGCTCTAGTAAATTCCAATTCCAATGTCATCAATCTGATAGATACCCAAGCTACCGTGACTGGCTTGAATTTTCACTTCGGTAATATGACCCGTCCAATCCGATAAATCCCAATTACCAGTGGGAAGTTCATCCCAGCAGTACCAAATCCCTGGAGAAGTCGTCCCACCAGGTCCATTAGATTCCCAAGGGCTCTCAATTTCTTGCATTGGTTTGTAACACAACTGTATGGCCTGGTCGCTTTCAACTCTGATCCGGTTGAGTTGAAAAAGTTTCTTGTCATTGATTCCGCCATCCGTCACAAAGATGTGCGTCGGCCTATGACCCTCATGGGGGTGGAGGGTTCGGGGTTCTTCCCGTGGATCAATTTCTTGGCAGGTACCATCATCCTGGATAATGCCCCACTCACTAAAGCTTCCTGGACAAGTCGTAATATGTGGATTTTCGTAGCCTAAATGAAAATGGCTCATGCTCAGGGGTGTCCAGATGGGACGGACTTCGACATACATGAGCCCATTACAGGCTTGGTGCCACCAGGGGGTAAAGGCAAAGGTATCTTCGGCATATGGATGGGTACTGAACCCCAAGAGATCTAAGGCATCGTAATCTGAGAAATCGACTAGACATTCTTCTGCCAAGCTCGTATTAGTCGGTATTCGCAAGGTGTCCAAAGGCGAAACCGACGTGTCACTCCGCGTCCGTGAGATATTGGCCGTTGGAAATGTGGAGGGCTTCGTCAAGGTAGGCAAAGAGGGCCCTCGATACCCAAATGCTTTTATGACATTTTTGCCTTTAGGTTGTGCTACTAAAACCATCCGATCAGCTTTTTGGGAGACGTTAAACGTGGTTTGACCCCAACCGGCCATGGGTAACATTAAAGCGATACCCCATGTTCCAACTCGAAGCATGACCTTAGCAAAACCTTTCTTGAGTATTTTCCCCCTCATTCTCATCTTCTTTCTCCAATGTTCTCAGTTATCACCGTAGGCTTGGTCCCATCGAGGTATTCCATATTTCCCTGATGGATTTCTAATTCATTAGTGCCAAAAAGCAATTCATATGCCATTGGAGCTTAGTGTCCATTAACCTGGAAATTTATGAAGATTTAAGTGTGAGACGGGTAGGGAGAGTTCATCCCAGGAATGTCCCCAGACGTTTAAGGAAGGTATGACTGTATCCAAACCGATACGATGTATATCTGATCGAGTCAAATTCTCGGATGTTTTAAGATGATCACCATAAAAAAGCCATATTTTAAAAAAGGTAATTAGGGCGTTTCGTAACCAAAGTGTGCGAGAAAGGGCGCATAGCTACAGGACGAAATACGGTTTTTAGTTGTGCGGCCAACTTTTTGCGTAGTCGCAAGTGTATTGTTTGCGAATTGTTCAAAATCCTGCATATGAGTCTGGGCTATGTGAAATGCCAAATCTGTGGCAAGAGCAACAGTCTCAGTCGCCTCCGTCGGGAGGTCACGATCTTGCAGGGCTTTTATCAATTCCAACCGGCTTACCGTCTAAGTCGGGATCTGGAGGTCGACGTTAAATTGGTCACCAGTGTGTACAAACGTCTGCGAGAAGCCCTATACCATCTGGCCGAATTGGAAGGGGGAAACTCAAGGGAGCGATCGAGCTGGATGAGGCCTACGTTGGCGGTCGGCGGAAAGGCAAACGGGGCCGAGCCGCGGTGGGCAAACGTGTCGTCTTTGGGCTCTTGGAGCGGGACCACCACGTCTACACCAAAGTCGTGGAATCGGGCAGTGCGGAAGAACTCATGCGGCATATCCAAGCCAAAAACCGGAAAGGCTCAATCTACTACACCGATGCCTTTCGGGGCTATCAGTCCTTGAAACCCTATGGCAAACATCATACGATCAATCATTCAAAAATCTTTGTGAGCCGTCGACGGGTGAAGAACCACATTAATGGGATTGAGGGATTCTGGAGTAAGGCCAAACATATTTTGTCTCACTATCAGGGCGTAGCCAAATTCCATTTTCCGATGTATCTGAAAAAATCGAATGCCGATTTCATCACCGAACGGAGAATTTGGTGTCTTCGGCCTATCGTTCTCTTTGGTCTGCTTGCGGCCGATTTTCTTTATCACAAAATCGGTTTGAATTTTGACCTATTGTTGCTTACCCACCCTCGTGTTCGAGGTGAGAGTTGTCGATGGCTTGAGTTTGGCTCTGGTTGTCCCCCGTACTAAATTCCTAGGCCCTCCCATATCCACGACTGGAAATAGCCCGTATCCCCCGTCCTTTTTTGGAATTCCCTGAGTCGTTCTTTTTTTTGTGTGTAGGTTGTTTAAGAAGATCACTGATACCTACCTCTAGTCTTAACGAGTAATTGTTAGGCCTATCCGGAAAAGATTGAATATAGCTCTACGCATTAAAAATTCCCATTTTGGTGCTTTACGAATTAAGAGGTAGATTATATGCTCCAAGTCTGCGAAAAACTGAATCACCAATCCACCGTTATCATCTTCACGGGACGATTTGATCGACAATCAACAATTGGTATCGGGGACCTGATCCTCGGCACCAAAGGTATGAGATGTCAACACATCATCCTGGATTTCATGGGAATCACCGGGATTGACTCGGTGGGTCTCGGGCTCTTGTACCTCTGGTACCATAAACTACAGCCCCAACGCATTGGGCTAAGTATCGTGGGGCCTTCTCCTAATGTCCGAGCCGCATTGGAAGGCTGTCACCTTTCCGACTGCATTCCGGTCTATGCGTCTGAGCACGAGGCGGTCCGACAGGAAATCTACGGTTAGAATGCCTTTGCTTCCTCCTTAAGACATCGGCATGATGCTCTGCTCTTTGAGCCTCTAATCCAGGCCCCGAGGATTAACAGGAAGCAAACTCTTCATTTGTTTTAGGAAATATGTCGTCTTAGGGCTACCTCAGGTAGGGTATTTATCTTATGTCCCGGGTTTAGTCTGTCACGAATCCGCATGGACACCTTCACAACGGCTGCAAGATGTAATAGTCACCGAGGATGAATATCTCCAGGGAGGATGAAGTTTAGTGGAAGGTTTTGAGCATGACAAAGTGAGCGCTTTACCTTGGGCCGTAAATTTTCAGATTGTATTGTTTTCGTGTTTCTTTTCCGGTGTAAATTGGTTATGTATTTTTCAGTTTTTCGCATCAGCGTTAATTAACCATTCACCTTGCGGGCTTTCTCTCTTATCAAGAAGCCACTGACTGAATCCTTCCCAATCGGAATTTTCTAAATTTCTGTAATTTGTTTCTTTGGAAACATAAAAAACGGTTGAGGGTGTAGGTCCTACCTTGAAGTTCTGCCAGAATTAACTAGGGGCAACAGCCAAGTCACGGTGGCAGTCGGAACACTTAGCCCCTTCTTTCGAGACCGCAACCAATCGAATGTAATGTGCACACCACAAACAGTAAAGGTATCCTGGCCCATTGAATCGAAAAGGATAGGTTGGGGAAAGCTTCCCCCAATTGACTGCTTCTACTGGACACCAGGAGAGTGCGTGAGTCAGCATCGCCTACAAATCCTTTCTCAATAATTGGTCTTGATGATCACCCCTCTAAATTGAGAGATGTGTTTGCCTAACCCCGGAACCAGTGAAGGGAGAAAACTCCCAAAAAGGCTAATACCGTTTCGATTATCCATAATGTGGTCCAGTCCATGATGGTGTCCTCCTTGTTCCTCCATTGTCTTCTTTTTGTTCTTGGTTCATGTAAAAAGCAACCTTAATGCCACACATTTCCGCGTATCCAACTGACCGGCTGTCAGGCTACTAACTAATTGTTTTATAAAAAGAAACAGGGGAGGTTGCGAAAGGGAAGTTTCGATCTAACCATGCAGAACGAAGTATCGGATTTAATACAGACCGTATCTTATTCACACGGGGAAACTAGTTTGATGACAAGGACGAAATTCAGGATGCCCTCCTCTTTCGGTCTCTCAAAGAAGGAGAATGAAATTAGTTAGTAGGTGTGAGAAGAGGGCCAAAACGGATGAAACTAGGGAAGCGCAAAAAAATTCGAAAAAAAGCATTCCAGGATGTTTGTAGGAGGGGAAGTAGATTGCCGCTTTTTTTGGCTTTCCCTCAGGCTTCCCAGCTATTAGCGCGTTGACCCCAGGCCCGTCATCGCCTTTCTTGTCTGTGGGGAACCCCTATTATTCCACTGTGGTGTTACATGTGGGGGCAGGAAACTGCACTGTCCATTAGATTTCCCATAGAGGGTCTGTTGAAAAAAGCCGCCAGCGGCGTTCTCGCCATTTTCCCGTGCTCACGTACTCAGCGTACGCTCCGCGCGTAAAAACGGCTGCGGCCTTGCTGGACGGACTTTTTTGAACCGATCCGGAGCCTTTGATGAGTAATCTAATCCTGGGCAAATTTGCCCTTGAACATCCTTATTATTCAACACTCCCATAGAACGTTTTTACCCATTGGGTAAGGTCTGCTTGACGGATGGTAGGAGGTCGAGAGCCTAGTGGCATGCTTTGTCTTATACACACCTGTTTTTTGAAGGAAATTTTGATATGAAAAATGCGGAGCCCGGAATATTCTCAAATGTGAGCGTGGCACATCTGTTGCTGATTATCTGGTTTGAAGGATAGTAAAGTAAGGGCTATTCAATACCAAAATGTGTCACGGACAATAAAGGAGGGACAGGTGCATGTTGGTACGAGCACGGTGGGAGAATGGAACGAGAATCTTGATGCTTTCTGGTCGGTTCGATAAATTTGGACGGGTCCCGGTGGAAACGGCGTTGGCGGCGGGAGAGGGGCGACCTTGCCATCGCGTCGTCATGGATTTTTCACGAGTATCGTCTATGGATAGTGCAGGCATTGGAAGACTGTTGTTGCTCTATCATTCGCTTCGAAGAAAAGGCATGGCCTTGACGGTGATCAATCCAAAGCCCTCTGTTCGGGGACTTTTGGACCTGGCGGGTTTAGCCACCATTATTCCGATTATGCAGGAAAAGCCTGAAGTCCGATCGGTTGCCTGATCCTCTGGGAATGAGAAATGAATTTTTTTTAAGTTGCCGAGGAGGAAAACCGAAATGGAAATTATCAAATCGTGATGTCTACGATGCCTACCCAACCGACTCCCATGGACGATATGCATGTTATTACATTCGGGACATGCTTTGATGGGTCTGCGGAACCTGCTTTAGAGGCGGCTGTCTTACAAGTCCAGGAAATACAAGGCAAACACATCATTCTGAATATGGAAGCTTTGACCACCCTGAATAGTCGTGCCTTAGGCAAATTATTTCTCACCTATCATCACCTCAATCGGAAGCACATTCGACTCAGTATGGTCAATCCAAAGCCGGCAGTCCGTGAAATGTTAACATTTGTCAATTTTCCCAAGATCGTGCCTATCTATGACTCGGTTGATGCCGTGGTGGCCTTTGAGCAACGTCAGATGGAATCTTCAGCTCTTCCACAGCGACCGGGGTAAAAAGCGGTGTGTGGTAATTAGTCAAGACGAGGGAATGAAGGCCTGAACACTCGTTGGCCGCAAGTAGCCCTCCTTCCCCAATGGAGGTGCGGTATGTGTGGTAAAAACAGGGCAACTCACCGTCGAACGATCCATGTCCAATCTTCTCTTTCATGATGATCCGGTCATTTGGTTGTATGCTGTCCTTCATGGGATGACGAGCCAATCAAATTTCTGCTCAACCTCTAAAGCTTGGTCCTTTAAGGAAGGCACTTCATGACCAAAATCCGACAGTTCAAAAAGCGGTTTTGCAATCCCTGACGCACGACCTCCTCAAATGCCTAAAGCGGATCTCCAGCCATCTCGACAGTCGCCATAGATTTTTCTAGCATCCCGCTCCACTTCATGGGGTTGCAGTGGGCATGGCAAGGCCGTTGACCCTGCATTGACTTCCATTTTCCTCCCTTCCTAGAATCGTCACCCTGGTGATTTGTCCATTCCTCCCGGAAGGGATCTCTGGCTCGTGAATGAAAGCGTCGTACTCGATAAGGTTGCCAAAACTCATGGCCTCGTGCGGGCGGTGGATCATGTGTCCTTGTCTATCCAAAGCGGAGAGTTTTTTTCTATATTGGGGCCGAGCGGGTCGGGGAAAACCACCATCCTTCGATTAATTGCCGGATTAGATCGTCCCGACGAAGGGGACATTGTTATTCAGCAACGTGTTGTCACCTTAGACCCTCCTCATAAGCGACCGGTAAATATGGTGTTTCAGCACTATGCGCTCTTCCCGCATCTGTCAGTATTTGAGAATGTGGCTTTCGGTTTACACATGAAAGGGGAACGTCAAGCCCATATCCACACGGCGGTGAGTCATATGTTAGCTCTGGTGCGTTTGCAAGGAAAGGAGAAGCGCCTTCCAGGGCAATTGTCGGGAGGGGAGCAGCAACGGGTGGCGCTCGCACGAGCCCTGGTGAATCGTCCCGTGGTCCTGCTGTTGGATGAGCCCTTGGCTGCTTTGGACCAGCAGTTACGTCAGGAGATGCAAGGAGAGCTGAAGCGGTTACAAAGGGAGGTGAAAGCGACATTTATTTGCGTGACTCATCAGCAGGATGAGGCCCTCATGCTGTCTGATCGAATTGCGGTCATGCAGGGTGGGAAGGTCTTGCAAGTGGGGACGCCGCAGGAGATCTATGATCGCCCCGTATCTTCGATGGTGGCTCAGTTTATCGGTCTTTCCAATGTCTTGTCCGGTACCATCGCCTCCTGTGAAGCTGGATGGTGTCGGGTTGATCATGAAGTCTTGGCACCCGTGAAGGTCACATGTTCACCGCATGAATTTCTCCAGGGGGCTGTCACCGTCATGGTTCGCCCAGAGCGCCTCCATGTGTCCTCTGACATGTCCCCCAACGGATATGAGAATAGACTTCCGGCGATTGTGCACCAAGTCGCTTTTTCCGGGAATGAAGTGGTGTATCATGTCCGGCTTCGAGACGAGGCGATCTGGATGGCTCGTGTGCCAATCGCCGAAGCGCAGGCCAGGCCATTGGCCGTTGGTCAGCCGGTATATGTGCAATGGCGGGCACAGGAGGGACTGGTCTTGCCCGCCCATCCGGCACCATGCTGAACAATCGTTCCGACACACCTTCCGCTTTTCCTGTCAAACTGTCCCTCCTATCGGCAAGTCTCTTTTTAGGCCTGTTCTTTTTTCTCCCGCTGATATTGGTCTTTGGTGTAAGTCTGGCGAGTCGGGGAATGTACGGGGGAATTACCTGGATCCCCACCTGGGAAAATTATCAACGTGTCTTCGATCCGCTTGTGGGAGTGATATTTTTCCGGTCTCTTTTCTTGGCGGGATTGACGACTTTCATCTGTGCGGTCGTGGGGTTCCCATTGGCGTATTGTCTGGCCAGGGCTTCCCGGCCCTGGCAACTCATATTGCTGACTCTTGTGATGGTTCCATTTTGGACCAATTTTTTGGTTCGCACCTATGCGTGGGTGCTAATTCTTCGAGCGGACGGTATTCTGAATGGCCTGTTGATCAGGTTGGGATTGTTAGATGAGCCACTTTCTCTATTATTCACCGATCTGTCGGTATTCGTGGGACTGGTTTATGGCTATCTGCCCTTTATGGTGCTTCCTCTGGTGGTGGCCATAGAACGTATTTCTCCGCAATTGGAGGATGCGGCGTTTGACTTATATGCGTCCATGTCCGGAATGTTTCGACATGTGCTGCTTCCTCTCAGTACTCCGGGTTTTCTGGCGGGTGGGGTGTTGGTCTTTATTCCTTCCCTCGGGGCCTTTATTACGCCCTATCTGTTGGGTGGAGGACAAAACATGATGCTGGGGACTTTCATCCAACAAGAATTCCTGGTCGCACGAGACTGGCCGTTTGGATCCGCGCTTTCTTTCGGATTAATGGGAACTGTCCTTCTCCTCTGGTTTCTGTTGGGTCGTACGTCCGTTGAGAAAGATCCGTCATGAAACGGATGCCGTCCAGCTTCATTGTGATGAGCCTGCTGGTCATGGTGTTTTTATATCTGCCCGTGGTCATTCTGATCGGGCTATCCTTTAACGCCTCCACGATGGGAGTAGCGTGGAAAGGGTTCACGTTACAGTGGTATGAAAAGCTGGCGATGGACCAGGCGATTCTCGAGGCCACCGTCAATAGTGTGGTCATTGCCTTGCTCTCAACCGGAATGGCTCTCATCCTTGGAGTGGGAACCGCCATTGGTCTGGAAACCCGTCAAGGACCGGAACAATCCTGGGTCAATATGATCCTGGTATTGCCCCTGGTCATACCGGAAATTTTATTGGGTGTGGCCTTATTGATGGTGTTTGTCTTGTGTCAGGTTCACCTGGGGTTTGGTACCATTATTATCGGACATATGGTCTTTAATCTCCCGTTGACCATCGTCATCGTCAGGGCACGACTCCGTAAGCTGGACCCTGCTTGGGAAGACGCGGCCCGTGATTTGGGTGCCACCTCATGGGAGGTGCTCACCCGGATTACGCTTCCCTTATTACGCCCGGCCATCTGGGGGGCAGGCCTGTTAGGCTTTACCGTATCTTTGGATGACTTTGTGGTGACATTTTTTGTGGCCGGTCCCGGTTCGACGACGTTACCACTCAAAGTGTTTTCGATGATCAGAACCGGGATGACTCCGGAGATTAATGCCTTGTCGGCGGTTATGGTGGTGGTCTCCATGCTGTGCGTGGGGTTGTCCTGGTTTGTTCAGCAGCGGTCCACACCGGCCTCGGCTGAATCTTCCTATTGATGAAAGACTGCATGTGAGAAATCTGATACCTCTGTATGTCGTCCTCTGGACCCTCCTGGTGGCGGGAGGATGTTCGGAATCTTCCACATCCCCGGATTCCCCCTCTTCCCGGCACTCTACACTGTATTATTTTACGTGGTCGGATTATGTGGATGCGTCCGTGGTGGCCAAATTTGAAGCGACCCGAGGGGTTCGGGTGGTGATTGATACCTTTAGTAGCAATGAAGAGTTATTAGCCAAAGTGCAGAGCGGCATGACAGGGTATGATGTTGTGGTGCCATCTGATTTTATGGCGGGCATCATGGGACGGTTGGGATTACTGGCTGAGTTAGATCCGGCAAAAATTCCTCATGTGCAGGATCTGGAGCCTCATCTCCGACAGCTCTCGTTTGATCCCACAAACCGGTTTGCCATTCCCTATTTATGGGGCACGGTTGGAATGGGGTATAATGCAGATGTAGTGACGGAACCGCCAACCAGTTGGGAAGCCCTATGGGATCCGAAATTTTCCGGTCGAATTAGTTTGTTGAATGATGAACGGGAAGTCTTCGGGATGGCACTTCAGACCTTAGGCTACTCGCTCAATAGTGTCGATCCCCAGGCCATTCAACAAGCCAAACACAAGTTGATGAGGCAAAAGCCATTGGTCAAGGCCTATACGAGTGAACAGTTCGATCAACTTCTCGTGGCCGGTGAGGTGGTATTAGCGCATGCCTGGGGCGGGCCGATCGCCAGAGCGATGCGTGAACACCCGTCAATCCGGTATGCCCTCCCCCAGGAAGGCGGAATGATGTGGACGGATTGTCTGGCGGTCTTGGCCAGTTCCCGTCAACAAGCCCTGGCGATGGACTTTATCAATTACCTTTTAGATGAAGAGGTGGCGCTTGCCACATCGCAGCGACTATTATTTGCCTCAGCCAATCGACATGTTCGGGATCGTCTGCCGGCAGACATTCGCACGAATACAGCTGTCTATCCGCCAAGTGATATGCTTGCCAGAATGGAGTGGTTGGAGGATGTGCAGGAGGCCATTCGCTATTATGATCGAGCCTGGACGGAGCTGAAAGTGCACTAGTTTGGCTTGACCCTTTTAGCCATCTGCTACTAGACTATCTGATTGCTACGTTTCATATACGCGGATTCACGAAAGGGATGTTCATGACTAAGCGAATCACCAATTGGTCACAGATATTATGTTGTGTGGTTGGCGCCTTTTTCTTGTGTGGTGCCCCGCTGGGGGCTCAGGAACCAGGGAAAAGTCCTTTCCCCGTCTATCTGACGCAAATGCCCTATGATGCTCCTCCTCCCCCAGAATCCACGGGGGTTGAGGCGACGGAATCACCTGAAACTTTAACGCCCCAGGATCATGAGCGTCTGGAAGCGCTTATCCCCATGCTTGAGGGCCGGCAGGAATTCTGGGCCATGGGAGAGTTTGTCTTTTTTGGTAAACATTCGATCCCGTATTTGGTGAAAGCGCTCAAAGTGCCGGTGCCCAGAGTCCGGTTCAACGCCGTGGAAACCCTCTCCATGTTGAATGATCCTTCTGCAATCCCGGGCTTACTGGAGGTGGCCATGAATCCGGATGAAGAATCACGAATCCGGTCTCATGCCTTGCGTGTAGCAACACGATTGGACCCCAACCAAGTCATTCCGGCCATCGAGGTGATGGTGAAAGACCCCAATTCCACGATTCGAAACACGGCTGTGTTTGAATCACGGAGGGTGCCTCGAAAAGAAGTGCTGCCGGTTATTATCAGTGCCATTTCAGATCCAGAGCAATATGTGTCGATCACCGCGCGGGATTCTTTCTGGGTTCTCACCAAATTCAGTGGCTCAATCCATGATTGGGAAGTTTCGACACCCGAAGACAGAAAGGAATGGGTGAAGGAATGGTGGGCTTGGTGGGAAGAGAATAAAGACCGATTGGGTGTGACACCGTCATCCGCAGAACCCCCCCGATCACCGGCAGACCAGAATGTGAGTTAACACCGATCCTTCAAAGAGGGTAGTTTGGGCTCGTCGCCGGACGGTGGTCGAAGGAGTGGCATGCATATGAGATTACAGATTTAGACGATCGCGAAAAGGAGTAAGGTGTATGGCAGTATTACCTATAGCAAAAATCGGCAACCCGGTTCTCCGGCAACAGGCAACGCCTGTGGACCCTGCATCAATCGGGAGTCGACGGGTTCAGGCATTCCTTGATGATATGTTTGAGACGATGGTTCAGTATGAGGGGATCGGATTGGCAGCCCCGCAGGTCGCACATTCGGAACAGATTGTCGTCATGGAATGTGAGGGAAAGGGTGGTTTTCCCAAGACCGTCCTCATAAATCCTAAAATTGTGTTTTATAGTCCCTCACAGAGTGAAATGTGGGAAGGATGTCTCAGTATTGATAATATGCGAGGGAAGGTGGTTCGGCCGTCCATGATCCGTGTGCAGGCCTATGATCGACAAGGGGTACTCCAGGACTTCGAAGCCAACGGGCTCTATGCGGTGTGTATCCAACATGAAATGGACCACCTCATCGGGAAATTGTTCATTGATCGAATGGCTGATATGTCGACCCTGACCCAATTGGAAGAGTTTGATGCCTATTGGCGTGAAGAATCCGCCCCGGTGATTTAATCCCTGCTTGATAGAGCTAACCGTCGAGCGTTTTCTGCTCATCAATTCTACGAGTGTATTTCCGTGATTCCTATCAGGATCACGCCATCTGTCGACGAAAAAAGGTTTCCAGACTTCCCGTGAAATCACTCCTCCGAGTTCTGTCGTACCTGGCCCCCTATCGCGGGCTTGTGTGCGTCACCTTCTTCTTTGCCGGGGTCACGACGGCACTGGAACTGCTGCCACCCTGGCTCATCAAAATCGTGATTGATGACGTCATCCCGGCAAAAAATATGGATGTTCTGACCTGGGTGCTGGTCGGATTGTTCCTGGCCTATGGATTGAAAAATCTCTGTAATTCCCTCCGGATCCGTTTCAACAACACGCTTGAGCAACGGGTGGTGCATCGGCTTCGACAACAAGTGTTTGCGGCCCTGCAACGCTTGTCGTTGACCTATTATGAAAACCGATCGACGGGTGAAATCATGTCGCGTGTCGTGAACGATACGGAGCATGTGCAACGAATTTTTATTGACGGGCTTGAGGGCATGTTAACGGCGACGTTGACCCTGGTTGGCATTACCACTATTTTATTTATGCTGAACTGGAAAATGGCCGTTCTCGTGCTGCTGCCGATTCCAATTTTAATCATCGGAGGCGTGGGATTTACCCGCCGGGTCCATCGGTATTATCACGAAATCCGTCAGCAGGCGGCTGAACTCAATGGCTATCTGCAGGATTCCTTATCCGGGATTCGGGAAACCATGGGATTCAATCGGCAACCCTACGAACAGACGCGTTTCCGTGACATGAGCCACAAATACAGCCAGGCGAATTTGAAAGCGATGTATTTATGGTCGATTTATTCTCCGGGAATGATTTTCATCGGAAGCCTGGGAACCGTCTTGATTGTCTGGTATGGGGCGGGCGAGGTGGTTGCGGGTCGTCTCTCCACTGGTGAGCTAGTCATGTTTTTATCCTACCTGGTGTTGTTTTATACCCCGGTCAATCAAATCCATTCGGTGAATCATTTATTGCAGCATGCCTTGGCGGCCAGTGAACGGGTGTTCGATATCTTAGATGCAGAGCCGGCCGTGCCGGACCAGGGACACCTTCGTCCCGTTCAACCCCGGTTGTCGGGAAAAGTCGAATGGAAGGATATGGCATTTGCCTATCGGCCGGAGATGCCGGTCTATGAACATCTTTCACTGACGGTAGAGCCGGGGGAGCATGTGGCTTTGGTCGGGCCGAGCGGGGTGGGAAAAAGTACGCTCATGAAACTACTCTTCCGGTATTACGATGTCGGGGAGGGCGGGATTGAACTGGATGGATACGATATTCGTCATCTCCCATTATTCTACCTTCGAGAACAAATCGGCTTTGTGCAGCAAGAGCCATTTTTATTCAATGGCACCGTGCGGGCCAATCTGGCCTATGGAGACTTGTCGGCATCACACGATCAAATAGAATCCGTGGCGCGCGCTGCGCAAGCGCATGAATTTATTCAAGCGCTTCCTGACGGGTATGACACCTGGATCGGGGAACGCGGGGTGAAATTGTCCGTTGGGCAAAAACAGCGTATCGCCATTGCCAGGGTGCTGCTCAAAAATCCACCCATTGTGGTCATGGATGAAGCCACCTCCAATATTGACACCGAAACCGAAGTTGAGATTCGCATTGCGATGGATGAATTGATGCGGGGGCGGACGACCTTTATCGTGGCCCATCGGTTGTCGACTCTGCAAACCGTGGATCGGATTGTGGTCCTGGAACATGGACAGATCGTTGAAGAAGGCGATCATGCAACCTTACTGGCGAGAGGAGGATTGTACGCCGGTCTGTATGAGGCCCAATTTCATGTCTAACATGGCACCCCACCAAACTGGCTTGCCCAGGCCTGTGGTCTATCGGCCGATGAGTGCAGGCATGAACGAAGGGGCCGGGTGTATCGGAAGGACTGTTGAATATTTTTCGAATTTTTCTTTTCATGGCTAGATGAGCGACAGAATCCCGCACGGGAAATTATAAGTGGAGGGTACAAAAAGGCTTGTTCAGCCCTGCCCTGAAGCCTCTCGAAGGAAAGGTGGCCGCTGCTTTAGGCGGGCTAAGGTTACGGAGGAGGACGTGAGTACGGCCACAGGACGTATAAGTTCCTTCAATGGTGCAACACGCGTTTTCCTCACTCCCTGCGGAGGAACGACATGACCGTGAAATGTCCGATGTGTGGCAACGTGGAACAATGGGAAGGAAATGTCTTTCGACCCTTTTGTTCCAAGCGATGTCAATTGCTGGATTTGGAGGGATGGTTGAGTGAGCGCTATCGCATTCCCGATGCGGAAGAAGATGGGTTGGATGAGACGAATCCTGAGGCAAGCTCAACCTCTTCCGACTAGACTGTATATGGAGACCAACCTATGCCAAAAATGATCACGGCTAAACGTCATGAGGACGATACGGAAAAAGCCCAGGAGTTTGTCCGAACCAATATCCTGCTTCCTGCCAGTTTGTTGGGATTGATTTCGGTCGTCGTCGGAGTGATCGCCTTAGGCTTTCAATTCTGGGCAGGAACGTATGGATGGGAAACCTTTACCTACAGCTCAGCACTCATCATCGCCGGCGTGCTTGTGGGAATCGTTCAAACAAAATACCAACAGTATCTTTTGCGGGAGTTTCCCGGACATTTTGCCAGTCGCATGAAAGCCTATAGCCAACGGTCGGTCCGTAAGGCCAAGAAGGCCATCACGGAGCATGACATTGAGCATCGAGGTCGTGGATTGGTTCCGCTCTGGTACTTCCTGGGGATCGTAATGTTTTTTGCGCTTTCCGGATTAACCGTGGCCACGGGTTATATGGAGCCGGTCGCCGCGTTTGCCCTGCCCTGGGCAGGCTACTTTTGGGCAAAGTTGTTTTTTTGGAAAGGGGTGGTATTGCTGCCAGCACGCAAAAAGAGATGAAGGCTTACCGCTGTTGGGTCCTGGATCCGCTCTGCGAATTATGGCTTTGAGGTTGAACGACTTTTGACAGGTGTGGACTTGGATGCAGATTGCTCTGTGAGCAGCGATTCAAGATGTTGAACCTGTTTCTGAAGAGCCCGGAGTTCCTTGCGTAATTCGGGGAGTTGGTATTGAAGGACCTGTGACCGTCGCCAGATGCCATGTTCGACCGCCGGCCGACCACCCACAATCTGACCGGATTTCACATTATTGGTCACCCCCGAGCCGGCTGCAATTTTCACTTGATCACCGATGGTGACATGATCGACCAGGCCGGCCTGGCCTCCCACCATGACGTGGCGGCCTAATGTGGTACTGCCCGCAATTCCTACCTGTGCGACGAGAATACAGTCTTCCCCGATTACCACGTTATGGGCGATCTGCACCTGGTTATCGATTTTTGTACCGCGCTTAATAACGGTGCTCCCAAAGGTTGCCCGATCCACGGTCACATTAGCTCCGAGCTCAACGTCATCTTCAATGATCACATGGCCCAATTGGGGGATTTTGTGGTGACGGCCGTCGTGTTGCACATAGCCGAACCCATCGCTCCCGATAACGGTGCCGCTGTGTATGATGACGCGATTGCCGATGACACACTTGTTTAGCAGCGAGACATGGGGATACAGAATGCACTCGTCCCCGATAATAGCATCGTCGCCAACATGAACCCCGGCATGGATGGTGACCCCGGATCCGATAAGCACGCGGTCTCCAATTGTGACGAGGGCGCCAATTGAGACATCCGGACCAATGCGCACATCGAGTCCGGAGACCGCACTGGGGTGAATGCCGCGTGGTGGAAGAGGGGGCAGGAAAAATTTCTGGGCCAATGTCGTGACGGCGACCAGTGGATTCGGAACAATTAATTGTGGCCGAGGGTCGTCGGGAATAGGCTCTGTGACAATTAAGGCTGCAGCCTGTGAATGCCGCGCCGCTTTTTGAAATGAAGGCTTCAAGACAAAGGAGACATCTCCGGAAGAGGCTCCTTCCAGATGGGAGAGACCGGATATCAGAATGTCAGGGGATCCGTGAATGGTGGCGTGAATGGCTTGGGCTAATTCCTGAAGAGGAATATTCACGGTTCGTGAGGAAGACGTTATCGTCATGTGCGTGATTTTTTTGAAGTGGGACGGCTTTTGGGTTTTTTGCCAAGTGGAGTCGGGCGTGAATTCTTGGCCAACGGTGTGGCTTGAGGGCCGGAGAGGGTGCTCCCTTTACCATGTATTCGTTCATCCAGATAAAGGATGACCGCGCCGATGGTTGTTAGTCGCCCGAAGTCCTCATCCGGTATTTGAAGATCAAAAGCCGATTCGACTTCATAGACCAATTCGATGGTTTGCAGAGAGTCTAATCCCAAATCATCACGGAGTGAATCTTCCGGATGCAGATCTTTCGGATTGCGTTGAAGGTATTTGCCGAGGGTGTGGTACACCTGTTGACTGAGTTGAGAGGATTTGTTGACGCTAGATTTCATGAAAACTTTTTTAAGACCAGGACCGCATTGTTACTTCCGAATCCGAAGGCATTCACCAAGCCCACCCGAACAGATTTTTTTTGTACCTTAGTAGAAAGTCCCGGCAAGGCACAATCGGGATCCGGGTCATCATAATTCACAGTGGGGTGTATTATACCAGTTTGAATGGATAAGGCCGAGACAATTGTCCCGATCGCTCCGGCCGCTCCAAGTGTATGGCCAATGAGCGATTTGGTGGCATTAACCAGGACGGTATTCAGGCGTTTTCCGAACACCGCCCGTAACCCTTTGACCTCGACATCGTCTCCCACCACGGTGGATGTCGCATGGGCATTCACATAGTCAACCTGTGAGGGCGAAACGCCCGCGTCTTTCAATGCCAGAGTGACGGTTCGTGCAATATCGGAGCCATCTTCTCTGGGAATCACCATATGATACGCCTCATTTGTGGCGGCATATCCGGCCAGTTCACCATATATTTTCGCTTTTCGACGGGTCGCATGGCGAAGTGATTCTAAGATCAGGGTGCCGGCCCCTTCCCCCATCACAAATCCGTCCCGCCCTCGATCGAATGGCCTGGAGGCCTGGTCCGGGTGGTCATTATATTTGGTGGATAAGGCGCGTAATGAGCAAAAGCCGGCAAACACTAACGGAGTAATGCTGGCGTCCGCTCCTGAGGCAATGACGACGTCTGCCTGGTTCAGGCGAATGGCCTGCATGGCTTGTCCAATTGAATGAATGCTGGAGGAGCAGGCCGTAGAAATGGTGAGATTCGGGCCTTTTGCCCCAAAAGCCAACGCCAGAATGCCTGAGGCGGAGTTGAGCGTAATGGTCGGGATAAAGTTCGGATGGACCCGATGTGGCTTACGGGACTGATAGAGGGTAGTGAGTTCACGTTCCCCCATCATCATGCCACCCATGCCCACGCCGGCCATGACTCCCATCCGTTCAGCCGGCTCCTTCTCAAGGTCCAGTCCACTATCCTGGATGGCTTCCCGTGTGGCGGCAAGAGCAAATTGTGCATAGCGGTCCACGCGCGATGAGAATTTATCTTCTGAAGGATCCGGAAGGCGAAAATCGGAAACCTGCCCCCCAACCCTGGAGCGATAGGACTCCATGGGGAAATCCCCAAAAGATGAGATCGCCGTGATCCCTGTTTTGCCCTGAAGGGCGGACTTCCAAAACGTAGGAACGCCAACCCCGATAGGGGAGACGATGCCAAGCCCGGTAATGACCACGCGCGCTGCCATAGTTTGCTCCAAAAAGAAGACTCTAACCTACCAGAACCTTGTTCAAATAGGGAGGGGGCAGGGTCCTATAAATTTTGTATTTATGCTCTTTTTTCGCTCATATTGATCTCTTCAGTTTAGGGAGTGTGGGAGAGAAAAATATATCAGGCACATGGGGATTTGAGATGAATGAATTCATGAATTGCCTAAAGCATGAGCAGGGCGTCGGGGATGGTAATGGGAAATGGTAGACGGAAACTCCTTGAACCGCTGTTGGAGAGTTTCCCCCTTAAGAAGGAAATCCGGCCAGGCTTCATGGTCTCTCTGGCACGTATAAAACCATACTTATGCGGGAATGTTGGATTGACAGGTCCATATTCACCGCCTAACGTATTGTCGAACATGAGCCAGAAACGAGTGTCCCAACTCAAGGAGGGTCACTCGAATATTAATCATTCGGAGGCTTGAAGGGAGGGGGGGGATGAATAAAAAGGAACTTGTCGCTCAGTTGCTTGCAGCGAAAAAAGCCTCAGGAAAGACCTACGATCAGCTAGCAGCAGCCCTCGGGCTGTGTAATGTCTATGTTGCCCAGTTATTCCGATTGCAGGCGCAACTCAAGAAGGAGGCAGAAGTAAAGCTAGTCAAACTGGTTCCTGGACTCACCGGGGATTTGCTTAAAGCGATGCGGGAGTTTCCCATGCGATCCTATGATCCGTCGGTCCTACAGGAGCCACATATTTATCGCATGACTGAGGTTTGCGCCCATTATGGGGAGTCCATTCTGGATATCATGCGCGAGCAGTTCGGTGATGGGATTATGTCGGCGATTGATTTTAAGCTCACGGTTGAAAAGATAAAGGGTGACAAAGGAGAGGACCGTGTCGTCATGACTTGGAATGGAAAATTTCTGCCACACATCGAACAGACTGCATAACGGGGAGGGGACACCATAAAAACAGGGGGGCAGGACAGAAGGACACGGTTAGTTTTTGTCTCCATGAATATAATGCAATGGTTTAGTTTTAACTTTAAGTTGTTTTGCTGGAGATCTCTTTGAACGAAAATTGCAGTGGGGGTACCCACGATTGAGTACTCTTACAAATGACTTAAATTATTATACCATTGAAATGTATATTCACCTTTATGGCAGCGGCAAATAACCATTTTTAATTCTAGGTAGTTAAAGTTAAATATAATGAATAGCTTTAATTTTTATCTCAGTCGAAATGGGCTTGAGATAGACCCTATATGTTTAAAGAAATATGATGATGGGACTATGAATGTTTCAACGTAAACGCTGAGGATTGGCTGAGAGAAATTAAATACCTGAGGCTTTTCGCCATCCCACAAACCCATAGGTCACGAGCGTAAAAAGGACGACGACGAAGCCAAGCCAAAATTGCATATCCGGGGTAAGGCCCTGGGGGTAAATGACGGGTAGGGCGTAATATTCCAGAAATCCTCCAGTATATCCCGCCTCACCGCTGGCCTGTCGTAGCCGGTTTTCCAGGGGCGTAAGAGGGCAGATCCACCCCCCGAATTCCAAGGCCGCCGCCCACAGTGCGGCGGGTAGATGAACCCAGGGGATCCAGCGCCACCAAATAGTGAGAATTCCCCCGAACAAGACAAAGGCAATGAAGACGAAGTGGATGAGAAGGACCAATTCAGCCAGGACTTGCCAAAGCATGTTGAGGACCCCGGTTGAGGTGGTTTCGGGCAAATCTCAGATCCAAAATGGATCGAGAGGACAGACAAAAACGTCTGCCTTGTTCCTGACGGGATGGTACCATCCTGGGTTCCTCAAGGGGGAATAGGACTTCCCCTGCCGAACCAAAAATTGTAAAGGGTCTTCATGATTCGTGGAAGGGGAGAAAAGCGTAATCCCACCGTGAGGGTGTAAAGTATCAATTGGAGGCCGGTCTGTCATTTCAGTGAAGTAATAGCAAAGGGAGGAAAAGGTAGTGAGGCACCATAGCGTATTTCTCGGAACCCCCCTCGCTTCACAGGCATATCGTCCGGCCGGCATGGGGCAAAAGCTCTTTCGTGATTTACGATCTGTTCACCGGATCGGACCCCATGCCAGTAGGCGATCATGGGTAAGTAGTCTTGTAGGGGTTATCTTGGGATTGCTGTGGATGGGAGCGGTAGTTCCGTTGGCCATGGGCAGCCATAAAGGTTCCGAAGACCACCACGTGGTTTCGGAAACCGGAACCGAAAAATCCGTGGGACATGCCATTGCGGGTGCGCCGTTTCAGATTTATCTTTCCGAGGGAGTCGGGACGGATGAACAGGGCAGCCAGGAACAAACCAGGGTCGATGACGCGCTCCAGACGGTTATTGGGGCGTTCAATTACATGATAGAACATCGGACTGACTATGCCAGATTTCAAGAAGCCCTGGCCAAAGCGGCGCTGCAAAAAGTCATCATTGAACCGAAGGTCGCGAACCGGGAGGGCAAAGAGTTTTTATTGCTGGTGGCCCGCACCTCACAGCCCAATCAGGTCAATCTCCTCATCAGCGCATCCGCGCTCGAAGAACAAGGCTATCTTAATCATCCGGAACAACTGGTGCCCGTCCTGGCCAGAGAATTTCAATGGGTGGTGAGCAAAAGCGACACGACGCCGAAACGTCAAGCGAAGGTGGTCCCCAGCGACCTCAAGCAGGCCCCGATCAAGACCAATCAAGAGATTGCAGCATTGTCAGGAGAGGACCGTGAACATTTGCTTCAAGCATTGTTTCGCACCTATTTAACCACCACCGACCGGCATAATAGTTTGGAAGGACAACCCTATTATGAAACCGGTTCCACCACACGGATTCCCCCGGCACAAAACGATTCCACCACCAAGTTGTATGACACCTGGGTGCGTGAAGCCCTGCAAAAAATTGTGCGGGAACCATACTTTCAGGAACAGACTCCGAAGGCGGTGAGAAGTCTGCTCAATGGCAAAATCTGGAACGTTGCATTCGCCGACATTCATAATCGGGATTGGGCCACGCGAACCCGGGTGGTCCCCAAAGAGCAGTCCATCACCGTAGGCGAACATGACAAAACCATTCAACCGGCCACGGTGTTGATCAATATTCACCGATCGGCCTCGCCTGATGATCCTTTTTTTGAAGAGACGAGAGGGCTCCCCATGGGTGCCCTGCCGGCTGAGATCTTGGCACGGGTCATCGCCCGGGAAATCCAGGATAATATTTCGGAGAAGTCCATGCGCGGCCATGTGGCCCAGGATGAACTCTCCGCACCCTAGTGATTGGAGATGCCAAGCACCGGTTAGGCCTCTTTCTGGATGAGATGAAGCCGGATTTAATGGTCAGCCGGCTTAGGTGGTGCTCTCCATCCGCACCTTGGGGCTGAGGATATGAGCCAACTCCATTCCCAGTGGCTTGCCGCGGGGTTACCGAACTAAGGGAAGAGGCTGAGAAATCGTGGTGTCTCAAAGCAAAACATATATCCACTGAATACACCGTCCGCTTGCAACGGGGATCTTTTATTGTGCAATCCGACATTCCTGCGTTGTCCGCAATTGCTACTGAAGCATTAATAAAGGAGCATATTCCCTTTTATGAAAGCTTCCGGGTGACAGTGCCGCAACACGTCTCACACTGATCCGGCGCGGCAATATCTCAGGGCCAGAGTCATGTTTTGGCCGTGGATGTGGAGAGCCAAACCATGGTCGTGATCTGTTAAAAATCCGGGATACCCTGTCTCGCGCTGAAGCCAATTTCCGACAATAGCGAAGACCATCTTTCTTGTAATTCTTGCTGGTATCATTCGTATTCGGCGGATTACTTTTTAGTTTTTACCCATCCGGCCACGTGGCCACCGGCGCCCCGTCCTGCCAAGCTTAGTTAACGAGCACCTGAGCACCTGAGCACCTGAGCACTTGAGGCATGCGGTTTGGGTTGTGCTCATGCCGTTTCGAGTCTTCGGGGGCAAGGAGGGGTTAACAAAACGGAGCGAGAAAATTCTAGATCTGAGATAATCTAGGGGAGACAATCTGAACCTCGGACGATCATCGCTTACGCCTTAGAAGCAGCGACCTCGGATCTTCGCCGGAGTGAGTTGCCTCTCCTAAGGAAAGGTCGAAGATTCACCAACCGATGATCGGTTGTCACGACCATTGAAAATAAGTCTCCACCCGATCATGAGATGAGGAAGGGTTTCGCGAAGTGAATGAGGTTAGAGTGCCAATGGGTTCTCGCCCATTGCCTACAGAGTCACAGAGGTAAAGACGATCAGAATTTGAGCAGGCCTTGAGCTTTCATTACGCCAACGGTGCCTGGTGGCTGGCGGGATTGTGACTGCGTCACCTCGCTCAAGTAACTCCGACGTATTTTCAAGCGTCAGCATGATCGCACCATCAAAGACCATAGCAAATTGTTGACTCGGGTGCGAGACAGGGGTTTTGCTACTGGCTCCATCTGGGGCGAGGGTGACCAAGACCGGGTTCAGCCCTGATCTCTCGCCACCGGGGCTAAGGAGTTCAAGCTTTGCACGTGACCAACCGCTGGACAGCGTATTCCTTTGGGTTGCTTTAATAATCGCAGGAGATTCGGCTTCAGTGGATTGAAAAAATTGGACGAGCGTCACCCCAAGGGCGGACGCAATCCGTTCAAGCGAGGCAATCGAAGGCGAACTCTGCCCGTTCTCAACCTGGGAGATGAAACTTGGGGAAAACCCGCATTTGCTCGCGAGGGTCCGCACTGACATATTGATGTTTTCCCGAAATTTCCTGATGGCCTCACCGACATGCCGCGTCTTCGTCTTACTCATGTAATTTACGAGGCCTCCTTCTCTCTGATTGTCTGACTGCTCGCCTTTGAACCCTGCCATCGTTGAATGTGAGGATGGTCACGAAACCACAACAATACAGGCAATGTACCGTTTGACTGATCATCTGTAAATGAAAAGTTGAAGTTCCTGGCATCCCGTCATTGGAAGGTAATGATATGAAGAGCTGAAAGAACTTCTTAGCACAGACTCGTTTCCTGCGTAACGTTCTTGCAGTATTACTTTACACAAATAAAGTTATGCTGTACACTCCGACTCTTACGTCTTGAGCCTGATGAGGAGTTCCGTTTTAAAGGTGTGACCATCACACTGACAGAAATTCGGCCATTGGTTTAGGTTGGTAAGCATGTCTCACTGCCTCTCCCTCATGCCCGGCTTTCTTGTCGAACGACAGACAAGTTCCCGCGCGTATGTCAAACCATTTATTGTTAGGCGGAGACGAAGGCCAACGCGCGGGTTTCTATCTTAAACCGGGTTGAGAGGCGCAAGCGACCATAGTCAACCAGAGCGTTTGGAGTATTTTGACGAAGGAGGTATACGATGTCTGCCAAGGAAATGGTATTCAGGGATGAAGCACGTTTTGCAATATTGAGGGGGGTCACAGAGTTAGCACGAGCTGTCAAGGTCACTTTAGGACCCAAAGGTCGCCATGCCATATTGGGCAAGAAATGGGGGCCTCCCTTGATTACCAAAGACGGAGTCACCGTCGCTCAAGAACTGGATCTTCCAGACCCCTATGAAAACATGGGTGCGCAACTTGTCCGTGAGGTGGCCAGTAAAACCAGCGAGGCGACGGGAGATGGGACCACGACCGCGACGGTCCTGGCTGAAGCGATTTTCCGGGAAGGGGTGAAGAACGTGGTTGCAGGAGCCTCTGCCACGGAACTCAAACGAGGAATTGATCAGGCCGTCACCGTGGTAGTGGCGGAGTTAACAGCTCTCAGCAAGCCCTGTCAGAGTCAACACGACATTGCCCGGATTGGTACTATATCGGCAAACGGTGATCCGGTGATCGGCGACATAATCGCTGAGGCCATGGAACAAGTTGGGAAAGATGGCGTGATCACGGTTGAGGAGAGCACGGGCCTCAGCACCTCGCTTGAGGTAGTGGAAGGCATGCGGTTTGACCGTGGGTATATCTCGCCGTCCTTTGTTACGGACTCCGAACGGATGGAAGTGATCCTTGAGAATCCTTGTATCTTCATTTGTGAAAAGACACTCAGCACGGTGGATCACCTGCTCTCCCTGTTAGAACAAGTCGCACAACACCATAAGCCGCTTGTGATCATCGCGGAAGATGTAGTGGGAGAGGCACTGGTGGCCTTGATTATGAATACGAGGCGAGGAGCCCTTCGGGCCGCTGCCGTCAAAACGCCGGGGTTTGGCGAAAGTCGGAGGGCCATGCTTCAGGATCTGGCCATTCTTACAGGTGGTCAAGCATTCACCGAGGATCGAGGAATAGCCATTCAGGCTGTCAAGGTGACGGATCTGGGGCGAGCCAAGCGTGTCAAGATTGATCGGAATCAGACCACGATCATTGAAGGGGCAGGGAATCCTCAAATGATTGACACGCGTCTCAACCACATTAACGCTCAACTAGCCAAATCCACCCCGGGAAATGATCGTGAAAGGTTGCAAGAACGACAGGCGAAGCTTCGTGGCGGTGTTGCCGTCATTCGCATTGGTGCGGCCACCGACACAGAGATGAAAGAAAAAAAGGCACGATTGGAAGATGCGCTGCATGCCACGAAAGCCGCGGTCGAGGAAGGAATCGTTCCCGGCGGTGGTATCGCCTTACTCCGGTGTATTCCGGCTCTCGAATCTCTGATGCTTCCCGGCGATCAACAGGTTGGTGTCGCCATTGTGCGGCAGGCTTTGGAAGAGCCGTTACGTCAAATCGCCAACAATGCCGGCCATCCCGGATCGGTCGTCCTGAACCGACTCCGGAACGAAAAGTGTTCTATCGGGTTTGACGCAGACAAAGAGACCGATAGCGATATGCTGGCGGCAGGGATCATTGACCCGACCAAGGTAACACGGAGCGCTCTGTCTTTTGCAGCCAGCATTGCTGGGCTTATGCTCACGACTGAAGTGATGGTCACTGATCGGCCTGTTGAGAAAACAGGATTTGAAAACGTCAGACCTGATGAACACCATTCTGGTCTACAGCAGGTGTGAATACGAAAAGCCGACTTCGGATTGGCCCGGCCAAAACGGATTAAGGTCTAGGACAGGCGCAGGGGATTGCGGGCTTTGCTCTTCGTTGCGATGCGGGCCAGAGTGCTTGCAATCGCAATGGAGATGGCACAAACAATCAGGATCGAAACGACCCGCGCCCCATGCTCGATCAACCAGCCGAAGAGTGGTGGGGAAAGGGCGGTAGAGAAAATCATGCCCGAGGTCCCGAGCGCGCGAATGGCGCCCAGGTGGGTCAATCCGTAGGTTTCCGCCCACATTGCCGTCACAATCGAGGTCCCCACCCCGGCCGTGAGACCGGCACCTGCCATGAAGGGGATCAGGACGAGGCTGTCATTGGAAAGGGAGAGCGCCACGCATGCCAAGCCAAGTGGCACAAGATAAAACGGCATCAACCGTGTGCCGGTCAACCGGTCGATGAGTGATCCCACGCTTAACATGCCTACCGCCTGAGTTGCCGCAAAGATGACAAATGACGCGGCGAACCAGGAGAGGTCCCAACCTTTTTGTTCCATCAGGCGGGATTGGTGAATGAACAGGCCGGTCAGGACGAAGCCTGGCGTCAGGAGCGTAGGGAGCAAGAGATAAAATCGACGGTCTCGCAGGACATCCCCGCGTGAACCGTCATGCGAACGACGCTGTATGACCTCCTTCACGTTATCGGTAATCCCCTGGTGGGTGGTGGGGGCAGATGTTCCGCTGCCAAGATACAAAAGCAGGGGACAGGTAAGAAGGAGAAGAGTGGCGGTCAGTATCCAAACGAAACGCCATCCGGCTGTTGTGGCAAGCAGCACAGTGATTGACGGCAGGATAGCTTCGCCAATTGGATGTCCGAGCAAGGCGAAGGATAGCGCTTTGCCGCGTGCGCGGCCAAAAAAACCGGCTATGCTGGTGACGGCCGTATGTGAGAGCAGGCCTTGTCCGCCAAAACGCAGCAGAAAAAGCACGATCATGAGCAGGAAGACATTCCCCGCCAGAGGAAGCAAGAGGTATCCTGCTGCAAGTACTCCGACCGATCCAGCGGCATAGAGCGGCACAGCGATCCGATCGATCAGCCCTCCGGCCCAGAGCATACAGATCGCGCTTGTGAGCGTGGCAAATGAGTACGCCATGCCAAATGCTCCGTCGCTCAATTCCAGCGACTCCCGCAATTCCACGCTGAACAGTCCAATGAAAAACGTCTGACCAAAGCCAGAGAGTAAGGTCAGAAGAAACCCAAAAACGAGTAATCGTCGAGCAATATTTTTCCGGAATATGGGGCTTGAGGTGGACACCGAGTCTAGTTCTCCGTTTGTGGTGTTTAAAATGTGTGGGAAGGAATAGAGGGATGCCCGTCTCTCAGCGCCTGTTTGGCAGTCACCCCGAAGTCAAAGAAGATTTTCCGGCTGGACACCTTTCTTGAGATTGTACTGAAGCGACACACTTCTCAACTGAGTGAGCAAACAGATTCATCCGATGGAAAGCTTTTGGGCCGCTTGCCTAAAGTCAATCGTGCATGAGGAGCTTTCTGGGAAAACTGGGTTGTTGGAATGGGGATAAGAGAAAGACTCTAATGCAGGCTCCCAAGTTCTTCCTCAGCGATAGCCTGGATGCCGAGGGTAGAACGCAAATAGATCACCGAGTCCGGAGAGTGTATCATGATGCACATGGTTGGGAGAAAACGAGGGGACGATAACTGGAAAACCAATCCGATTGCGCGGTCCGCTCGCGACAGTTTCCGCAACTCCTCTGAAATATGGAATGGCCTGTAGGCGGGGCATTGGCATACCATCAAGGTTTTTCATCTCCGCTGAGCCTGACTTTTGGCGTGAAGCCATTCCATGGGGGTTATCCATGAGCTGTGGTTCCAATAATAGTTGCGTCAAACGGGAGCCGGTGTTGAGCATTGCCATCTCGAATCCTATTGCCCTGTGTCAAGGAATCTGGCGTATGCACAATTGGTCAGGGTGAAAGGCTGGAGGAGAGAAACTGATCGTCCGGTGCGCCGGACGTGTCCTCTATCGCTGCTTTACGACTGAGCCGTATTTTTCCTTGCCTGTCGATTTCCAGGACCTTTACCAGAATGTGGTCACCTTCCGTCACCTCCTGAGAAACCGTCTCGACGCGATAGTAGGCCAACTGGGAAATGTGCACGAGACCCTCCTTGCCAGGCAGAATTTCCACAAAGGCGCCGAAGTCCATAATTTTCTTCACGGTTCCCTGATAGAGTTTTCCGATCTCCGGATCTTCGGTCAGTCCCCGAATCAATTCCATGGCCTTTTGGACAGATGCCTCGTCTACTGCGGATATCAAGATAACGCCGCCATCCTCTACGTTGATCTTGACTCCGCACTCCGCACTGATACTGCGGATCATCTTCCCTCCTGGTCCAATAACATCGCGAACTTTTTCGGCCTTAATGGTGAAGGTCACCATGCGAGGGGAAAAGCTGGAGAGAGTTGATCTGGGAGCCGCCAGGGTCTCTGCCATCCGATCTAGGATATGCAGACGACCTCTCCGAGCCTGTTCCATGGCCTGGCGTATGAGATCCAAAGTGATGCCGGCGATCTTGATGTCCATTTGAAGGGCCGTGATGCCGCGCTGAGTGCCCGTGATCTTTAAATCCATATCGCCCAAATGATCTTCCAGGCCCAAAATATCGGAGAGCACCATGATCTCGTCGCCTCTCTTGATGAGCCCCATCGCAATACCCGCAACGGGTGCGGTGATCGGCACTCCGGCATCCATTAAAGCCAGCGTGCCTCCGCAGACCGTGGCCATCGAGGAAGATCCGTTCGACTCCAGAATGTCGGAGACAATTCTGACGGTATAGGGGAACAAATCCTGACTGGGCATGACCGGTTTGAGGGCCCGCTCCGCCAAGGCTCCATGGCCAATCTCCCGACGTCCGGGAGGACGGAGCGGTCTGGCCTCCCCAACACTGAAGGGTGGGAAATTATAATGAAGCAGAAAGTTCCGGTAGTACGTGCCCTCCAGAGCGTTGATTTGCTGTTCATCGTCCGAGGAGCCCAGAGTGACAACGACCAGGCTCTGCGTCTCTCCTCTGGTAAAGAGCGCTGACCCATGGGTGCGCGGCAAGACTCCGACTTCGCACGTAATGGCGCGGATATCTGTCGGTCCACGCCCATCTACCCGGGTCCTTCTCCAGCATCATGGTACGGACTTCCTGATATTCAAGCGAGGCAAACACTTGCTTCACCTGTCTGCTGCGATCGGGATCGGCGGACTTCAACCGCTCCACGACATCATTGAGGATTTGCTCCATTCGCTCCTGGCGAGCCGTCTTGTCAGGGATGCGGACTGCCTCGCGAATGGGAATGGCGACGAATGCCCGCACAAACTCGGCCAACTTCGGATCGATCTGCTCGGTCACGATCGGTCGTTTGGGTCGCCCTGTCATATCTCTCAAGTCGCATATGGCGGTCACAATATTTTTGATTTCCCTATGCGCCAGCTCGATGGCCTGAATCAGCACGGTTTCCTGTAATTCCTTCCCACCGCCTTCGACCATCATTACCGCTTCGGCGGTTCCGGCTACAACCAGATTGAGATCGCCCGCCTCAAGGGACTTCAGATCAGGATTGATCACAAACCGGTCGTTGACGCGGCCGATCCGGATGCCGGCGATGGGATCATCAAAGGGAATATCGGATATGGCAAGGGCCGCGGACGCCGCGATCATACCCACCATGTCCGACAAGCCTGTCTCGTCCGCCGAGATGACCGATACGATCACCTGGGTATCAAAGTAATAGCTTTCCGGAAAAAGCGGTCGGAGGGGACGATCGATCAGGCGACTGGTCAGAACCTCCTTTTCCGAAGGGATCCCCTCACGTTTAAAAAATCCTCCTGGTATCTTCCCTACGGCGTACGCTTTTTCCTGATAATTAACCGTCAACGGGAGAAAGTCCGTGCCCGGTTTCACCGTTTGTGAAGCGACAGCAGTAGCCAGTACCACAATATCACCATAAGAGGCCAGGACAGCCCCGTTGGCCTGTTTCGCCATTCTCCCCGTTTCAAGTGTCAGGTGCCTGCCTGCCACGTCTACCTTAATCACATGTGTCACTGATTATCCTTTCTGATATAAATTTCGTTACCTGATCCTTGAAAAGGAAGCAGTCGAGTCTGCCTCTTCCCATAATCCTGCTGCCTTGTGCGCCTTCACCTCGGGCGCCCAGTCGGCTGATGCAAGACTGTCTAATGATTCTCGGTGGTGTCGTACCTCTGTCGGAGGTTTTCTGCGGATTCTATCTATTATGTGGGGGATAGGTTTCAAGGAAGGCAAATGTACAGTAAGGCTACACATAAGGTCAAGGTGTTCTGTGCCTCAGTTTCCCACCGACATTCACCAGATCTGGTGGGTCCCTTTGTGTGTCACCCATTGAAAGGCTCTTCGTATGAATGTTTTGTCGTGTTGCTATGGCGCAATTTTCACGATAGCGTTCCAATGAAGTCTGCCTGGCGCGTGTAGGTTCAGGACGGGGATATGGTTCGTGGAATAAAATGGATGGATCGCCGTCAGAATTATCCCTCTGTTTGGAAAATTGACAGAATGTTCAGTAAAGCTGTACATTTTTGGTTTAGCGCATGAAAGCTCCGTTCGCTTTGAACTGACACCAGACAGAGGAACGAATACACACACAATGATGGGTGTCAAAGGCTTCCCCTTAGCGGGATTCGGGTTCGCTAAAGGCGTATTCAAGCCGCACGCAGACTGCCCTACCTTCAATATTAGTCAGTATTGTTGGTCCAGTCTTTGTTGGAAGATCAAACAGCCGGAGTTGAGGCTTAAGGCTGGCGCCTTCTGAGGGTGTCCTTGCGCCTGTCATGATCCGAGGATCACATAATAACGATGAAGGAGGATCGAGATGCCGAAAGCTAAACGAGAAAAGAACTGTTATGTGTGCGAGAAAGACGATTGGATACGAATGAGTTTTATGATGTGCGGCCAATGCCGACGCCATTATTGTAGCCGACATGGCGATCCTAAAATGGATGAGTGCACGGCCTGTCTGGAAACAAGCGAGGAAACATAAACCGGGGCATCGTTTGCCTGCCAGGTAAGTCGATAACCTCTATGGGAGAGCCATGTGAATCCAGGAGCGATGATGCCCACCCCCCAAGTCAAACACGAAATTCGGACCGAGGCCGGTAAGCGACGGACCTTTGCTATCATCAGCCATCCTGACGCGGGCAAAACGACGCTGACTGAAAAACTCCTGCTCTATTCAGGGATGATCCGCACCGCCGGCATGGTGGGAGCCCGCAAAAACCGGAAACTGGCCACGTCGGATTGGATGGAAATGGAGCAGGAGCGCGGGATTTCCATCACCGCCTCGGCGATGCAATTTCCCTATAAACAGGCCGTGATCAACGTGTTGGATACGCCGGGCCATCAAGATTTTTGCGAAGATACCTATCGGACCCTCACGGCGGCCGATAGCGCGATTATGGTGATTGACGCCGCAAAGGGGGTAGAGACGCAAACCCGTAAGCTATTTGAAGTCTGCCGTCTTCGCCGGATTCCCGTGCTGACATTCATCAACAAGATGGACTTGCCCGGACGGGCTCCGCTTGATCTGATGGCGGAAGTGGAAGACGTGTTGGGGATTCACGCCAGTCCCATCAACTGGCCCATCGGGTCCGGACGGGATTTCCTCGGTGTGGTGAATCGAGAGACAAGGCGGGTGTTGTTGTATACCAGGACGGCGGCAAGAGGGGCGGCCAAACCGGATCTGACAGAGTTGGCTTTGGATGCTCCCTCCCTCAAAAGCCGTGTGCCGGATTATGTGTGGGAAGAGCTGACGCACGATTTGGAATTGTTGGAAATCGCTGGAAATCCGTTTTCCAGAGAGGCGTTTCAAAATGGAAACGTGACACCAGTCTTTTTCGGGTCGGCGTTGACTAATTTCGGTGTGGAAACATTTTTCGATGCATTTGTCGAACTCGCGCCTGCGGCTCACGGCCGATTAGCGGATACGCCGGATGGCCGCGAGCTCATGATCGATCCGGTCGACACGCCCTTCAGTGCCTATGTGTTTAAACTTCAGGCGAATATGAATCCACGGCATCGTGACAGCACGGCGTTTTTACGGGTGTGTTCCGGGAGATTCGAGCGGGATGTGGTGGTTAAACATCATCGGACCAACACGGAGGTGCGTCTCTCGCGGCCCCACAGTATGGTGGCGAAGGAACGCAATACGGTCGATGTAGCCTATCCCGGCGATGTCATTGGGATTATCAATCCCGGAATTTTTCAAATCGGTGACACGATTTCGATGGCGGACGGCTTTAATTATAAACCGCTTCCACAATTTCAACCTGAAGTGTTTGCCCGGGTCCGCCCCACCGTTACCACCATGCGGAAATCGTTCGACAAAGGGATCGAGCAACTTGCCAGGGAAGGGACCATTCAAATCCTGCGAAGTCTGGACGGGCTGGAATTTTTTGTCGCGGCAGTAGGCCGGTTGCAGTTCGATGTCCTGGAGTTTCGATTGCAGAGTGAATACCGGGTCAAGGTGGTGGTGGATATGCTGCCCTATGAATCCAGCGCGTGGCTGGTGGGTGATGTGGAGACGTTTAAGCCTCCCTCCGATGCGCTGGTGGTCAAAGACAGTCAAGATCGGGCCGTGGTGTTGTTCCGGAGTGCCTGGTCGAAAAACTTCGCCCGCGAGCGCAATCCGCAACACGATTTTAAAGATATGGCATAGATTGGCAGGCCGCCTCTCCAGTGGAAGATGGATTTCGCTCGTGCAGATGCTCGGCTACCCATTGCGCGTGGGGGGGGGCGCGGAAGATGGCCCGCTTGTTGTGTTGTGTACATTCAGCCAAGGGCCCAATTTAGTGGGTGTGATTCTCATGGGACAGTAAAGCTAGTTCTCCAGATCGGCCTGCAGGAAAGCAGCGTACATCTCGGTTACGGGTTCTTCTCCGGCGTAGCCGGGATCGTCTCATTGCTTGCGCCTGAATACACTGTCCTGGTAGGAGCGCTGCCTGGTCCAGTGCGAATTTATGGCTGTGATATTTTTTCGTTTACACATCTGGCTTGTGTGAGTGAGTATTCTGTGATACTGTCATGTCTATCGTGTAGGATCTTTTCTTTCCAGGGGCTACAGAACCCCAGACGCAGAAACAGATCCTACACGATTTTTTTGTTCGAACCCTCCTTGGTCTCCTGAAAACAGGAACATTCCAGCAAGCATCCAGGAGTTGTGTGATGGGACAGAAAGGGTGGTCGGCTTGAGCCGTCACTCCTAGGGCTCCTTGGCGTGTGTTTTTTGAAAAAATCTGTCTGAATCAAAGCAAGGATCATTGATGATACAAGAGATAGTTGCCAAAATCCGTGAAGGGATGAATATCAGAAACGATCTGCTCGCAGGTCTCGTCGTCGCACTGGCACTCATCCCTGAAGCGATTGCCTTTTCGGTCATCGCCGGGGTAGACCCCAAGGTGGGGTTGTACGCCTCGTTCTGTATGGCCACCGTCATCGCCTTTGCCGGCGGTCGACCGGGCATGATCTCGGCTGCCACGGGTGCGATGGCGCTGTTGATGGTTACCCTGGTCAAAGACCATGGGTTGCAGTACCTGTTGGCCGCTACGGTGCTGACGGGTGTGCTGCAGGTCGTTGCCGGCTGGTTTCGACTTGGTTCCCTGATGCGCTTTGTGTCGCGCTCCGTGATCACCGGCTTCGTCAATGCGTTGGCCATCCTCATCTTCATGGCGCAACTGCCTGAGCTGACCGGTGTGAGCTGGGAGGCCTATGCGATGGTGGGCGCCGGCCTGGCCATCATCTACCTCTTTCCGCACCTTACCAAGAGTGTGCCGTCTCCGCTGGTAGCCATTACGGTGTTGACGGGTGTGTCCATTGGTCTTGGCTTGGATATCCGCACCGTGGGCGACATGGGCCAACTCCCTGACACCCTTCCGATGTTCCTGCTGCCGGATGTGCCGCTGCATTGGGACACCCTCCGAATCATCTTCCCGGTGTCGGCCACCCTGGCCGTGGTGGGGCTGCTGGAATCCATGATGACCGCATCCATCGTCGATGACCTGACGGATTCCTCAAGCAACAAAAATCGGGAATGCGTGGGACAGGGCATCGCCAATATTACCTCGGGTTTCATCGGCGGCATGGCCGGATGCGCCATGATCGGGCAGTCGGTCATTAACGTGAAATCGGGTGGACGCGGGCGGCTCTCGACCCTGGTTGCAGGCGTGTTTCTGTTGCTGATGGTGGTGTATATCGGTGACTGGGTGGCCCGAATCCCGATGGTTGCACTGGTTGCCGTGATGATCATGGTCGCGATCGGCACCTTCAATTGGGCCTCAATCCGCAATCTGCGGGAGCATCCCAAAAGCTCCAACGTGGTGATGATCGCCACCGTGGTGGTGGTCGTGGCCACTCATGATCTTGCGAAGGGCGTGCTCGTTGGCGTGCTGTTGTCCGGTTTCTTTTTCGCTCACCAAGTCGGACAGATTTTGCATATTGGCTGGAAGTCGGAGAATCAGGGCCGTCTGCGCACCTATATCATTACCGGGCAGGTGTTCTTTGCCTCGGCTGAGCGGTTTGTCAATTCTTTTGATTTCAAGGAAGTGATCGAAAAGGTTCGCATTGACGTGAGCCGTGCCCACTTCTGGGATCTGACTGCTGTCAGCGCGTTGGATAAAGTCATCCTCAAGTTTCGCCGCGAGGGAACGGAAGTCGAGGTCATCGGGCTGAATGAAGCCAGCGCCACGATGGTGGATCGCTTCGCCGTCCATGACAAACCCGATGCCGTGGAACAGGTGATGGGCCACTGAGAGGAACACATCTGGTGAAAAACGTGAAAAAGTGGCGGGTCATCAAGAACGAGAATAAGGTGCTGGCCTGCGTCGATCAATCGCATTTTGCCGAATACGTGGCCGACTATGCGGCCTGGGCGGCATGCCGCATGGCGGCACCGCTGGAATTTCTCCATGTGATCGATCGGCATCCCGAGATTGCAACCGGCCACGATCACAGCGGTGCCATCGGGATCGATGCGCAGGAAGTGCTGTTGAACGAGCTGTCCAATGAGGATGAGTCCCGCAGCAAGGCGGCCCGTGAGCGTGGCCGGATCTTCTTGAACGAATTACGGGAGCGGGCCATGGTCTCGGGAGTCGAATCTCCCGATGTTCGCCAACGCTACGGGGTCTTGGAAGAGACCTTGGTGGAGCAGGAAGAAGGGGTGCGTCTGTTCGTCCTGGGTCGCCGGGGTGTCTCGGCGGAGTCGACCCAGCGTGATTTGGGACGCAATGTTGAGCGGGTGGTGCGCGCCCTGCACAAACCGATTCTCGCGGTCACCGATAGCTTCACCGAGCCTCGCCGGGTCATGATTGCCTTCGATGGGGGGATCGTCACCCGACGAGGGGTAGAAATGGTGGCGGCCAGCCCGCTCTTCCGTGGCCTGCCGGTGTATCTTCTGATGTCAGGCAAAGAAAGTCAGAGTGCCCCTAAACAGCTTGAATGGGCCAAGACCACATTGGAGGCCGCAAACTTTGAGGTTTTTCCTTCACTCATTCCCGGCGATGCAGAACGCGTCATTGCCAAAGCGGTCCATGAGCAGGGCATCGATATGCTGATCATGGGCGCGTACAGCCATTCTCCTCTTCGCAGCCTGGTATTCGGCAGCAAAACCTCCGACTTGTTGCGTTCAGCTAAAGTTCCGACGCTGTTGCTCCGATAGAGTATCTGGCGTTACTTCGTTTTAATCTGGTACCACCACATTAAAAAAGTGAAAACAGAGTAGCTGTGACTGGTTGTCGCCACTTGCAGCTTTGGTAAATGAGCCAGGGAATCTCAGTGATGTTCAACATTCGAAGGGGTGATCGTAGAAGAAAAAAGAATAAGCCAGGCATGCCTATGCCTCGCTTGTCGGAGTGAAAACTCTGTGATACCGTAACGCTTATCGTGTAAGACCTCTTTTTCCGGGGCGACAGACCCCTCGAAATGGAAACAGGGACTTACACGATTTTTTTGTGCAAACCCTCCGTGGCCTCCTGAAAGCAGGAACAATCCCACAAGGATTTAGGAGTTGTGTAATAAGGTAGCAACGGTTGTCAGGGTGAGCTGATATCTGAATATGTTGAATCGTGTGCGTAAATTATTTGTGGTGTTTTCGTGAAAAGAAAGAAGAATACGTGATGGTAAAGATAGTAAAAAAGATTGTGGCCAAAATCGGTGAGGGAATCAAGAATGCCTCTGACATTGGCTATCATATTGTAATTCTGTGTCTAAGTGCGGGGATTGCGATGTCGCTCCCTACCGTGGCCAGAAGTTTTCTGACCTATTGGACAAGAGTGGAAAAGGAAAAAATGTCGATCGTGGCGTTGGAAATAGGCGTCGCGGCGTTACTGATTGTGGTGATGACCTATATCCGACGGAGTTGGCAGGATCGGAAGCTGGCCAAAATGGCGATCGATGCGGGCTTCGTGTCATTTTTCCCCAAACGGGCGCGGCGGGCTGAGGATGGGATTCGCAAACTTCGGCAGACCCAGGGGCGTGGCAGGACGGTCCTGGTCATCGGGTCAAGCGGGTATGACACCTTGCGTGATCAGGTGGGGGACTTATCGACCATTCTGGATAAATGCCTGGGAGCCAACATCATGCTGGTGAATCCCTTTAGCCAAGGGGCCAGTGCACGTATCCGGGCAATTGCGGATCCATTGATGTCGATTGAAAAATATCGAGCGGGCGTCAGGCAAAGTATTGAATTGCTCAAACGGCTTCAGGGGGTCGGAAAATCCGTCAAACTGAAACTCTATTCGGATCCTCCTCTTCTGAAATTGGTCATTCTTGGAGACTATCTCTGGATGCAGCATTACCATACCGATCTGGATATTCAGGAGATGCCCGAATACGTCTTGCGACACAACGCCAATGATCACGGGCTGTACACGTTGTGTTATCAATATTTCGTGCAGCGATGGGAACAGACCGACATACCGGAATACGATCTGGTTACCGATGAGCTGGTCTATCGGGATAAAAATGGCCGGGAAATCAGAAGAGAACAGTTCTGGCCGGATGACGTCCCGCAAAGCATCGAGCAGGGGAGAGAGGTGCCAGTGTTGGCCTCAACGCCACACACGCCCATGACCCGTCCGGTTCTGGAACATGCCATGTGTCGAACAACGAATGAGATCGCAAGACCGCACTTCTAGATTTCGTGCCGTGTATCCTCGTCAAATCTCCGACTGAAAATATTTACTTACTTTGGTCCGACGCCTGCCGGCTGGCCCAAGTAGGGACTCTCTCATCCGCTGGCGGGCTTTGTTTGAGCCTGGCGAGTTGGTCCGCCCTCCTGCGTCCCTACATTTCAATAAGGCCAGACGGGGCGTCAATGGTTTTGGGTCCTTTTCCCGAAAGAAAAGGACCTCGATTGCCGGGGCGAAACCCGGCAACACAGAACATCACGTTGACACAAGAGTTGAGTAGAATAAGTCTGATGTGCGAATTGGCCATCGCTTTTTTTCTGACCAACTCCAATATGGATTTTCGATACACATTGGTAATCTGTAGGGCCAGAACCCACAAAGACCCGGATCATCGCACTCAGATTTACAAGACAGTAGATCATGATCGTCATGGGGTCAGCTTGCGGTGGTACGCGGTATGGCCAAGGCTGGCAGGGTCTTCATCACCGAAGAACTCGTAGTCACACTGAAAACATTTTTCACGGGCTTTCATATGTAACCCAACGGCCGCCGGTTGAGCGGCTGCGTTTCTCAGCGGCCCGTTCCAACCGCTTGTTGGACCGTTGTTTATCGGAGGCCCGGAAAGAGACGGGACCCGCGGAAAACTGTGGCAATCTCCACCGCACCTACCCGCATTCGATATACGATGCGATACGGGGACTCAATCACTTCGCGAATCTCCGGATCATTGCGTTCGGGCACCTTGCGACCCGATCCCGGAAACGCCTCAAGTCGCTCAACCGTCTTCACGATCGGCCCACCACCAACTCCGCAACGCGCGGGGAATCTTCAGCTATGTACGCTCGGATGGCTTCCATATCACGGAGTGCTTGAGGCGACCAAATGATTTGAGTCACAACCCGAGCCGACGCTTGATTTCGTCATGCGGAATACCTTCTCCCGCATCAAGCTCAGCCAAGCCTGCATCAATCTTGGCGAGAAATACCAGTCGCTCAATGGCGTCGTCATATGTCGCATCAGATGGCAAATTCTGCAAGGACTCCAGAATGCGGTCTCGTATGGTTTCAGATGACATATTCCGATTATACCTTTCCCCTACCGCAATTTACACTGTCAGAAGTGTCCTCCTAACGTTCACCATCATCGACGGCGGCGCCCAGCGCCGTCCGCTGCATGCTCATGACCGAACCAGGAACGATTCCCTCTTCATCAAGATCTTTGCCTTCGAATACCGAGTTCGTTGGAATCTCGACATTCGTGATCCACTACACTTCAATCTTGCGGAGCAGGGCAACCATGTCGGAGAGGCACTCTTCGAAGTCCGCTGGGAGACCTTCGGACCCCAGTATGGAGAACAGCTTGTGTGCCAAGATATTTCGGCAGGCTTTTATGCGATCGAGCGTGGACAAGTTGCCGTCATCGATCGAGTGCATCTCCTTCAACCATTCGAGGATGGCATAGACAGGGTTCCTGTTCCGACCAAGAACTTCGGATTGGAATTGGGGATGGATCTTGTCGCCCGACTTAGATCCGAGGCCTGCCGTCTGGCCCAACGGAGGGACGCTCACATCCGCTGGCGGGCCTTGTTTGAGCCCTTCGACAAAGCTCAGGACAGGCCCGGCGAGTTGGTCCACCCTCCTGCGTCCCTACATTTTAATAAAGCCAGACGGGGCGTTAATGGTTTTGGGTCCTTTTGCGAAACAAAAGGACCTCGCCTGCCGGGGCGAAACCCGGCAACATGGAACATCACGCTGTCACAAAAGGAAGGTTTTTACGACGTATGCCCTTACTCCTCGTCGAGACTAGGGCGAAAAAGAAATGGTCCATAAATAACAGCGAATAGCAGATAGCCGCCGCTCCATATCATCGCCGACAGGCTAAGCACCAGAGAGGTCGAGAGGTCGGTGGCCGGACCAAAAACCCGTAGCATCGCACCCAGGTTCACGAGACTGTAGATCACAACCGTCATGGTGTCTGCGTGCCGGGGGCGCCCGGTATGACCCAGGCTGGCACGGGTCATGATGGCCAGGGTCATCGAGCCCACGGCTCCGGTCGTGAGTACGTGCACCGCATCCTCCTGGCGCAATCCAAATCCTAGAATCGCGGCTCCCAGGATAAGCAGCGATATGGCCAGCCACCCATAACCCACGTGCAGGATGAGCACCAACGGTTCACGCCAGGTCATCCAGCCGTACCAGCGCAACAGACGAATGAGATTTACCAATCCCGCTATGAGCAAAATCCAGCCGGTCACCAGGGCATCCGGCTGGACCGTCCAGGCCATAGCGGCAATGGCGGCGAGCAGGATCGACGCACCGTCGAACCGGGAAAAGGATGGAGGTTGTTGGAGCATGCCGTGCTCGCTCAGATAATCGAGTGTAAAACTGGGAATGACGCGCCCACCGATTAGGGCTAACAACATGATAATGACCGAGAGCGCCATACGCTCGGGGAAATCCGTCGCCGCGTCGCTCAGAGCCCGGATATGAAAGAGCAGATTGGCGAGGGCATAGAGACTGATTAATATGCCGATGGGGGAACGATCCCAGGCCTTCCCGAGGGCAATTTCCCGCCAGACAATGACGGCCAGCGCAACCAGAAAGGCCCCGTCAACGATGGCGCAGACAATGGGCGGAGGCCAGGGGATGGCAATGACCAGGCGTCCTGCCAGCCATAATGCCCACAGCACCATCAGCGGTAATCCTTTGATTGGAGGACGGTCCGTCCAGTTGGGCATGGCGGTAAAGAGAAATCCCGCGATTACGGCCGGAAGAAAACCGAAGATCATTTCATGCACATGCCATTCTCGCGGGACATACAGGAAATCGGTGTTGTCAACTCCGGAAAGAATCATGGCCCAGATCGGGAGTGCCACCCCGGCAAAGACGGCGGCACTCAGAAAAAAGGGTCGAAATCCATATGAAAAAAATGCCAGTCCCTGAATGCGGGACCCTTGGTTCGTCGGGTTGGTCATATGATCCTTCGTTCTGAAGAGTTGTTCGTGAGATTGGATACGCGCATCATGGTTCGGCTGAAAAAGTCGGAGCTCACCGGCCAGCGATATGGGTGGGGTGAGGTGGAAGGGGAGGAAAGGACAAGTTTGGTTAAAGGGTCTGTTGAAAAAAGCCGCCAGCGGCGTTCTCGCCATTTTTCCGTGCTCACGTACTGGAAGTACGCTCTGCGCGCAAAAATGACTGCGGCCTTTCCTTCGAGAGGCCTCAGGACAGGACTGGACGGACCCTTCGGGAAGACTCAGGGCATACTTTTTTGAACCGCCCCGAGGCCTCTAATATGCAACGTGCCAGTGGGTCAATATGCCCTTGGAAATTATTATTTTTCAACACTCCCCGAATGACAACTTTTGATTCAGACTGACAAGATCTCTTGGGCCGTTGGCGTAGGCTTGGTCATTTTCCATGTAGACATAGAATGAATATGTTATGACTTTGTGCGGTCCATACCAGGTGGTCATCCTGAGCCAGCGGCGAAGGATCTGTGTCGGGTGACGGTGCCACGGCTCACCTAGATCCTTCGGTTCCCTCAGGATGACAACGCTCATAGCCTGTAACCTGGACCAAGCTGTCGTTATCCTTCGGGATTCAGCTGGACTACGTTGCCGCTCCTAGGACCTTGGTAATCAGGGTTTGCGCTTCTTCCTGGATTTGCTTAAGGTGCGAGGCTCCTCGGAAGCTCTCGGCATAAATTTTATAAACATCTTCTGTTCCAGAGGGGCGGGCGGCAAACCAGCCGTTCTCCGTCATGACTTTCAACCCGCCAATAGCACTCCCGGTTCCCGGTGCCGAGGTCAAAATGCCGGTTATCTTTTCTCCTGCGAGCTCGGTTGCCTGAATCTGCTGTGGTGCGAGCTTTTTCAGAATGGCTTTCTGCGCGGGTGTGGCCGGGGCATCGATACGCTGGTAGACCGGGACGCCCAGTTCCTTGGTGAGGTCGAGGTAGAGTTGGCTTGGATCACGTCCCGTCTTGGCCAATATTTCTGCCGCTAACAGATCCAGGATGATGCCGTCCTTATCGGTTGTCCACACGGTTCCGTCATGACGCAAAAAGGATGCGCCGGCACTCTCTTCTCCCCCAAATCCGACGGACCCGTCAAGCAGCCCATCCACAAACCATTTGAACCCGACCGGCACTTCAACCAGACGCCGGCCTATCTTGGCGGCTACCCGATCAATCATGCTGCTACTCACCACCGTCTTTCCGACTGCAGCATCCTTCCGCCAGCCGGAGCGCTGGGTAAAGAGGTACGAAATAGCCACCGCGAGGTAGTGGTTGGGATTCATCAGCCCGGATGTGCGCGTGACGATTCCATGCCGGTCATGGTCGGTATCGTTGGCAAAGGCAATATCGAAACGGTCTTTTAAGGCAATCAAGCCGGCCATGGCGTAGGGTGAGGAACAGTCCATGCGAATCTTCCCATCCCAGTCCAGATTCATGAAGCGAAAGGTTGGATCCACGCCTTCATGCACGACCGTGACCGGGAATCCGTACCGCTCGGTAATAGGTCCCCAATAGTCCACACCTGCGCCACCAAGTGGATCTACTCCGATGGATAGCTTTGCGTCGCGAATCGCCTCCATGTCAATCACGGCGCCTAGATCGCCAACATACGAGCCGACATAATCATGCTGGTGGGTGGTCGAGGCCCGCCGCGCTTTCTCATACGAGACGCGTTGGACCCCGCGCAGGTCATCGGCCAGCAACGCGTTCGCCTGTTTCTCGATCCAGGTGGTCACGTCGGCATCAGCCGGCCCGCCATGGGGCGGATTATATTTGAAGCCACCGTCTTCAGGCGGATTGTGCGAGGGCGTGATGACAATGCCATCGGCCAACCCCGTCTTACGATCACGGTTGTAGGTCAGGATGGCATGGGAAATGACCGGGGTCGGCGTGTACCCGTTGTCGCGGTCTACCATCACGACCACATCATTGGCGGCGAGTACTTCCAGCGTGCTTGCCAGGGCAGGTTCCGAAAGCGCGTGGGTATCCATGCCTAAAAAAAGAGGGCCGTCAATATGCTGTTGTTGACGATACAGGCAGATGGCTTGGGTGGTGGCCAGGATATGCGCTTCATTAAAGGAAAGCTTCAAGGAAGAGCCGCGGTGTCCCGATGTGCCGAAAGCGACCCTTTGCTCCGGCACCGACGGGTCAGGCCGTCCCGTGTAATAGGCGGTGACCAGTCGGGGAATGTTGGCGAGCATGGACGGCTGAGTGGGTTTTCCTGCGAGGGCACTGACCTTCATGGTGATCGCTCCGCGTTCAGAAAGGGATGTATGTGCTATCTCCTGCTTTCAGTGAGAGGAGGCATACCTTACCGAGATTCATCAGAGGATTCAAAGCCTTCATTCTTTCTCATACCGACCTGGCGGTGTCCCGGAGTCGGGTGCAGACTTCGACTCCGTTTTGGATGTGTTCTGTATGGCAGGAATCCTCACCGAAGGTCTGGAAATCTCAGGCATTATGACAGTCTTATCAACATCTTTAACGAAATTCTGTGGATAAGAAAATCATTGACAGCGTATTTTTATTCACGGACATCAATGGGCATCGGTATGGAGACGCATGTCAAGAAAAAAAGTCCTATTTCTACCTTTACTCCTACGCCAAAAAACCTACACCACTTCCTGTAGGGGCATAAAAAAATCTTTATACAATGCTTAAAACAGAGGCAATCTGCTCATTTCCTTTTTATTCCTTAGAAAATCACGCGCTGCACGACAGTATTCACCAGGTTATACACAAAAATTGGGGATGGAATTTTTTTGCCATGGTCTGCATTTTGCCGACCCCAAAATATCAAAGCTTTTTATGTGATGGCTGCCATTCGCGAGGAGCCAAAGGGATGATGGTGCAAAGCATCTCAAAACTATTCCCATCCTCGTTCGTCTCCAACTTTTGCGTTAACCCTAAACGAATTCGAGAGAAGATAATTGTTGATGGACCAGTTCTGATCATCCCTAACATGACAAGTTGGCGAGGGCCTTGCCTGGTGGGGGTGTTTGTCAAATGGGTGAATGTCCCATTGAAGGTTTTACCCTGCATGGGTCACGCCTCATTTTTATGAAGGGGAGTGTTGAATAATAAGGATGTTCAAGGGCAAATTTGCGCAGGATGAGATTACTCCTCAAAGGCTCCGGGTCGGTTCAAAAAAGCATGCCCTGAGTCTTCCCGAAGGGTCCGTCCAGTCCTGTCATGAGGCCTCTCGAAGGAAAGGCCGCAGCCGTTTTTACGCGCGGAGCGTACGCTTAGTACGTGAGCACGGGAAAATGGCGAGAACGCCGCTGGCGATTTTTTTCAACAGACCCATGAAGAGCCATGCCACATAGGTTCGCACCGGCCTGTTTACATAATGCACCTCATTGGTAGAATGAGCGGTGCCTCGCAATCATTCCTCTTTCCCTTTTCCAGCTGTTCGACGCACGGCGTTTCACCATTTATTTCCTGCAAACCATTCCGACGCCTATGTCGTGTCAAAGGTGGACGTGTCATTGTAGATGAGAATGCCTTCGAGCCCTTATCACAGATCTTTCCGTCATTGGAGAATCAGGTCCCATGGACTCCTTTGAATCCTTCGTAGCGACCGTAGCCGGATGGGTATGGGGCCCGCCCATGTTGCTTCTGTTGATCGGCACCGGGTTGTATCTGACCATTCTGCTGAAGGGCTTGCAGTTTCGTGTCCTCCCGCATGCTCTGAAATTAATTTTTCACAAAGAACCGGGCGGCAATGGGGACATCAGTCATTTCGCCGCGCTCATGACGGCCTTATCAGCCACCGTGGGCATCGGGAATATTGTCGGCGTGGCAGCCGCAATCACGCTCGGTGGGCCCGGAGCCGTCTTTTGGATGTGGATGACCGGGCTGGTGGGTATGGCCACCAAATATGGCGAAGCCGTGCTGGCGGTGAAATACCGTGAGCAGGGGGCATACGGAATGCGTGGCGGGCCCATGTATTATTTAGCCAAGGGTGCCGGGCTGCCCTGGTTAGGCTGGCTCTTTGCCTTGTTCACGGCCTGTGCCGCGTTTGGTATCGGCAACATGACGCAGGCTAATGCGGTGGCCGGCATTCTTGAGTCGACCTTTCAGATCCAACCCTGGATCACCGGCGTGGTGTTGATGGGAATGACCGGGGTGGTGATCTTGGGCGGCATCACATCCATTGGCCGGTTTACCTCGGTGCTGGTGCCATTCATGATTGTGGGGTATGTCACGTCAGCTTTGGTTGTCCTGGCCCTGCATGTGACGGAGATCCCACAAGCCCTGATGAGTATCGTCTATCATGCGTGGAATCCGATTGCGGCAGGAGGCGGGTTTGCCGGTGCCACAATGGCCGCCGCCATGCGCTATGGGTTAGCCAGAGGAGTGTTTTCGAATGAATCGGGATTGGGCTCCGCGCCCATTGCCGCCGCCGCCGCACGGACAGACGATCCGGTCCGGCAGGCCCTGGTCAGTATGACGCAGACCTTCATTGATACCCTGGTCGTCTGCAGTATGACGGCGTTGATTATCCTGACTGCGACTCCATGGACACACGGTATCGATGCGGCTCAACTCACCAGCGCCAGTTTCGGGGAAACCCTGGGCCACACAGGAGAACTCATTGTCACCCTCTCGATTACTCTCTTTGCCTATTCGACCTTGATCGGCTGGAATTATTATGGGGAAAAAGCCATTGAGTTTTTGATGGGGCCGAGGGCCATCGTGTATTACCGCGTGATCTTTGTGGCGGTGGTCCTGCTCGGTGCCACGTCCAGGTTGGAATTGGTTTGGAATGTGTCCGATGTCATGAACGGCCTGATGGCCATTCCGAATCTCATCGGATTGCTGTTATTGGCAAAGATTATTAAACAGGAAACGACGCGCTACCTCAGCACGCAAAGCCCAGGCGCAGGCTCCTTGAGGTCTCCTACCCCCCCTCCTGTGTAAAGGTCGGTCGGGGAAGCTGCAAACCTCCCATCAAACCACCAGGTCAACTATCCGGGTGCAGATCATCCGCTGTGCCCAACCCTGCCGAGTTTTTCTACTGTTGAGAGTTGGCACCTCTATTTAGTTGGACCGGGCATCAGGAGTGGACGAACCATTGCCCCAGTTTCAATAAGGCGTAGGGTGTTAGATAAAAAGACAACACGGAAATCACGACCCCTGATACGGCCCCGGACAATCCGCTCATGAACACCCCGATCAAGGGGAGCAAAAACACGATAAGAATCATGGCCAGAGCGATACGTTTATGGTGTTCGTAGAAAGCCTGTCGCCGATCACTCTTCAGGGAATCGGAAAAGGATAAATCGGAAGGAAGTGCCATCCGCACAGTATAGACAAACGGTATGGTGATTGTGAATGCATTCCTCAGTCTTGCATCCTATTCCTTATATAGGATGTTTTATTTCGAAGAGAAATGGAAGGGTGGGGAGAGGCGCTATTCTTCCCAATGTACCGCCTCACGCAGACGAAAGAGACCCACCGCTCGCAAAGCATTCGCCTTCGGGAATGGTAGATCCTCAAGGTCTTTGAACAAAAGATAGGCAACCTCGCGCGTTTTATACATTGGGCGGATGATGTTCTCCTGCTATAGATCAATACGGAAGATAGCGGGAGCAATGAATTCACAATATTCATAAAAGGAGAAGTCGTCCATGGCCACAAAGACTCTGAAAGCTCAGGCAGCACAAATCACCGACATGCTTCGAAAGGACCACAAAAAAGTCAAAGGGCTTTTTAAAAAATTTGAAAAAACGGATAATGCTCAAGAGAAACAAGAGATCCTCGACACGATATTGACGGAGCTGGAAATCCACGCGGAGTTGGAAGAGAAAATCATCTATCCGGCCATTCGCCCGAAAATTAATGACGAAGATCTTATGGATGAGGCCATCGAAGAGCATCATGTCGTGCATAGTGTGATCGGAGAACTTAAAAAGATGAAACCCGCCGCCGAACGTTATGACGCCAAAGTAACCGTACTCGGTGAATTGTGCAAACATCATATTCAAGAAGAAGAGGAAGAAATGCTGCCCAAAGCAGAAAAGCGGGATATCAATTGGGACCGATTGTACGAGCAGGTCATGAAACGGAAAGATCAACTCATGGAGAAGGCGGGATTGTCTTCCAACAACGGCTCACCCACAAATTCGAAGGCGAGGAAAAAGAAATAAGAAGCGCCCCACATAGGTGCGATTAACCGCATGGCTCAAAGGACATTTTTTATCAGTCCCTTGCGCGCCGTCCAACCATGCCGGGCGAGGACACACTTCCGCTGGGAATACTGGTCCTGTTTCTCCTTGTTCCGGCAGCCATTATCCAGGAGGTGAAAGGGGAGGCATTGAGTGTAGGGGATAGGGTTCTCCTCCCATGCTCAAGCTGTCCTAACTGCGTCTCCACGGAGGCTGGGGGGGGATCCATGCGATAGTACTCTATCGGAATTACACAACTTTGAGTGAAACCAAACCGGTGCTGAAACAGGTCTTCAATGAAGACCCTCGCATGGAAGTGACCAAGGAGGAGGATGACCTTCGGTACGAGTCAGAAGTTTTTTCTTGGGTTTTGTAGACGAGGTTGATTTCGTGTTCGATGAGGTCATCAAAATCATACACTTCCGTTCGGCCGCACGTAACGGATCCACTTCCGGCTTATAAAAGCCTATGCACAATACGAACCGTTTAGGGCTGAGCCAGATCCTTCGGAAACCCCTGCCCTGAGTTTTGCCGAATGGGTCAGGATGGTAATTTTTTGAAGTGATTCTGTTTATTTAGCCGTTTACGTGTGGGGAGGAGGAGTGAGCGTGGTGGGATGGATGGTGACGACGATGGATTTGGAGGTCGGCGTGTTGCTTTTGTCTGCCACGCTGTCGATGGGGATGAGGACATTGGCTTCGGGGAAATAGGTCGCCGTGCAGGTTCGGGGAATGGGGTAGGGGACCACGACAAATTGTGGTGCTGTTCGGGTCTGACCTTTGTGGTGACTGACGATATTCACCAGGTCGCCTTTCGCTAAGTGACGCTCCTCCATATCACGCTCATTCATGAACACCACCCGCCGTCCGGCTTGAATGCCCCGGTAGCGGTCATTCAATCCATAGATGGTCGTATTGTATTGATCGTGACTGCGAATGGTCATCATGAGCAATTGATCCGGTCCTAGGTGTATGTCCGGCATCGGGTGGACGGTGAACTGCGCTTTACCCGACGGAGTAGGAAATTGCCGGGCATCGCGGATCGGATTGGCGAGATAGAAGCCGCCCGGTTTGTTGACCCGTGTTGTATAGTTTTCGTGCCCGGGGACGACCTGGCTGATGAGATGACGAATCTCGTCGTAATCGTGAATAAGTAGGTCCCAGTTGATGTGATTCCCCGGCCCATCTTTATTCTCGAAGGTGGCCTTCGCGAGGCTGGCGATAATATCGACTTCACTTTTGAGCAATTCGGATACCGGCTCGAGTCGTCCCTGTGAGGTCTGGACGACCCCCATGGTGTTTTCCGTGGTGATATATTGCGGGATATCATCTTGAAGATCCTTGTCGGTGCGTCCAAGCGCGGGCAGGATCAAGGCCTCGGTTCCGGTGACAAGGTGGGCCCGGTTGAGTTTGGTGGAGATGTGGACGGTGAGGCGGCAGCGGGAAAGTGCCTGAGCGGTATAGGCTGTATCCGGCGTGGCCGAGAGAAAATTGCCGCCGAGCGCGATGAAGACCTTGGCCTTTCCTGCATGCATGGCCTTGATGGCTCGCACCGCGTCATGACCTCTTTTTGTGGGTGGCTGAAAGTGACAGGCCTTCTCGAGGCGATCCAGGAATTCAGGAGAGGGGTTTTCGGTGATGCCCATGGTGCGATCCCCCTGCACATTACTATGCCCACGGACGGGGCAGGGGCCTGCGCCTGGTTTTCCGATGTTGCCCCGCAGCAGGAGAAAGTTGATGATTTCCTGCATGTTGGCCACGGCGTTTTTATGTTGGGTCATGCCCATGGCCCAGGTACAGATGATACATTTGGCTTGTTCAGCAATATCCGCGGCTTTTTGAATGTCTTCGCGGGCAATGCCGCTGCCTTCCTCAATTTTCTCCCATGACATATTCAGGAGGACGGTGGCGAAGTGGTCGAAGCCTTCGGTGTATTGTTGAATGAACGGCAGGTCGAGGATGGAGCCCGGCTGGCTGGCTTCCCGCATGAGCAGTTCCTTCATGATGCCTTTGAGCAGGGCCACGTCGCCGTTGATTTTGATTGGGAGAAACAGCGTGGCGATTGGAGTTCCCTTGCCCAACCAGCGAGTGACTTCCCGGGGATGAATGAACCGGGTGGTCCCGGCTTCGGGAAGTGGATTGATACTGACAATTTGACAGCCTCGTCGTGCGGCCTGCTGAAGGGTGGCGAGCATACGCGGATGGTTGGTGCCCGGATTTTGTCCCAGAATGAAGATGGCGTCGGCCTTATCGAAATCGTCGAGCGTAACGGTGGCTTTGCCGATGCCAATGACTTCTTTTAACGCCACGCTGCTTGACTCGTGGCACATGTTGGACGAATCGGGCAGATTGTTGGTGCCGTAGAGTCGCGCGAAGAGTTGATAGAGGAAGGCGGCTTCGTTGCTGGTGCGCCCGGATGTATAGAAAATGGCTTCGTTGGGATCGTTGAGGTCATTCAGGTGACCGGCGATGGTTTCAAAAGCTTTGACCCATGAAACGGGATGATAATGCGTATCCTCGCTCCGCTTGATCATCGGCCGGATAAGGCGTCCCTGCTGTCCTAGCCAGAAATCTGATTGTCTGCCCAGTTGCTCCAGGGAATAGCGTTGAAAGAATTCTTTGGTGATGATGTTGGTGGTGGCTTCATGGGCGACGGCTTTGACCCCGTTTTCACAAAACTCGGTGATAGCCCGCGCGCCATCGGGATCAGGCCAGCCACACCCCGGGCAATCAAACCCCTGCTTTTGATTGACCCTGAGAAGGGCCTGGCCACCTCGCAGAATGCCGGGTTCGTGCGTGGTGTGTTTGAGAGAAGTGAGAATGGCGGGAATGCCACCGGCGCTCCTGGAGGGCGCGTCAAGTTGAAGGTCGTGAGAATCTTCGATCGGGATTTCCCACGTCGGTGTTGACGGGGCTTCCGGTCTGTCGCGTTGTTCGTCCACCTGTGTCCTCTAGTTGTTGAACCTGGTGAGCTTGAATTCGTCCGGAGTCGTGATAGACCGTCATGCGTTGATGGTCTAAAAACCCCACCAGGGTGATGTTGAATTCTTGTGCCATCTGCACCGCGAGTGTGGAGGGTGCGCCCACGGCGGCCACAAACGGGATACCGCCCATAGAGGCTTTCTGCATGAGTTCGAAGCTGGCCCGACCGCTGACGAGCACCACATGGTGATGCAGAGGAAGGTGGTTATTGATCAGGGCCCATCCCAGGACTTTATCCAACGCATTGTGCCGTCCGACATCTTCCCGCACACAGAGCAGAGCGTCCCTGTCATCAAACAAGCCTGAGGCATGACAGCCTCCGGTTTTCTGAAAGAGTTGTTGCTCGGCGGCCATGCGTTCCGGCAGACAGAATAACATGTCTTGGGTGACGGAAGGGGAGGCAAGATGTTTAATCGTTTGGCCAAATTGGTTGTTGATTTTAAGGGCCTCGATGGACGTTTTGCCGCAGATCCCGCAACTGGAAGTGGTATAAAAATTCCGGTCCATCGTGGCGGTCTTCACCGACACGTGAGAGTGCAGCTTCACTCGCACAATATTGTGAAAATTCTGCCCTTCGACGATTGGTCCACATGGGCGAATTTCTTTAATGTCGTCCCATCCGGCAATAATCCCTTCGGTAAACAGAAATCCTGCGGCCAGTTCCATATCCTGTCCGGGAGTCCGCATGGTGATCGAAACACTTTTCCGATGAGGCTGCCCGTTGACCCAATACTCCAGTCGAATTTCAAGCGGTTCTTCGATCGCTAACTGATCTGGTCTGGTGGGTACAACCGGGGGGGCGGAATCGGGGGAAAAGATCGTGCCCTGCGTCGAATAAAGTTTGGTTGCCATGCTCCAAACCTCTTTATCGTTGAATGGCCAAGTGCCATTGGTCTCAGTGGAGTATACCTATTATAGCTCCCTTCCTTCTCCTATGCACGGCGGAATTCTTTTTCGGTCGAAGAAGGTCTGACGTATCCCATTTTAGGCAAGGATTTATCATCGGCTTTGTGACCATGTGAGAAGCGAAGGTTTTCACCGTTCCATGAAAAGCATCCTGTCCTTGATCGCCCCTCACCTCAGTTTAATGTTTAATGGCAAGATTGTGCTGGTGCCTTATACCTCTTATCATTGGATGTCATATTTTCCAATACGAGAGTGAATGCTCAACAGGGGAACAATGAAAATTCTTCTAACAGGAGCGACAGGGTATGTGGGTGGGAGACTTCTACGTCGGCTGGAGCAATATGGACAGCACGTACGGTGCCTTGCGCGACGTCCCGAGTTTTTGAAAGAGGGGGTCGGTCCCGGCACGGAAGTCATTGCCGGTGATGTGCTTGACCCGGCCAGCTTGGCGACCGCTATGAGTGAAGTGGAAGCGGCCTATTACCTCGTGCATTCCATGGGAGCGTCCGGAGGTTTCGAGGAAACTGACCGAATCGCCGCGCGGAATTTCGGCGAAGCCGCTTGGTCCGCCGGCCTGAAGCGCCTGATTTATCTTGGGGGGCTTGGGGACGACAGTGAATCGTTGTCTCCTCATCTGCGGAGCCGGCATGAAGTAGGGGAAATCCTTCGTCAATCCGGTGTGCCTGTGGTCGAATTGCGTGCGTCGATCGTAATCGGCTCGGGCAGTTTGTCATTTGAAATGATTCGCGCCCTGGTTGAGCGGTTGCCGGTGATGTTGACGCCTCGCTGGGTTCATGTTCCCGCCCAACCCATCGCGATCGATGATGTGCTGGCCTATCTGATCGCCTCTCTTGATGTACCGCTACTGGAAAGCCTGATTGTAGAAATCGGTGGGGACGATATTGTGTCGTATGGGGATTTGATGCGGGAGTATGCTCGCCAGCGTGGATTGCGGCGCATCATGATTCCGGTGCCTGTTCTCACACCGCGATTGTCGAGCCTATGGCTTGGCCTTGTGACGCCGTTGTATGCGCGTGTCGGGCGTAAGCTCATCCAAAGCATCAAATATCCTACCGTGGTTCGCGACCATTCTGCGAGAGGTTTGTTTGCGATCGAACCCATCAGTGTGCGTGAAGCTATCGCGCACGCGTTACGCAATGAAGAACGGGAACTGGCGGAATCGCGTTGGTCGGATTCGCTTTCTGCGTCCGGGGACGTGCGGCACTATGGGGGGGTGCGATTCGGCAATCGCTGCATGATGTGCGCACGGTGCAGGTGCCTGTCTCCACCCCTGACGCGTTTCGCCCGATTCAACGGATCGGCGGGCGGACCGGCTGGTACTTTGCCGATTGGCTGTGGACACTCCGTGGCTGGTTGGATCTATTGGTAGGAGGGGTAGGCCTTCGTCGTGGGCGGCGTAACCCGGAAGAGTTGCGCGTAGGCGATGTGGTGGATTGGTGGCGGGTGGAAGCCAATGAGCCGGGCGTGCGTCTCCGGCTCTGCGCCGAAATGAAGTTGCCGGGACGTGCCTGGCTCGAATTTCTCGTGGAACCTCATGGCGCCGGCTCAAAAATTACCCAAACAGCCAGCTTCGATCCCATTGGATTGAGCGGGTTGTTGTATTGGTATGGGATTTGGCCGGTGCATGAACTGGTCTTTCGCGGAATGATAAGAGGTATCGCCCGCGCGGCGCAAGGATCGAAATGACGTTTTCGTAAAAGGTATTGCATCCTTCACCCTGCAAGCCTGTTGGAGTTTTCCTTCTCTTCCGGCCGGTAAAGGCATATCGGCGAAGCATCATTCCGCTTTTGGCAGACATGTGATGATGACCCTGTTGGATATTTCAGAATCCAGTCAATCGGATGGGGTGAATCTTTATGGAGCGGAGTTCGGACAGCAATGGGTTGTGGTGCAGGCTGCGCGAACGAGAGCCTTGACGTGGTTTCTTTTCACCATTTCTTCATTGTTCATATAATTTCTAATGGACGTGGCGACAATCGAATTGCCGAGGCGGGAGAAGTGTCCCCACTTTCCAACCGTGAGTCGATCCGTGGGCAGCGCAGAGTCAAAGGCAACCAATGCATCTAATATGTCTAGAACACGAAATCCTTTAATGTGTAATTGCTCCAACAGTGGTTCATACCGTTTCGCCTGGTGGCTGCGGTGCCTTCTGAAATCGCCCAGGTCAGGAAAGATGACAATGACAGGTAAGGATTCACGGATTCACGCCGGAGTGCGGCACAATAGAACTTCTCAAGCAGTCTTGTGGTGAGGCGAAAGCCTTCTGAATGGACGGCATAAGACCCTTCAGGTGTCACCACCGGATTGAGCCTTTCCTTCACACTCCGGGTGGCAATCTTCAGGAGACGCATGGAAGGCAGCAGATCCATTGGTCCCGCCAGATATTTTATCTGATAAAAATAATCATGGGTCCCGATTTCTCGGAGCACGGCCTCATCGTTTCTGACGAGACGCCAATAATCGCTGGTGGTTGTTAAGGGATTATTGAGGCGTACAAGGCTATCGTTCTGAAGAAGAAATCGTGGTTTGGTATAGAAATTCGTTGCATAGGACGAATGGTAGAACGGACGAAACACATTTAAATTGCGATAGATGTTTTCAGACATAAATCCAATGAGGACGATATCAGAATTAAACGGGATTCCGTCCTGCATATACCGCATATACGCCTGATCCAACCCATACGCGCCGACGCCGAAATTCAGGACCTCAATGGGAGGATCCTGCTCTTCTAATTGATGCTCCCATGTATCCTCGTTCGCGACTTCCTCTCCGAAGGTGAATGAGTCGCCGAATGCCGAGACTCTTACGACTTCCGGATGAATATTATGGGCGAAATCGTGATCTGCTCTGATGCCTTGAGAGTTAATTCTGACATCCTTCGAGTGAGAATGCGGTTTGGGTGCCCAGCCCAAAACGGGGTGGTGGCCGTTTAGAGGGATGCTGTCTTCAATGCGGCGTTGAATAAGTTGCTTTTGTTCCTGGGAAAGCCGGGAAGCTAGGGGTTGATAGCTCACTCCCTTGCCTTGGAGGAGCAACAAGCCGAGGTACGAAATGCCTTCAATGCTGCCATACACCAAACACGCTAAAAGGATGTATAGCAATACAGACTTTTGTTTGATCATTGGATCATTGATGTATCCGGACTTCCAACTACATTATTATAAAGGGTATTTCTCAAAAGACCATGAGAAAAAGTCCACCTCCCATATCCTCGGCGAGTATAACGCCTGGGCATGACTAAACCTGAAGAGCAAGTCGGAACCTGGGTGATTGAATGCTTTCCAGGCTTTTTTTGGCGAGATAAAGCACGTTTGAAAATGTAATTAGATTGTCGACTTCGAGATGGTTCCGTTTAATCGCGAAGGAGTCGGTCTTCGAACCAGTTTCCAAGCCTGACGGCTGATGGTTTCGCCTCCCTGATAAAAAATGGCTCACCCGGCTCAGAAGCCCGAGGATCTCCATTTGCTGCAAACTTGTCAGCTCTGCTTTGGGCATTCCAATCTGGAGATGGACCTTTGCACTGTACCTAAGAGGAACACCGTCGTCCCGGTGTATGTTTGTCCTTAATGGAAACGAGTAAGTACAATGAGGATTGGCTTCCAAATATGATGTTAGTGTCAACATTAGGAGAGCGTAACGGATCTTATGCCCCTGCAATCGTTTCATCCGGTCGTGCAGGAATGGTTCAGGACCCGGTTGGGTGAACCGACCGATGTGCAACGGGCCAGTTGGCCCGCCATTCATTCCGGACAGCATGCGTTGATTTCCGCACCCACCGGCTCCGGGAAAACGCTGGCGGCCTTTCTCACATGCATCGACCATTTACTGCGGCAGGCGATTGGCGGAGAATTAGAGGATGGCATCCAGGTCGTCTATGTGTCCCCCCTGCGGGCACTGAGTCATGACATTCAAAAAAATTTAGAACTGCCATTGGCTGAGATTAGCGAGTTGGCTCTGTCGGCCGGTTTTTTGACCCCGAGGATTCGGGTAGAAGTTCGAACCGGAGATACGCCTCCCGCGCAACGCCAGCAACAGCTTAAGCACCCGCCTCACATTTTGGTGACCACGCCGGAGTCGTTGTTTCTTCTGGTGACGGCCAAACGGAGCCGCGAACTCTTGACCGGCGTGCATACGGTGATTGTTGATGAAATCCATGCCCTCGCCCCCAATAAACGTGGCGCGCATCTGACGTTGTCTCTTGAGCGGTTGGATGCCGTGACCTCCCGGCGGTTGGTGCGCATCGGTCTGTCTGCTACTCAGCGACCATTGGAGACCGTGGCACAATTTCTATTGGGTGAATCCGCGCATCGCGCGAAGGCTCAGCAACCTTCTCTCTTTGACTCCTCCCATTGCCACATTGTGGATATCGGCCATCGTCGGACGTTGGATCTGCAAGTGGCAGTCCCGAAGGATGAATTGGGTGCGATTGCTACGAATGCCATTTGGTCGGAGATCTATGATCGGATTGCCGACATTGCCGGGCCGCATCGTTCGACCCTGGTGTTTGTGAATACGCGCCGGATGGCAGAACGGGTGGCGCATCATCTGGAAGAACGTTTAGGCGAGAACCAGGTGGCGTCCCATCATGGCAGTTTGTCACGCAAGCTCCGATTGGATGCGGAAGAGCGATTAAAGACGGGTCGGATTAAGGTGATGGTGGCGACGGCGTCCTTAGAGTTGGGGATCGATATCGGTTGTATTGATGTGGTGTGTCAGATCGGATCGCCTCGCGCGATTGCCACCTGTCTTCAGCGGGTGGGGCGGGCAGGGCATCAGGTGGGGGCGGTTCCCCAGGGCCGACTGTTTTGTACGACCCGTGATGAATTAGTCGAATGTGCGGCGGTGGTCCGGGCGATCCGGCAGGGGCAATTGGAAACCATTGAGATTCCATTCGCCCCCCTGGATATTTTGATTCAACAGATTATCGCGGAAGTCGCATCGCAGGAATGGGATGCACGTGACCTCTTTGCATTGTGCCGGTCGGCCTATCCCTATCGGGAGTTAACGTGGGAAAGCTTTGAGTCCTTGTTGCAGTTGGTGGCCGAAGGATTTGTGCCGGGGCGCAGACGGCTGTATGCGTTAATGAGCTATGATCGTCATGAAGGCCGGCTCCGGCCGAAACGTGGAGGCCGGTTGGCGGCGTTGACCTCCGGGGGAGCGATTCCTGAAACGGCGACCTATCAGGTCGTGGCGGAACCGGATGGAACCGTGGTTGGGACGGTAGACGAAGACTTCGCGATTGAGAGTCTGGCGGGAGATATTATGCTGCTGGGTACGACCTCCTGGCGTATTCGTGGAATTGAAACGGGAAAAGTCCGTGTGGAAGATGCCCATGGTGCTCCGCCCAACATTCCTTTCTGGCGAGGGGAAGCCCCGTCCCGATCGCTGGAGTTATCTCAGGCCGTGGCCGACGTGCGAGAGCAGATCTTTCATTTGCTTGAACAGGGTGCCGCTCCCGGAGATGAGTCCGCGCGGCTTTGGTTGTATGAAGCATGCGGAGTTGATGCGGCGGGTGCCGATCAATTGCTGGCCTATATAGCCGGAGGGACACAGATTCTCGGAGGAGTCCCGACGCAGACCTGTGTGATTGCGGAACGGTTCTTTGATGAAGCCGGAGGGATGCAACTGGTGCTGCATGCGCCGTTTGGTGGCAGACTCAATCGCGCATGGGGGCTGGCATTACGCAAACGATTTTGTGTGAATTTTGATTTTGAATTGCAGGCGGCGGCTACCGATGACGGCTTGGTGCTGTCGCTTGGTGAGCAGCATAGTTTTCCTCTGGAGGCCATTTTTGGATTTGTGCATCCCAACACGGTGCGGGAAGTGCTCATCCAAGCCACGCTGGCCACTCCGCTTTTTCTCACACGCTGGCGATGGAATGTGACCCGTGCGTTGGCTCTGTTGCGATTTCAACACGGCAAACGTGTGCCGGTGCATCTTCAGCGTATGCGGGCGGAAGATTTATTGGCGGCCGCGTTTCCGATGGCGGCCGCCTGTGGCGATAACCATGTTGGGGATATTCCGGTGCCGGATCATCAGTTGGTCCAGGAAACGCTGCATGATTGTTTGACGGAGGCCATGGATCTGGCGGGCCTGCGCCAGGTGCTCGAGCGAATCGAGAATCAGGAGATTCGGGTGCGGGTGGTGGAATCACCTGTACCTTCGTTGTTTGCCCATGAGATTTTGAATGCCAATCCCTATGCATTCCTGGATGATGCGCCCTTGGAAGAACGACGTGCGCGTGCCGTGAATCTTCGGCGGACCTCGCCCTCTGCCTTTGACGGGAATGTCGGGACATTGGATGCGGCAGCGATTGATGCGGTGGTTGAAGAAGCCTGGCCGTTGGTTCGTGATGCCGATGAACTGTTCGACGTGCTTCAGGTTCTGGGATGGTTGCCATTCGCCATGGGTGAGTCGTGGCATGAGATGGGTGATGCGTTACTGTCGTGTGGCCGTCTCCTGGTGTTGCGGGTGCCGGTTGAGGGACTTCCGAAAACGAAAGCCGTTGAGGGTTGGACTACCAAAGAACATCTGACGCGTCTTCAGGCCCTGTTTCCGGAGGCAACGGTGGTGGCGGGTCTACAGGATTCACGTGCCTTATCTGTCAGAGAGGAATCGGCCACGTCGGCATCTGCTGCACGTGATATCGTGCAAGGCTGGATGCCGCACGTCGGCCCAGTGACTGCTGATGATTTGTCCAGGAGATTACATGTGCCTGCATTACTCGTGCAGCAGGCTCTGCTGCAATTGGAAGGAGAAGGTCAAATCCTTCGAGGTCATTTTCGTCCTTCCTCCCGGATTGATTCTTTGACCGGCTCCTCGACGAGAGAAGATCAGAGGATTGGTAATCAGGCAGTCGAAGAAGAATGGTGTGACCGCAGCCTTCTGGCTCGTATTCATCGGCGTACGGTCACGTCTTTGCGCCGGGAAATCGAGCCGGTTGCCGCATCGGATTTAATGCGGTTTCTCTTTCGATGGCAGCATCGGGCGCCTGGAACACAATTGCACGGAGAAGCCGGGCTACGTGAAGTCATTCACCAGTTGGCAGGATTTGAAGCCCCGGCTTCGGCCTGGGAACCTTCGCTCTTCACAACCCGCCTGGTTCACTACAAACCTGAATGGCTGGATCATTTGTGTCTGCGCGGGGAAGTGGCCTGGGGACGCCTGACTCCACCGGAAAGCAAGGGCACCCTCTTACCTGTTGTAGAGACAGGACAGGGAACAGGCGCCTTTGCCTTTAATGCTGGTGCCGCCGTTCCAGTATTCCGGCCGCTGACACCGACCAGGCTGGCTCCCATAAGTTTTTTGCGACGGCAGGATGTGAGTTGGATATTGGGTGTGGCCAAACCTGGAACATCAGCAGAGGCGCTTGGAGGGGGGTTGCATCTGAGTGGTGTGGCACAAGCCGTTTGGGATTGTCTGGATCGTCGTGGCGCATGTTTTTTTGCGGATCTGACCGGTCGAACGGGCCACCTGGCCGCGGAAGTGGAGCAGGCCTTGTGGGAACTGGTGGCAACAGGGTTGGTAACCGCTGACGGGTTTGATCCCATGCGGGCGCTTCTCGATCCTCGACGCCGTCGGGCCGAGGGTAAGGATCGCGCGCGACGGCCGGGGCACAGCGTCGGGCGTTGGGATCTGTTCCAGGGCGATCCTGGGGCACATGATGAGGACCCGCAGGTTCGTCCTCATCCACATGAGCAGTGGGCCAGACAATTGGCGCATCGTTATGGCGTGGTCTTTCGTGATCTGCTCAAACGGGAATCATTGCCGGTGACCTGGCGGGAACTGTTGGTCCAATACCGAAAGCTGGAATGGCGGGGTGAGATGCGGGGTGGCCGGTTTGTGAATGGTTTTACGGGAGAACAGTTCGCATTGCCGGAGGCGGTGGAATTGTTGCGGGCGGTACGCCGTGATATTCACGCCGGGGCGCAAGAGATTCGTTTATCGGCCGCCGATCCGTTAAATCTGGTCGGCATCATTTTGCCGGGCGAACGAATCTCCGCCCACACATCCAAACCGATTGTTTTCCGCAACGGTGTGCCGTCTGCCGATATAGCCTCCGTAGTCAGTCTGGCTTGATCGAGCCCGTTGTGACAGACCAGAAATTCAATCAGGGATCCATGGTATCCCGGTTCCTGGTCCCGGGTCTGGTGTTGGTCCTCTTGGGACTGCTGGCTCTCCCTTGGATTCCCGTACCCTCCGATACTCGTCTTTGGAAAGCCCTCAATGACTTTGGCCATGTTCCACTGTATGGCGGTGTGGCTATCATCTTATTGTTCCTTGCACGGCAATTTGGTGAACCACGGGGGTGGTCCCTGGTCGCCCAGTATACCATAGCTGTTATAGGAGTGGTGCTGCTGGGTGTGGTGAGCGAAGGCATCCAAGTATGGATGCCGAGTCGGCATTCAGAATTGGCGGATTTTCTTCGTGATGTGGTGGGGGCCGTGTGTGCGCTGGGTATTTTTCTCACGCTCGATCGCCATCTTGTTGGAAAATGGGTCGTGTGGCAGCAGGCTCCACGAAAACACCTGGTCTACGCCGGAGTCGGGTTGCTTATCGTGATCGTCTTGATTCCGGTTCTCACGTGGTCTTATGCGTATTGGGACCGAACCGCGCGATTCCCATCGCTCTGTCAATTTTCTTCCGTGTGGGAAATGATGTTCGTTCAGGCGACGGATAGTGAACTCCGGATTGTTCCTCCGCCGGTAGGCTGGGACAAATCCCGGAACGATACAGTGGGCCATGTCATGTTTTACCCGGAGAAATATCCTGGCATTCGAATTGACGAACCCTATCCGGATTGGCGAGGGTTTTCGCATTTCCGCGTTGAGGTGTATTCCGAATTGCCCGTCGCCCAATCGCTGACCATTCGAATTGAGGACGCTCATCGTAATCACGGATATGCGGATCGGTTTAATCGGGTTATCACGATTACGCCAGGCCTCAACCATATTCATATTCTCTTGGATGACATTCGCCACGCCCCGCTTGGACGGGAATTGGATCTCAGCGCAATCAGCAATGTGATGCTCTTTGCCATACGCCCACCGGAAGAATTTTCCCTGTACGTTGATGATATTCGACTCGAATAGAGTCGCCAGTGCGAATGGGGACGGAGCTATTCGGCGCTATGGAGAGCACTCAATCATTGGCAGGATCATGTGTCGCATTTGCGGTGGCCTCGACCATTACCATCCTGGGTGGTCGTTGACTAGAGTTAAGTGAAGGTTGGTTTTGTCATCGGAGCCTGCTAGACAAATGGATACATGTGAGTACAATAGATTCAGGTCCAACTGTTTCATGGCCTGACAAGGTCGTTAATCTGACAGGAACGGAATGGGGTGCAAAAACAGTTCTGTCCGGCGGGCGATTCCCACCTGGAATCTCAACAAAAAAGGTAAATTCTCAATGGTATCTGACATTATGACATTTCCCTCCGCTTTTACTGTTCGATGGGTTCTCTGGGTTTTGGCTTGTGTGCAACTGGGGTTGGTTGGTTGCCAGGTCACGTTAATTTCTTCTTATGACCAGGAAATGGATCGGACGGCAACCTCGCTCCAAAAAAGGATGGATGCTTTTTTAACTCGACTGGAAACCCATGCTGGGGAATCGCAGGCTCACTATTCGTGGGATCAGGTCTTTTATCAGGACTATCTGGTCGAGCTTCGCTCACTACGACTGCGCGCACAAAGTGATCCCAAGAATGAGTTTACGGTCAAGCAGTTGACTCTCATGATGGATAATTTTGAGCAACTCCGGTTAGCCCATGAAGCGGGGCCCCTTCCGATCCCTACGATACAGGCCACGCGAGACTTATTTAATCAAGGCTGGCAGGCCATTATCGCGCAAGAAATCGCCAAGCGGCGAGGAGTGGATCCACAGTGATCGGATTCAGCGGGAGATTCTGCGGGTAGGTGTGAAACATGAGTGATGTGGCTTGAAATGTTGAGTCATAAAAAAGGGTTTTCTTTAATGCTACGAAGCAATCTTGACCGAACTAGGGCCCTTCGCTAAGATCTGCGTATGCCTAGACCACCATTTCCTACGGGTCCCCGACCAACGCCACGGATGGGTGGGGCCCGTCCACCGGCTCCTCCAGGCACACCCAAGCAATTCGAATCGCTTCGAGCGTCGTTGCTGTTTTGTCCAAAATGTCAGACCGCGACGCCAGCCCGTGAACGTCTTCTTTTGGTGCTCCCTACCGGAAGTCTCTATGAATATCTCTGTGCCCATTGCGGGACTTCCACCGGCTCTAAAACCGATCAGGCTCAAAGCGAAGTTCGCCTCATCACTCCTTAAATTCCGGTTGCATCGTTTTTGACGAAGGTTTTTTGTGCTACGGCTCCGTCCTTTGGATCTGGCTGGGCCTCGAGGCGTTTCGACCTGGGCACAGATTCTTCGCCTTGGGCTCAGAATGACAATGTGCAATCAGGTGGCCCCGCAAGTATTAAGAGGAGAGCCAAATTCGACAGAATTACGCCAAGATTGATTCCCAATGAAAAATGTGATGACCCTGCTTCTGTTTTTTCCGCATTTAGTCAGCGGGGATCCATCAGAAAAAGTCTCAGATGGATTCCCGGTAAGCAATGTCGGGAATGACCAGATGGGTGAATTTTTGGGCAGCTGGCGGCAGGCATGACGGGGAGTTGGCGCCTTCTATTATTCTGCTTGTGAGGCTGTTGAATATTTCAGATATGTGGCCTTTTCATGAACCGATGCGTGACCGAGGTCCACAAAAGAAAAATAGTGGAGTGTTCAAAAAGGCTCGTCCAGCAAGGCCGCAGCCGCTTGGACGAGCGGAGCGTACGGATGAGTACGTGAGCACGGCCAAGGGGTGAGAACGCGGCTGGCGGCCTTTTTCAACACCCCTTATGTGGATTTGTGGAATGACCGGGGGGGGACAGGGAGCCCCTCCTGGGCCATGATCCGGAGTGCATTGGTGGTCGGGCAGGGCCCCGGTCGCAGCCGATAATCGAAGTGCAACGTGCCTGCTTCAACAGTTTCCTGAAAGTGGGCATTCCGGATATGTCTGTTTCCACTGGCCAATCCTGTGAGTTCCAAATCATGGGTTGAAATCATTCCCAGTCCACGGCTTTGTTGCAAGGCCTGCACAAAGGCTTCGCTTCCAGCCAGCCGTTCGCGGTTATTGGTGCCCCGATAGATTTCATCAATGAGAAAGAGGACCGGGTGAGGATTGGAGCTTTCCACCGCCTCCAAAATAACTTTCAGGCGTTTGACCTCGGCGTAAAAATACGACAAGCCTTCATCCAGGGCGTCCGTGACTCGTATGCAACAATAGAGACGCAACCAGGTCCAGGAAAAAATTCCGGCGCATACCGGACCACCTGCCTGAGCCAGACACAAATTGATGCCGACCGTTCGGAGAAAGGTGCTTTTCCCAGACATGTTTGAACCGGTCACCAGAAGGAGATGGCCTTCCCCTCGTAACTCCAAATCATTGGTAACGCGATGCGCACGGGCAATAAGCGGGTGGCCAAGGCTGCGTGCGGTCAGTCCTTGAGTGTCCGGGGTGGTATTTGTGGGTTCGAGTTGTGGCCAGAGGTAATCGGGATTCAAGTAGGCATAACGCGCGAGGGCACTGGCGGCATCCACTGTCCCAATGGTATCCAGCCAGTCGGGAAGTGTCGTGCGAAGGTGCGAGATGAGGCGATTGAGTTTTCCGACAAACCACAGGTCCCATGGCACCAGAGCATTGAGGCCTAAATGCACGAGCGGGTGGGCTTTGACGCTGAGCCCCTGACAGATCCGGCTGAGCTGTTTTAGGCTCTGGGTCGGACGATTCTGTTGAGTCAAAATGGGCTGGCAGACCTGTCGCATTGTTGGTTGATGCAGGAAGGTTGATTGTACAAGTTCGGTAATCAGGCTGACAAGTTTTTCCAGTTCTTCATGAAGGGTGAGCACCCGGCCGAAAAGCGGGTGGATGGATCCCGAGAGAAGAAAATAAGTTCCGATATAAAGGGTCAGGGGAAGCAGCCAAAAATTTGGGGCCCCCGCGAGGAGCGTCCAGAGTCCTAAGACGATGGTGAGACTTGTCAGCGCACATGCTGCGAAGATAATCAGCGGTAAATGCCTGATGGAGACGGGTGCTTCGAGCAAGGAAAGAATGCGGGTTCCATTCAGCCGATCGGAGCTAATGAGCCGGTTGGCTAAAAGACAGCGATCCCTCAAACGGGAGAGTGGAGTGAGTTCTTTCACCAAGGTCTGCCTGGTTGTCCATGAGAGACCGTCCGGTTCAGGAAGATTGGACTGGAAAAGCCAGTTGGCGACGCGGTGTTGACCTATGGAGGAAAAGGTGGTGTCGATCAAGCTCAATAAGGAATGCGGACCTGTGAGGTCGAGGTCTATGGCGAATGGATGTCGCTCAGGGGCCCGGTGTTCGTAGGCGGATATGTGTGGCCAATCAAGTTGCAGTCGCGCCAGGCTGTCTTTTTTGATTTCCAGCCAGAGCTGTAATCGATGCAATCGGGATTTCAATCGCTGGTGAAACCAGGATATAGTGAGAAATCCAATGAGGAAGAGAAGCAGGAGACCATTGCCGGTATGAAACCAGGCTTGTTGATACACTCCGATCGTGATAGCGGCTCCCGCTAGGAATGTTCCCATTCTCCATCGGCTGAATTCCCGGCTGGCGATGGTGCCGTTCGCCTGCATCCGCTCGGTGCGGTGAATGAGGCGAAGAATTGCCTGTTCTCGTCTATCAGTGGTGGTATGTTTCATAGGGCCTGCGGACATTAGCCGCTCTGCGTGATCCCGTCAATAACGTAGAATTTCGTGAAGTGCCGGTTAAACCATACAGTCAGACGAGTTCTTATGTGACAAAGCCCTCAACGAGCCCCTTGCTCCCCCATGGCCGGCGCCTATTTGACGAGAACCTTCTGCGGTTTTCTGCTGAAGATTGGGTGGCAGGAGTCGCTTATTTTTAGAAACCCTTTACCGATGGAATAGCTCTTATGGATGCGGCTGTCTTTGAAATCACTATTCCCATTTCCGTGGATGCCGCTGAGTTAGCGGGGATTCTCGATTGCCAGGAATTTCTTGGGGCATGGGACGCGGAAGGATCCACCGTGCTGTATTGGAGTAAGAATGGAGCAGAGATTCTTCAGCAGGTCCGGTCGGCGATCAGTGTATTGGGTGTGGCTCTTCCGGAAGGGGCTCTTCGGTTTCATCCGTTGAAGGCTCAGGATTGGAATGCCACATGGGCCGCGTCTGTTCAGCCCATTCGCATTGGCCGTCGAATTGGCATTCGCCCGAGTTGGGCCACCATGGAGATGCCCGAGGATGGAGTGGAATTGATTATCGATCCCAAGCAGGCGTTCGGGACCGGTCATCATGCCACGACCCAAATGATTCTTGAATGGTTGGAAGGGGTCACGTGGCTTCCAGGCATGCGGGTGCTGGATGTGGGGACGGGGAGCGGGATTCTTGCGATGGCGGCCTTGCGCCTGGGAGCGACCAGTGCGTTGGGAATTGATGTGGATACGACGGCGCTCGACTGTGCCAGGGAATACGCAGTGGTGAACAACCTTCAAGAAACATTGACACTTTCCTCTGCCCAATTGGCCACGCTTCCGGCCCAATCATTTGATGTCATTCTTGCCAACCTGGATCGTAGAACGATTCTTCATGTGATCGATCAATTTGCCAGGATGCGGGGTCCGCACACGCAATTGGTGGTTTCCGGGCTACTGGAGGAAGATGAATCTGAGATTGTCCGGCAGTTTGAAGGGTATGGTTGGCGTCAACGCCATGTCAGGGAGTGGGATGGTTGGTTAGCCATTCAGTTTGGAGTCGCGTTTCCCGACTCGTCATCTTCGGGCTGAGACTCCAGGAATGCAATGAGGGCTTGGTAGGTGAGTTGCCGGACTTCCGCTTTCGACCCGGTGCCCTGATCCAGATTTTTTCTCAACCAGACGGTTTCCGAAATGTGCGTGGTTGCCTTATTGCACAGAGTCCACATCTGATGAAGAAACTCGATGGGAAGGCCAACCTGGACGCCTTCTGATTCAATACGGTCATCCAAAATGGCCAGGAGATCTGAGATCGCTTCGTCAGCCCGATAGGGTTGGGAAGCAAATCCGAAGCTGGCATGTGCGGCTTCCTCCTGTTTGGCTTGTTCGACTAAGTCATGCATGTATTCCTTGAGTAAACCAATGATACGTCCGGAAATTCGCATAGGGTTGTGGGGGATTCTCTCTGGAATGGTTGGTCAGATGAAAAGAAATTTTTTGAGATATGGGAATTCCGGTTCTGATGATGTTGGAGAGCCCATCGTTTAATCATCGAAGAGGGTGTCGACGTCCGGCTTTACCACGCCGGGAGGGAGTCCGGACTTCCAGTCTCCGTATTTTCCATCTGGACGATGGAAGTATTGATTGTGTTGGCGCTTGATGATCCAATCCTCACCGTCGGCCCACAATTGTCGAATTTCTTCCTGCTCCATGAATTCCGGCCTCCTGTCTTGTGAAGTCTACTAGGGGGAGAAGTGATTCTGATGTATGCGATAAGGGTATCTTAAATAAAACCGTTCTCTTCGGGCAATTCACATTTTTGATGAAGAGAATTGGTGTGGGGAATTTCCTCTGATGGGACTATGGCCTGGGCTGGAATCCGAAATGCACGTTCAGAGACGCCAATCAACAATAATCACGCGAGAAAGCCTTTTGACTTCCATCTAGGTGCAGGTCTGCCATGACGTTGAAGCAGGGAACCATGAAAATTGCGGTGATTGGCGGTGGGCCGGCCGGTCTGATGGCTGCTGAGGCGGCGATTGCCGAGGGCGCATGCGTGGATCTGTATGACGCCATGGCCTCCGTCGGTCGAAAATTTCTGCTAGCGGGGAAGGGTGGGCTCAACCTGACGCATTCTGAACCATTAGAGAGATTTCTTGCACGGTATGGCGCCCGGCAGGGACAGTTCCAATCGTTGCTCGCCGGATTTGGCCCGGCTGCGCTACGCGAGTGGGTTCATGAACTGGGTGTTGAAACGTTTATCGGAACATCCGGCCGGGTGTTTCCCTCAGACCTCAAGTCTGCACCTCTTCTGCGCGCGTGGCTGCGCCGGTTGCGCCAGCACGGCATGGCGATTCACGTGCGGCATCGCTGGGGTGGTTGGACCGAGACCGGATCCCTCCGGTTTGCCACGCCGCAAGGCGAGCGTTACGTTTCTGCCGATGCGGTGGTGTTGGCGTTGGGTGGTGGCAGTTGGTCCAGGTTCGGCTCAGATGGGGCGTGGGTGCCGTTGCTTTCCGGGCGTGGTGTTCACATCGAACCATTAAAGCCTGCGAATTGTGGGTTTGATGTTGCTTGGAGTCCGCACCTCCGCAGTCGCTACGCCGGCCATCCCGTGAAGCCGGTTGCCGTTGCGGGAACCACTCACGAGGGCGTTGAGTTCCGGCAACAGGGCGAATTCGTTCTGACGGAGACCGGTCTTGAGGGGGGAGTGATCTATGCGATTTCGGCATGTTTACGCGACGAAATCGTGAAAACAGGCACGGCGCTTCTTCGATTGGATCTGACGCCCGACCGTGATGTGTCGCGGCTCATTTCAGATTTATCACGGCCGCGTGGCTCACGCTCGATGGCTAGCCACCTACAGCGCCGGGTTGGTATTTCTGGGGTAAAAGCCGGCCTTCTGAGGGAATGTGTGTCAAAACAAGATTTTGCTGACCCCATGCTGCTTGGGTCGGCCATCAAATCGCTGCCCGTGCGTCTTGTCGCGCCCCGTCCGTTAGAGGAAGCGATTAGCACGGCTGGCGGAGTGGCCTTCGAAGCCTTGGACCAGCGACTGATGATTCGTACCGTGCCGGGAGTATTTTGTGCGGGAGAGATGCTGGATTGGGAAGCCCCAACCGGTGGCTATCTTCTGACCGCCTGTTTTGCCAGTGGCTATGCTGCGGGTGTTGGGGCCGCAAGGTGGCTTCAATCGACGCGGAACTCCTCTTTGGTCACGTTCTGACAATGGCTCATTCACTGCATGAGCTCTGCTCATAGACTCTTTCTCGTTGCCCCAACAGTAAATGGGTCTGTTGAAAAAAACCGTCAGCGGCGTTCTCGCCATTTTCCCGTGCTCACGTACTCAGCGTACGCTCCGCGCGTAAAAACGGCTGCGGCCTTTCCTTCGAGAGGCCTCAGGACAGGACTGGACGGACTTTTTTGAACCGACCCGGAGCCTTTGATGAGTATTCTAATCCTGTGAAAATTTGCCCTTGAACATCCTTATTATTCATCACTCCCTAAATGGCTCTCCCCTGTGTAATCGTAGGGTGAAAATTCTACTCCTGGGCGTTGGCATAAGCGGTTGACTTGGTTTAAAATATTTAATTGTTTTTGTCGGCCCTTTCATTGGCTGGAAGTCACCGGAGAAACGCACGAAGGACTTGTACAAGATGACCGTTACTCATCGAATGCTTTATATCTTATTGGCCACTTTGCTGCTTTCCTGGTGGGTGATTCCCGGAGTCTGGGCTGAAGAATCTTCTCAGGTTCTGACAAAACAGGCGATGGATGAATGCCATGAAGGGAGACGGGCGAAGGAGGAAACGGCTCGGGTTGCTCATTTTGAGCGGGGGCGGAAGTTGGCTGAAACGGCTGTGGGGTTGGACGAGCGTTCAGCCGATGCGCATTTTGCCCTGTTCTGTAATATCGGCGAGCGGATGCGCGCCAACGGAGAAGTTCTTTTCTCGGTGTTTGAATATGGACGGATGATGGAAGCTCTGGACAAGACCCTGTTGCTCAATCCTAATCACATGGATGCTCTTTCTTCTAAAGGGACGATCCTCATCGAAGTCCCCGGGTTATTTGGAGGAGATTCCGAAAAAGGCGAAGCGATACTGCGGCAGGTGATTCAGCAGGATCCTGAATCCATTAATGCTCGTATGGTTGTTGCGCGTTCGTGTGCCGAGCGGGGAGAGGATCAAGAGGCTTTTGATTTAGCGAAAAAGGCACTCGAGCTTGCAAGGGCAGGGAACCGGGATGATCTTCTCCCTGAGGCTGAGAAAACATTTTCGGAAATTCAGACGAAACTGGCTTCCAAGTAAATCACGATTCGGTTTTTCCCCGGTGGCCGGTTGGGATGAAATTCTTCTTTAAGCATTTCCGTTTTTTTCTCCACAATCTTCTCGTATTCTCCGATCCATTGTCGCAGCCGTTCTAGAGGCCACACAGCACAATTCCGGGCTTCCTATATTTAAGTTATGAAGACGCGTGTAGGTGTATCCAACGATCGAGGACGAATGGCCACAAGTCATCCGCATTCAGGTCTTCCCGATTATCTGGTCCCCGGGTTATCTATTCTCTTTGTTGGAATTAACCCGGGTCTGCGCTCTGCTGAGGTCGGGCATCATTTTGCCGGGCCTTCCAACCGGTTTTGGAAATTACTGTTTGACGCCAAGCTGATTCCCTTTCCCATGACCTATCAGGATGATTGGCAATTGCCCGAATTCGGATATGGACTGACCAATCTGATTGCCCGGCCGACCGCCGGTGTTCAGGATTTGCAAAAACGGGATTTTCTGAACGGGCATCAGGCATTAGTGACAAAAATCACGTTATATCAACCTCGACTCGTGGCTTTGTTAGGAGTCAGTATGGCTCGCATGCTTCTCTCGTCCAAGGAGGCGCCCAAGGCTGTCCAACGGTTGTCTGAACACCCTATTCAGGTTGGCCTGCAATCTCTTGTCCTTGGGGATGCTGCCGTCTGTGTGTTGCCGAATCCGAGTGGAAGAAATGCTCATTATTCTTATCAGCATATGAAAGCTTTGTTCGGTGGGTTGAAGGATTGGGGCCACCCAACATGAGCCGCAGGTATGGCGGGCCAGTTGCCGGCACAAACCAGTCGTTCGCATCCGGCAAAGAAAAGCACGTTGATCTCGCGGATGAGGTGTTCGGAGATAGATTTAGCTATCTGTGTTCTTGTTGAATATCTATGAGAGAGGGAGTCGGTTCGAAGGATGAGTGTTGTGACGGGCTATGCGGGCCATTCTGAAACGCTGGGGGTACGGATGAGTGCTGACAGGTCGATTCTCATTGGACTTGTTTTTTTTGCAGGGTTTGGCTTCTTCGCGGGGTTGGGAGAGTCTTCGGCCATGTCGATTTCCCAGGCCATTGAACAGGCCAAGGTGGCGACAGTCGGTATCCTGCGGGCCGATCAACTTGAGATTCCAGACAATGGCTACGGACTACCGGTCAGTATTCGCGGATCGGGGATCCATATTGGTCGGGGAGTGATTGTGACGGCACGGCATGCGGTAGAGCGAACCGAGGGAGGGAAAGTCATAATCCCGGACACCATTCATGTGGTGACGGACGACCTTTTTGAATTGCCGGCCGCTCGCCAGGGAGCCAATACTTACCTGGATGTGGCCGTGTATCAACTCCAGGGTGCCGAATCGGATTGGCCAAAAGCGCATGTCACGTTTGCCGAAGAAGATGTGACATATGGCGATCAGGTCTTTACGGTCGGGTATCCGCTGGGTTGGGGGCCGGCGATTAACTTTGGCACGACTGGGAATCCCAATACGTTTTTGCCGACGGTGAACAGTCGATTAATGCAGGTGGATATGTCCGTGTGTAGCGGCAATTCTGGCGGGGGGCTGTTGAATCAACATGGACAACTGGTAGGGCTCATGCATGCCATCATTCAAACGGAAACGCAGCATGACGATCGACGGTGTGCCCGATTGGCTTTTGTGCTCCCGGGCCCGTTGGTTCAAAGGGTGGTGACCGCCGTTTTGGCTGACAGGGTGCCGGGGTTTTCGGTTCTGGGGATTCAGCTCCAGACATTGAGGATGGGAAGTCGTTGGGCGTTGGTCGTGGCCAAAGCCACCGGTCCCTCACGCCATGCGGGATTTCAAAAAGGCGATGTGTTGATGGCCATTAATGATGTGCTGATTACCACACCGGCACAACTAAAAAATTATCTGATTGAACGAACGGAACCCGGTCAAGTTGTCGAGCTTAGGGTTCAGCGTGGCGATGCTCAGGAGCTGCTTTCCGTTACCTTGGGTCGATCCTAAGAGGGCATTCAGATTGAACAAAAATCCGCTCCGTTTATTTGGTTCCCGCAAGGGGCTTGCCTGTCTTTGTGAGGTTCCCATGGGTTCTATGACGGGCCTTCAGGCACAAGGAAGTCTGGTTCGTTTTCCCTGACAGATATTCCTCAACCCTATTTTTTTCTTTCCTTCTGCCCCTTCCACTGATTTTTTGAGCCCTCCTTTCTCATCCTGGGAAGAGGCTCAAGATAGTACGTAACGCCGTTGAAAGGGCATGATTCAGGCCATAATTCTCAAGATTTCCTCTAAATGATCCGATACACCCACCAAAGGCAAAAAACATGGGGTAATCTACTTGCGAGCGGGTCATGGAAACAGAAGGATCAATTCCCGGCCATGATTATTAAAGAACGAAACATGAATGGCTTGCCGGTCGTGAGTCTTTCAGGAAAATTGGATATATTTTCAAAAAATGCCTTTAAGGAGACCGCAGAAAAATATACAGACTCAAATTCGAAAGGGCTTATCCTGGATTTTCAAGGAGTGACCTTTTTGGATAGTGTGGGGTTAGGGGCTTTGGTGGTCCTTGCCAAGACCTTCATGAAACTCAAAGGGCGGATGATTATCGTGAACCCTCAGGATCCGGTGAAGACCCTTTTATCTGAAATGCATATGGAGAGGATCATTCCCATGTATTCAACGGATTCCGAATTTTCGACATTTTCTGAGCTCTAGCTTTCCTATCTCTCCCTTCTTCTTCCTTTCCCGGTTGTCTTTTTTGATGAGGAGTCCTCCGGGATTCTCTGACGGGTCAACCACCTGTTCTTACCTGACCACTTCCAGCTCTTGAGGGGGATGTGGTCAAGCATTCTTTATGCCGAGGCTATCATGCTCCACCGTTGGCGTTTGGGTCTGTCACCGAGTGTGATGAAGGGGTAGTCAACGGAGGGAGAATTCCAGTACAGTAGGAAAAGATTTTCAAAAGAGAACACAGTATTTGTAACCGGATAGCTTCCTCCTCTCTAACCTGTTCAGGTCTATCTCGCAAGTCCATTTTCACTACGGCTTATCTCTGACCTGTGACTCCTCCTCTTCATTCCTTTCAGTACGATGTGATTGTCGTGGGCATGGGGCCTGCGGGGGCTTCGACCGCTTATGCGTTAAGCCAATTGGGAATATCCGTGGTGGCGTTTGATAAGCAGGTTCATCCCCGGTACAAAGTCTGTGGCGGAGGGCTCTCGGCCAGAATTGAACGAATTCTCCCATCCGATTTCAAAACGATAGTTGAGGGGACGGTGCATCGTGTGCAATTTATGTACGGGGGAACGGATTCCTTTATTGTTGAATCTCCGCGTCCCGTGGCCTACATGGTCATGCGCCAGACCTTCGATCAATGGTTGGTCGAGAAAGCCCGGCAGGCTGGAGTAGAGATCCGGGAAGAGGAGTCCGTCGTCGCCATTCGGGAATTAGAGGATGGGGTCGAAGTGGCCACTGGGAAAGGACGGTATCGCGGCCGGATCGTCATCGGAGCCGATGGAGCGATGAGTGTGGTGGCTCAACAATGTTTCCCTAAGCGAGAGGTCATAAATATTCCTGCTTTGGAAAGTGAATATCATGGAGACACACCTCATGCGTTTCAGTGTTCACAAACGGTATTAATCAGTTTACCCGCAGCGAAAAAAGGATACGGCTGGGTCTTTCCGAAGGAACAAGGCCTCTCGCTGGGTGTGGGCGAATTTATTCGTGGCAGAAATCGTCCTAAACGCAGTTTTGAGGATTTTATCAGTCATGAATCTGCTTTGGCCGGGCTTTCGATTCCTCCCCCCCTAGGACACCCACTCCCGATTGCCCATCATCCCGCGTATCGCCCTGGACATCGATGGACCGGAAGCTTGGTGCGGTCTCGAGCCGTGTTGGTTGGCGATGCCGGTCATTTGGTTGATCCCTTACTGGGAGAAGGGATTTATTATGCTGTCCGATCCGGACAACTGGCGGCAGTCAGTGTGGCTTCCACTATCAGGGATCCAAGGCACCGGTTGGAGGAATATGAAAGGAACGCGGAAGCTGAATTCGGATTGGAATTTCGAGTGGCTTCTCGATTAGGAGCCATCATTTATGGATTACCTCGATCCTGCCATTGGTGGGCGGGCCGGACTTTTCCCGACGCCTATCAACGGGTGCTTGGGCGCTATTGTGAACTCTTACAGGGACGTGAAACGTATCAGACGATTTGGGCCAAAATTCTGCAACGACTGAAACGTCCATTTGGGTGTTCATAGCCAGGGAGGTGAAGTGTGAGAATGGTGGAGAGGACAGAGAGTGATAATGGTCTGTGGTTGGGATAATGATGTTCGAGGTTGGCACCGACCAACGGCCTTCGGCATTCATGAAATTTAAATAGACGCGTGCCTGAGGTCGTCTTTTAACAAACAGATCCCGCAGCTTGGTTTCTGCCTCTGGAGACAGGTATGTTGAAAGGGACATTTCTTGCGTGAGTCCGGTCTGGCAGGAATGAGGGCGTTCTCCAGGTGGGAAGGGATAATATTTATGTCCGGTTTATGAAGGTCGGACTTTTAAGGAGTGTGATACGTATGTCAGCGCTGATTTATGGACAGAAGCTTACCAAAGCCTATGGGACCAAGCGTCTCTTCCAGGAACTGACCCTAGGCGTTTCAGAAAAGGACCGGATCGGGATTATCGGGCCGAATGGATCGGGGAAAAGTACCCTCCTTCGGATTTTTGCCGGGCTTGAACAGCCGGATGAGGGAAGAGTCACTCGACGGCAGCATCTTCGCATTGCCTATATTCCCCAACAGGCTGATTTTGATTCGGAGTCGACGGTCGCCGAGGAAATTGAACGAGCAGCCTTGGCATCCGGTCTCCATGCCCATGATTGTGTGGCTCGGGTGCAGGAGACATTGGGGCGCATGGGGTTTGCTCAAGGCGATCAGCTCGTGGGCCCTCTTTCGGGCGGATGGAAAAAACGGCTCGCCATTGCCTGTGGGTTTGTTCAGGCGCCGGATGTCATGCTGGTGGATGAGCCGACGAACCATCTCGATCTGGAAGGGATGCGCTGGTTGGAGCAGGTGATGTCCCAGGCTCCATGGCCGTGGGTCATGGTAAGCCATGATCGATGGTTTCTTGGGCATGCCACAAATAAGATTGCAGAAATCAATCGGAGATATCCAGATGGGATTTTTCTTGTTCCGGGCGGCTATGAGGAGTTTCTGGTTAAGCGGGAAGAATTTCTGAATAGTCAAACTCAACAGGCTCAGGCGTTGGCCGGAAAAGTTCGTAGGGAAGAAGAGTGGCTTCGGCGAGGTCCCAAGGCTCGATCCACTAAAGCAAAATCTCGCATAGATTCCGCCCATGCGTTGCAGGCTGAATTAGCTGAGACCCAGGTGCGTTTGCGACAAGAGGAAACCTCCATCGATTTTGTCGGCTCGGGTCGTCGCACAAAACAGTTAATGGTAGTCCATCAGCTTCGAAAGACGTTCGGCCCGCGAACCATTATCCAAAAATTGGACTGGATTATCTCACCGGGAACCGCCACAGGAGTCTTAGGTCATAATGGCTCGGGGAAATCCACCCTGTTGAAATTACTTGCCAAAGAATTGGAGCCTGATCAGGGAAGCGTGACGTATGCCGATAAATTGCAAGTCGTATATTTTGATCAAAATCGTGATCAACTCGATCCAAAGATGACCCTGCGGCGGACGTTGTCGGATTCGGGACATACCGTCATGTACCGGGGCCAGACCGTGCATCTGGCTGGATGGGCCAAACGGTTTCAGTTTCAGCCTGAACAATTGGATCTCCCTATTGAGTTGCTTTCCGGTGGCGAACAAGCCCGGGCAGTCATTGCCAGGTTAATGCTGCAGTCCGCCGACGTGTTGATTGTGGATGAGCCTACGAACGACTTGGATCTTCCGACGAGAGAAGTGTTGGAAGAAAGTTTAAAGGAATTTCCCGGAGCCTTGATCCTGGTGACCCATGATCGTTACATGATGGAGGAAGTGTGCACGGATTTTGTAGGATTGGACGGGCAGGGAGGATACGGGCAATTTGCGGATTATGGACAATGGGAATCCTGGCTTCGCCGGCAACGATCAGGCAAAGATCAGACCGGCACTCAATCAAAGAGTGTCCGTGCCACGGCTGAACGGCCAAAAGCAAAAAAACTGTCGTTTCGTGACCAGCAGGAGTATGACACGATAGAAAAACGGGTCCTTGATGCCGAGGCGGTACTCGAATTATGCCGTACCGAAACAGAAAATCCCAAAATTGCAGCGAATCATCACAAGCTTCAAGAAGCCTATGAAAATCTCAAGGCCGCCGAACAGGAAGTGGAACGCTTGTATACTCGATGGGCGGAACTTGAAGCCAAGCAACAGGCATAGAGTACATATGGATATATGAGCGTCTGTCAGGGTTGGTCTTTACCCGATCGTGAGTTGACCCTGCCGTGAGGCAAAGGGAGTCATGACATGATGATCCATCCGCCTAACATCCTGAGACTAAGCATGACTCTTCTGCTCTGTTGGGTGGGAGTAACGTGGGCCGGATATGAGGAAGGAGAGGAGGCATATCTGCAGGAGAACTTTCCCGCCGCTCTGTCTGAATGGCGACCCTTAGCGGAAGAGGGAAATACCGAGGCGCAGAATATGTTGGGCTATATGTACCGGTATGGGCAGGGAGTGCCACAGGATTTTGAGCAGGCTCGACTGTGGTATCGTCGGGCAGCCGATCTCGGGAATGCCAGGGCTCAGAACAATCTCGGGGCGATGTACCGCCAGGGTTTGGGGGTCCCGCAGGATTTTCAAGAAGCCTTTCGATGGTTTCTACGGGCTGCCGAACAGGGGAATGGTGGTGCCCAAAATCATGTTGGCCTCATGTACTATAAAGGAGAAGGGGTCCGGCAGGACCTGGTGCAAGCCTATATGTGGGCATATCTGGCTGCACAGCAGGGCATAGATCCGTCGATCCAAGCATTAGATCTACTCTCGCAGGAGATGACCGATGCTCAGATCACCGAGGCAACAGATCTTGCACGGAAATGGAAACCCAAAGGGGAAGAGGTTGCCCTTTAGATACCTGTCCGACGTCCCAGCATTGAGATGAGGGTTTTCTCCCCTTATCCGTATGACGTGAGTGATCCCGGTCGTTGAGAGGCAAGGACTCTGGAAGACGTGACGTAATTGGAAGGTTAAGCATTAATCCCGCGACTACAATCTCTTCCGGTATTTGACTCCCTCCCAGTGGAGTGCTACCCTGACTCACGGTACAAGCGATGGTAGTTCTCCTGCCTTTCCTGCCTTTTCATTCCTAGGAGGATTGATCTCGACGATCATTTCGTGAGGGAGGATGGCCTTCATTCCTCCTCGCTTTCCGTACCGTTCGAAAAGGACGGTGTGTGTTCTTTGTCATAATTCGCATGGTTCTTTAGACAGAAGGAGGCTTCTTATGAAGCTGACAATGAAGTGGGGTGGCAAGGTTAGAAATAGAAAAACATTCAAACCTGAGCCGAAAATTCGTTGGGATCTCCTTGGCCTCGCTGATCCTTCTAAAGAAAAAATTCCCATGCCGATTGATGAGGTTCGCCGACAAGTTCTGATGATGTCGAGTCCTGGATTCGATCAGGATAGCGCGACTCGCCTTGATGTGGTGCCTCAAAAAGTTTCCCGTTCCTCGACCTCAGGAAAGCCGTCCAAGGCACGCAGGGAGTCCACGTAACGCAGGTATGCTGCTTGGCCGGACGAGAGTCGCCACCTGAGACCCGGGAGGACCGGTGCCTCAAACAGGATAGTCTGGCAAAGAGGCAAAGCCTAGAAAAGCTTTCCAGCTCATCCAATGATGGAGCCGGAGGCGTGATACCCTATTCGAAAGGAGGAAGATAAATGGGACGACCGACAAAAGTGACCCAGGCCAAACGAAATCGTGAGATGGTCAAAAGAATGAAGCAACAGGATAAGGAAGCCAGACGTGAGCAACGCAAGTCGGAAAGCGAAGAACCTCCTAGAGTGCTTGATGGGGAAGATCCCGATTTAGTTGGGATTCGGCCAGGCCCGCAACCACCGCAATACTAGTGAGTCCTGCAATTTCTCACTAATCGTTTGGTACAAATACCGGTTTTCTTCTTGTGGTGCTTTTCCCAATCCTAGCCTGTCCTGTCAAGGTTGGCACTATTACTTGAAATAGCTGTATTCCTCTTCGTTCCTGCCACATCTGGTTCTCTCTGTATGACATAAAAACTGGCATATCAGGACACCAGTCTTATTTAAACCCACATTGTCGTTGCCTCATTCCTAAACAAGACCATTTGAACCGGATTGTGGCTACAATTAACGCGAAGAAGAGCCGGAATCCTTACAGGCTATCTTATTGGATGGCCCCATTGCCCATACCTCCTGTTTCCGTCAATCTGAGGGCAGCATGTAACTACCAGAAGTTTATGTAGAGTGTTGGACCACTTCATGCTCCAGGACATATTGTACTCGTGCCAACTCTTGCTGGAGAGCAGATAATTTGTGCCGGACCGTCTCAAACGATTCATGACGATCGAGTTGCTCTAATGCAAAAGCCAACTCGGTCAATTTTTGTACTCCGACGTTTCGGCAGATTCCCTTGAGCCCATGGGCCGCCAGAGTTAAATCTTCCCAATTTTCCGTCGTGACAGCCTTTTGAACTTTCGAGACGCATTCCAAAACTTCGCGAATAAAATTTTTCAGGACTTTGCACGCAAATTCGTTCCCTCTCAACGTACGCCATTCGTCCAACCGCTCAGCATCCAATGGTTGAGGTACGCCAGATCCGGTTTTGAGAGGATCCAAATTCGTGAGGGGCTTTCGAAGGCGTACGCCGTCGTCAATATGATGGAGTGGGAGGGCCGTTCGTTCCTCTCGTGGTAACCAGCGATGGAGCATGTCCCGGAGTTTATCCGGTTTAATGGGTTTGGTTAAAGTAATCATCCATGCCCGCGGCAAGACATTTTTTCCCGATCACCGGACATGGCATTGGCCGTCACCGCAATTATCGGGGTATGGTGGTGTTCTCCTTCCCAGGCTCGAATCGCTTTGGTGGTCGCATATCCATCCATATCCGGCATCTGACAATCCATCAGGATGAGGGCAAACGGCCTTTTCTGAAGAGTTTCGATCGCTGTCTTACCATTTGATACCATTTCCACCTCATGCCCAAGTTTGTGTAATAAGAGTGAAGCCAGTTCCTGATTCACCGTATGATCATCTGCCACAAGGATGGTACTCGGCTGCTGATTCGGGGATAGGTCTTTGAGAGAATGCAGAGTAAACAAATTTTCCTGGTTCGCCATTTCTGTGGGTTGTTCGGGGGCCATCACAGCCACTAAGCTTTGTTGCAGTTGTGTCTTCCGGACCGGTTTGGTCAGGTAAGCCTGAAATCCCGCACGTTGCGCCTCGTTGCCATCACCGCGCCTTCCGAGCGAGGTTAAGAGGAGGCAGCGAACATTCTGAATTCCGGGGTCGGCCTTGATGGCTCTGACTAATTCCAGTCCGTCCAGATTGGGCATATGCATATCGAGAATTGACAGATCAAAGGGTTTATCCCGGGCCACACCGGCTCGAAGGACTGCTAAGGCTTCCATACCGGAAGAAGCAGAAGTCCCGCCCATTCCCCAATCCTCCGCATACTGGGCTAAGAGATGCCGGTTGGTATCATTGTCATCCACGCAACATACCCGAAGCCCCTCCAGAATCGTTTGATCAGTATCAATGTGAGACGGGAGGTCTTGCCAGTATTTTTGGAGACGGAGCGTAAACCAGAAGACACTTCCTTGTCCTAAGTGACTCTCTACTCCTATGGTACCGCCGGATAACTCCACAATGCGTTTTCAAATAGCCAGTCCCAGTCCTGTTCCCCCGTATTTCCTGGTCGTCGAGCTGTCGGCTTGGCTAAAGGATTCAAATATTTTCTTCTGAGCTTCAGGGGAGATTCCCACACCGGTATTGGAAACCTGAACGCGAATATCGATGTCATGCTCTCCGTCTTCCAGGCGCAGGATCTGTACTCCAATCTCACCTTGTTCGGTGAATTTGATGGCATTGCTCAGAAGGTTGAGTAAAACCTGACGAAATCGTCCGGGATCCCCCATGACAGTAGCATGGACATCGGGGAAGACCCATCCCACCAATTCCAGCCTGCTGAGTCATGAGGATGCTGATTCGGGTTTTTGCTTGGCCGGACACAACCGACCAAAAGAAAAGCACAGCCGTGAATAGGATCGGGCGAAAGGGTACCCGCAAGGAAGATCTCATCGAGTGTCTCGCGCTATCATTTAAAGCTCCAAAGTCATGCTGATTCGGTACCTGCGTCTATTCTCGGGAATGTGATTTCGGCGATGCCTTAAATTGGAGCCGGAGCGCCATAATACTGAACTGTGGTGGCGTAATACCCCCGCCGTTTGTTCTCCCTTCAGTGGAGAAACTGAGGAAATGGACAAAAATCTTGATGGATATGGCCATTCCTTCACTTACGCCACCGGGCCCGCGCAGCAGAAGGGAAATTCCTCCAAATGGTTGCAGCCTTTTTTCCTGTGAATGAGGCAGGCCATCTTCATCCCTTTCTGATTGGGATGGGTTCTTCTTTATATTTTTCAGGGAGTTGGGGATACGAAGGAACAACCGGGAATGAGGGAGAGTGGGGAGCGGTTGAATTTACAGGCCAATGAGGTGGGGCAAAATGCCTCAGATATTTGAGAGTAATAACCCTTTTAGTGACTCAAATTGGCAGAACTGAAAATGCTGAGCAGAGAGAGTAAGCAAAAAAATTATGGAGGTTATCCTTAATTTTAAAGGCAAATGGAGTGGATCATTTTCAACATATTTCTTCCTTCTGATAAAAACACAGACTCTCATTGAAGAGGCATGCCCCTTGCTGTGTCTCTTGTGAGACAATGAAGGGGGTATTGATTTCGAATCAGTGGGATTGATGATCATTAAGGGAGCAGCTGAGGGTCAGATCAGCGGTGAGTGGAAGAAAGGGTGGAAAATTCCCAGGTGGTGAGAGGGATAGATCATAGAGACCCTCTTTTGAAAAAGATCAAAAAAAAGAGGAAGAGGCGCTTGCTCTACCCCCAACAGACCGTGCAGGTAGTAATGACATGCTATAACGAACGAATTTGAGACTGTGGCAAAAGTCAAAAGAAAAGCGGGGACTGTGGAGGATCAAGAGCTCTCTGTCCTTTACGTAGAATGTATTTCAATAGTTAGCTACGAAAAAATTTTCCTTGGAGCAAACCGCGACATTTCTTAAGGAGTGAGATTCTTAAAATTGGTATGAAAGCCCTTCTGAAAACAAAACCGGAAAAAGGGTTCACTCTCATGGACTGGCCGGATCCCCGACCAGGTCCTTCTGAGTGTCTGGTGCGTGTGCAGGCAACTTCCTTGTGTGGAACGGATGCACATATTTATAACTGGGATGAATGGGCGAGCCACCGTATTCATCTTCCCAGAATTATCGGGCATGAAATGTTCGGTGAAGTGGTGGAGGTGGGCCGTGAGGTGTCCTCGGTCAACGTCGGGGATCGGGTGGCTGCGGAGTCTCATCTGACTTGTGGTGTGTGCTTTCAATGCCGAACCTGCCAGGCGCATGTTTGTCAAAACTATCGCATTTTAGGCATTGATTTCGATGGTTCCTATTCGGAATTCGTCTCTCTTCCCGAACGGGTCTTATGGAAAACAGCACGTGATATCCCACCGGAGTTGGGTTGTCTGCATGAACCATTAGGCAATGCGGTCGATGCCGCCTTGGCGGAAGATCTAACCGGGCACACGGTACTTGTGACTGGTTGTGGCCCAACCGGATTGTTTGCGATTGCCGTCTCCCGTCTTGCGGGAGCCGCACGTATCATCGCGACCGATATCAGTGACTACCGGCTGCAATTAGCAAAGCAGCTTGGTGCCGACCATGTGCTCAATGCCAACACGGGATCTCCCGAGGCCTTGGGTGTCTCCTTGTCCGATCTCTTAGGAGGGGAGGGAGTGGATGCCGCGTTGGAAATGTCGGGTGATCCGGTAGCCTTGCATCTGGCGTTTCAGACCGTGAAAAATGGGGGGCGCGTGACCTTGTTTGGCATCCCCAGGGGACAAGTGTGCTTTGATTTGCCCAATGAAATTATTTTCAAAGGCATACGGGTCTATGGTGTGACGGGCCGCCGGTTGTTCGGGACGTGGTATCGGTTGGCCGGATTGTTTAAGGCAGGGCTGAACATTCGACCCGTCGTGACCCATACCATTCCGATGGCTGATTTTGCCAAAGGGTTTGATCTCGTCAATGCAGGCCAATGCGGCAAGGTTGTGATGGTGCCTTAACGCCAAAAAGGAAATTCATCACATGATGAGTTTCCCCACATGTTCAAAGGTCACGAATACGTATGGCCTACCATTCCTTCCAACAACTCCTCCAAGCCCAACTGGAAGAAATACGCTCCGCCGGTTTGTTCAAAGGCGAAAGGGAAATCCTTGGACCACAGGGAGCCAATATCCGTGTGGCGCAGGGTGAGGTCATTAACCTGTGTGCCAACAACTATCTCGGGTTGGCCAACCATCCTCTGGTCGTTCAGGCGGCGGGAGAAGGGTTGCGCCATTATGGTTTTGGCATGGCCTCCGTGCGGTTTATTTGCGGGACACAGGATCAGCACAAACAATTGGAGGAAGGCATCAGTCGGTTTTTGGGTACCGATGACACCATCCTGTATACCTCCTGCTTCGATGCTAATACCGGCCTGTTTGAAACGATTTTGAATGAGGAGGATGCGATCATCAGTGATGCATTAAATCATGCGAGCCTGATCGATGGCATTCGACTCTGTAAGGCCAACCGGTTCCGGTATGCCCATTCCGACATGCAGGAGTTGGAAACGGCCCTGCAGAAGGCTGCCGGTTCACGTGTTCGTCTGATTGCCACCGACGGGGTCTTCTCGATGGATGGCGATTTCGCGAGGCTTGATCGCATTACTGAACTTGCTGAGCGGTATGATGCCGTTGTGCTGGTTGATGACAGCCATGCCACAGGAGTGTTGGGTAGAAAGGGGAAAGGTACTCCGGAGCATTTTGGGGTGGCTGATCGCGTGGACATTCTTACCAGCACGCTTGGAAAGGCTTTGGGTGGAGGCGCCGGCGGCTTCACCTCCGGTCGGCGTGAGATCATCGCATTTCTGCGGCAACGTTCCCGGCCTTATCTGTTCTCCAATGCCTTGCCCCCCGTTATCACGGCTGCGGCCCTGAAGGCATTGGACATCGTGAGGGAAGGGGAGGACTTGCGGATCACGCTAAACAAGCATGCGAAGATGTTCCGAAGCCATCTGGAGGCTTTGGGCTTTCGTCTGGTTCCGGGGCACCATCCCATTATTCCTGTCATGCTGGGAGACGCGGAGTTAGCCACACGTATGGCCGGGCGGTTGCTTGAAGAGGGTATCTATGTCATCGGATTCAGTTTTCCGGTAGTGCCCAAGGGGCAGGCCCGCATTCGGGTGCAAATGTCAGCCGCCCATACCCAGGAACAGTTAGAACGGGCTCTTCTGGCCTTTGAGAACGTAGGACGGGAACTGAATGTCATTCCATAACCCATGACGGTATGACTGCCAACTATCGACAATGTTCCTATGTTCATCGAGGAGGAGAAACGCCTCTGCATGGGTCGACAATCTGGAGTTTTTTCGTACACACCGTCAAGACCTGTCCGCAAGCGGAAGCCCTCGTTTCCATTCCACAAGGCCGGTGGTTCACCTATGCCGGTTTTCATCAGGAGGCCACGAAACTGGCAAAAGGATTGATGGCGCTGAACGTCGGGCGTGGAGACCGTGTCGGCATCTGGTCGACCAATAATCTTGAATGGGTGTTGCTCCAAATGGCCACGGCCCGCATTATTGGGAACAGGTCAAAAGGACGGAAGGCATGGATTCCAGGACCTGAATGTTCGACTGTTTCCCTATAGGGAACCGATGCTGATACGTAGAAAAGGAGTGCCGGGATGAAAGAAGCCTATTGGAGTTTTGAAGAATATTGTGACGACCTGGGACCGGCAAAAATCGTGCATCTCTATGATCCAGCCAGTGGTATGCGGGGAATTGTGGCGATTGACAATATCGCCTGTGGTTCTGCGATCGGTGGGGTGCGTATGGCTGCGGATGTGTCTACGCGCGAAGTCTTTCGTCTGGCGAGAGCGATGACGTTTAAAAATGCCGCCGCCGGGCTGCCGCATGGCGGGGGCAAAGCCGGAATCCTGGCTGATTCTCGAACTCCTGATAAGGCACGCGTGATTCGCGCCTTTGCCCACGCCATTCGCGATCTTGTGGAGTATATTCCCGGGCCGGATATGGGAACAGACGAGACCTGCATGGGCTGGATCCATGACAAAATTAAACGGGCCGTGGGTCTTCCGCGGGTGCTTGGAGGCATTCCACTTGATGAGATCGGGGCCACGGGGTTCGGGCTAGCCGAATGCGCCGAGGTGGCGGCAGCCTCATGTGGCCTCACGCTTAAAGGCGCAACTGTGGCCATCGAAGGTTTTGGCAACGTCGGGAAGCATGCCGCCACCTTCCTGCAAGACAAAGGCGCCACACTCGTCGCTGCCAGTGATAGTCGTGGAACGATGTATGATCCCAGAGGGATCTCTGTTGCCGACCTGGTCCAAGCCAAAGTGGAATCGGGTAGCGTTCTGGGGTATGCGGGAGGCAGGAGGCTGGGTCAAGAGGAAATTTTTGGTTTGCCCTGCGATATTCTGATTCCCGCCGCCCGTCCGGATGTCATCCACCTCAACAATGTCGATGCCATTCAAGCCAAATTGATTTTGCAGGGAGCCAATATTCCTGCCACCCTAGAGGCCGAAACCAGATTGCATCAACGGGGTATCCTGACTATTCCTGATTTTATCGCCAATGCCGGAGGTGTGATCTGTGCCTCCGTGGAATACCATGGCGGGAATGAGACTCAAGCGTTTCAGGCCATTTCAGAAAAAATCCGACGCAATACGGAAGAAGTGCTCATGCGAAGCCTAAAGAAAAAAATTGAGCCCCGCAAGGCGGCTATGGATCTGTCCCGGGAGCGAGTCCTGCAGGCGATGACATTCCGGTCCAGTGAATAATGATAGCCATCTCCGGCGGCACCCGTGGCGACGGATGAGCGGGAGTGTCGGGCAAGTGGTAACAGACCGCATGGTCTCAGTTATGTCACATGATGTGGCGGGATTCTCCTCAACATCGAATTCTTGACGTAGCTGATATGATTAACATAGCACGCAAAGATCATTAATCCCCAGGATTTGGCAGGAATCCATGATGATACACAAAGACAATTTTTACCCTCTCGAAACGAAAGCGAGCAGGGACCCTGGAAGCGATGAAGCGTATTCTCCTGGTCGATGACCATCAGATGGCCCGAGAAGCCTTAAAGCATTTCCTTGAGATGCAAGGGTATAGCATTGAAGAAGCGGAAAACGGGGCGGTCGGGTTGGCCCTGATCCAGCAAGGGAGGATTTTCGATCTTGTGATTTCCGACAATCAGATGCCCGTGATGACGGGGCTGGAATTCGTCCAACGACTGGCCCAGCAATCTTATATCTCCACCCATCCCTTGATCCTATACTCTGGCCAGCTGACTCCGGAATTAGAACAACAGGTCCGTGCCTTAGGGGTCTATGCAGTTCTCCAAAAACCCTACAATTTACAAGATCTGCTCGTTATCGTTCGTCGGGCCATTTCAGATTCTGATGCTTGAACGCAAGAACGCGTTTCTAACGTCAGTAGTCCGGTTAGGACCGGTCCTTTCTTCCCATTGTTGTTCATATTGGTTATTTTCACTTGTCAGCATTAGGGTCGTTTCGCTCCAGACAAATGATCGAACATGCACGGAGGAATTCCTTATGAATGTGAAGTGGAAAACAGATGATGATGGATGGAGTCCTTACCTGGCAGGTGCTTTAGTCGGCCTTCTGGCCATTGTTTCGGTGTATGCTATCACCCAGTTGACGGGAAAGACCACCTACTTGGGCGCATCGACGACGTTCGTGCGTGCGGCCGGTATGTTTGAACAAACTGTGGCTCCGGAGCATGTCATCGTCAACGAGTATTTTACAAAAGAGAAGGTGCGTGTTGATTGGCAATTCATGTTGGTTTTCGGCATTTTCCTTGGGGCGCTGCTCTCCTCAGCGACGGACCGAAGCTTTAAACTGGAGCGTCTCCCACCGACATGGGAAGAACGCTTTGGGTCATCCCTGACAATACGGGCCATGGGGGCTCTACTGGGAGGGATCATCGCCATGATCGGTGTGCGAATGGCTGACGGTTGTCCCTCCGGCCATGGGTTGAGCGGCATGATGCAACTCTCGGTCAGTGGATTGGTCGCCATGGCAATGTTCTTCGGAGTCGGGGTGGTGGTGGCCGCTTTCGTCTATGGGAGGAGAGTGTCATGAGCGTCGATCAGTGGCTGGGGCTCGTGACGGGGATGTTGTTTGGATTTTTCTTGCAGAAAGGTCGAGTATTGCGATTCGAAAAACAAATTGGGGCCATGTTGCTAAAGGATATGACGATTCTGAAGTTTATGCTGTCTGCGATTCTCGTCGGCATGGTCGGAATAACCTTGCTGACGGATGCCGGGTTGGCCACTCACCACCATAAGCCGATGAATCTCGGTGCCATCCTGCTTGGAGGAGCTCTCTTCGGGGTCGGGTGGGCGGTGATGGGGTATTGTCCGGGCACATCGATCGGCGCGTTGGGCGAAGGGCGCTGGCACGCCGTCTTCGCGGTGGCGGGAATGCTGCTAGGAGCGGCCCTCTATGCGGAACTCTATCCCTTCTTCACATCAACGGTTCTGGCATGGAAAGATTTTGGAAAGATCGGCCTGCCGGACGCGCTGGGCGTGTCGGCCTGGGTCATCATTCCGATGTTTTGGGCCGGAGGCCTTCTCTTATTTCGTTGGTTCGAGAGAAAAGGACTCTAATTGTTCAGTGAGGAACGAAGTATCAGCTCCACCGGGCTCTAGGAAGCGCCCGGTGAGGTGGAGGATCATCTTCGTTGATCATAGAGAACAAACGGTTGGACTCAGATGAAGTAAAAGCCCGGGGGAATGTTGGTGTATTAAAGGACGATTATTCCGGAGTTAAGGCGAAAATGAATGCAGTGGTGGCCGCGGCAATCAAGAGGGTTCGAAGACCCGCCCAAAGCCAGAAAGTGTGACTGATTCGTCCCAGGTATACGCCAAGCAGGAAAATGATGATCAAGGCCAGGACAAATGCCAATTCCAGCGGAGGAAGAGCTAGTGGCTTCAACAGTGGAGCTGCCCACAAGGGCAGCAGGATCACCAGTGAGATGGTCAGGGGAGCGATCCCATTTACGAAGGCAATGACGACCGGCAGGAGCCGAGCGGCTCGTCCATGGGCTGATTGCCTCAAATCGGTCATCATGGCTTTTTCGAGCTCCCTGAGTTCTCTGCGTTTTTCCGCAGCCTCGCTAATATAGGCGCTACTGATGCCGCTCATCCCCAGGGCAATGGCCACCCCGAGGCAGGCACTGATGACCACAGGCAATTTGACTTCGTCGCTCACATAGAATCCCACCAACAGACCCAGCATCGTGAGTGCGCCGTCGAATCCATTGACGACAAAGTACCGGCGTGCGATGAGATGGGAACGTGTGAGTGTGAGAAGCCAGGTAAGCTCTGCAATCAGGGACGCCATGGTTAAGCGGGTTCGGTATCGACCGGTCCATTCTCCACATCGACTTCGTCGATACTATGGATCGATCCGCCCAAAGAACTAATGGTTTCAGTGATGGCGCTGAAAGGCACCTGTTCTCCCTCAATCATCAGCAGGACTGTTTCTGTTTTTTCATCCATCGCCGCGACTGTTAATTTGATTCGACATCCAGGCACTTTTTCTGCAATAGCCGTGGTAAAGTCAAGGGCGTTAGGGTTATGGGGCTTGAGGACATCAAGGACAATGCGTTTGATCTGAACCATCGGGCGCGCTCCTGGGTAAATGAGAACAAGACAGCCAGGATATGATATCGCATTCCATAGGCAATGTAACCGCTCTTGTCTCTTGGAATCGTAAATGGGAGTTAAGCCGGATCATGTCGAACCGTGTTCCGTCTCACGTGAGGGTGGAAACAAAAAAATTTCAGGTGCGCAGGATTCTTCTGCCGGGCTGCCATGATTCAAGAGGTCTCTCGATCAGGTTCATCTGGAATGATGGGTTGCCTGTCAGATCCCACACCCAAATTGCACAATCGGCTTATGATAGAATAGGATGATGAAGCTGAAAAATCTCATATGGTGTTTGGTGCTGGCTCTAGGGAGTACGGGGGGATGCGCGTCCTCGCCCGTGGAAATACCGGAAATTCTTCAGAATCAGATTGATCCCACGCTCACGTTTTCGGATGTGATTCAACATCCTGGGGCCTATCAAGGAAAGATGCTTGTGCTTGGAGGGGAGGTTCTGTCGGCCCAGCGTCTTGCGGAAGGTACCCGGCTTGAGGTGTTGCAATTACCCTTGGATGAATACCAACGACCCGTGGCAACTCGCACCGACTCACAAGGCCGGTTTATTGCCATGGAGAAAGCCTTTCTTGATCCGGCCCTGTTCCCGGCGAATACTCAGGTCACCCTCGTGGGAGAGGTGACGGGGACGGTTTCCGCCAAGCTTGATGAAATGGATTATCAGTTTCCAGCCGTGGTGATCAGGCACTTATATGTGTGGAAAGATCCGGCTTTGATTCAGGCAAGCCGCTCTGGTCCCTGGTACAGCATCTTTGGTGGCGGCAGCACCGGAGGCCGGGTTGGTGGCGGGGTAGGGGTGGGTATAGGCTTTTAATGTCGAATCGCTCTTTCCGTTAGAGCTTTTGTTTCTCATAACGCGTTCGGCTAGGCGTTTGGGGGATGAATCTTCATACTAGTACTCCGAGTTATTCAGGTTTTCTCTCTCTCTTCTCCGCACCATTTTTAGCTTTCTTATACACAATTTAAAGGTGTCCCGCTTCCTTCATATCCTGAGGTGTGATGGGGCATGTGGTTCTTTCCTTAGCCACGCCAGTGCGTCTAAGATATCGATTGAATCTCCCTCCGGAGCTTTTCAATAATTTACGGCGGCAAGGCAGGCCCTGGCTTGGGCAGTTGCCAAAAAACAAAGGCGTAAGATGAACAACGAGCAGGAAGAATTGACACCGTATGTGAATTCCGATGGTGAGGGGCGAGCACAAGGCATGTTTGGAACAGCCAGACGGGCTACGGCTTTTTATCGGAATCAGATGATCAACGAATTAAACGAGAAAATGCAGTCGTTTATAGCCAGACAGGAGATGGTTTTTCTTTCGACCGCCAATGCCGAAGGCGAATGTGATTGCTCGTATCGAGCAGGGACTGCCGGGTTCGTCAGAGTGCTCAATGCCAATATGTTGGCCTATCCCGAATATCGCGGGAACGGGGTCATGGCGAGCGTCGGCAACATTCTTGAAAATCCCCGGATCGGCCTGCTGTTCATCGATTTTTTACAAAGTACGGTCGGTCTGCATGTAAATGGACAGGCACGTGTGATGACTAATGAAGAAGTGGTTGCCATGCCGGAAATTCCCCAGGCCCTGGTTGACGCTTCGCAGATGAAAGGGGGACAACATCCCGAATGTTGGGTGATGGTAGAAGTCGAGGAAGCCTATATTCACTGTTCCAAGCATGTTCCTCTGATGAAAAAAGTTGAGAAGGAACTGCATTGGGGAACGGATGACGAATGGCACAAAGGTGGGGATTTTTTCCAGGTTCAATCCAACCAATCAAAGGCCATTTCATCTGAAGAATAGAAAAAGTCCGTTTGGATTGAGAAGGTATAAGGCTCACGTCAAGGACGTATAGGAATCTGTTGGTTCGTGAAGGGTAAGGCACGGAACGCTTCTCGAAAAATAACCAGACAAGAAGATGAGTGTATGGTCCTGGTAGACCAGGCCTGGGATCACTACTTGTTCTTGTAGTCCCGTCTGGATGGATAGCCCATTTTTCGGCAAGACTCAGAGGGTTTGCTTTTCCCATATTTCCATTATGGAAGGGTCGCAGAGGACTGTTTTAATTCATCTTGCAGAGCGGCTTGCACCCGCTCGAATTCAGATTGCAATGATACGAAGATGGCTTGAGCTTTTTCAAGATTTTGAGTTTGTCCCATCTGCTCAAGTTGGAAGGCTAATTCGGCAAGTGGCTTGGCGCCAATGGTTCGTGAGCAACCTTTGAACGCATGCGCCACCTTGTTGAGGGAATCACTCTTGTTTTCCTGTATCGCCAGGTTGATTCCATCCATGTGTGTCACGGAATCCTGACAAAATTGCTCGATGACGGAAATAAAAAATGCAGGATCCTCATCTCCTCCCAATCGGCGTAGGTCTGCAAGAGTCGCCGAATCCAGGGGTGGCGAAAGGTCCGGTGTGGACGCTCCGGATAGGAGTGATGCCTCCTGATTGTCTAATTGATGAGATTCTGTTTCACCCTCATGGTTTCTCGTTGAAGAAGCCTGGAAGAGCCATTTTTCCAAGACATGTCTCAGATCTTCTAATTTCACCGGTTTGGATAAAAAATCATTCATGCCGGCTTCCAAACATTTTTTCCGATCACCAGCTATGGCGGCGGCCGTCATGGCAATGATAGGCAGTTGTGGAATGGTACGTTCTCGTTTTCGTATTTCCCTGGTAGCCTCAAATCCGTCCATCTCCGGCATTTGACAGTCCATGAGCACACCGGCATAGGCGGTCCGTGTCATGGCTTCAACCGCTTCACGTCCATTTGCTGCAACATCCACCTGATAGCCGAGTGTGTTCAGCATGCGAACGCCGACTTTTTGGTTAACCAGATTATCATCGACCAGGAGGAGTCGTTGCCCTGAGCCTTTGCTCAGGTCCCTCGCGGGCAATTGAATCGTGGTGGACGAAAGGGCCACGTCAGACCTTCTCATGACGTTTAATAGACATTGATATAATTGCTTGTAGCGAACCGGTTTGTAAACAAAGGCAGCAAAGTGCTTTTGAGTGAGGCTGTGAGTATTTTCGACACGTTTAATCAAAGGATTAAGCAAGATCAAGCGTATGGACGCCAACTGCGGATCGGCTTTAATCGCTTTGGCCAGTTCGAGACCATCCATGCCAGGCATGTTCAAATCGATGAGAGCAAGGTGACAGGGTTCTCCGTTCAAGGCACGTTCCCGGAATAAGGACAGGGCCTTCTCTCCATTTTCCGCTTGGATACTTTCCATGCCCCAATAGTTTGTATATTGTTGAAGTAGCATTCGATTTGTGGCGCTTTCATCGATGAGACCAATACGCACACCCTCAAATTCGCGAGGCAAAACCTTATCGAGTATCCGGTGAGACTGTTGGCTGCCTAATCGGATGGTGAACCAGAAGCAGCTCCCTTGACCCAATTCGCTGTGGACTCCGATCGTTCCTCCCATGAGTTCAGCCAGCATCTTGGATATGGAGAGGCCTAATCCTGTTCCTCCGTATTTCCGGGTTGTGGAGCTGTCTTCCTGGCTAAAGGCCTGAAACAGTCGACCCTGGCCTTCAGGGGTTATCCCAATACCCGTGTCGGTAATCATGAATCGAAAAAGGCCTGTTCTGGAAGTTTCCTCTTCGGGTACAACCTGAACCACAATTTCACCATGAGTGGTAAATTTAATTGCATTGCCAATGAGGTTCATCAAAATCTGGCGAAGTCGTACCGGATCACCTTGGACGGTGGTGGGAATTTCCGGATTGATCGAGCTCATCAACTCTATCCCCTTTTCCTGAGCCTTAAGGCCTAACAGATCGACCACGGCATCCACCGTCTCTCGAAAGTCAAAGTCTATCGTCTCGAGTGTCAGCTTGCCCGCTTCAATTTTTGAGAAATCGAGAATGTCATTGATGATTGTGAGAAGCGCATCACCCGAATCCTTGATCGTGAGCAGACAGTCTTGCTGGTCTTCGCTGAGAGGTGTGCCGAGCAAAATATCCGATATGCCGATGATGCCATTTAACGGCGTTCGGATTTCATGACTCATCATGGCCAGGAAGTCGGCTTTTGTTTTCGTCGCGGCTTCGGCTTCAGCTTTGGCATGAATCAAGATGGCTTCTCCTCGTTTGCGTTCCACCACCCGTCCAAGCTGTGCTCCGACATACCCCATGACTTCTAATAATTTCGCATCCGGCTCCATCGTTTCCGTCGAAAAAAACTCCAACACGCCTACCACCTGTTCCCCGATGATAATTGGAAATCCAAATCCAGCCTTCACGCCAATATCTTTTGCCTGTTTGGGTCTGAGAAAATGGGGATCCTGGGTCACATCCCGAATCCAACTGGGCTTTCCACTGGCCAACACCCGACCTGGAAGACTTTCGCCGGCTTGAAAATCGGTGTGTTCGGTAATGAAACGAAAGGTCTCAAAGCGTTCGGGATGTTCCAAATGCCAGAGGGCAGTGGGAATGAGAGTGTGGCTGGTATCTTCAGAGAGGAGATACAAGTGTCCGACAGGCCACCCGGTATTCTGACAGATCAAATCCATACTGATTTGCATCGCGTCTTCAATAGTCGAGGATTCGTTTGTGGCCTTTGCAATCTCCTGAAAGAGTGTATCAAGTCTGGCCCCATAGGCTAGGGCGGCATCCATTTCTTGGCGTCGTCGTTGCTCCGTATTGATCGTGTCTAATACCAGGTTATATTCTTCCGCGATCTGGCCAACCTCCGTATGAGGCTCTGAAAGGACATGACGGGTAAAGTCATGACCGGTTCGTTGCTCTTCCATTTGGACAAGAAGATCCAGAATGGCCGTGCCGGCGCCATGTTCTGTCATGTTGAGCCCGATTCGTTCCTCCTCGGCTGTGACACGGAGGGGTACCCATTGATTGATCAGCCTGAGAATGGCGAAGCCCATACCAAATGCCCAAAAGAAACAGATTGCACTACCTAGAATTTGAATGCCCGCTTGTTCCCAGACGGTGAGCCCTGTGCCCCAGGAGTCCGGAGTACTCAAGAAAGGAAAGACAACGGTGCCCCACACCCCTACGCAGGCATGAACGGGTACGACGCCTATAGCGTCGTCAATGTGCAAACGTTCAAGAATGATGGTCGCTCCGACACAGATAATTCCGGCTCCGACGCCGATGAGAATCGTGCCTCCAGGCGACATGATATTGGCGGAAGCGGAAATACTGACCAGACCGGCCAGAACACCGTTAAGGGCATAACTGACATCCGGCCGTTTCAGGTGATACCAGCTTAATGCAAGAGCCGCCAGCGCACCTGTGGCTCCGGCAAGGGTTGTATTCACCAGAATCTGCGAGGTTTTATGGGTAAACTCGAGACTACTTCCTCCGTTAAAACCGTACCATCCGAACCACAGCAACAAGACTCCAAGCGTGGCTAATGGCAGATTCTGGCCCTGGATAGGCACGGCATTGTCCGAAAAGCGACCATGCCGGGGTCCGATGACCAAAACGGCCGCCAACGCCACCCAACCTCCCGTCGAATGGACGACGGTTGAGCCGGCAAAGTCAATAAATCCGAGTTGATTCAACCATCCGATGTTCTGCCCTGTGGCTAATCCTCCCCACATCCAATGGCCAACAATGGGATAGATGAGAAGAGACACAATGAGGCTGGTAACCAAATACCCAGTAAATCGCATCCGTTCGGCAACGGCACCGGAGACGAGGGTTGTGGCAGTCCCACAAAATACCATCTGAAAGAAAAAAAACGCCCACAGCCATCTCTGCTCGTGTGCATCAAAAAGAAACCACTCCGTGCCGATGAGGCCGGCTGCCGTTGGTCCGTGCATGAACGCAAATCCTGCCACCCAAAAGGCGAGGGAAGAGGTACAAAAGTCAACCAGGTTTTTGATCGCGACGTTGATGCTATTTTTGGCTCGAACACGACCTGTTTCCAAACAGGTAAATCCCCCTTGCATGAGCATGACGAGGGCCCCACAGATCAACAGCCATAAAACATCAATGTTTGAAGCATTGTCAGGCATACGATTGGCTAATCCATCATGGGAAAAATCCGGTGGCGTTGGTGAGAAAAGATGTACAGGGGGGACGGTATGGTTTCATATAAACAGTGCGGGATACCCCTCAGATTGCTGAGCGGAGAAATGCGGACATGTGAGATATCCCATTTACAAGATGCTTCCCGGTTTGTCGGGGAAATTTTACTGATATAAAAAGGCATGCCTGTGCATTGCGAAAGATTGACTTTCATTTTTTCGGCAAATAATTGGTTGAAATGAAGAAGTTTCCGCGAAATCCCCAGTTCAATTGCGTAAAAATTATTCATTTACTCACTGAAGGTGAGACTCCTATACTTTGGTGTGATAGAAAATTCTTTGGGAGTCAGGAGGGAAGGTCGGTCAGAACATTTCTTCAAAAACTTGACGGGCGAAGGGAAGATGACATCAATGAACCCCAATGATTGGTGATGGGAAAGAGGGGTTGGAGTGGTCGAAAAGAAGATTTCAGCCATAGCATATTCAATCCAGGCGGAAGTGCAATGATGAACAAATTCGGGATGTATGGCATGCTTGTGGTATTGGTGAATGGCCTGTGGCTGTTGGGCCTTCCGCGGTCTGCATTTCCCACGGTCGGCTGGGAAACGGGAGATATGGTGCTGGATTTCGGGCTGAATCTGGAATCCGGAGACCGTACGGTTTTGGTAGATAAAGTTGAGGTGGGAGAACCCTTTTTTGTTGAACTGACCTGGAAACTTAATCCGAAGCATTGTCGTTTGCATGTACAAACTTCTGAGGGGGATGGCCCGCCTTCTACTACCCTCGTCGTGGATGACGGCCTATTCAGCGGAGTTGTTTCCCATGCAGTCTTTCAACAGGTAGATGAAGTGGTGGTCACCGCTCAGGAAGGCCATCGGTGTGAAATTCTCCCGTCCCACGATGAGTTTTTGGTGGTAGCCAGAGCTCCCCGGGCTCCTGTCCCTTCCGAAAAGGGTTGGGCCAACGCTCCGATTGGCGCAGTGGTGGTGCTGTTCCGGGCCACGACATTTTATTTGCCTCACGACGTGACGATTATGCCGGGCCACAAAGTCATGTGGATTTATGCCGATGGCGCGCAAGAACCCCACAGTGTCACAAGTGGTGGGTGTCGGGTAAACGATTGCTCTGGTGGTGGGAAGCAGTTCAACAGTGGATTAAACCTTCATAAACCCGGACAGCGGTTCGAGCATGTGTTTAAGCATCCCGGTATATTTCCCTACCATTGCGACCTTCATTTAGGATCCATGCAGGGCACGGTGATTGTTAAAGACGCTCTTCCGATCCCTTAATCAACCCGCCTGCCTCTCTGCCTGCCCGAGTAAAAGCCTGCCGTTGATCCGGTTCGGTGGAAAAAAGTTTTTTCTACGGGCTGATGATGTTACAGATGAATCCTGGCACAGGCTGGTAAGAATGCTTTAGGGGGCAGCGTTGATTTTTCAGCATTTTGCGCTGAGCGATGGCTTTCCCTTAACGTATTGAGATTCCCGGCTAACAGAGAGGCGTGGAACCTTCAAGATGAGCGCGTCATGGCCTTCTCATCAACCGTTTTGAGCAGGTGTGGCGATATTTGGCATTTGCTCAGTTCAGACGGCATACATCAGAGGATGAGTGGTGTATAATTGAAGCTTTGCCGATCGGCATTCGGAATGGAAAACCCGTAAAGTTGTTCAACACGGGATGTCTGGTCGACAGGTACCCGTGCTTTGCAGAACACCCATATGTCACATCAGAACCGCTACCAAGTGCATCGAGTGATGCGTTGTTCATCACGACCGGGAATGCCCTTGTGCCAGAGGTCGTGCCTGTTTGTTGATCGCTCAGGTTCCTGTACGATGATAGGGGAACGATGTCCGTAGAACCCTTTGGTGTCCTGGAACACCTGAAAGTCCTCTCTCCGAATAATGTCTACTTCCTGGCTTCCAAGGCCTTTGTCCTTCGCGGATATGAGTATTATGCCCAAGGACGGCTCGAGTCTTATAGTTGGGACCGGACGCAGTCTATCTTGTCGGCTACGGTGCGAGGGGCGACCCAGTATCTGGTTCGGTTTGGTGTCCACAACGGGCAGCTGACCTTTTCCTGTACCTGTCCGGTGTGGACGCCTGAGTCGCATTGTAAACATGTCATTTGTGCTCTCCTGACCACAGTCAATCTCCTGCTTCCCGATACCTTCCGGATGCCCTCAACCAATTCCACTCAACGAGCGCTACTCCTGCGACAACTCATGGAACGCGCCGGGACCCCTTTGGCCTCAAAAACACCCACCCCTGCCGCTCCTCCACGGTTCGAGATTACTCTCTGCAATCACCACGGGGTGTCATCCATTCGCATTACCAACCATGGGAACATTTGCCAATCCTTTGCCGGGATGCCCACCGAGTTGGCCGTGCTGCTTCGAGCCACGCAGGATCCCGCATGGTCCGTCCAGGAAGGGTTACGGGATTTCCTGAAACATCACGGCCAGCATCATGCCTTGTTTTACGAGAATGCGGACGGACGATTTCCTTTGGAATGGGCACCGGATGCGCTGTATACCACCAAGACAGAACTGGACATTCTCGGGTCGCACGTTTCGATTGCCGCCTGTTGTTTACGCTATGGGGAGGTGCAACCGAACTCTTACGCCTGTCTGGGGTTTGCGGCTGATTTGAATGCCAAAAAGCTTGGGCCACTTGAGGATGAAGGTGGATGGGCCATATACGATCTGTTGTATGAGAACAGTCAGCGGGAACAGGTTATTGAACCTGCGGACCCGCTTAGCAGACCGTTGGCCCTGCCGGCGACATCCCACCATCGCGAAGGCCGGCTTTCATCGGAACGTCCCACCGGAATGGCAAGACCCACGTTTTCCATTCCGGTCGAACAATTTATCACCTTACAACTGGATATTCCCCTTCATGAACAAGACCGAATCCTGCGGTCGGTGTTGCTCAAGTGTGCCGGGCAGGAGGTTCCACTCACTGATCACCGCCATTCCGGAAAGGCGCCAACCTACCAGTATCGCCTCACGTTCATTCCCGAGGCCATTCCGATGGATACGTCGGTATTGGATTTGGGGACAGGGGTCCTCCGCGCGGAATGTTGGCTCGGAGAAAGTCAGGGGCGACCCAGTGTGCCTATTTTCCGGATATTTCCATTTCTTGAACGAGCCAAAACCGTCTCGAGCGGATTGAAGGCAAAGAAACGCCGTGCACTCCTTTATGACACCTTTTTCCAATTGATCGGTCATCAGAAGCCAACGGACGTCAGGAAACTGGTAAAGGCCTGCATTGCTCAGGATGAATTCCGTCCATTTAAACTGAAGGCGGAGGCCGAACAGATCCTTCAGCGATTTTCCTCGCCCGCACTTGAGCCCAGTGTGCGGCTGGTGGTTCACGATGGGCACTGGAGTGTGGTGATGAACGATTGGGCGAAAGAAGCCTTACTCTATGCCATTCCATATACGCTGTGGGGACCCTCGCTTTTCGAGGGAATGGTGGAGCATGATGAAATGAGTCTGTCGCTCACCAACCTCTATCCCCTGCTTCCCGAGCTTCATGCAAAATTGCAGGAAGTCGGCATCGGGCTCTTCTATCAAGACCAGCCCATTACCACGTCGCAGTGGGATTGTTCGATCGATGCTCGACGGGCGTCAAGCATTGATTGGTTTGAACTTCGACCGGAACTGTTGTGTGACGGGGTGCGGATCGAAGCCAAGGATATAGAAAAAATTCTTGAACGGGGTGGAATGATGGAGGCGGACGGCATCATCCGGATTGTGGATCAGAACACCCAGGCCATTTTGCGCGCGTTTGCCTTCCTCTCCAATAAGCCCAGTATGGAACACCGGGAACAAAAAGCTGTCGTTCGTGTCCCGAAACTGCAAATCCTGGATTGGGTGGCCCTGAGAAAACGGGGGGTGACCGTCATTCTCCCTCCGGCGGATGAAGCCTTGATCAACCGGTTGCTGCATTTTGAGCAGATTGAGCCTATTCCCCTTCCTCAAGTCGTGGATGCGACGGTTCGCCCGTATCAACAAGAGGGGTATCGATGGCTGGGGTTTCTCTATCAACATCGCCTGGGTGCGTGCCTGGCGGATGACATGGGATTGGGGAAGACGCTGCAAGCCATTTGTCTATTCGCCGGGATTAAAGAAGGCCTCATCACAGCACCGGAACCGATTCAAGGTCCACACCTCGTAGTGCTTCCTCCCAGCCTTTTATTTAATTGGGAACATGAAATTTCCAGATTTTATCCCTCACTGACTATACAGTCGTATACCGGGAAGGAACGCACGTCTTCATTTGCGGGAGCCGATGTGGTCCTCACGACCTACGGTCTGATCCGACGGGACATTGCGATCCTCGAAAAGATCCCATTTAATGTCATTCTGTTCGATGAAGCCCAGGCGGTCAAAAACATTGTAGCCAGAACCACCGGTGCCGCAAGACGTCTCAAAGGGTATTTTAAATGCGTGATGACCGGAACACCCTTGGAAAATCATGTGGGAGAATATTATGCCCTGATGGATTTGTGCGTGCCGGGTCTGCTGGGAGACTATGAAGAGGTCAAGGGGAAAATGAAAACGCCATCACCGGCGTTGTTAGAGACCATCATGCAGCGGAGCAGACCCTTTGTATTGCGTCGAACCAAAAGTCAAATCCTCAAAGAACTGCCACCGAAAATTGAGACGGATCTGTATCTGGAATTGACAGATCGCCAAAAGAGTTTATATCAACAGACGGTCACCAAAATTCGTTCGACCATTGCTGCCGCCTATCGAAGTCAAACACCCGCGCAGGCCCGGATCATCGCGCTGACGGCCATTCTCAAACTCCGACAGATCTGCTTGTCACCGCAATTGCTCAGTCCCGCGCATACCGAACTTTCCCCGAAACTTGAATGTCTCCTTGATCGCCTCAAGGAGCTTCTTGATGAAGGGCATAGTGCGCTGGTCTTCTCCCAATTTACGTCGTTTCTGGATATCGTCGAACAGGCTTTCGATGGGCATGAGATTCCTCATGTCCGATTGGATGGCTCCACACCGACGCCCACCCGAAAAAAACTGGTTCAGAAATTCCAGGAAGGAGCAAACCCGTCTATCTTTTTATTGAGTCTTAAAGCCGGCGGGCAAGGGCTGAATCTCACCAAAGCGTCTTATGTCTTTCACCTCGATCCCTGGTGGAATCCGGCCGTGGAAAATCAGGCGTCTGACCGTGCGCATCGCATCGGGCAAACGCAGAACGTGTCTATCATGCGGTTGCTCATGCGACATACCATCGAGGAGAAAATGATGGAATTGAAGCAGAAGAAATTGGATCTCTATCACGCTGTCCTGGAAGGGGCCACTCCTCATGGCGGCGGAGCGTCTCTCTCACAAAAAGATTTTGATTTTCTTTTGGAATGAACCGTCGTTGACCACGGGCATACATGTTTCTGACCTTATTTGTCACTACGGTGCTCGTCGCCTTGTCTGTCATGGTTCATTATGAAGTCGTCTGCCGAATTTTCATCTTCATACCCCCTGGATCCGGACGACCAAGGTTAGGCGTCATCTGGGGCATCTTATTGGCGTTGATCGCGCATATCATAGAAATTTTGATTTTTGCGGCGGGGTACTATGGTTTAATCTTCGCCAAAGAATATGGGACGTTCGTGGGGGCGTTGACTCCTGGATTTGAAGATTGTGTCTATTACTCTTTTGTCACCTATACGACTTTAGGTTTTGGCGATCTTATTCCAACCGGCCCGCTTCGCTTTCTCACCGGAATAGAATCACTGACCGGGTTGGTTCTGATTACCTGGACGGCGTCCTGCATCTACCTCCAAATGGAAACCCTTCACCGCAAGAATACTAAGTCAGGGTAAGAGAGTCGATGTCCCGCCATTTGGGAGGGCAATCTCTGCGGCTTGTCTTTTCTTCCCTATTGGGCAGGTTTTGGAAAATTTACAATGTTGTGGTTCGTAATCGGAGGGCATTGGTAATGACCGAAACCGCCCGAATCCTAAAACGTCGTGCACCACGGTATCCTTAGGCACCCAGGGGGGTGGTGTATGAACCAGAGGTACAAGCATTTCGACCAGAAAGAACCCACGTTCATCTATTTGTGGCGGAAAAAGCACCTGAGCCTCAGCGAAATGGGACGACGCCTACTGCGCAGGCATACCAGCATCCGTCGCGAACTGCGACGGAACCTCTGGTGTGGGCAGCATGATTATCCGCGGGGGGCCCAGCTGATGGCTGAAAGTCGATTCCACCAGCGCGCGAAGCGAGACCGATTCGAATCAAACGTGGTCTGAGAGTATGTGCGCAATATATTACATCGTGGCTGGACCGCGGAATTGATTGCGGATCGGCTCAAATACCAAAACCAGCTGCCCGCCGTATTTCACGAGGCCATTTCTCAATAAATTAATGTGGTTGCGCTTGAATTGATTCGCGTGTTGCCCCGCCACCACACCCCAAGTGGAAACCAAAGTGGCCGTATCGGAAGACCGGTGGGCGGATCTAGCATGAACCACCCCGGCGTCCCGTCCTCAGGGGGCAACCGCCCGACAGGTGGCATTGGAGGGCACGGTTGTTTATGAATACCGGGAATTGAGCGTATTCTCTCCTGTATGAAAACATCTTCATGACAAATTCATAGCATCTTCATATTGACCACGTATGATTAAGAAAAAGGGGAAACGCTTTGGGCTCAAATAGCTGGTGGTAGCCATGCATGCGTTTCCGGTGTTTTGAATCGGGAAGATTACGATTGCCGTGATTGCATTAAAAAGTGCGCTTGGAGAAAAATATTTTTACGGGACAGGCTATTGGCAAATTTTTTTCAAACGTGCAATCTTTCACCATTGCCACAGAGCGAAAACGCTCAACCCAAGCGAACTCCAACAGGCAGATTGCTGTGAAGAGGATGTAATAAAAGAAAAACGCGAAAAATTTCAAAACCTTAGAAATGGGTTGAGACTATCAATGACATCAGGAAGTCAAGGAATACACTTTGCAACACAACATTATCTAGTGAGACATGCATCCTGTTTTTGATCTATTTGTCATGGGCCCTTGTGATGATGGGCTTGTTGAGTCCTATGTCAGGCTGTTTTGTGGGCAGTTTGTGTCCCTCCCAAAATACATTTTCAGCAAGCCCAATGAATGGAGCAAGAAAAAACTCTGGAATAACTGAATTTCCTCTTTTTCAAGGCGGTGGTGTTCAAGGAATGCTATTTAAAGATTGCATGGCGATGACGAAGATTCGTCCCTGGCTACTTGGCATGATAATCACGGTGGCGCTGTTCTCAGTGGCGTATCCGGCACATGCCCAACGAACAACCCTCTCTTCTTCTGTACCCGAGATTCCGGAAACCATTTTTGCTGCGGGTGACATTGCAAAATGTAACGGTGACCACTCTAAGTGGGAGGAGTTAATGCAGGTGGTGGGTCTGTTACCCGAAAGCGTGGGGGAAGAGAAAGAAGAGAAGGAGCCTGCTCTCCACAAGCTTCTCGAACTCGTAGGTTGGATTGAGGAAACCGACTATCACGCGAATGCAGAAAAAACCGCCAACCTGCTTTATGGTCGAAAGGGCAGAATTCTCGCATTGGGTGATCTTGGGTATCCCCATGGGTCCTCCCGGTCATTCAATAAATGTTATGACCGGACATGGGGGCGGCTCAAGCACAGAACCTATCCGGTACCAGGCAACCATGAATACAAAACGAGGAACGCTCTGCCCTATTTCGCTTACTGGGGTCCCCGGGCCGGGGAGACGGGGAAAGGGTATTACAGTTTTGATCTGGGTGGATGGCACATCATCGCCTTAAACAGCAAATTGGAAAAGAGCCAGGATCGCGACACGATCTCAATCCAACATGCGTGGCTCCAACAGGATTTAGCGGCCACCGACGCCAATTGTATCCTCGCCTATTGGCATCACCCCGTGTTCAGCTCCGGCCGACATGGGGGATCCCAAAGGATGAAAAATATTTTGCAGACCCTCTATGCCAGTGGGGTCAGCGTGGTGCTCAAGGGTCATGACCATGATTACGAACGGTTTGCCCCCCAGAATGCCGAAGGGGACCTTGATCACGCCCGCGGCTTTCGCGCGTTTGTCGTGGGCACGGGTGGCGCTCCCTTGCACTCCCTTGAAACACGACAAAAAAATAGTGAATTCTTCCAAGCAGACACGCTTGGCGTTCTGAAACTCGAACTCTATTCCGATCGGTACAACTGGGAATTCCTGCCCGTTGGAGGAACCCCACCTTTGGACACCGGGACTGGTTCCTGTGTCTTACCCAAGAAGGGATAAATGGTTATATTGAACCAGGCAGACAGAGATGGCCGGATGTCAACTAAACCCTGGGTGTGGAGATGTGTGTAATACTTAGGCCAGGGGTACCCTTTATCGGGGTGGTCACCGCCACCATATAAATCCGCTTCAGATCAAGCGACAGGTCTTCTCGATCCCACTCCTACACCGACATCCCACTCAGGCGCCGGTCCTCCGCAACAGGGAGAACAGGGAGTCCTCCCGAACTACGGAATCACACTTAAACCAACCGACCAGGGCGTTGGCTGAGAACATTGATTGTTCTACGATTGGTTACGCAGCTGGTGAGGGTTTTTGCGGAAGAACAATTTATGGCCGCACCGAATTTCCGTGGAGTTAGAGGGAAGGCACTGTGTCCCTAACCGCAAGCTGGAACGTCCTGATCCTTGGTCTGGTCCATCGATCTGCTGTTGACTTCAGAGACGGAGATGGACACGCCACTCTTCTCCTCAACTGCCTGCTGTAAAAGTGGGATCATTTCGCTCAAGAGAGCATTATAGGTATCGGCAAAGCGTTCTTCCGTCACTTGCTCCATCGTCAACCGGGAGGCAATCTGTCGCCAGTTACCATCCACTGCTTCTTTCATCAGGTGCGATGATGGAGACGATTTTCCATTAGCCAGATCGGACCGGCTGGCCACGATGTAGTACAGCGCTTCAACCGGCCGGCGATCTTTTGTACAGGCCGCCGCCTTGAATACTCTGGTGTCCTGTTGATTGAAAATGTCAATTTCGCCAGGCTGGGCCATTAGTTGACCCGCTGTGAGGGCGCCCCCCAGCCCAATAACCGCCACAATAGAGAGAAGGTATCTGCTCATGGATCTCATGAATGTTTAAGCTCCGAATGGGGTACATAAGAGCATTGTACCAGAATGTCCAAGTCAGATCAGCGGCATCAGGTTATGCCGCAGCAACCTACATCCTCGCCTTGGTGTGCTTGCACGCGGCCCTTACGCCCAAGGCTGTGTTCCCACCCGCAACAGACCGACTCAAACGGCCGCCGTTGATAACAGAAAACCGGGACCCGTTCTTGAAGGGGCCACCCAACATGGCGGGGCACCCTCACGCAAAGGGATTTTGGTTTTCTCTTATGATGAGCGACGGGGAGCAGACATACAGAACCGTCAGCCAACTGAGATATCCCACCGGAACGACATGGCATGCCATTGAGGATATAGAACGGGTCGGGTAAAGGGGGAAACTATACCAGTCGTCATCCCCACAGGTTGGTAGCGGGGATCCATCTCTCCTCCTTTTCATTGGTTCAAATAACCGTCGGCTTGCCTGCCAAGCCTATTTGCCGAAGTCGATTCGGCTCCGAAGGCCGGGAATTCAGTCGCCGGCACGGTTTCCCCTACGGCCTGAGTCAGGGCATACAATTTCACCATTCTGTTAGAGCTTGATGGTTCGTAATCGGAGGGCATTGGTAATGACCGAAACTGAGCTAAACGTCATGGCGGTTGCCGCAATCATCGGACTCAAGAGGATGCCGAATGCCGGATAGAGAATACCGGCGGCAATGGGCACCCCGATGGCATTGTAGAAAAAGGCAAAGAAGAGATTTTGACGAATGTTGCGCATGGTCGCCTGGCTAAGTCGGCGTGCACGGGCAATGCCTCGAAGATCACCTTTGACCAGGGTAACTCCGGCGCTTTCCATGGCCACATCTGTGCCGGTCCCCATGGCAATGCCGACCTGGGCTTGAGCGAGGGCGGGTGCGTCATTGATGCCGTCTCCGGCCATGGCCACGATTTTTCCTTGTGCCTGAAATTGTTGAATGATCCGGCTTTTCTCCTCAGGCAACACTTCCGCTTTCACCTCATCAATGCCGAGCTTCTTCGCAACCGCCTGTGCGGTTTGTTGATGGTCACCGGACACCATGACCACGTGAATCCCTTCTTCATGCAACAGGCGAATGGCTTCCGACGTTGATGGTTTAATCGGGTCGGCGACTCCGATGAGTCCGGCGATCTGATTTGCGATGGCCACAAACATGACGGTTTGGCCGTCCCGGCGCAGGTCCTCGGCCTTGTCCGTCAATGGCCCGAAGGCCTCGGGCTTCACGTGATGCTCTTCCTCCAAAAACTTCCGTGTGCCGAGTGCCATGCTGTGTCCCTGAACGGTTCCGGTCACGCCTTTGCCGGTTTTCGACTGAAAGTCCTGAGCCTTCCCTAACTCCAGCCCTTTGTCTTTCGCCCCGTTCACAATGGCGGAGGCCAGAGGATGTTCGCTGTTGCGTTCCAGGCTGGCGACCAATCGCAGCAGGTCCTCTTCCGCCATATCGGAAAGGGAAATGACTGACATCAGCTTGGGTTTGCCTTCTGTGAGAGTTCCCGTTTTATCGACGACGAGGGTATCCACTTTTTCCAATTGCTCCAGGGCTTCAGCATTCTTCATGAGGACCCCGGCTGTGGCTCCTCGTCCGGTTCCCACCATAATCGACATAGGAGTGGCCAAACCTAAAGCGCAGGGACAGGCAATAATAAGAACGGCGACGGCATTGACCAGGGCATGAGCCATACGAGGCTCGGGCCCGAACATCGCCCAGATCAAAAAGGTCAGTAACGCTACTCCGACGACAATCGGGACAAAATAGCCGGCTACCAGATCGGCCATCCGTTGAATGGGGGCCCGGCTGCGTTGGGCTTCGCTGACCATGCGAACTATTTGCGCCAGGACGGTATCCCGACCCACTCGTTCAACTCGCATCACCAACGTTCCCGTGCCATTGACGGTTCCCCCGGTGACCTGAGCATCTGCCTCTTTTTCCACCGGGATCGATTCTCCGGTAATCATCGATTCATCCACGGCACTTTGACCCTCAAGGATGACTCCGTCGATTGGAATTTTTTCTCCCGGCCGGATACGAAGCTTGTCTCCTGGATGCACGGAATCCACGGGGACGTCTTCTTCCTCGCCATTCTCGCGAATTCGCCGGGCAGTTTTTGGAGCCAGGCCAAGCAAGGCTTTAATGGCGCTGCCTGTCTGGCTGCGAGCCCGTAATTCCAAAACCTGGCCCAATAGCACGAGAACGGTGATCACGGCCGCGGCTTCAAAATAGACAGCGACCTCACCGCCCTCTCCTCTGAAGGAGGCAGGAAATAATTGAGGCGCAAGCGTCGCCACGGTGCTATAGACATAGGCTGTGCCGGTTCCCAACGCAATCAGCGTAAACATGTTGAGACTGCGGTTCACGAGCGAAACCCACGCGCGCTGAAAGAACGGCCATCCACACCATAAGACCACGGGCGTGGCTAATGCCCACTGTACCCATGACATGACCGAAGGTGGCAGGATTCCCTGAATGGGTTGGCCGGGAATCATTTCGGACATGGCCAGGGAAAAAACCGGGAAGGCCAACACGAGACCAATCCAGAATCGCCGCGTCATGTCTTTGAGTTCGGGATTCTCCTCTTCTTCAAGTGTGATTTCCCTTGGTTCGAGAGCCATCCCGCATTTAGGACAGGAGCCCGGCTGGTCCTGTACCACTTCAGGATGCATGGGACAGACATATTCTGTTTTAGTGGCCGGGGCGGCTGCGATATCCGGCTCCAGCGCCATGCCACATTTGGGACAAGCCGCCGGTTTGGAAGACTCCACGCCCGGACACATCGGGCAGATGTATTTCGTCCCGGGTTTTGCCGGCTCCGCCTCCATGGACTGTGTATGTTTGCCGGTCAGATAGCCTTCCGGATCCTGGCTGAACCGGTCCAGACAGCGGGGATTGCAGAAGTAGTACATGGTGCCCGCATGCTCAAATTTACCTGCAGCGGTGAGCGGATCCACCATCATCCCACAGACCGGGTCTTTGACCTGTTCAACCTTGGCCATGCTCAGTTCCCGTCGCCGGGGTTTATCTTTTGAAATTGAGGGTTCTTGTTCCATGGTTACTGTCTTTCTGATCGAATGAAGGTATAGAGGCGGGTGCCCCTTAATTCAATGAGGAAGAAGAAATACTCATTAACCTCAGTATAGAGGATTACCTTTGTAGTGGGGAAGACAAACAGAGGTTGAAAAAATCCGAATTGATGGAGTGGCTCTTAAATGGAATTTTTCTAGGTGATGCAAAGCATAATTTGTATGTGACTCATCCTGGCTGAAATTCAGAAAAGCTGAGGTGCAGGGTTGTAGATAAAAGGCTTTGCCCTAGGCAGATCATCCGTTTGATTCTCAGAAAGGCCAAGTAAGAAAATCACATCCGTAATAAGCTTCTTTTGCCCGCCTCGAGAGCTGGGGGAAAATGAGATTGCTTGTTCGTATTCACGCCTCGGACAAAGGCGTGCATCCCTTTGTCCGAGGCATTTTCACGGCACGACTAGCGAGCCGCCCCAACAGATTGCTGGCGGGTGCCTGCGCTTTTACTCATCTTGCGGCATTCTTCCGCGCATCGACGACAGGCTTCCGCACATCGTCGACAATGTTCGTTGTCATGTTTTTCGCATTCTGCGGCGCAGGCATCACAAATGGTGGCACAGATGTCGCAGAGTTCCGCGCTAAATTCTGAATCTCTGCTCATAAAGGCCGTGCAGGACCAGCAGAGGTCTGCACAATCGATACAAAGTCTGGCACACTCCGGCATGTCACCCAAACATTGATTTGCGCAGCATTCACACTCCTCAGCACATCGCACGCAGGCGTCCACACATTGTTGGTATTGATGGGCCATGAAAATCCTCCTTTCCTGAGGCTGCCGGTCACACCCTCATTAGAAAAATAGAATACCGATTCCTGTCCACCCAAGATAACTGAGCGAATTCCCGAAGAAAACTGTCGATAACCCTTGAATAAAGTTATGGCGAGGCTATAGATGTTGTGTACTTTTGAAGAAGAGAAGCTCCAGCTACACAATCAGTTGGAGGCGGATTTCGCGGTAAAGATTTGATTAAAACCAGAGCCTTACGCCCACCACGAATCGAATTTGACTTGGATTTCCACCTTCCTCCCGCACGAGTGAGGCGGTATCTCCAAAACTTTTGTCCAAGGAGATTCCCACGTAGGGGGCAAATTCACGTCGGATTTCATAGCGCAGCCGAAACCCCAATTCAAGGTTATTCAATCCTGAACCCGTTGTGAACTTTCGTACACGTTGAATCGCGGCATTCGTCTCAAAGCGGGGCTGAAGGATCAGCCGTTGCGTGAGGGAGAGATCTTTGGTTGCGGTCAATCGTGCGGACAGGTCCCCATGTTGACTAATGAAGAGGGCGGGCTGAATTTCATAATTATACGGGACGAGTCCTTGTAGCCCGATCACCGCCAGTCCTCGCGTGACGTTCCGTCCCCGATAGGATTGTGTTTCGACGCGCCCCCCTACTTGGAAATCGTAATACTGCTGAATGAAGCGTCCGAAGAGGAGTTGTGAATCAATGTCGTAGTCGGCCTTAAATGCCGTGTCCCGCTGGCCTTCGCTTTTGAACCAGATTCGATTGTAGTCACCCCCGTACCAGCCCTCGATGTCCCACCGGTAGTCGTCATGACTTTCGTCCCCGCCAATGTTCGGCCGGTATTCAAGGACGTCGGCAAGGAAAAAACCGTGGTTCTCTTCATCCATGACAGGACTGGGCCAGTCCTGTTGTTGGAATACAGGTGATCCCGTGTCCGACATTTCTCTGAATATCCCGGATCGGGTGTCAGTCTGACCTTCTGGCTGTATCGCTTGGGGGTGGGATTTGTGTTTATGAGTGGACGTAGATTCGTCGGGGATGGATTGGGCAAAGATAACTGACGAATTGAAATCCCAAATAAGGAGACTGATGATCATGAGTGAAAGGATGCATCGATAAATTTTCCTCATGCACGCCCCGTAGGGTCCCCGGCGGAAACCTCGACGACGCGGAACATGCCCGCTTCCATATGGAAGAGCAGATGGCAATGAAACGCCCAACGTCCGGGAGCGTCCGCCGTGATGGCAACCGAAACTCGCTCGGCCGGTTTCACGATGACGGTGTGTTTGCGGGGCAGGAATGCCCCTGCTCCGTTCTCAAGGTGCATCCACATCCCGTGCAAGTGAAGGGGATGCTCCATCATCGTATCGTTGACGAAGGTGAAGCGCAGCCGTTCGCCGTGACGAAAGAAAATGGGCTCCTTGGCTTCTGAATATTTTTTGCCGTCGAATGACCACATGTAACGCTCCATGTGGCCCGTGAGGTGGAGCTCAATTTCGCGCCCGGGCTCCCGCTGGTCCGGGTAGGGCGCAAGACTTTTCAAGTCGGTGTAAACCAGCACCCGTGTGCCGGTATTCTCCAGCCCGATGCCAGGCTCATCCAGCTGTTGACGCGAAAATTCGGCGACGGATTGATTGCCGGTACCATGATGACCGGGAGCATGTTTTACGGGCGTGCTGCCGGGAATCATCGAATGGCGCGATGCATTCCCCGCATGACCTGACATTTCGTGGCTGTCATGATTGTTTAACGTGGCATGGTTTCGGGGCTCGTCCATTCCCGAGTGTTCGGAATGAAGGTTGCCGTGCTGATCATGTTTGTTCATGTCGGCCATGTCCATGCCGTCCATGTCCATGCCGTCCATGTGCATGCCCATGGCAGCCATGGTCCGGAGCGGCCGCGGACGACGGTCGGGGAGTGGGGCGGTCATTCCTATGCGCGGGGCCAGTGTGCCGCGCGCGTACCCGCTGCGATCCATCGTTTCGGCAAAGATGGTATAGGCCCGATCCTCCATGGGTTGGACGATTACATCGTAGGTTTCTGCCGGTCCGATACGAAATTCATCCACCGCCACAGGCTGCACGTTTTGGCCGTCCGCCTGAACGACGGTCATGGTAAGTCCAGGCAGACGTACGTCATAAAATGTCATAGCGGTGGCGGCGATGAAGCGCAATCGCACCCGTTCGCCGGGCCTAAACAATCCGGTCCAATTTTGGTCAGGTGCCAATCCATTCATTAAATAGGTATAGGTATACGCGGTGACGTCCGCGAAGTCCGTGGGGTCCATCCGCATCCGGTCCCACATCAGATAGTTCTGCAATGCCGGCCCCAATCCCATTCGTGACACATCGGAAAAGAACTCGGGAGCGGCGCGCTTCTGGAAATTATAGTAATCACTTTGTTTTTTGAGATTGGCAAAAACCGATTCCGGCGACTCGAAGGTCCAATCCGAGAGCACCACCACATAATCTCGATCGTAGTGAAACGGCTCCGGCTCAATCGGATCGATGATGAGCGGTCCGTACACACCCGATTGTTCCTGGAAGCCGGAATGACTGTGGTACCAATAGGTTCCGCTTTGTCGGATGGGATAGCGGTAGCTGAAGGTTGAGGCAGGCTTAATGCCGCCGAAACTGACGCCAGGCACACCGTCCATGTTTGGCGGAAGAAGCAATCCATGCCAGTGAATGGAGGTATCTTCCATTAACCGGTTCGTGACATTGAGTGTCACATTGTCCCCTTCCTGCAAACGAATTAAAGGACCGGGTAACGTGCCGTTAATGGTCTTGGCTATTCCGGTCAATTCTCCGATTTGAAACGGAGATTCGGCAATGCGTAAATCAATGGTCTTTCCGTGTAGTTTTGAAGAAAATCCCGCTTCTGCCATAGTTGTGCCGGCCAGAACATAGGAAGGAAGGAGGCGACCCAAAGCCGCCATGATTCCCAGCGCACCGACCCCTTTCAATAACCAGCGACGCGTCATACGAGTGTCTTGACCATCCCTGTTTATGCTCATGGTTGAACTTTCATTTTATTCCGGCCATAGAATGGAACTATGACGAGTTGGTGTATTTTTGACATGGTCCCGTATCATAAAATTTCAATGGTCTCATTGTAATTGCCTCTTACGCCAGATGAAATAGATGGCGGGGATGACCAACAGTGTGAGCACGGTTGCCGTGACCATTCCGCCGATCATGGGCGCCGCGATGCGTTTCATCATATCGGCACCCGTTCCTTGTGACCACATGATGGGGAGCAAACCCAGGATGATGGCCGAGGCGGTCATGATTTTCGGGCGGACTCGTAAGACGGCACCTTCGATGATGGCATCACGAAGGTCCGCCAACGAGTGCAGTCGATTCTCCCGTTGCCGGCGGGAGCAAGCCTCGTCCAAAAACATCACCATGATTACCCCCGTTTCTGCGGCCACTCCTGCCAAGGCGATCAGTCCGACCCACACGGCAATGCTGAGAGGATAGTTCAGGACATCCACATACCAGATAGCCCCGACCAGGGAGAACGGCACCGAGAGCAATACAAGCAGACATCGGGGGATGGAATGAAAGTTGAGATACAGAAGGAGGAATATGAGAAACAACGTGAGGGGAATCACCATCTTGAGTTTTTCTTGTGCCCGTTCCAGATACTGATATTGACCCGCCCATTGTAAGGTATACCCGGATGGAAGGGTGATGTGCTTCTGAACCAGGTCTTTGGCCTTGTGAACATAGGTGCCGAGATCCTCGCCTGCAATATCCACAAACACCATACTCGCTAATGATCCATTTTCATCTCGCACAGAAGGCGGACCCGTGGTGGTGGAAATGTGAGAAAGTTGGGCGAGGGGGATCTGTTCGCCGTGTGGCGTACTGACAAGCACGCGCTTGAGCGCTTCCACATCCTGTCGCAGATCCCGTGGGTATCGAACATTAATCGGATAGCGTTCACGGCCTTCCACGGTCCATGCAATATTCTTCCCGCCAATTGCGGATTCAATGACATCCTGCACGTCCCCAACGGTGAGGCCATAACGGGCAGCGGCGTTGCGGTTCACGTCGATATCGACATAGTACCCTCCCGTGACCCGTTCGGCGTAGGCATTCCGGGTGCCCTGAAGTGTGTGAAGCAGGCTTTCAATGTGTAGCCCGATTCGTTCCAGTCCTTCTAATTTGGGCCCCAGGATTCTTATGCCTACACTGCTGCGAATGCCGGTGGCGAGCATTTCGGTTCGTGTTTGAATCGGCATCCACCAAATATTCGGCATGCCCGGCAATTTCACTTTTTTGTCCATTTCGGTAATGAGCGTGTCCCACGTCATGCCGGGCCGCCAATCTTCTTGAGGCTTCAAGGTCACAATGGTCTCGCCCATATGCAAGGGTGCCGGATCGGTTGCGGTGCGCGCCCGCCCCATTTTGCCCATCACTTGATCCACTTCCGGGAATTCTTTTAATAGCCGGTCTTGTGTTTGGAGGATGGTGGAGGCTTGTTTGATGGACATGCCCGGTATGCTGGTGGGCATATACAGAATCGTGCCTTCGTTCAGGGGAGGCATAAATTCAGAGCCTAACTGTTGGTAGACGGGAACGACGACGATCATTCCGAGTATGGCTAGGCCGACGACCAGCCAGCGGGCTTTCAGAACACCTTTCAGAAGAGGGGCATAGATCCATACAAGAAACCGGTTCAGCGGGTTTCGTCGTTCAGCCATCATCCGGCCGCGAATGAACCATTTCATCAAGAGGGGGGCCAACCCGATGGACAACAACGCCGCAAAAAACATGGCGAATGTTTTGGTGTAGGCCAGCGGCTTGAACAGACGGCCTTCCTGCGCTTCTAATGTAAAGATGGGCAGAAACGAGACGGTGATGATGAGCAATGAAAAGAAGAGGGGCTTGCCGACTTCCCGGGCGGCTTGAATAATGACGTCATCCCGTGAGCCTGAACGTCCTCCTTGTTCCCATTCCTCCAAACGACGGTGCGCGTTTTCTACCATGACAATGACCGCATCGACCATGGTTCCGATGGCGATGGCGATGCCGGAGAGTGCCATGATGTTCGAGGAGATGCCAAGAAAATACATCGCAATAAATGACAGGAGAATCGCGACGGGTAGTAAGAGGACGGGAACCAGCGCGGAGCGAACGTGAAATAAAAAAAGAAAGCTAATCACGCTTACGACGATGGTGATTTCCAATACTTTTTCTTTGAGCGTGGCGATGGCCCGAAGAATTAATTCTGAGCGATCATACACCGGAACGATTCGGATGCCTTCGGGAATAGAGGGCGTGATGGTGGCTATGCGTTCTTTGACCCGTTGAATGACGTCAAGCGCATTTTCGCCATAACGCATGATCACGATGCCACCGACGGTTTCTCCTTGTCCATTTAATTCAGCAATGCCACGTCTGAGATCCGGCCCGAACGTCACGGTCGCGATATCGTGAACGGTAATGGGCGTCCCCTTTCCGTCCGTTCCGACTGGAATGGTTCGAAGATCGTCAAGCGATTGGATGTAGCCGCGGCCCCGTACCATATATTCCCGTTCACTGGCCTCAATGACCCGCCCTCCTACTTCATTGTTACTGCGTCGGACAGCCTGAATGACCTGGGGAAGGCCGATACCATATCCCTGTAATTTCACGGGATCGACCTGGACTTGATACTGTTTCACGAACCCGCCGATGGTCGCCACTTCCGCCACGCCGGGCACACTTTGCAACCAATAACGCAAGTACCAATCTTGAAACGATCGAAGATCGGCCAAACTATGGTTTCCGCTTTCGTCCACCAGCGCATATTGATAGACCCACCCGACCCCTGTCGCATCCGGTCCTAAGGTTGGAGCGATCCCTTCCGGCAGTTTTCCTACAAGCCCCTGCAGGTATTCCACCACCCGGCTTCGGGCCCAATACATATCGGTTCCGTCCTGAAACACAATATAGACAAAGGACAAACCCAGAAACGATTGGCCTCGAACATATTTGATGCGTGGTGCGCCCAGCATCGAGGTGACAATGGGATAGGTGATTTGATCCTCAATCAAATCCGGACTTCGGCCAGGCCACTCCGTCATGACGATCACTTGCACATCGGATAGATCGGGCAGGGCATCCAGGGGCGTGTGATAGACGGCCCAGATTCCCCAGCCCATCAGAAACAGGGTGAGGATGCCCACTAAAAACCCGTTGCGGGCGCTCCAGTCGATGATGCGTTCAATCATGTTGGATCACTCACATTCCGGACATTCCCGGCATCCCGGACATTCCTCCGCCTCCGGCAACCACCGAAAACGTTTTCCGAACATCGGGCTGCCCTGCACGTTGAATCAGGATCGTCAAATCCCATTGGCCCGCCATGCCAAGATTGACCGTGGCTTCATAGGTGCCTTCCGCTTTTGCTGTCATCGGAACCGTAGCCGGGAGCATGCCCGGCATCGGCATGGTGAAGGTGAGTTGAACCTGCGCAGGGGAGACCGGTGTGCCTTGTTGATTGGAGACCGTCACCTGTATCCGGTTTTGCCCTATGTGTACGGGCGAGGGATGGGTTGTAAAGCCCAGCGTGAGGTCACCGGCTCTCTTCTTACTCGTTCCTGTCGGTATCTTGTTCGTCGGCGGCATTCCTGATTCTGGCATGGCCTTATCCATTCCCATATCCATCTTGCCCATCTGCGCCTGCTCCATTTTGATTCCTCCCATCCCCAGCGCGCCCATCATGTTCGAACTCGCCATGAGCTTGCTTTCCGAATCCAGGAGAAACGTGCCGGACGTGGCGATCCGCTCGTCCAAGGCCAGACCTTCGACGATTTCATAGTAGCCGCCTACTTTCGGGCCAAGGGTCACTTGCCGTGGTTCAAACATGCCCTCTCCCCGGACCACATAGACGACCTGTTGGGTCCCGGAATTGAGCACCGCTTCCTCAGGAACAGCAAGCTTGCTTCCGCGATTCACCTGAATCTGAACGGTCCCATACATGTCCGGTTTCAGTCGCAGCTTCGGATTTTTGAACACCAGCCGAACGGTATTGGTGCGGGCCTCCCGGTTGAGGTATGGATAGATAAAGGTAATTTCTCCTCGAAAGGTTTCTCCAGGATAGGCCGCCAGGGTCAGGATTCCCTCTTGCCCCACTTGGACAAAGGGCATTTCATACTCAAAGACTTCCGCCTCCACCCATACGGTAGAAAGGTCAGCAATGGCATAGAGGGTCATCTCGGGTTTCACCAACGTGCCTTTAAAGACCTGCTTGTCAATCACGTATCCGGCGACAGGGGAATAAATCGTGACATAGGTCTGCGGCTTTCCACGACGCGCCAACTCATCGATCTGTGCATCCGTCAATGTCCAATGTCGAAGACGGTCGCGCGCAGACTGGACCATTTGAGCCGTCTGATCCCGGGCTTCGAGAAGAGGGCTATTCTGAATTTGCTCATAGGCTTTCGTGGCAAGCAGATATTCTTCCTGCGCCGACACGAGTTCCTGGCTGTAGAGGGTGAACAAGGGCTGACCTTTTCGAACATGTTGGCCTGTGGTATCCACAAAGAGATCCTCCACCCAACCCGAAATGCGAAGATTAATGTGGGTGAGACGTTGCTCGTCATAGGCCACTTTTCCCACGGCACGGATCTCTGTCTGGAGCGGGCGCATGCTGACCAACTCTGTGGTGACTCCCATCAGTTGTTGCTGTGCCGGAGTCACCATGGCATAGGCCTGGCGGGTTTCCATCTCCATGGAAGAACGGTCGCTCATGGTATCCATGTCCGGCATGGGTTGTTCGGTATGCGTGGCATCGTTCGTGGTCTGTCCCATTGATTGAAAGAGGGGCCACCAGGATTCTTTGAAAAAGAACAGGCCTGCTACCAGGATACAGAGCACAACTCCGAGGGTGATCCAGTGTGGTCGTGATGGGTGCGTGAGCATCGTGCGTCTCCTTCTTACAAGTCCGCGCCGAGCACGCGTTCAAGTTGGGCGACTTGCTGTTCCCGGTTCACGAGCGCCCGGATATATTCAAGCCGAAAGGTGATGAGCGCGCGTTCCGCATCGATCAGATCCAAAAAATCCGTGCGATCCGTTCGATAGCCCACATGGGCGGCTTGGAGAACCTGCTGTGCCTGCGGAAGGACGGTGGTGCGATAAAGTTCCAGAACCTCTTGCGTGGCCTTAATTTGCACCACCAGATCCTTGACCTGAAAGCGCGTGAGTGTGACAAGGGTCTGTTGCTTGGCTTGTGCGGATCTGACTTGCGCTGCCGCTTCCCTGACACCTGCGTCATACTTCGGTTTGGTCCAGAACGCGAAGGGAATGTTCACCATCAGATTTCCCCCGAATCCGTCGTCGGTGTGGTAATTTTGCCAGCGCTGGAGTTCCACCCGAAGGTGAGGGTAGTACTGCAATTTGGCCAGTTGTGTGGCCGACTGAAATCGCGTCACCGCCAGATCAGCTTCTTGAAGTTCCGGGCGGAGTCGAAGCGCATGCTCCTGGAGTTCCTCAAGCGAGCGAGTCAGCGGTTGAGGACGTGGTGCTCGCGGGATACCAAGCGGAGCATGGGGATCACGATCCAGAATGGTATTGAGATGAGCTTGAGCGGTTTCCCGTCGTTGATTGAGGACGGGTAATTGTTGGGAAATTTTCGACAGCTCTACTTGAGCTCGCAGGACATCTACCTGTGTTCGGGTTCCCACTCCGTATTTGGCATTGGCAATATCAAAGAACTGCCGGAGCAATTTTTGCTGTTCATGATGAACCTCAATGGCTTTGTGCGCATACAACAGCTCAAAAAAAGCCATCTTGACCGCAGCGGTAATTTCGCGGACTTTGGCGGCCACGCGTTGTTCGGCCTGGTCGGCTTCCCGTGTCGCCACCTCGGCTTTCTTCGAGAGCAATCCCGGGAAGGGGAATTGTTGCGCAACCCCGTAGATAACCGTTTGCGTTTTGGTGACATTCAGCGAATCAGGCGTATTCCACAACTGAACCTTTAATTCAGGGTCGGCCAGAGCTCCCACTTGAGGGGCGCGCTCCTTCATGGCCAGGACCTGTTCTTGTGTCGAGGCGATCTCAGGATTCTTTTGAATGGCTTCCTGGATCAGGGGCACGAGCTCCAAGACCGGTTCAGTCGTGCCGGGTGGTTGAGCCGCGAGTGGACCTGCCGGACCAAGCCATACCATTCCGAATGCTACTATCACCACGTATCTGGAAATTATCTGGTGCATGGTTGACTCCGCTTGTATGTAACGACCATGGACTCTTCACCGGTTCTGCCTAATATCCAATGAAGCAGGAAGGAGAAAAAGTCGTGTCGATCAGGCCTGAAGGCGTCAGACCGGGATCAGTAAGGTCGTGAATTCAGGGATTTGATGATGAACGGAGAAACGGGGAGGGGATCAAATACGGAAAATGGAGATGAGGAGGAGAAGGTCTTCTGGTACGGCCACATGGCCGGCACCGGGCGGAAAGATAAATGTTCTGGAGGAGGGGACAAGGTCAGGAAGAAGCAGGGTTATTTCGCCAATGAAGGGGACTTGAGCCTGGCTGTTTGAAGGAGTATCGAGACTCGATTGGACCGCGAGAGTTTTAAACCCGTCACAGAACTGAGTAACAGGCTCTTCCCCCGGCATGGTGCAATCACTCACTTGAGTTTCAGGCATTTTGTCAAAGACCGGCACCACGCAGGCATAGGCGTTAAAGCTGAATGCGAGAAACAGACCAATGAGGAAGAGGGCTAACATTTTCGGGAAGGATCTCATCAGAGTTATCCTACTCTTAAAATCCTTCTCAGTAAATAGCGATTGGATGGGGAGTTTCGCTGAGGGGGGCTGGAAATGTATCGCGGGGTTACGAACTTTGGGACCTTTTTGAAATGAAAATGCATTTATCTTGTCTATCTACAGTTAGGCTGAATTGGTCCTACCGGAAAAAACGCCCCATGCCTAAACGGCTCTTGCTTCCACTCTTTATGCCGAACGCCCTCTGGTCAGGGGACTTTATGAGCGATGCCTGGTAGCACGGCACTCGGATTCGCACCTTCAATATGACCGAAGACGACAGTCGAAAATGTTGGCAATTGAGAGTGATACGTCACTCCGTGCCGAGCGAATAATTTCGGTGTTGAATTGACTAAAGGCTGTGCTAATTTTCTTCATTCCTGATACTATTTTCCAAGTTTTCGGAAATTGTGGGGCATTTTTGGGACTAACCGTTCCCATACATAAACTGGTTTGAAGCCCTCGAAACAAATAGTTTAGGCGGATTGAAAAATTAATTCCATGTTGTCCAATTCAATCGCAGTCCTAATAATGATGGGTTCGTTAATTACTTTTCTAAATTTATGGTTAAAAGAGAGCCAAAAGCAGAACCTAAAGGAATGGATTTCGAGGGCAAGCCAGAAACATCTTGCAACCCCGGATGGTGCGGTTAAAATTCCACTCGTATTAGTGTTTTCCTTACTTCAAACATTTCTTGGAGAAAAAACTTTAATTAAGCTTTCAATATCCAAATCTATAACGTTAAGTCTTTTTATCCTATTAGGTAGTTTGGGCTTAGTAGGGTTTTTGACAGAAACAACATTTGGGTTAAAGGCCATGCCATGGAAAGTATACGATGAGGAACTAATTCTACTCCAAGAATCATTCTCGACAGTCAATAAAAAAGCCCTTGAGGTAAGTTCAACCGAAAGAATGGAGGCAATCGATACTATCAATAAAATTGTAATATCCGCAGCGGAACCTCAATTTAAATGGATTTATTTAATTTCCCTTTTAGCAATTATAACTTTTTCAAATCTTATTGGAGATATAGTTTCCCTCAAATTTAATTGGAATATTTTGAAAGCAATTCAGAGCACCGATTCACCAATATTGATTCTAGGATCTTTGTTGCTAAGTTTGCTGACTTCTATTTTAATTTCATTTACAGTATTTTTAATTTGTAATCTTGTGTCTAATATCATTTTTATTTTAACCACAGTTCTTGCATTAACTCTTTCACTATTAAACCTAGGTCAATTTTGGACCTATAGCCTATTTTTAACAAATTTGGGCGTTGCACTGTTTTCAAGTAGTCATTGGGTTATTGCGGTCGCAATTAGTTCTGTCTTGCCGAGTGCAATATTAATAGTGCCAGCTATAATGGCGCTAGTTTTATCCCCATGGAGTAAACAAATTAATGCAATACTAAAGGCAGTGGTTGAGAGATCTTTATTACATAAAAAGGGACCAATACTTTTTATTGCAGCAATCGTGGGATGTATAACAGCTTTCTTAGGGGCCTTGATAAATTTATTTACCTCCCCCTAAAGGTTCATTTGAACTGATCTGAAAAAATGGAAAATAAAAAGAAAAATTCTGGTTATTGCCACGCCATCGTCCGAAAACGTTATCTCTCCAAGTAACTCGAAAGTAGGTTACCTGTTTTTGTGGTTGGTCGATTGAAAAGCACAATTTCAGCCCAAGTATGTTGATGCAATTATTGAAAATAAACATCCTTTGGTTTTTGCTAATTGGAGTAACCATTCCAGGTATTGCGCAGGATGTAAAAACGAACGACCTTCTGCCGGGCATTGTCGAAATTTTGGGAAAAAATCGGATTGGAAGTGGTCTCATAGTGAAAATCGACAGCAATGATATTTTTATTCTGACTGCAGCACATGTAGTTTTAGCGGAGCCTAATCCAAAGGTTGTATTTTATAGTCAATCGACCCCTTCCGAGGCCCATGTAGAATCTGGATCAGAGTTGAATGATGAGGATCGGGGTATAGCTTTACTTAAGGTAGAAAGCCGGTTGTCGATTACTTCTCAAGTTCGGGTTCTCCCTTTAGCAATAGAAGATCCTGAAATAATTGGTGGTGAAGCGATAGAGGTGTTGGGTTTACCCCTTGAGGTAGGTGATTGGGCAATTCTCCATGGATATATGGTAGCCCGAAGAGGAAGGGATTTGGTTTTTGATGTGGGAATTGATGAGGGAGCCTCTGGGGGAGCTATTGTGTATGAGGGAAAGGTTGTTGGATTAGTTCAACGAAGAGGCCCACGATACGGAATAGGCAATCCTGTAGAAAGTTTATGGGGATTTATCCGGGGAATGAGAAGTCTGTCGAAATTAGTTTCTGAAAAAATTCCCTCCATTGATGGGGAGGGCATATCTAAACTGCCCATTGTAGGGGAAAAGCAAATTGATGAGGCAAACGATGACATGGAAATATTTGATGCCTTGGTTGCTACTTTAGAAAATATTTCAGATGATTATTATTCACTAATTACTTTTAAGCATGGAATAACAAGGTTAAAGAATGGAGTTAATAGTTCTCAGTTATCCAGGCTTATTTCAACAGCTTCGATAGGTGATGACTACTATTGTTCTCAAGCAATAATTTCAGGAGCTCGCTATTTAAAAACCCCAATTAAATCAGAAGACATTAAAGCTATGCTATCAACCATCAATAGTAGCTATTATCGTTCCAAAGCGGCTATGGCATTAAATGAGTCGTTATTGAAAGGCAAGTAAAATCCGTGTGAATTCCAGAGTTTCTCGATTCCTTGCTGGCAAAACAGGCCAGTGAAAATTTTGGAGATTTTTGTTCAGGTCTTGTAATCATGCACCCTCATTTTCTGCCTGTCGTATCCAGTGCCTCACAGGTAAATAGTGGTCCGCTCTTCTGGTTGAAGAGGGGCCAGGACAGCTGATAGGGCGTCAGAGGGTCTGGTAAAGAAAGGCGATATTCTTAAGGCCGTGTAAGTGTAACCTTTCCCAACAACTTTACTGTTTCGGATTGGTGGTTAAAAGGGATTATCTGAAATAGTCGCTATCCGATGATCTTACAGGCAGTTTCAGATCGGGTCGCGTTTTCATGGCCCCTTTTGGCCAAAACCAACCAGTCAATTTCTTTCAAACAACCTTCGGTCATTTGGTTAAATAATATGAGATGGCGTGTGTTGTCATGATCTTCAGATCTGCATTTCGTTTCATTTAGGATAAAATACAGTGAGCTAAACTGGTAAACGTGCCAACTTTGTTGCTACTTGTGGAAAATAGCATCATGCGATATACGGAAACTATATAATTACTTGTTATGCGGAGCAACGTTGATGACAAAGCAGACAATTTCCGAGACTCTCTTTGAATCGTACTGCAATAGGCAGGCGATCTCTTTTTTGCGGATTCCGACCGAGTCTCACAAACGGACTCCTGACTACGAGATTATTCTCCAGGGCAACATGGTGATCTCAGAGGTCAAACAGTTCGATCCCACCAACGAGGAGAAGCGTCTTCAGAGGCAGCTAAACGAGCAGGGGTTGCCGGAAGCCTTCGGAGGAAAGCCTGGTCAGCGAGCGAGCCAGAAGATTACTGACGGCATGAAACAGCTCCGGTTGCTTGCGAAGGACAAATACCCGACACTACTCGTCCTCTTTAACAACGTTTCAATATCTAACCACCATGTCCACCCCTATGCCATCAAGACTGCGATGTATGGCCTGGAAGAGGTTGTTCTCGCCGTTCCGCACGAGGCCGCAGCGTCGCCTTGGGTGACCGATCGAAAATTCGGTGGCCGTCGCAGAGTTACGCCATCCCAGAACACGACTCTCAGTGCAGTCGCGGTCTTGTACGAGAACCACGACGGAGGCTCTCCGTTCTGAAGGTCTTTCATAACGTTCACGCTGTTCTCCGCATCGACCGAGAATGGCTGAGAAACTCAGAGACCAGGCATTTCAAACTTGATGCGAAGGATGAAGAGCAATTCCAAGAGTGGATCGAAGTGTGATGGTACACACGCATAACAAGCTGATCCAACAGACGGCGCTTCGCGCCACCGCTGATCGGCAGAGTTCGACCAAAAGCGGACATCTGAGATGACGAAAAGAGCGGAAAATGTGACAGTTCGCTTAGGGGAACTGTCACATTTTTGGGCCTACCCAATAAACCTAGGGGTTTTCTAAGGTTTTGAAATAGCAAGAATTTAACCACCAGCCATATCCCGTGTAGCCTGAAAAAGGTTACAAAATACGCTATTCTGTAACATAGAGCATTTGATTAAGGAGGGAATTACGGTGAATCCTGATTTTGAAAAGGCTGGTTTTACTCGCATCGTCGAAGATGAGCAAGAAATACTTTATATCAAACCAAATCCGCTCGGCGGCCCCCTTGTCAGCGTAAAAACAAGGTACGAAATAATTGATCGATCGATCTTAAATATCAGAACACTGAATCCTAAGAAACTTTATTTATCCAAAGGGGAAAACGATGATCGGTTTGTCTCTGACGTGACGGGAATAAAGGTGACAGATGGTCCCATAACCGACGAGATAACAAGCAAAAATTTGATATTTAGTATGCAAGATGGTGAAAAATTTATTTGGGAAAATGTTCCACGCGCTGACATTGTTAAAAGATTTATCCAGACGTTACGACGCCCTGATTCAGCGCCTTTCCAAACTATGCATAATTCCCAAAAAGAAAATTCTCCATCATCAGTAGCCCTTCATGACGATCCGATTAAAGAAGCGAGAGAATCAAGGCGTACGGGATTTGGGAATGAAGAAAACCTTGCTAACTCCAACCCACCTAAACAATGTGAGAATTGGATTATTCACGGGGATGGAACGGCAACAGACGAACATTCTGGGCTAATGTGGATTCAAGCCCCTTGGGGGAAGAAGTGGACGGGCAATTCCTTTACTGGTGATGCTATAAAACTCACGTGGCCTGAAGCGACGGAGCTGTTCGGAAAGGGCTGTAGGGGCAGTCATGATACCCAAAAAAATATGGCGCATCTAACTGAGAAAAACTTCGCAGATACCGATTATGTACATGGCTATAGGCATGGGTACTGTACGGTTCATTTCGCAGGCTACACCGATTGGCGTCTCCCAACAGCCAACGAATTGAGGAACTTCCTTCTCCTTGATACAACAACATATAGAAAGGTCATGAAAGAAGTCTTTTTTGACGATATCCGAGACCACGTCTGGTCGGCGACACCGAAAGGCATCGAGTTTACGTATACGAGAACAATGAGGTTTATTATCAATACCCAGAAGGCCCTAGGTCGAAAGAATCTTTATCAGAATGCCCAAGGGCAAACATGTGTCTACCAAAATGCTTGGAGGTTTACCCTTGGCAATATGGATTGCAGATACATAGACGAAGGACAAGAATTTCCTTTTAAGATTCTGTTTGTACGCCGGGTCAAGTAAAGAACCTTTCAATCGACAAAAATGCAACCGAATACCCCATTCTGTAACATGGGGTCTAAGATTTAGGGAAGAAAATGAATTTTCATCCCAACTGTCAACACTTTTTTCCGAAGGTTTCCTTTCGACTCCTTACCCCCGCACCCACTTATAGATAGTCAAATGTCCGCTTTGGGTCAGTAACCGACATGTCTGCCTCCGGCCAATAGCGGACATTATGAACGCCGCGCCCTGCGGTAAATTTGTTCGACAACAACACCTTGTTATGTTATGAATTGTTTAGTCTTTTTGGTCTTCCAGTTTTTCAGCAAGCAGTTTGCCTATCCCCCAAATAGATTGTCCAAAATGCGAAATCAGTTGTTCGCCTTGTCTTATAAACGACTTGCTCTCGTCAATTCCAGCAAGCTTTAAGGCCTCTCCAATCTTTGAACTGGTCGGGTGAGCATCACCTACTCGCATGTCATACACACCAACAATTGCTCCGAACACTAATCGAGCTTTATCAATCCCAACCCTCTGGGCCAAAATATCCTGAAGAAGTTTGTTCGAACCGAGTTTATCCTTATCTGAATACGTTGAAATCTTACGGAGCTCACATACATCAAGCCGATCCGAGAACACACGAACAAGATCTTTCGCTAACCTCAGCAACGAGTGTTGATCCTTGCTCGCAAAGCGGGAAATATGTTGCATGCCTGAGGCATCATCTATGTCGTGAGTGTACAGAGGAACGTTAAATTCTTGACGAAAACCTGCCTCTAGCATCCGCATACTCTTGAATAGCAGGTGTTCAACAGCATGTGTAGGTGCTGGTTGAGTTTTCACCTGCGCTGCTAGCAACTCATGTGAAACCTTGCCATCCGGGACAACGTTTTGAGCAGCCCAAATGTGTTGCTCCCATGCAGCAAGGCGGGCAACATCATAGGCGTAGACCGTGATCAAATCCGAAGAGTTTATTCCGAAGTGAACCACATACCCAGACGTGGAGCGAATACCCCCTGTTTCCGCCGTATACCACTTCAGAGAAAAGCCGCGATGATTGAGAAGCTCGTTAACTATGCTAGAACGGAACCACAGCCATCGACCAACCTCTGCATGGTCTAAATCGGCAGATGCCATTCGCGTTCCGTCAGTCTCCACGATGAATTGAGGAAGAGTCTGATCTGCATCTCCTCGAACACGCACGCTTTGCCCTTGATGCTCGATCCATTCGTCTTGCCAGAACATGCCCTCTACCTGCACACCTTGGTAACCACTCCAATTCCCTTGCGAGCTTTCAAAGGTAGTGGTGTCTTCGCTATCTGGCCCCATCACTGGGGCATCTTCATCCTCATCAACATCGTTTCGCCCGACTCGGAACGAAGCCCATCTTCCGCCATAGACATCTTCCAAAGTGCGAATCAGGAGTTCAAACCGCCCGCCGTCTCGCTGTTCTTTTCGATTCGCTAGAGTCGCGTATGCGCTGCCTTCAAGTGCTGCGATATTTTCTACTCTTTCGCGGAAGTAAGAGAGGCGAAGAGAAAGGTTCCTTGCCGCCAAATAGTCGATGAGAAATTCTCGCTTGATCTCGATCAGGCTATGATCTCCTTTATCATTAAGAACCTCACGAGCCACGACATTGAAATTCTCTTCTGGCCTTACCCAGTTTTTTCCATCTTTTATCAGATGAAGAGCAACAACCAGATCAGGATTCAGAATCCACAGTCTTCCGTCAACTACAGGCTGAGGATGCTCGAAGACAAGGTGAACTCCGATGGGTTCTTTGTCGTTATATTGATACTGCTCGATAGATGAGTAATAACCGTCCTTGTAAGCATACGGTTGCGCACTTCGACCGATTCCAATATCACTCCAGCCAAATCGCTCCGCGACTTCCCGATGCTCCGGAGGGAATGCAACAGACCCACATCCAAAGAACTCGCTGACATAACCTATATCTGTAACTTCACCCTGCTCCTTATGCCGAGATGCCCTCAAAGGGACCCAGGTCGCACTAGAGAAGGCCCGGCGAGTTTCGTTTACTTGGAGAATCCAGTCTTGGTCCATAGATGATCTTTACCTTCTTCAATACATGGCCTCAATGTCCGCGCTGGGTCGCTAACGGCCACATGCGGACATTCAGTAAAACCACCACCAAAAGTTTCCTGGGATTATGTAGTAATTTTTTCAATCGCAAAAGCTTCATCATCACTTAAAACGCCAATTTCTTTTGAACTTTCATATTTAGCTTTGGCTAAGTGAATTTCTTTCCCATCAACTTTTATCCCAATCAAGGGGTCTCCATTCCATACTGGAATACAACTATATATTGATACACGTTTTTCTAAGTGAATTAGTCCATCTGAACATTTCAATGCCTTCGGGGTGAATATTTCGATAGGCTGTATTTCGGTTTTCCAAGCTCTTTCACTTGGATAAAAACAAATCTCAACATTTATGGGAACGCCGTCTTGAGGAAGTTCATTCTTATTTTCTAATAGGTAGTAAGCACAGTTGTCACTGTACAACTTAAACCCCATTTGCTGCCAAAATGGAAGAGAAGTCTCTGGAGTACATTCAATGCCAATAGAAAGAGAATTAGATTTTTGATGAAGATTAAGGGCATATTCTACTAAAAGACGTCCAACGCCTTTTCTTCTGTACTCTTCCTTAACCTCTATAATCCCAAAATTCTTCCAGATATATGCGATCGGAGCATCGTCATAGACGGCAACAATTAGCTCTCCCCGTTCGTATGTTTTTTTAGTTAAGTTCCAGTTACATAGGAAGGTACCATGAACCTGGTGGTGATTCTGATCAACTAACCAAGTATGAATGTCTCTGATGTCATCACTATTGGAAAATCTAAATGTAATGTCCAAAAGCTATACTCCAAATGATATACCCTAAACGTCCGCTTTGGGTCGTGAGTTGCCATCCCTCATACGACGCACTGGGATCTTGAAATTTTCGAGTTTAAAGGCGGGTGTCGGCCAATACTTGACGTTCGCTGCAGCCACAATCAGAGCCTGTTTGGTTTAGAAAAGCCGTCGGAGATCCCACGAACATTCGATTATATTTCTCGAAGTCTAGCCAAAATATCGACGACCCACGGCCTTTGCTCAACCCATAAGGTCAAATGGTTGAATGCAATAATTAAAGCCGTTCCAGCAATTATCCGCCACAGGCGAACAGACAGAATACCAGTCTCCAACCTCAATAATGAAAAAAGGCGGGCTATGCCGTAGATAAAAAAAGGTAATGCGAGGGGGAGGAGAATGAGCGTCGACCGCATCCATGCTAACAAGGGTCCACTCCTGGGATTCGCCGCTATCAAAGGCAATACTAAACTTCTCTTCTCCTCGACGTCGTTTTCAAGATCAAGTATTTGCCAAGCTACATGCATCAACTCTTCTCTATCAACACTGAACTTCTCGATGCACCTGACTCCCTCAAGTTTCCCAGGGAGGGATTGCTCGAATTCCACCGGTGGCCTAGCCTTTCTTAAATCCACATCGTATTGTTCGCGGTATAAATAACGAACAAATTCGTTTACCGCTCGTGAGCAGTCGAGATCGTTCGGGAATTGGTTTTCTATGTATGAATTCAGTTGATTTGATTTATTTACCTTAATGGAAACTCCAACCACAGACATAATCAGAATGACCGCAATGACCACTAGAGCTAGAGACAAACTAACCTTACGAAAAGCACTCCCAACTGTTTTCATCGTCACTTGACTTCTACATGAACGGAACACATTCGCTGTTACCATTACAAAAATAGTCATCAAGACAGCATCATAAGCAGATATTTTGAATTGGAAAAACAAAAGAGCATCCCATAGATACTGCAGCAACCAAACCCAATTCGAGAATATCAAACGGACCGTTTTCGATAACGTGATCAGATTGCCAAGGTTAGCAGCTAAGGTTAGCGCGCCTCCAATTGTGCCAAACCACAGCAACCACTCATGACGCGCCATCTTGTAGACCACACTAAATGCCGATCGACTTATTTGTGGTTTTGTTAACTCCGTTTCTATCGCTTGCAAGATTGCCGTTTCATCGGCGACGTCCCCAATGTGCATCTCGCCAAAAGGTAAGGGAATGTTGTTATGTATAAGGTCTTTGGTTTTTACGGGAATTAGCTTTTTTTGTTGACGAGCGCGACCAGCTTCTGCACGTACCCAGTCTGAGTCGACCGAGACTTCGGTCCATATAACAATGACAGCTCGCGCTTCCCCCAATTCTTGCATGATCGTATCGCGAAAGGTCGCGGCCACTTCGAGGTTGTCGTCCCACCATGTGCTGTAACCTTGTGCTTCCAGAAATGCTGACAGCTTCATTGCAAGAGGTCTGTCGGCTTTTGAGTAGCTTATGAATACGTCGGCCACGCTTATTCCTCAGAAGGTCAAAGGCGTTTCGTACACTATGATAGGCCCAATAACTGGGTTTTCCAGGTTGCAAGACCGGACATTCCGTTGACGGCTTGGAATGACCGCAATGGGTCGATTCCGGCCATAAACAGATATTCAGCTATTAATAACGGTTAGAACATCAAGTTGCCAGTTTCTGTAATTCTTCTGCCGCCTCAAAATGGATTTGATCCAAAAATTGAATGACATTCAAGGTTTGCTCAGCAATTATCTTAAGCTCCGACTCTGGCAGATATTCTATGTGCGTTATATCTTGTACCGTTCCGTGGTTTTCTGGATTAACCTTGTTTTTGATCTGATGAAGTACCAACTTCAAAGTGTCCTTACAAACAACTTCTCCGGCAGGGGCGAAAGACTTAAAACTATAGCCATCGAGTTTCCTGATAAGATCATCCAGCATAGCTGGCTTATGTTTGTCTCTTCCTCGCAGACGCGCAAATTTGAAAGATATAAATGCTTCTAAAGTCACACGGATGTAATTCGGCAGATAATCTTTTGCGCTCTCATAATCTATATCCCCATCCACGAACGCCTTTATTTTATCTAACTTGTAGAAATAAGATGTTTGATAATTTTTTAGGACATTTGGCAGGAATGAAATTTTGCCTTTTCCAAGATAAAAATCTGCTTTGCCTTTGTTTTGATCGGAATTAATAATATTGCTCATAAATTTCAAGAATATAATATTATGGCTAAAAACGAATGCCTGTTTTGTACCACTCCAGCTCATAACTTTGTTCCCATCTTCTCCGGTCGATTTTGCTTTCGGCAAAAGGAAATCCTGGATAACAAGAGCCGTCGAAAGGAGCCTGTTTTCATCAAGGCTTGAAACGGGATCATCCACGACAATCATATAATCTTCTTGATTTTCGCTTTCGTTGTCGATAACCTCATATTGATATTTGCTTAAGAAATAAGCAAAAGCGAGAGTTGTTTTTTCTCCTTCGCTCAAGGAATACTGAATTCCCTTTCTAGGCGACACGCCTGTGTAATATATCGTAAGTTCTCCCTCGTCATCTTTATTGATTGTAAAGTTTGTAACACATAGACGCGCTAGGAACGCATTAACATATTCTGACTCCTTTTTGAGTTTGGATAGCTCGGCAGTTTTCTGCTCTTCCTTTTCAGCAATCACTTGCATGACTGTTTGCAAAAGGTTTTTAAGGAAATGATAATGTGCTATCCCGCCGGTATGCTCCCCTATGACGAGCACTTGACATTCTTCTCGAAGCCCGCCCTCTTTCCGCCATCTAATAACCTTTTCTTTAGCCTGCAAATCAAATCTCTTCCAAAACAATTTGGCGCAGATTTCTCTGGCGGTGTTTGCATCAAAACGGGAATTGGTTAACTTTTCCAGAACAGACTCTTTGAACGATAGAAGAGTAGCAGCATCCAGTTTGAGTTGCCTAAAAACACTTAGCATCTCGACAATTTTATTCAGGTCTTCTTCTGAGGGCGTAAAATCAATAGCATCCCTTTTGGTTTCAAATAATTCTTTTCCCGCCTGCAAAAAATTTCCCCCCGTTTGAGAGTGCAAGCGCTGAAATGCGTCTTTTTCTGCATCGGAAGGAATATCCTGATAGCCAAATCGCACAAGGATCGTTTGCAATTTGGCGATATCAAGTTGGTTTCTTTTCGTCTCCTCCAATGCATTATCAATGGATCGAATTATGACTGCGATTTCCATCTTTAGCGCGGCCAGTTCGTCATTAAAAAAGGCGTCATAGGACTCAATAAGTTCTCCAATATTGGGAAGAGCGCTATCGCATAAAGGACAAGTGCTCTTGTCTTTGTTATGCTTTAGAAGGCTTGAACCATCCTCAAACCAGTTTTGTGTGGAAGTATGTTTGAGGGCGCGGTCTTTATAGGTTTCAATTTTCTGCTGAACCTTTTCCCGTGCCGCTTTTGATATGGATTTCTGAATTGTCTCTTTCAGGGTATCCGGAAACTCTAAATCAAACCCTGAAATTTGATTGAGAAAAACAATATCTTTTTCAAGCGTTTCTTGATCTTTGGAAATCTTGAATTTTGAAAACTGCTCTTCCAATGCTTTTTGAAGATCTTCTTCACTTTCATCTGGCACTTGATCTGGACAGTTATACAAGTCCAGACCTTGAGGCATTCGGTTGCTATAAATTTTCTCGTTCCATGTTTTAGAGAGAGCATTTTTAATATCTACCCCTAGGGCAACCAAAGCTTCTTGATAACCCTCAATAATGCTTTTCCGTTTATTTTCCGCATCTATATCACTGGCAATAGTTTTTAAAGCCTGATTGGAAAACTGCTCTTTTGTGAGCACACCGCTTTTGAAAGATTTTACTTTTGCTTGCCTGCCGTCATAAACATGCTCAGCCACGAAGGCAGAATTAAAAACATAAAGCTTTTGCCTGTCTTTGGGGAACTTCGCTACCTTGCTTTCGCATTCAATTTCAATCTCTACATCTTTCATTGGATCAGAGGCCATGTCCTGCGCAATACGTTTTTGCTCCAGCTCTTCAAGTTCATAAGAAAACAGGCCTATTACATTGGAAAGTGTAGTTTTTCCGCTGCCGTTATAGCCGTAAAGCAAATTGATTCGGTCAAACTTCAGGTCTGACGGTTCAGTTGGCCATGAAAAATCTGAGAAAATCCCCAAATTATCAATTTTTTTTATGCGTACAATTCCGTCCATTTATCTCTCAATCACAAGTGGGTAATTAATCGCTAAAATGTCCGCTTTGGGTCGAAAGCAGACCTTCACGTGTCGCAAAGCCTATGGTGCCGCTTAATCCCTCACCCTATGAAATTTGCTCAACAATGTAAACTGGAAATGCGGTGCGTTTAGTTTAGTGTGGACAATTCCCCGCCTCGACCCCAGCATTCACTGCGGCTTGCACCGACTCAAATGCCATCCGATTTTGCGTAGCAATGTCTTTATCGTTTGGACAATCGGGGCAATGATATTTCCTGCTACGCTTATTCCCTCGGATAGCATAGTCTGAAGCCAAAGGAGCAGGAGAGGGCTCAAGGTCCCGCGTCGCCTGACCCCCACCATGCCGAAATTCCTACGGAGGAATGGGATCGTGGTCTTTCCATAATCCTAATTTCGCCTCCTTCGCATCGGCTTCCATTTTCATCAGCACCAAATCCCCTGGCGCATATTTCCTGTACCACCAACACCAGCCATGCTTCACCAATTCCTGATTGAGGTTCCGGCCATCCTCTTAGATCACATCTCCGATCGTGCGGCCATATTTGTCTTGGCCGTGGTTGTTGATCGAAACTCTTTCTCCCTGGGCTAAAGCTTTCGGAAATTCTTTGGCCTTCTTCGCATAGGCTAAATTCTTCTCCGGATAATCAATCTCATTGAGGCGGATTCTGACTTGCCGTATATTTTCCTTTAATACGGTAATGGTATCGCCATCGGCAATGTGAATAACTTTGGCTTGGAAATAAGCGGCGAATGTCGTAGTGGCAAACCAGATAAGGACCAAACAACCGAGGATGGAATTAGGTATTTTCCTGCTTCCTGAAAGCTAACCACAGAAAGAGTGAACCCACCAATATGGCCGCTACGGAAAATACCATCATGGGGAGATTGATGGTCCCTGGTGCTTGCCAATTTTCCACGCCAATCCATCCACCTAGAAAGAGCAAGACGATTCCCACAAAGATTCCTATTCCTTTAAAAATAATTGCGAGAAGATTACCCACGTCTCTCTCCGAGTGGACGTTTACGTGAACCATATTAGATTTTGTGAATAAAGGAAATAAAAAAATGTGGAGAGAAAATCTGTAGAAACGAAAAAAGGCCAGGGATGTCCCCAGCCTTCTCCGCAGGTAAGGAATACGTCAACAACGGGAGGGTCCCGTTATCTCCTAGTCAATCAGTTCCGGTTACCGGAGCCTATCCCTTGGGAGGAGAGAAACTGTCAGGGATTAAGGCTGAATCTTCCAATTCGGAGTAACATCACCAGGGAATCCTACCGATTCGATCCTGGTTCCATTCAACAGCCAAACCGCCACTGTACCTCGCGTATGTTGCCAGACAATATCCGCGTTCCCATCCCCATTCAAATCGGATAGTTGGACCATCTTCCATTCGGAGGGGACCCCACCAAGATTTACAGTGGAGAGAATTGAGGAACCATTCATCAACCAGATGGCCACGTTTTGGCTGACCCCATCTTGCCAAATAATATCGGCCTTGCCATCTCCATTCATATCCTTCACGCCTTTTATTTGCTGTTCGGATGCCTGAGAGGTCCGCCCAGGAAACTCAACCGACTTCACGGTAAACCCATTCATGAACCAAATGGCCACCGATTCTTTGGTAGAGTTATGCCATATCAAATCGGACTTGGAATCTCCGTCCACATCTCCAATGGCTGCAATCTTCCAATCTAACGAAACGTCAATCAGAAAGGCGGAAAAAGCAATTTTTTCTCCATTCATTAACCACACCGCTACTTGCCCCGTTTGCACATTGCGCCACACCAAATCGGCTTTCTTATCCCCACTTAGATCACCCATTCCGGCAATATCCCATTCCGGCAACACCCCACCCAAAAAATTCACGGCCCTAATGGAGAGGCCGTTCATCATCCACACCGCCACGATGTGAGATCGGACATTTTTCCAGATGACATCGGTTTGTCCGTCTCCATCTACATCCCCAAGCGCTTCCATCCTCCATTCAGTAGGAATGCCTCCTAGAAATTTTTGTTCACTGATAGTGGTCCCATTCATTAACCACCCTGCAACGGTTCCTGACGAGGTATTACGCCAAAGGAGGTCCGCTTTGCCATCATCATTCAAATCAGGTGTCGTGGCCTTATATGGAAAATTTATACTCGAGCCGAGGGTGCCCAGGTTATAGACCTTTTTGCTGAATGGGAGCCTGAAATTAGCTGGGTCTGCCACCCACTGGCTCTGACTTAATAGATGGGTAACATCTCCGGTGCCATGACAGTCCCACCCAAAGTCGACTGGTAAAAGGCAGAGAAACCCTTCAAAAAAAATTCCTGCAAACCCACTCATATTTTTGGTAATGGTGCCCGTAAGCCAATTGAAGGTAAAGGATTCCCCTGGCTCAAGAATGGCCTCATTTTCTAAATGATCTAAAAGGCAGCCAATATCACAGGTCACCACAAATCCGGGATCGACCGGCCAGTTCCCGACTGAGACACCTTGGGGTGGAAGCCTTAAAGGGAGAGTGCCGGTGTTTACAATTTTTCCTTCAATTGCAAAAGAACCGGGATTCAGGCTGGTTTGTGCCTGCATCCATACCTCATATTCGAAGAAATCAGGAGGAGATGGGCCCATTTTGATATTAGACTCTGCAACAATTTGGCCTGTTGGAAATGGAGCCGTAGTGCTACTGGTTTCATCGAAAAAAACTAGGTGAAAAAAGCTGTTGGGTCCAGTCTCAGATGGGACGGTAAAATGTGCCGGGTCTGGAGGCGTTAAGGGCAAGGCATCGCTGGACAAGGCCGTTAAGGTGCTATCGCCAAAACCAAAACCTACCATAGCGAGTGGCAGTCCATCAATTTCTGGCCCAGAGATAAATCGTCTAGAACATGCCTCGCTCCTGGTGGAACAATCAGGGGCCTCACCGACAAAATAATCCAATGGGTTCTCGTTAAACTCCTGATGATTATTATGGACAAAAATGCTTCCGCGCATAGCTGTCCAACTGTTTCCCATTAGGGTTGCAGTAAAAGATTGCAGGTAATAACTCCCTCGGGTGCTCCTCGGATCTGTATCTGGATTTAAAAGAGGGTCGGATTCAAACGTAACGCTAAATTGGACAGGTTTTCCTAAAAAGGCATCGAAAACTTCCTGGTTAGCTCCATGATATGCGGAAGAGGTTGTAATAACTCCGTGATAGGTAAATGTAAGCAGAGCAGCATGACTAATGGAAGGAAGAATAAAAAAGACAGCGGCCCCCCACAGAATTTGGTGGGTGAAGTTTTGGAAAGAAAGGCGGGTTTTTCTCAATGTTAGGAGCAGTAGGTTTAGTTGTGCTTGTCAGATGTTATTACTCTATCCCCTCTTGCACCTGAGTCAAGTGAAGAGCAGTGAAGGGGGCAAGGAAGGCATGATGGAAGCCTGTGGATATTTATATCCACTGGACGAATGTCGGCTTTCAATAAAAATTTCTTTCTTATCCCAGAGCCTGAATGCAACGGGGCTCTTCATGGCGGGGAGTGTTCACAAACCGGAGGGTTGAGGAACATGGGAACAGGAGGGGGCTGGAGAAGAAGAGAGGGACCGGAGCTGATAGAATATCCCGTCACATTTTTCTTTAACATTTGAGGTCAGGGAACATTTTGTGTAGAACATTGTGTTCGGATTCGGCCAAAAGCGGAAGTCCCGAAAATGTTGAGCAGACGGCTAACTCCGCTTTACGGCTACTCACTTTCATGGTGAGCATGTTGATATTCACTTCGCACTTTCGAGCTGCGTACGTAATTTTTTAATCTCATCGCACAGAATGCCTTCGGTGGAATCGGTGGACAAATTGCCCCACTACTCTCAGTTAATTTGTATAGACTGAACGATAGCAAAAATAGCCACCTACTAAGGACAAGACCCATCCCAATATGTCTTTATAAGGATTGGCAATCGTCCACCATTGGGCGTCATAGGGTGTCCAGGAGTAAAGCGTCAACTCTTCGATGTTCACGGCATAAATACCAGACCCAATCATAAGGAGACTGAAGACTAACAATGGGATGTTAATGCCGCGCTTCCTCAATCCGAGCGGCTCCACACATTCCACACTATTATTCTTCGGATTATTGACCATCGGACTCACTGAAATGCTTCACTTTGATTGGACTCATTCGCGTAGCCCATCCGGTACAGTGCCAGGTACATAGGAAGCCATATCAAAATAAACATAATTTCTGCTACTAGGAATACCCCTGTATTCCACGTGTTCCAAACATCAGGGATGGTACACACCCACATTACAATCGCCTGCCGAACCATAAATATCCAAAAGATGCCTTTCCAGAATGCCGAGGGAGAAAGCGGCATTCCATAGGCAAATCTAAATAGGCCGAAAAGCCCAAAGATCCACAGTACAATATCGAGTCCAGCCAGCCACGTGAAGGTAGTGGTCGGTGAATAATCAAGACAGATCACCCACACAACGGCAATTGGGCACAACACACTCCAACTGTACCCCTTCCAATACATGGCTCCCCATCGGCTGATTCCCTGAAATACTGATCAATAGCTGAGACAAGAATTCTCTGAAACTGAATCAACTAATGAGAATGACAGCAAAGGGTCGCTAACGGCCAGAAGCGGACAATCCCAATTTAATTACAACTGAGCTTCATCCGGGCCTGACTTTTTCTGCCGGACAGGCTTTGTGCAACCGATAGCCCATTCGGTATCTTGAATCTCACGAAGTCCACTGCATTCAGGTCCGGATATGTCTTAATAGACATTCCTCATTTTTTCCCTCTATAGAATGGTTATAGAGGGTAGATCAATCACCCCAGCTTAGAAGCCCTACAGATTTATATATATTTTTGGTAATAGGAACGAGGGTGGCTAAGCGTTGCAGGAATTCTAGCGGGGTCATCACAAGATGGGTGGTGCCATTGCGAGATTAAAGTTCGTTCTTTCAAGTCTGAATGTCTGTAAATCTTGTCCATACACACTACCTGTGGAATAAAGATACCGTGGTGCACTTCGCTTTAGAATATGGGGGTAAGTATGAAATCAAGCAACGACTCCCAATCGTAGCACTACTCGCCAACAAGGAATTAGCAGATCAGGTGTGGGAGTTGTTGTGGGCTGCTGGACTGGTTCCGGATTATCTGGCCGCGACGATGTGGTTGTTGACCGCTAATTGCGCTTCAAAAGTTTGATCTCGGTGCGCAACGTTCGTAACTCATCGTTTGTCTGCTTCGTCAATGCAATCAATTGGTTCAACTTTTCTTTAGTGCCAAAGATCGCGAATGGCAAGAAGATCCACTCGATTACCAAGACAGCCAAAATAACCAATCCTATCAAGGCTAGAATCGGACCGCTGCTAGCCAGAATTTCTTCCATAATGAGTCCCTCCAATATTCTTGTTTGATACTAACTATAGTCGGTTTGCGCTAACCCAGTGGGGAATAGGAATTTTAAAAGGCTTTTTTGATTAGGCGGCAAAGTACCAAAAACCGTGTTGAGGATTCAATTTTCAGACTTTTGTGTTCGACATGCGGAAGTTCATCCTACGAGGAGGGTCTGATGGCAGGGTGGTTCTATCGGGGGAGGGTCAATTACTACAGATTGGAAGCCCCCAGATTTTTATATTTTTTTACTAATAAAGATGCCAGGGGGTACTTTTAAAAAACCACTATTGGAAACCTGACCCCGTGGTGATTTTTTGTAGAGATCTAGACTAACCCTTTTCCTGGAGTTTTGTTAGATCAGGTGAATTTAAAATCATATTCATTTGATAGTTTTTGAAGTCCTTCATCAAGAACGCGCTCAATGATTTCGAGCCAGCAACCGTAATTTCTTCCTAGCTCAGTCAGTAAATCTTTGATTTCTGCTGGATGGTAGTCATGATCGCAGAGGACCAGCACACAAGCACGGATAATATTTTCTGCTTCTTTTTTCGCTTCCTCTGAGAATTTGTCCTTTTTTGTGAGACATCCGTCGGGTAACGACACACAGGTTAATATTTCCGCTTTGGGTCCAAAGCAGGCATTCACACTTTCGGGACTATCATTCCTCGGACTCTTCTTATCATCTATAGCTCAAGTTATGGAAGCCTCTACCAAGAGCAGCTGATCAACCGTCAGTGGGCCGGCAGGAGAAAACTCCTTCTCGGTGAAAGCTTTGCATCGGTGCTTGGTTGAGTAAAACCTGTTTTGGAACGTGATTGGCGTACGGTTGGATTATAGAATGGGTATTAGGCAGCGGTGCTTCTTGAAAATTTGACCAGGTGGGTGTTTAAATTTTTTTTTCATCATATGTTGTGACAATAAATTTCCTTACTCGTCTCGCATCTTCGAACGTTTCCTGAAACTCCCTGATTTCATCAGGCTCAATCACAATCGACAATTTTTTTTCAGGAATGAGCGAAATGATAGGACCGCTGTAGCTCTGATTTTCCCATTGGTGGGCACGAATCACTACTGTCGCCGCAATGGGAAAGTGATTGGCATTCTCAAGAGTGAACTTCACATTACATATACGGAGAGAATTCTCCCTTTGGCACTTCCATGAGATGTTATCGACGGAAAGGCCCTTATTAGAGCAACTGATAGATGTTAGGAGAAAAAATATAACCACTAACAAAATGTGGGTAGATCGTTTCAATTTATCCAGTAGGTCCAATTCATTAAGAGTATCGGAACAATAGAATGGGAAATTGAAAACGGTAGTGGGTAGAGATGGATAGGGGGCAGAGAAGCTGATACGGAATCAGTGGGCCACCACCTAAAATGACCAGTGTTTCTAATCGCTTAGGTCTTCAGTTGAGTGGGCGAAATCTGTTGTGGGACCTGTTTAGAGTACCTTACTGAATGTCTGCTTTGGAACGTATGCGGACGGTTAACTGAAAGCTCTACGATGACGCCTAACAAATTGCATCACTGAACTCCTCAATGGCTTAGCATTCCTCAACCCCGTCTTTACTCTCGCTATACAGCGGAATATCGTATTCGGTTACAGTAGGATAAAAGAAGAAAAGAGTCCAGCGAAAATTCGAGAAACGAGTTGAAGGAGTTTACCCTGAATGGGGTTCTGGCGCGGAGGACTTAAGGCACTAATTTAATTAGTAGGTAAGGTGGCGGTCGCGCCTACAATCCGTTGCTTGAGAGTCATTGGTTTGATTTGTCGCGGAAGGTAGGACCTTAGCCGGGCGAACCTGGAGTAGGGCGCAAAAGGATTATGTTATGGAAGGCACTCCGAGATCTTTGCAGAATTTTTTTGCGAGTTAGTCACGAATTTCCTATTGTCTGGGAGCAGCCGATCGTTTCGAGTAGGACGCAGGGCTTCAAGAAATTTTGGATTTTCATATAATGAGTCTCCAAGAGGAATCGGCTTCATTTTGTCAATTGTTAATTGAAGAATCCTCGCTATTCAGGTGTGTCTACAGAGGAAGCATGCCGTCTATCTGATGCCGGATGCTCGAGGTGGATTCTCGCCTCGGCAATGTCCATGTGACTCAATATCCCGACCGGCCTGGATTGATCATCCAGCACCGGGGCCTGTTTTACATCTTTCATGTAGAGCACCCCTAAGGCTTCGCGGATGGCCTGTCCCTTATGAACCGTGGCCACCTCGCGTTTCGCAATTGCGTGTATGGGTTCGCGAAAATCCTGATCATGCGTCATGGCCCGATAGACATCCGTTTTGGTCACGATGCTCAGAAGCTTTCTTTCACCGTCCATGATGCAGAGCAGGGTATGCGCACATTTTCCAAATGCGATGATGGCATCATTGATAGAGGCGGAGGAAGGAAGGCACGGCGCGGGTGTTTTCATCACGGATTCGACCGGAGATGAGAGCAAATCTGCCGACCATCGTGACTCTCCCAACACTTCCTCCTGAGGTCCCCGTTGAGCGGTGTAGCGGAGTATCTGACTGAGACTTTGGAAACTACTTACAAACGACTTAAACTCCTTCGAATTAAACACCATGAGCGTGGCGGGGGTCTTGGCGGTAATGGTCACCTGCCGGACGACACCATAGAGAAAGGATCCCTCGCCGAAATGATCCCCCGGAATCAACTCGTCACGCCATAAGACATCACTCTCCTCATTACGCCTGACGGCTTCCAGTGATCCTTCTTCCACAACATAGAAGGCGGAGCCGTGTTCCCCCTGGCGAAATATCACATCTCCGGGCTCCACATGCATGCGCGCGATTTTTTGAGTTTTTTTCAGATCTAGATAATTGAGGTCGGGCGGGAAAAAAAGTTCAAAGGTCCAGTCCATCATGACCCGCAGTTTGCGGTCGAGTCCCGGCAATTTCAGCAAATGAATGGTCCGGGTCAACCACCATGCCAAAAATCCGCTGAACCGGAACCCGAAAATCGAGCAGACGCCCTTATGGTGGCCGATGGTCGCCATCTGCCCCATCATTTTATATCGGAACGGACGGAGGCTGTGCCCTGAAATTGAGGAAGCGATGTTTTCCGACGCATGCCGGCCGAGTTGTATGGCGAATTGAGCGGTCGGCGGGGCCTGATGTCCGTATCCGTCGGGGTTGGACGCGCCATCTCCGATGCCCCAGACATGGGTGTAGCCTTTGAGGCGTAAATATTCGTCAGTGACCAGCCATCCTTTATCATATTCCGCGGCGAGATCAGCGAGTACCGGATTCGGAGCATTGCCAATCGTACAAATTGGATTAAGAGAATCGAGCCGGGTACCATCGCTCAGACGAATATAGGAAGCACTCACCGAGGAGGCCCGCCGGTTCAACATGATCGTCATGCCTCGCGATTCGAGAGACTGCTGTGCGAAACTCCCCAAATCCTCTCCCAGTTCCGGGAGCAAATACGGTCCGGAATGGACAAGGGTGACGCGCAACTCGGATGGATCAAACGAGGGGTAAAATCGCCTGGCGTCATGCAGCAGGTCGAGAATTTCACCGGCCGTTTCGACTCCGCTGTATCCTCCGCCCACCACCACGAAGTGCAGGAGAGCTCGTCTGAGATCAGGATCTGATTCGAGGTCCGCCTCTTCGAGCCGTTTGATGATATGTTCCCGTATGCCCAGGGCATCGGCCAGCGTCTTTAAGAATAAGCCGTGCTCCATCATGCCGGGCACCGCCCGCAGATTGGTCGTGCTGCCCAACGCGAGGATCAGATGATCGGCTTCGACCGGTTTAAGCCTCACTCCCTCATCCGCGCTGAAATGGACACGCCGGCGTTGTAGGTCAAGTTTTGCCACTTCAGCCCGTTGGACCATGCAATGGCGCAAGGCTAAACGGATAGGGTTCATGACGTGGCGTGGCTCGATTCCCGCGCCGATCACCTCGGAAAGAAACGGTTGATACACAAAATAATTTTCAGCGCTGATCAGAAGGACCCGCTTGACGGTTTCCGGACCCCAGAGTTTCTCGAACCGCTTGGCGCAGGCCAGGCCGGCAAATCCTCCCCCCAGAATGACGACTTCCCATTTCGTGTTCATACCGCTTATGGTCTTTGTTCTCTTCGATCAGAAGTAAGAATTACAGCCGTATGATGAGCATCAGCATCCTTATCATTGATTGCTTGCTGTATTTCGACCAAAATACTCCCGAGTGTATCATGCTTTTACACTCAATTCTCCTTTAAGAGAACTAGGAGATTCCCTAGCTTTGGGGTGTAGGACCCTGGTCACCATCACCCGTTTAACCGTTCCCGAAGGGGATTCGATTTCCGCTTGCCCGGCCTTCGCCGAAACCGCTAGATTTTCCTAATGATGACCGTATTTATGAGACACGGACAAGTGAGTGTAAAGTGTGAGAGACCAGACATCGTCTTTAGCGCGGCTCCTTGTCTTTCCGTTTTGCTCCTGCTAAATCAGGCGATTCACGACCATCGCGACGTTAAGGAGGAGTGCCATGTCGATTGAACTTAATCACACCATCGTCCCGGCGCATGACAAAGTAGCCTCGGCAAAATTTTATGCAAAATTTTTCGGTCTTGTGTTTAATGAAGGAGAAGTCGGCTATTTCGCGCCGCTGCGGATCAATGAGACGCTCACGTTTGACTTCGATGATGATTATGACGACAAATTCGATAGCCATCACTATGCATTCAAGATCGGTGAACATGATTTCGACCGAATCTTTAGTCGTATTCAGGCTGAAGACATTCCCTATGGGAGCGGGCCGACTGCGCGGGAGGATATGACCATCAACCATCGGGGTGGAGGACGGGGCGTGTACTTTTGTGACCCGAATGGGCACATCCTTGAACTCCTAACGGTGGGATAGAGGGGTGCTTGACATCGTGAACACCAGGTGTATACATCGCCAATACAGGTGTGCAGCAGAATGTGTGAGATAAACCGCTGTCTACGCATGCCCATTGAATCATTTTCATGAATCGTTCCGGGAGAACATGATGGAGAATGCTCGTTCAGATGCGCTTGTGCTGTTCGGAGCCACAGGCGATCTCGCGTATAAAAAGATTTTCCCGGCGCTTCAAGCCATGATTCAAGATGGGAAGATCGACGTGCCGATTATCGGTGTCGCCCGAGGTGGCAAGGATGTGGAATATCTCCGGGAGCGAGTCCGGGACAGTCTGGAGAAATTCGGCGGTGGGGTCGATGAGTCGGCCTTTGCAAAGCTTTCTCATTTGCTCAGGAATGTTGATGGGGATTATCAGGAGGAAAGCACACTCACTCGCCTCCGTCAGGTCCTGGACACCGCGAAACGCCCCCTCTTTTATTTGGCCATTCCTCCGACTCTGTTTCCCGCTGTGGTGGAAAGTTTAGGAAAGTCAGGTTGTGCCTCTGGCGGCCGAGTCGTCGTGGAAAAACCATTCGGACATGATCTGGCTTCCGCTCAAGATCTCAATCATACTTTGCGTGGCCTCTTTGAGGAGTCGGCTATTTTCCGTATCGATCATTATCTCGGAAAGGAATCCATTCGCAATCTTCTCTTTTTTCGATTTGCCAATTCATTTCTTGAACCCATCTGGAATCGTAATTACGTGGAAAGTGTGCAGATCACGATGGCCGAAAAGTTCGGGGTTGAGGGCCGGGGAAAGTTTTATGAGGCAACCGGTGCGATCCGTGATGTCGTCCAGAATCACCTGCTGCAGGTCGTTGCCAACCTGGCTATGGAGCCACCGGTCAGCGCGGGGGGAGAAGCTGTCCGCGATGAACGGGTTAAGGCATTCAAGGGCATTCGGCCCCTCACCGGAACATCGTTGGTGCGCGGACAGTTTCGAGGCTATCGCGAGGAGGCCGGGGTGAGGCCGGACTCAAAGACCGAAACCTTTGCTTCGATGCAGATTCACATCGATTCGTGGCGTTGGGAAGGGGTGCCCTTTTTTATTCGCACAGGGAAATGCCTGCCGGTGACCGCAACGGAAGTGTTGGTTAGGCTGAAACAACCGCCGCAGCAGCTCTTTGACAGCTCACGGTCGGAATCACCGAATCATGTCCGTTTCCGGCTGGGTCCTGATCGAGTGGCGATTGCGTTGGGAGCCCAGGCGAAGCAACCCGGTGAAGAAATGACCGGTGAGGATATCGAGCTGTATGTGTGTCGCCAAAAAGGGGATGAACAGGGGGCGTATGAACGCCTCCTGAGCGATGCCATGGAAGGGGACACGTCCTTGTTTGCGAGGGAAGACGGCGTCGAGGAGGCTTGGCGCATTGTGGACCCGATTGTGAAGATGCCCACTCCCATTTTTGAATATGCGCCGGGGACCTGGGGTCCTAATGAAGCTCAGGCGGCCGTGGCAAATATTGGTGGATGGCATAACCCGACGGAGGAGGAATGAACTGATATTCCTTATTGTAATCCGTGATGAGTGGGTTGATCGCATGGAAATGGACAGTTGATTCAGGAAATCTTCCGGACGCCTATCGCAATTTGTTCGCAGGGCCATAGAGGTTTTGCTAGAATTCGAATCATGGAAATCTGACAAATGGGTGCCGCAAATACGAATATGGTAAACCTTCCCCTGGCACGCACCACATTCCCTTTGTGGCAAAGACTTGCGCCATTGTAGACGGCCTGCCCGTGGCCGCCGAACACGTATTCCCCATCCGATGAATAAGCCTGAAGGACCTCCCGTCGCACGTACCGCATCCCCACCATTGCCGGTGAGCTTCCGGCAGGCCGTGGCCTTCTGGCTCAAACTCGGGTTCATCAGCTTTGGCGGGCCTGCCGGGCAGATTGCTATCATGCATCAGGAACTGGTCGAGCGCAGGCGCTGGATTTCCGAGCGGCGGTTCCTCCACGCGCTGAACTATTGCATGGTCTTACCAGGCCCGGAAGCCCAGCAACTGGCCACCTATATCGGGTGGCTGATGCATCGAACATGGGGCGGAATCGTGGCCGGTGCGCTATTCGTCCTGCCGTCACTTCTGATTCTGATCGCCTTGTCGTGGATCTATATCGCGTTTGGTGACATGCCGCTGGTCGCGGGTCTGTTTTACGGTATCAAGCCCGCCGTGACGGCCATTGTGGGGCAAGCCGCTCAGAGGATCGGTTCCCGGGCGCTCAAGAACAACGTGCTGTGGGTCATTGCCGCCGCTTCCTTTGTGGCAATCTTTGCACTCAATGTGCCGTTTCCCGCGATCATTGTCGTTGCTGCCCTTATCGGATACTTCGGCGGTCGGACCGCACCTGACACGTTCAGGGCAGGTGGCAGTCACACTAAAGTCGACATGTCGCTTGGCCCGACACTTGTCGATGACCACACTCCGACACCCGAGCATGCTTCCTTTCGTTGGACGAAATTGCTCAAGGTGGCCGTCGTCGGAAGTTTCCTGTGGGCTGTCCCGATGGCGTTGCTGATGGCCATTTTTGGCTGGCAGCACACGCTGACACAAATGGGCTGGTTCTTCACCAAAGCGGCCATGGTAACTTTCGGCGGGGCCTACGCCGTATTGCCCTACGTCTACCAGGGCGCGGTCGGACATTACGGTTGGCTCACGCCCACACAAATGATCGACGGTTTGGCGCTCGGTGAAACCACTCCGGGGCCGCTCATCATGGTCGTAGCCTTTGTCGGGTTCGTTGGCGGGTACATGAAAGCCCTCTTCGGTCCCGAGTCCATGTTCCTCGCCGGGGCGGTGGCTGCCACACTGGTGACGTGGTTCACCTTTCTTCCCTCATTCCTGTTCATTTTGGCGGGAGGACCCCTGGTCGAATCAACCCACGGCGACATCAAGTTCACGGCACCGCTCACCGCCATCACGGCCGCCGTCGTCGGAGTCATCCTCAATCTGGCGCTGTTCTTCGGCTACCACGCTCTCTGGCCGCAAGGTTTCGCCGGCGTCTTCGACTGGGTTTCGGCATTGATCGCGCTGGCCGCCGCAGTGGCCCTCTTCCGCTACCGGCGGAATGTCATCGAGGTCATCATCGCCTGCGCGTTGATCGGGCTGATCCTGAAAACCTTCATCCTGGGACTGTAGACGTCCTCCCAATATCTCATCCTGTCCATTCGTCAACTTCCTTTAATAAAGGTTCAAGAAGACGATGCACAGTCCCAGTCCAAATTTCATATTTGTCATACACAACCTCCTGAGTGATCGTTTTAAGGCGTGGGTTTACGTGTCCAAATGCTTTGTCTGCTGAGGCGGGCAACACACCGTTCCATAGGAACAAAAGACGCAACAATCTCCTGCCTTGGGTTTGAGAATCGTCCCGCACTTCCGGCACGCATACCTCACTTGGCAGGAATCAAGTGACATGGTTTCGGTCTTTTGATAATCGCATTGCGGACAGCGTATGACGGATTGTCGTTGTGTGCCTACTCCCATTGGCAAATCTCCAATTTTTTCTGCATGACGGTTCGTACCATCCCATTCTTCATTCCACAGAGTTAGTCGAATTCATGAAAATTTTCATACTTGATAAGACAAGCTTCCTCCTTCCTGATTCTCATGGTACAACCTGTAGCAACTACAGATGCAAGAAGGTGTCTCGATTTCCTCCCAATGCGAAGGAGGCTTGGTTCCGGACTGTCCTATTATTGAATCGCTGTTTGCAGAACAGCAACGAATCACACAGTGAAAGACAGGCAAGAAAATACGCGTTCCCTGAGCTTCTTGATCACTCTGTCGCAATCGTTCCCATGATAGTCAAGACTTTAAAGACCCTTGGACAAAAACTGAAAGCCGAAATTCGCGTCTATCGGCTCGTGTTACGTGACAAAAGGACCCCACGCCTTCCTAAGGTATTGTTGGGGTTGGCCTTCGTTTCAAATGACAAAGGGAAGAAACACCTATCATCAGACAATTGGAGTTAGGCGAAACCCGGAGAATCACTGCATGGAATGCTTTTCTACCGAGGCATTCCTTAAACTGCCCGACATCTTTTCATAAATATTGACCCGGCATAGGTCACATGATAGCGTGAAGGGTGTTGCTTGGGTTCAAAAGCTGGAGAGGTACATTTTGGGAAGATCAAGGATGATGGTCGTATGAAAGTATGGATTTCCCTTATTTTATTTGGGATTTTTAGTCTCCCTTTTCTTCATGACCATCGAGTCCAACTGGCAGAAGCTGGCTATGGATCCCAGGATTTTGAACAGTCAGGGCTGGTTCGGCATGTTCATCTGGCTGAGAATTCTACTCACTTTCCCAATACAGAATCTGATGAGCACCAGAGACAGGACCCAGGGCCATTTCTTGAGCATGTTTCCCTCATCACGCTGACCTCAGGTTCGAGCACCAACCTTTTCACCAACTTGCCCATACTTGATGCCTCGCCCAATGACCCACTGTCGCCGGGTCTACATCAAAGTTTATGGGAGCCAATGTCACCTGTTCGCGGGAGTCCGCTGAGCAGATTCACCTCTGGTCCCTCTTCCGCAAACCTTCTTCTTCCCATCCATTCAGGTAGAGCTCCGCCTCTTTTCTCTTTGTAATACGTTTCCATTCTCAACAACTTTAATACGTAAGTGCTTGCTTTTTAATGGCTAGCGCACGTGTGGATTAGCTGCAGCACTTTTTCTGCCTCATAAGGTTGTAACCATACAGCTTATCGAAGCTGAGAATGTTGTTGGGACCCTCGAGTCTTCTTTATCAAAAGTTGACCGCGCGTAGAATCTGAAGGAAGGCAGACCATGAAACGAATGTTTTTTTGGGCTTTGGGTTTCCTAATTTTCCTTGCCGTGGGTGTGACGGCCATTCTCGGAGGAGGATTTCATCTGGATACCATCACCGGTTCAATAGCTCCAGAGGAAACTCCAACGGAACCAGATCCTATTTCAATGACCTTGTGGTCTGACCAGGCCGAGCTTTTCCTAGAGTATCCGCCATTTGTGGCGGGGCACCCCTCTATCTTCGTTGCGCATCTGACGGACCTTCGAAATTTTCGACCTGTCATCGCCGGCACCGTGGAAGTTCGAATGACAACAAAAGGGCAACCAGCCTTAAGCTTCTTGGCCTCGGCCCCCCTCCGGCCAGGCATCTTCACCCCTTCCGTCACCCTGTCGGAGCCTGGAACCTATGAGATGGAACTGTCACTCAAGAGCGATGCCCTCAACGAAACCTTCCATATTGCCAACGTCGAGGTCTTTCCCAGCGTGAACGAAGTCGAACGTCAGACCGCAGCGCCAGAATCGCTTGACCTTCAAGAGGAGGTCACTTTTTTAAAAGAACAGCAATGGAAAGTTGAATTTGCCACGCAGACGGCAAGCAATCAGATCCTGACTTCCACAATCAGGGCTCGGGGAGTCATTACCCCAAAAATGGGGCAAAAGGTTGTGGTCACGGCACCGGCCACTGGCCTGGTCGTATTGTCGGCAACTGCCCGCATTCCCATCATAGGTCAGGAGGTAGAAAAAGGAGAGATATTAGTGGCGATTACTCCGGGATTGTCAACAGCGAGCCGGGCCGAACTGGAATCTGCTGTCTCACAAGCCGTGTTACAACAAGCGCAAGCCCAACGGGAGCTTCATCGTGCAGAACGCTTATTTAAGGAGAAGGTGCTCGCCAAAAAACAAGTCGAGCAAGCGAATACCACCTTTCTTCTCGCCAAAAATAAGCACGCGGAAGTTCAAAAACGTCTGGCATCCTTAACGCTTGCTCAACAAGTTGGTCGCGCCGACACTCGCGATGAGACTCAGGATTATCTTCTCCGAGCCCCGATTCAAGGGATTATCCTCAAGGCCGACCTGACGCTGGGATCCAGGGTCGAGGCAGGAGAAGAATTGTTCACGCTTATCAATATGGATCACGTGTGGGTCGAGGCTCGGGTCTACGGTTCCGATGTTTCAAAAATTTCCCATCACGCCAGAGCCTCCTTTCGGCCTCAAGGCATGACAGAGTTGATCCTATCTGACCAGGTCAATAGCCGCTTGGTGGCCATTGGCAATGTGATAGACACAGCAACCAAAACGCTCCCCGTAATTTTTGAAGTCGAAAACCCCACTCACCGCCTGAAGGTGGGCATGCATGCAGACGTGTTTATTGAAACAGGAGAAAAGTCTAACAGCGTTATCATTCCGTCAACCGCGGTGCTGCAAGAAACCGGGAAAAAGGTGGCGTTTGTCCAAACCGGTGGGGAAACGTTCGAAAAACGATTCATCACCACGAGCTCTACGACCAGTCGTAAAGGAGAAGAAATGGTACAGATTCTAGAGGGCATAGAAGCTGCTGAACGTGTGGTCTCTAAGGGGGCGTATGCGATCAGACTGGCGGCAGCGTCTGGGGAAATTCCTACCCATGCACATTGACCTGTTAAGGGGATTTGGAACAATTCATGGTGTGTGTACCCGAAAGCATCAATGGACATAGGACATGAGTTCACTTATTGACTGGTCATTACAAAACAGACTGTTGGTATTGTTTTTGTCTGTGGTCACGCTTGTGACGGGAGTCATCCTCGCCCGGAGCATGCCTGTAGACGTGTTCCCCAATCTGACTGCGCCCACCGTCACGATACTGACTGAGGCCGCCTCCCTGGCGCCGGAGGAAGTGGAAACTCTGGTGACCCTGCCTATCGAAACCGTCATGAACGGCGCGACGGGTGTGCGCCGCGTGCGCTCCGTGTCCTCGATTGGCTTTTCCATTGTCTGGATCGAATTTGATTGGGGTACGGATGTGTATCGGGCCCGACAAATTATCAGCGAGAAACTGCAACTTGTGGGAGACCGTCTCCCTCCTGAAGTTCGAACACCCGTTCTCGCGCCAATTTCTTCCATTATGGGAGAGATTTTGTTTCTGGGGGTCCGGGGTCCCGATTTCCGACAAGCCCGAACTCTCGCCGATTGGGAGATTCGACGACGGCTGTTGGTTATTCCCGGCGTCGCACAGGTGATTCCGATTGGAGGGAATGTTAAACAATATCAGGTACTGGTTTCCCCGCAACGCCTTCAGGACGCCTATCTCTCGTTATCGACGATCGCTCGTGCGCTGACACAATCCAATTCGAATGCGACGGGTGGGTTCCTTCTGTCATCCGGCCAGGAACATCTCGTGCGCGGCATCGGTCGCATTCACTCGCTGGATGATATCAGACAGACCGTTGTGGACTTTCAACAGGACCAGCCTATTCTCATCGGGCACGTGGCCGATGTGAGGATTGGCAATGCCTTAACGCGCGGTGAAGGCTCGGTGAATGGTGAACCGGCCGTGGTCATGGCCATTTTGAAACAGCCTGAAGCCAATACGCTGACACTGACTCACCACATCGATCGGGTCCTCGATGAGATCGAGCCGCGTTTACCTGTGGGATTTACCCTGGACCGATCTCTGTTTCGACAATCGGATTTCATCCAAGGCGCTATTCAGAACGTGGTGAGTGCGCTTCGAGATGGCGCGCTGTTGGTCGTCATTGTTCTCTTCATCTTTTTGTTGAATATCCGGGCCACCTTTATTTCAGTCCTGGCCATTCCTCTCTCGTTAGCGGTAGCTCTCCTGGGACTCAAGCTTGCAGGGGTGACCATCAATACCATGACTCTGGGAGGACTGACGATTGCCGTAGGGTTGTTAGCCGACGATGCCATTGTTTTTGTTGACAATATTGTTCGAAGGTTAAAGCAGGAACAAGACAAAGCTCCAGAAGACCGGCAATCGCTGGTGATGGTGGTTCAAGGAGCCTGCGCTGAGGTCACTCCTTCCATTATGTTTGCTACCTTCATCATCATGTTAGTGATGCTCCCCCTTTTCTTCCTCGGAGGGGTGGAGGGTCGATTACTCTGGCCTCTGGGTTATGCCTATCTTCTGGCGGTATTTGCGTCGCTTCTCGTCGCCGTAACCGTCACACCGGTCTTGAGCACCTTGTTCTTACAACCGGACCAGCAACAGAAAGAAGGGTGGGTGGTCAACAAGCTCCTTCACTATTATCAAAAAAGCCTGACTGCGGTATTGGGACATCCCAACCTTATGCTAGGGCTGGCCGCTCTTCTCCTCCTTCTGGCTTTGGCCATTGTGCCGTGGCTTGGACGGACGTTTCTTCCTCCGTTTAATGAAGGCACGCTGACCGTCAATATTGTCACGCTGCCTGGGACCTCGTTATTTGAATCGGATCGCATCGCTCGTTTGGTGGAAGAAACCTTATTGTCACATCCGGAAGTCGTCTCAACCGCTAGGCGAACCGGGCGGGCCGAACTTGATGAGCATGCCGAAGGGGTGAATTCCAGCGAACTCGATGTCATGCTGCGGATGCAAGGGAGGAGTAAGGAGGCGTTTCTCGAGGCGGTGCGCGAGTCGTTTCGCATGATTCCAGGTATCACGGTCAATATCGGACAGCCGATCTCTCATCGTATCGATCACATGTTGTCTGGAACCCGAAGTGCCATTGCGGTGAAACTGTTTGGCCCCGACCTGTACACCTTGCGCCAATTGGCGAAACAAGTTGAACAGGTGATGAAACCCATTCCAGGAGTGGTGGATCTTGCCATAGATCAGCAAACCGATATCCCGTTGCTGACCGTCGCCTTTAATCGAAGTGCCCTCGCCTCTCACGGCTTAAGCGTGGGGGAAGCCAACGAGACCCTTCAGACGGCATTGAAGGGACGGGCCGTCACTCAAGTCCTGGAGGGACAGCGTGCGGTCGATTTAATTGTACGATATGCCGACGAATATCGAAAAAACCCTAGTGTCCTGGCCTCAACACTGATTGATACGCCAGGGGGTAATCGCGTCCCGCTCAGTCTGTTGGCCACGATCTATGATGATTATGGCCCCAACAAGATTAGCAGGGAAAATGTTCAGCGCAAAATGGTTGTGGCGTGTAACGTGGCGGAACGGGACCTCGGAAGCGTGGTAGAGGAAATCCAGCATCGAATTACTTCTCAAATCCAATTTCCGCCCGGTTATTACATCACCTATGGCGGACAGTTTGAAAGCCAGCAAGAGGCTACGCGGCGCATTCTTCTCATCAGCCTTGTAGTGTTAGTAGGGATGATCGTTTTACTGTATCAAGCCTTTTCTTCCTTCCGACTTGCCCTCTTGATTCTTGTTAATCTTCCATTGGCCCTCGTTGGAGGGGTGGTAGCTATAGCCTTGACCGATGGCGTCCTCAGCGTGGCGTCACTCGTGGGGTTTATTACCCTTTTTGGCATTGCCATTCGCAATGGCATTTTATTAATCGCTCGATACCAGGCCCTGCTGGCTCAGGGCATGCCGCTCCATCAGGTGGTGAGGGAAGGCTCCCTTGATCGATTGACGCCAATTTTAATGACGGCCTTGGTGACGGTGTTTGCGCTTATTCCCTTAGCTCTTGGACAAGGACAGCCGGGCAGTGAAATCCAAAGCCCCTTGGCTATTGTCATTCTTGGAGGGCTTCTCTCTGCGACATTTTTAAACTTGTATCTTCTTCCCGTTCTTTTTGTTCGTTACGGCATCAAAGAAACTGTAAGGCATAGTATGGATTTTCTAGAGACTCGCTAAGGAGGAGACATTCATGATGGGTCATCGACTGTTAACGTTATTGTGCGCGGTAGCATTGCTTGGGGCGTGTTTGAGCGGTGTATCTCACGCCCAGGATACAAAACAGGTTCTCCATGCCTATACGCTTGAAGAAATCATTCAACTTACCTTACGCCACAACCCCCTCGTGAAAAAAGGGGAAGCCTTTATTGAAAAGAAGCAAAGCCAACAGGTCATCGCTGGGGCATATCCAAACCCGAGACTGAATGTTCAATCCGGTTATTCAGAATTTCGTGATTCTGCAGATTCCATCACCACGATTGAACGGTATGTGACTCTCAGTCAGCCACTGGAATGGCGACCCAAGCGTGAGGCCCGGAAGCAGGCTGCGTTGGAAGGGCTTGGAGGTGCCAAAAAAGCATTTGAAGAAACACAGATTCATTTAAAAGCGGCTGCGAGGCTGGCGTTTTATGACCTCTTTCTGGCGGAGAAGCGGGCTGAGCTGGCCATTCAGAATTTAAAAGTTGTAAAGGAATTACAGCAAGGGGTGAGAAGTCGTGTGAAGGCCGGAGACGCCCCGCCGTTCGAGGAAGTGAAGATTAACGTGGAGCTGTTAAAGGTCCAAAAGGAAATTACGGGTGCGCAGGGTGCTGTCCATGCCGCAAAGGCGGCACTTGATTCCCTTACTGCAGGGACATTGGGATTGCAATTTAGTATTCATGGGCGTTTTAAGGCCTGGCCTGAGAATTTGGATTTACAAGTCCTTACCACCCAAGCATTAAACCAGCATCCCACACGAGAGAAATTTCAGAAACTCCTCAAACAGGCCCAGCACAGTCTTATTGAAGAAAAGGAAGCTGTGGTACCAAATGTCACCCTTAGCGGCTCCTATCAGCGAGATGCCGGACGGGAAGCTTTTCTGGGAGGGTTAACTGTTCCACTTCCGCTTTGGTACCAGCGCGACGGCGAAATTGCCGACGCGTTAAGTACACAACACGAAATCGAAGCTGATCTTTTGAAGTGGAAGCAGGATACGATGAAAGACGTCGCCGGGAGTTTTTATCAATCGCAGGCTGCCGCTGCACAAATCCACAATTATAAAAATGGTTTGCTCAAACAAGCTAAAGAAGCCGTACGAATTGCCCAAGTCAGTTTTCAATATGGCCAGGCTAGTCTTCTTGAAGTTCTGGACGCGCAACGTATTTTCTGGCAGACCATACTAGGGTATGCGCAAGCTCAATACGACCTTTCCATTGCTCTCACCCAACTTGAGCGGTCGATTGGTGGAGAAATCTAGCTGGTAGTAGTCCAATGAAAACAAGAGTAGTAAACCATGTTTCCTAAAAAACATCTGGGCGCCTTCTACGGATTGAGCGCCGCCTTGCTCTTCGGACTGACGCCGCCGCTTATTAAACTGATCCTGCCCGGGTATGACCTGCTCCCGGTGGCCGGACTGTTGTATGTGGGAGCGGGGCTCGGGCTTGGTCTCTTTGAAATCGTTCTGACCTCGACGAGGCCCTCGAATTCACGGTCCGAAACTCCCATTCAAGGAGCCGATATTGGCCTGTTACTGGGAATCATTCTGACAGGCGGAATTGTGGGCCCCCTACTCATGCTCTTTGGACTTCAGCGGATTTCTGCCGTGGTCGGATCGCTCCTGCTTAACCTCGAGGCCCCCCTCACCATCCTCCTGGCCGTCACCCTCTTTCGCGAACATCTGGGGACACGAGAACTCGGCGCAGCCATATGCATTTTTGCAGGTGCCGGTATGCTCAGTTATGACCCGGAAACCGTCTCCGGCGATTGGTTAGGCGTCATCAGCATGAGTGGGGCCTGCCTGTGCTGGGCTGTGGATAACAATCTCACCCAACGTCTTTCACTTCGAAACCCTCTAGCTGTGGCCAGAATCAAGGGGTTGAGCGCGGGTGGATTTTCCCTTGGACTGTCATGGATGGTGGGCTATGAATTTCCCGATATGACGGCAATCGGCATGATCATGGTTGTAGGATTTGTGGGCTATGGAGTCAGTGTCGTGCTGGACATCTATGCTCTCCGCATTCTCGGGGCAGCCCGGGAAGCCGCGTTCTTCGCCACGGCGCCGTTTGTCGGGGCCTTGGCTGCCGTGCCTATACTTGGAGAACATTGGGAGCTTACGGAGTATCTGGCAGGTGCCGCCATGGCCATAGGGGTCGGATTTCTTCTGCGAGAACATCACCGCCATCTCCACTATCATCCCGGTATGGAACACGACCATGTCCACACCCACACCGATTCGCATCATCAACATGATCACCAGGAGGACGTCCTCGGGCCTCACGCCCATTGGCATCGTCATCTGCCGTTGCAACATGATCATGGACATATGTCGGACCTGCACCATCGACACGAGCACTAGCAGGAAGCCGACAAGGCTTGGCCTCGATATCGTTGGCTGGTCCAGGATGGGGTCTTTTGTCCCCCCTCAAATCGCCATTTCAAAATTCTCCTCTACACCCAGAGATATCAGGGCTTCCGTCTGGTAAAGCGGCAATAGATAAACGGTTGCTTGAGGCCACCTGGGGTCATGTGAAGCTCTTCGAACGACTCAATACAGACAAAGTTACTTCCGATAGCTAAGGTCAAAAATTCAGGGGAATACCGAACGACCGGTAATCCGCTGCATGTTGGTGGAGCCTCATACCCAAACGTTGCAATGATTACGTGACCCTGCGCACTTACAGCCCTGTTCATGCTCTCGCAGTATTTTTCGCGATCTTCCGCGTCCGTCAGGAAGTGGAACACGGCTCGATCGTGCCACACATCATATGTCCTGGATGAACGAAAATCAGTGATATCGGCTTCGATCCAAGTCACGAGATCCGCGCGATCGCCTAATCTGGCTTTGGCCCGCTCCAACGCAACTTCGGAAATATCGAGTACGGTGAGGTGATTGAAATCTTGATCGAGGAGATGGTCTACCAATGTCGAATCGCCTCCTCCCACATCGATGAGGCTTCCGGTCTTGTGAACCCCTGTGGCCTGAATCAGATTCAATGATAGGGTGGGGTGAGCCTGATACCAGCCGAATTCGTCTGCGGCCGAGGCCCTGTACACATCTTCCCAATGTGTTTTTGTGTCCATGGGTCACCCGCTATTGTTAATACATAATGATGCGGTTCGTGGAATGAAAGGGCCCGCCCATCAATCTGGTCCGGGTGATCCGCTTAATTTCCGATAGCAGGGCTCGATCGAGGGCGGTCGTCTCTGCATTCATCGGAAGCTCAACCCATCCAAACATTTTTGTAAAAGGGATTACTGCACAAACAACCACCAGAATGGTGGCTTGTTGTGCGGCATTCAGCATTGTCCATGTTATGCAGGAAATGGCACAAACCGATGCATCATCTTTGTCGCAAGAAGGAGAGAATCACCCATGTTCGACATTGTTCATTTTAAAGGCCGGTGAAAAGAGAATAGCTGTGGTTTGTGTGAGCGGTTTTTTTTATCGTATTGTTTGATTCAACGTCTGATGATGGCTCTGGCAGCCTTGATATATAGCATTGGATTTATTACATCATTCTGTTGGTTGCCCGATCGAGCTATTTCGGTATTTCGTTTTGTATGAGGCTGTCTCTTCTCAGACCCACGGTTTTTTCCTATTGCTGTATAGGGCTCACGATGTGGTGCCTTCCGACGTCGTTGATGGTTCGACCTTGAGCCAAGCGTTGAATACTTTAAATCCCAGTGCCAACACGACGGCACCGACGAACAAACCGATGATGCCGGACATTAATAGCCCACCGATCGCACCCATGAATATCACGATCATCGGCACGTCGAGACCACGGCCCAGCAACAATGGCTTCAACAAGTTATCAAGCAATCCGGTAAAAATGCTCCAGATTAAAAACAAAACTGCCGGAAACGTGTCACTGGTCGAAAATATATAGACCACAGCGGGAGCCATGATGAGCATGGGTCCGATTTGAACAATGCACAGAATCAGGGCGAGCACTGTCCATAAGCCTGCAAGCGGCACTCCGGCCACGACCAGACCGAGACCGACAGCACTTGATTGAATCAGGGCTACGCCAAGGACTCCCCGTACGACACTGCGCATCGTGGCTTCGGCAAGGTCTACCAGTTCTCCCCCCTGCTGGCCGGCCAACCTCCTGCCAATGGCCCTGGATAGTCGATAGCCCTCCGCTGAATAGGCCAAAAAAACTCCGGCTAGAACCACCGCCACGATGACCTTCACAATATTCAGTCCAACCGTGGCAGCCGCCCCCAGGAGCGGAGAGACAAATGCACGCAGCTGCGGGGCAATATGTTGAAGAGCTACCTCAATATTTTCAGATGCCATACCCCAGACCTTTTCTATCGAAGCGCCGATCATTGGCCAATCTTTGATCCCTTGAGGTGGCGGCGGTATGACCAGCAGGCCTTGACGTAATTGATCAGAGACCACGCGGAGATTATCGATCAGGACCGTGACCAGGAACACCACGGGAAACACCAGGATCAGCATTAAAGCCACGGTCATCAGAGTAGCCGCCAGCCAGTTCCGCTCTGTCACCCAGTGTTGCACCCAGCAATAGATCGGGAAGGTTCCCACGGCAATAATGATCCCCCACACAATCGGACCCACAAACGGGTGGATGATCTCAAAGCACCAGACAATGAGAAGAGCCACCAGGCCGATTTTGGTGACAGCTTCCAAGGCACTTTTAGTAATTTCATCCTGACGCATGAGTCTTCAAGGTATTTCGGTCGGGGTTAGCTGTTTTAGCGCGATACCTTGAGGGGTAATAGAGAAGGGCCAATCGTCGTTCATATTTTATAGACCCGTTGCTATTTGTTTTGAGCAAATACCATAAAAAAAGTGAATCGGATATCTTAGATTATCCTTTTTGACAAATCCAATTGAGAGAGGCAGGGTAGGGGACAAATTTTTATTGAACGTTTTTCACAAGATTTTCTCGCCGTAATGACGGCTGTGCTTCGCGGCCATTTTTAATACGCCAGGTTATTTCAGCGCTTCTGCCCCGCCGACGATATCCATTAATTCCTTCGTAATGGCCTCTTGACGGCTTCTGTTATATTTGAGGCTGAGTTGCTTGATGAGTTCACCCGCATTGCGGGTAGCGCCATCCATGGCAGCCATTCTGGCGGCTTGTTCGGCGGCCGATGATTCCAATAAAATCCGGAAAACCTGGCCCTGTGCATACTTGGGAAGAAGGACCGAGAGTAATTCCTCCTGATCGGGCTCATACAGATACCCACCTCCGGTTTGCGTCTCCGCCGCTCCAAATTCTTCCAGCGGTTCAATAGGAAGAACTTTTTCCACCACCACTTGCTGTTGCACGATGTTTTTAAACTCGTTATAGACGATATATCCCTCATCAAAGACGCCATCGGCAAACGCTTCTACTGCAGCCAACCCGACTTCGAGTGCATGCTCATAGGTCAATCGTTCAAAGACATTCACATTTTGATCGCGAATGGGCCAATGACGGCGGCGAAAATATTCGCTCCCTTTTCGCCCGATGACTCCGACGATGACCTGTGCCCCTCTTCCTTCGCATTCATGGATCACCTGGATTGCTTTGCGAAAGACATTCATATTGAACCCCCCGCACAACCCACGGTCGCTCGACACCACGGTCACTTGAATAATCTTAACAGGGCGCTTTTGAAACAGGGGGTGGACAGACTGATTGACCCGGCCGCTCAGGTTGGCAAGTACCCGGCGTAATTCCTGTCCATAAGGGCGAAACGCCAGAATTCGTTGCTGTGCACGGCGGAGTTTGGATGCAGCCACCAACTTCATGGCCTTGGTAATTTTTTGCGTGTTCTTAATTGAACCGATTTTACGGCGCAAGGCTTGTAGGTTTGCCATCCTCTCTCCTTTCCTAAACTGAATAGAATCTGGTGAACGGCACCATTAGGGGCTTCCTTTATCCCCATAAACACCCGGGAAGCCTCCTATGTTACAAATTGGGAAGCCACCGCTGCAAATCCCAGAGGGCAGAACGTTCAACTCCCGATTTCACTCACCTGGCCATGAGTGCGAAAATCTATTGTGTGGGAAAGGCGGGAGGTTGCAAGATGATCCCAGAAAATGCCGCGAGGAAGTTTTCTCACTGGTTCTCAAGAAAGCGTGCCGGCCTTCCCATTCCATCGATTCTGCCGGCAGGATAATTTCACGCCTTGCTCTTCAGGCATACGGTATCTTAGCTTTTCAGTTCGGACTGTATTTCATGGTCTAATGGAACCGGTTCTAAGGGAGAGGAAACCGGCTTTCCCTTTTCCTCGGTGGAGGACCAACCTCCACCCAGGGCTTTGTAGAGCCGGACAATGGAACTCAGATGTTGCTGCCGGGTTGAGACCAGGCTCAGTTCGGCCTGAAAGAGATCCCGTTGGGCTGTTAAGACGTCCAGGTAGGACGCGAACCCTCCGCGATACCGTTTATCCGCAAAATTTAACGCGGACTTGAGGGAGGCTACCTGAGACTCCTGTGCTTCAGTTTGCTCGTGGGTCTTTTCGATCGTGATCAAGGAGTCCTCAACCTCCCTGAAGGCATTGAGAATGGCCAACTCGTACTGGGCCAGTGCTTGTTGCTCTTTTGCCGTCTGGACCCCGACACCATAGCCAAGTGCCGTGGCGTTGAGAAGCGGGCCGGTTAGGGTGCCTGATGCTCCAACAGTGGCAAACGGCCCCGTCCCCATCGAGTTTAACTGAAAGCCGGCCACACCTCCGCCGGCATTGATACTGAATTGAGGAAAACGTTGAGCCTGGGCCACGCCGATGTTGGCGGTTGCCGCAACGAGCTTTTGTTCGGCTTCCAGAATATCCGGGCGTTGGCTCAGGAGACTGGAAGGCAACCCGATCGGCACTTCAGGCGGCAAAGGTTGTTCCGTGAGGACCAACCCCCGGGGGATTGCATTTGGACGGTGTCCCAACAGGACGCTGATCCGGTTTTCAGCCTGTACCACCTGCTGCTCCAGATTGGATAATTGTGCCCTTGTGCCGGCTTGTTCGGCTTCGAAGCGATCCAGATCCAGCTTGGAAGCATACCCGTGTTCATATTGTGACCGGCTCAATCTCACAGCCTCATTCCAGATTTTGAGCGTGCGTTGGGCAATCTGCACCTGGAGATCCAGAGCCCGGAGTGTGAAGTAGGATTGCGCTACGTCGCTGACCAGGGCGATGACCACCCCACGCTGGTTTTCAACCCGCGCCAGTAATTCAGCCTGTGTGGCTTCGATATTCCGGCGAATCCGGCCCCAGAGATCGATTTCCCATTTGATGCCGCCCACGAAGGATTGTCTCGAAAAGTCCAGGTCACCCCGTCCACTTTGTCCGCCAGCTTGCCCCGGTATAACGGCCCCGTTTCCGGTGGACAGCCCATTATTCGTATTGTGATAGTACATCCCCTCTCCTTGATACCCGAGGGATGGGGCAAGATCGAATTTGGCAATGATAAGTTGGTTGTTGAACTCCTGGACAGCTGCGGCGGCCACTCGAAGGTCAAGGTTTTCCTGTAAGGCCGTACGGATCAGTTTCTGAAGTTCTTCATCCTTGAACAATTCCCACCAGGGCATATTGGCGATGGATTCCGAGGTCCCGGGCGCAAGCCGCCAGGAATCGGTTGTCGGAACATCGGGCCGTTTATAATCCGGTCCCATGGTGCAGCTCCAGGTCATCAGAAGACTCAATAGGATCGGGACAGATCTTCTCTGCATACTAATGACCTCCCTGGATTTTGAATTGAGTCCGGGCGTGTTTTGTCTGTGCGGAAACCAACGATTCTTCATCTTCCAGGAGTTCGGAATCCTCAATCTCCTGGCCTTCGGGGTCTTGGTCAGGGGGATCCTCATGTCGGTGGATCAACCGCTCCACCACATAAAACGAGACAGGGATCAGGAAAATGGCGATAAAGCTGGCGGCGATCATTCCACCGATCACGGTGACGCCCAGAAGGATTCTCCCATGCGCCCCCGATCCCGAAGAGAGAACAAGTGGAACCACTCCGAATATAAAAGCAAAGGATGTCATGAGGATCGGCCGCAGCCTCAGGCGGGCTCCGGTCAGAGTTGCATCGACGAGAGAACGACCCTTTTCATACTCCATTTTGGCGAATTCCACAATCAGGATCGCGTTTTTCGCCGATAGCCCGATGAGCATGACGAGACCGATCTGGGTGAACACGTCGTTTTCCATCCCAAGTGCCCATAAGGCGCCGAAGGCACCGACGACGGCAATCGGCGTACAGATGAGAACACTGAACGGAAGTCCCCAACTCTCATACTGGGCTGCAAGAATAAGAAAGACAAAGAGGAGGGAGAAACCGAAGATCACGCTGGCCGGGACTCCTTCAGAGGCAACCTTCTCCTGAAAAGACATTCCAATGAAGTCATATCCCATCTCACGGGGCATGGTTTCGGCAAAGACCTCTTCCAGGGCCTGCATAACCTGACCGGAAGTGTACCCCGGGGAGGCCGAAACAAAAACCTGGGCCGACCGGTAGCCGTTAAATCGCATCGTGAATTCCGGACCGGAACTTTTTTCCATTGTCACAAGCGTGGAAAGCGGGACCATCTCGTCGGATTCATTCCGGACGTAAAATTGCCCCACGTTTTCAGCCTTGGTCCGGAATTCCCCTTCAGCCTGCACATATACCTGCCAGACACGGCCGAACCTGTTGAAATAGTTCACCATCACCCCGCCCATAAAGGTTTGCAGGGTTTTATAGACATCTTCAAGTTTGACACCTTGTTTAAGCACTTTGTCCCGATCGACCCGGGCAAAGACCTGTGGGACGGCGGGGATGAAGGTGGTGTTCATGGACGAGATTTCGGGACGCTGTCGTCCGGCTTCCATGAACGTCTTGAGGTTGTCGGCCAGGAAGGCCACATCCTGTCCGGCACGGTCTTCGAGAATGAAAGACACGCCGCCCGAAGTGCCTACGCCGGGAATAGCCGGCGGTGGGAAAAGAAAGGCGTTTGCTTCGGGCAATTCGGCCAGTTTCTCGTTCACATTTTTGAAAATAGCCTGAAGTTTTTCCTCGGGTTCGGTCCGTTCCTCCCATGGATCAAGGGTGACAAAAAAGAATCCGTTATACGTCGTTTGGACCGTGCTTAACAGACTAAACCCTACGATGGTGCTCACAAATTGAATGCCGGGAGTGTCTGCAAGAATGGCTTCGATTTTTTTGCAGACTTCATCCGTTCGTTGCAGGGAGGCCGCCAAGGGCAGTTGGACGTTTAAATAGACATACCCCTGATCCTCCATCGGAAGAAATCCGGTTGGAAGTTTGGCTCCAAGCAGGCCGGCGCCTACCGCAGCCACAAGCAAAAAGATCATCGCCCGGCCCGACTTACGGATCAAATGGTGGCAGTACCCGACATACCCGTCGGTGGCACGCCCGAACCAACGGTTAAACCAGGTGAAAAATGCCCCCATCGGGCCTCTGGCGGGAGTTCTTGGTTTCAGAATCATCGCGGAAAGCGCGGGGCTGAGCGTCAGGGCATTGAAGGCGGAGATGATCACCGATAAGGCAATCGTGAGTGCGAACTGTTGGTAGAGTCGCCCCGTAATTCCCGGAATGAACGCGGTGGGCACGAAGACCGCCGCGAGAATCAGTGCGATCGCGATCACCGGCCCGGAAACTTCCTCCATCGCTTTCCTGGTCGCATCCCTAGGGGATAGGCCATTCTCGATATGATGCTCCACCGCCTCGACCACCACGATGGCATCGTCTACCACGAGCCCGATGGCCAAAACGAGTCCGAATAACGAGAGCGTGTTGATCGAGAAATCCAACAACGGGAAGATGGCGAATGTCCCCACCAGCGAGACGGGAACGGCCAACAAAGGAATGAGTGTGGCCCGCCATCCCTGTAGAAAAATAAACACGACAATGATCACGAGTATCACGGCTTCAAAGAGGGTATGCACGATTTCCTTAATTCCCTCCCTGACTGCCAGGGTTGTGTCCAGGGAAACGGCGTAATCCAGGTCCTCGGGAAACCGCTCTTTCATTTCCTCCATCAGCTTTTTCGCCCGATCCACCGTTTCAATAGCATTGGACCCCGGAAGCTGATAGACGGCAATGAGTGCACTGGGCTTTCCGTTGAGACGGCCGATCATACTGTAGGTTTGGGCGCCTAATTCCACTCGGGCTACATCCTTCAGCCGGATAATGGATCCGTCGGGATCGGCCCGAACAATGATTTGTCCAAACTCTTCCTCGTTAAGCAGGCGCCCTTGTGATCGGACCGTATACGTAAATTCCTGACCTTGGGGAACCGGTTGAGCTCCGATTTGACCGGCGGGGTTGACCGTGTTCTGCTTTTTGATTGCGTCGAGGATCTCGGTTACGGTAATGCCCAATTTGGCGAGATGATCGGGTTCCACCCAGAAGCGCATGGCATACTGGCCCGCCCCAAAGATCGTGACCTGCCCAACTCCGGGTACGCGCGAGAGTGGATCGTTGATATTCACATACGCATAGTTGGCCAGAAAGATCTCGTCATAGGTGCCATTCGGGGAATACAGGCTGAAGAGCATCAGAGGGCTAGTGGTGGATTTTTTGATGGTTACCCCGTAGTTTCTCACGTCGGTGGGCAACTGGGATTCGGCCTGCATGTATCGCATCTGGGTCAGGATCTGGTCGTCGTTAGGGATGGTGTTGACGTCGAAGTTCACACGCAACGTCATCTGCCCATTACTGGCGTTCGTGGAGTACATGTAGATCGAATTGTCCACCCCTGCCATCTGCTGTTCGATGGGGGTGGCAACCGACTGTTCGACCGTGACCGCGTCCGCCCCGACATAGGTGCCCTGCAGTTGGATTTCCGGAGGGGCGATGTTGGGGAATAAGGCTATGGGGAGTTGCACCATGGCGACCAGGCCGAGAATCGTCATGATGATCGAAATGACGATGGCGACGATCGGCCGGTCAATGAAGAATTTTGCCATGGGTATTAGGTAGCAGAGGGTTGTTCGGGAGCACCCTCAGCGTCGGGTTGCGATTCTTCCGAAATCGTTTTTGGTGTGACCATCATTCCTTCCCGAACCTTGAGAAGTCCCTCGACGACGACCATCTCGCCAGGCTGAAGCCCCTCATTGATCAGCCAGAAGGAATCGATCCTGGGTCCCAGAGTCACTTTTCGAAATGCCACTTTGTTTTCTTCTCCAACTACCGCGACTTGATAGGTGCCTTGGAGTTCCTGGATGGCTCGCTGTTGGACCAACAGTCCTCCGGGGCGAGTTTCGATGGGAATTCGTACCTTGGCAAAAAGGCCTGGACGCAGGAGGTTCCCGGGATTCGGGAAATAACTGACGATCGTGATCGTCCCCGTCTTGACATCAACCTGTCGATCGGCGAGGACGGCTCTTCCTTTATGGGGGTACACGCTTCCATTGGCAAGAATCAGCTCGAGGTCATGAGAGGGGTTGAATTTTTTCTGACCACCGACCTTTTCGATCCGTTCGGCGAGTTTTAGATACTCCCGCTCGCTGATGGGAAAGTTGACTTTGATCGGGTCAACTTGAGAAACAGTCGTCATCGCCGTATTTTCAAGGATGAGGTCACCGATTTGCGCCGTGGCGATTCCTGCTATTCCATTGATCGGAGAAGTCACACGGGTCCAACCATAGTTCAATTGGGCATTATCAAGCTTAGCCCGTGCGGAAGCCACTGAGGCCCGGTTGGCAGCACTTGCCTGCATGGCATCATCCAGTTCTTTCTGGCTGATCGCGCCTTCTGCGGCAAGGGGAGTGTTCCGTTTGACGTCTAACAGACTCTTTTTAAAAGCCGCTTCCGCCCTGGCAAGTTCGGCCTTCGCTTGATCCAGGGCAGCCTTGTACGGTCGTGGATCGATGGTAAACAAAAGGTCACCGGCCTTCACCACGGACCCTTCCGAGTAATCGCGGGACAACAGATAGCCCTGAATTCTGGCACGAATCTGAGCATCCACGAATCCGACGGTGGTTCCCACCCACTCCCCATATATCGGCACGTCCTTTTGTACTACCTCAGCGACCAGCACCTCAGGCGGCGGGGGCGTGGATTCCACTTCATTCCGATCGCACCCAAAGGCCATGGCCAATAACAGGCAGACCAGCAGACCGGAAGGCAGACTGTCAAAACGAAATACCGGATGGAAAAGAATTCTCCTGATAAAGGGTGGTGAGTACTGGAAAGAAGGAACTATGTACTTTATTCTCATCGACCTCTCACTCCATGACTTCACCGGTGGGGTATCTTAACCGGGCGAATAGGGAAAGGGCCGCATTGTTTCACGTTTTCAATCAATTCTCAAGCCTGCCATACAAAAATTACCATCAAAAGCCAGGCGATATCGATCTCGGAACCCTGTCCCCTCTGGCGTTTATTCTGAAGTAGACTGTTTTTTGTACCGGAATTTTCGCGACGAAGTCCAGAGGGGAGCATGGGCACGGATGAGAAAAATGACCGGGTCGGGTATCATGTCCCCGAAGACCTCAGCCTTGAGGCTACTATCAAGCGTCATGATCCGTCCACAAAATTTCTTATCCCTTTTTACGAATATAATGAAAAGGAACAATCATGCTTAAACCAGTACATCAAAACGTTCTGCAACACGCCTTGTGCTTTTGTCTTGTAGCAGCCGGATTTTCTTTAATGGTTTTGAGCGCACCAGGGCCGGTTTGGGCAGAGCTGAATTCAGAAGAAGATCTCCTCGTAGACAAGGCCAGGGGGACCCTGGAAAGTTTTCTCTCGGACCCCGACATGGAATGGTTCCGGGAACATTTGAGAGAAGCGAGAGGCATGTTGATTGTCCCTCAGTTTTTGAAGGGCGCCTTCTTCATCGGAGGATCCGGGGGAAGCGGGGTTCTCCTCGTACGGGATGAAAAAACCAATGAGTGGAGCTATCCCGCCTTTTTCACTCTGGGAGGGGCCAGTATCGGATTACAATTCGGGGGGCAGGCCTCGGAGGTCGTCTTGCTCGTCCTTACTCAAAAGGGGGTCGATTCCATGATGAGCACGACCATGAAACTAGGAGCCGATGCCTCCATTGCGGTGGGACCGATCGGAAGAGGCATGGAAGGATCGACGGCGCCGAATTTGAGCGTTGATCTCATCTCCTTTTCAAAAGCCAAGGGCCTGTTTGCGGGCATTTCTCTGGAAGGCGCGGCCGTGGCGGCCAGGGATGCCATGAATACCAGCTATTACAAGACCCCTACTAAAACTGTTGACATTGTCGTACGCCGGAGCGTCACTAATCCGAAAGCCGACCCGTTACTGGCTGTCGTGAAGAACGCCACAAAAGCCGATTAATACTTCGCGGCGTTTACCCGTTTAACAATTATTCGCCTGCTCATGATGTCCGAGGCCGAGGGTTTTCTCTTCCATTGTTGCAAGGAGGAAACATTCGGGTGCAGTGCACTTATTTTCACTCTTTGAGCATTATTCGTCTTTAGGTGACATTTTGACCTTGAGCCATTCCTCAACTTGTTCATTTTTACATTGCGGGTTTCGGTGTCTTCCGCCAATCACGAAGCCCTTGGGCTAATTTATCCGCCCAATATTCAAACGCCTGGTGAACATCGTCCCAGGAATCCATGGAACCATCCAGAGTTCTGCCACCAACCCGACGATCCGCAGCTGCCATCAACAGAGTTCCCGTGTTCCCATCGGTTAATTTGGCCTCTATGCTGGCCCGTCCCACAAAGGCCTGTGTCCCTGTCGCCAGGCTTTTCGCCCCGGACACCATGCCGGCGGGCGGAATAATGGTCGACACAATATCCATGCCGACGTCCGAGGGTTCGGCCTCTGTCAGAGCCAATTCAATTCGTAATGCACCGGGAACGAGCTTGGGGACCACCAGGAAATCCTCTTTCAGCTTCCAGATGACTTTTGAGCGCAGATCATCGGCCAGTCTGTTCAGTTCTTCCTGGGGAACGTTAGATTTCTTGGACATCAAGACGGTGACCGGTTCCACATACACGGACTGATAGATTGAAAAATCGGCTTGAGGGTTTTTGTATACGAGGAGAGCTTCCCCTTCTTTTCCAGGTTGGAGAATCGAGTAATCTCGGAGAAACCCGGAGGTTTCCACTTCCCTGGCTTGTTCAGTTTGGGCACAGCCAACTATTCCTGTCATCAAGATCAGAACCCACATGATGATTCGCAACTTTCCCAAACTGAGACCTCTCTGCGATTGTCGTTCACCCTCAGCTTGACAAACTTGAGCAGTTCGATTGAGAGGTGACCTTGGAACGTGCTTCTTCATCGGAAATCCTTTCTGGCTCACCATCTCTGCCATAAATATACCCTCTTACTCTCCAAATTCTGACCAATTTTACAGGGCACCACGTCGTTTCATATCTCGTGCTACAGCCACAACATACAACAATAGGGCAATCACGAGGAGGGGCATACCGACAAACATCCCTAGGCCCATGCTCCAGGCACCCATTCCATGCCATAAAAATAACAACACACAGACTAGGCCAACGAGAGCGAAATTCACCGCAGTTCCGATCAGTCGTGTGACTCCAACCGAGGGTAAATTTTCCGGCATTCTTTTCTCCTCTTAATGGTGAGGGCTAGTTCAGGAAAACAGCAGACTCCAGTTTAGAAGTTCGAGTTTAGTGTTGCAGGAACGATTCGAAGTTCTCAACACACATGGCCTTTTTTCTATTCCAAACACGAAGCGCAAAACTCTGAACTTTGGTATTCAATTCATAGCACTCATCGTTCGTTCCTGAGGCAGGGGGTGAGGTGGTCCATGACACCGAATGCACGCGATGAGGTCTTGTTCCAAATCGGTTCGTAAAGCATGGTGGCTTTTGACCCGTTCCCATATTTTCGTTTCCTCATGGCAATAGAGACAGTTGGAATTGGAATAACTGCCGACGAACTTAATCGGGTCACTATAGGTCCCCGTCACGTAATACAACCAATGACGAAATCCATCCCGCTTACCTTCGATGGTTCCTGTGGCCCCGTAGGTGATATGACACCCATAACACTGATCATTCGCGATCCACTTATTTTTATAATGTCGCGCAGCCAGGGTAGGACTCGCCGGATTCTTCAGATCATTCACAAAGGGATCCATCACGTGACAAGAGCCGCAAGCCTCCACCCGTTTGGTCCCTTCCATCACAGTCGCGGTGGTACTGAGTGTGGCGGTGATAGGAAGGACAAACAAACCAAGTAAGAGAAGCCAGTGATAGGTGCCCCGCGAAAGTCTTTTTCGGTAGACAAAGTGAACCAGAATCAGGACAATGATTCCCCCCAAGGCCGAAGCAATTCCGACTCCTCGTAATAGCTCAATTCCAGGAACGATGTTGCCGTGTCCCTCAGCCGCAAATGCCAAGTTTGACCCGAACATGCTCATCCAGGTTCCGGTCAATGCTAATTTCATCCAGGCCCGGCGAATTTGCCGAATGTTCTTCATGGCCATGCCCAATCCTCCCTACACGGTTTTCTTGCGAACCGAGACAGCACAACGCTTATAAGCCGGTTGCTTGGAAAAGGGATCATACACATCGTGGGTGACTTGATTCACCAGATATTTGGCCGAGTGCATGGTGGCAAAGACCATGCCGGGTCTCACCACCAAGCTTAACTTGGCCCGCAGTTCCACTTCCCCGCGTCGGCTCCGCACGATGACTTGATCGCCTTCCTGAATCTGTAACTGATGGGCATCATGGGAGTGAATTTCTAAATAATCCGGGTGAATCCCTTGCAACTCAGGCACCGGTCCCGTCATGGTCATCGTATGCCAATGTTCTAAAATTCGACCCGTATTGAATATCAAAGGAAATTCATCGGTATAGGGATCGACGGGTTCTTCGTGAGAATCGAGCCAAACGGTTGCCCGCCCGTCTGGCTTTCCATAGAAATCGAAGCGACCTGCGCCATGTGCCATAGGATCCTCACCTGGGATATACCGCCGTTTGGTCCCGGGATGATCTTCAGTCGGGCACGGCCAAAGAATGCCGCGCTCTGTTTGCAGCCGTTCGTAGGTGATGCCTTCAAAGTTGTATTTGGAGTGTGCCGACACGTGACGCCATTCGTCCCATACATCCTTAGGGGTTTTTGCAGAAATAAGGTCGCCGTGACCTATTCGTTCCGCAAAGTCCACCAGGATGTCCAGGTCGCTCCGAGCCTCCCCAGGAGGATCCACAACTTTCGGGTACAAATGGTACCGGCGCTCCGCATTGCCCGTGACTCCCTCCTTTTCCACCCACATGGCGGCCGGAAGAACGACGTCAGCGTATGCCGTGGTTTCGGTTGGATGAAATGAATCGGCCACCACCAGGAATCCTTTGTCCATGCCCTTTCGATAGGGGCCGCTGTTTGGAAGGGTCTGACCGGGGTTGGTACACATGACCAGGCAACACTTCACATCGCCTTTGGCCATCGCCTCAAAAAGCGCGACGGCATGATAACCCGGCTTTGGTCCGATTCGACCCCTCGGGACTTTCCACAGATCTTCCATCTCCTCCCGGTGTTTTGCATTAACGATCATCCGGCCGCCAGGAAGGGCATGAGACAGCGATCCCGTATCTCGCACACCACCACAAGCATTGGGTTGACCCGTCAGCGAGAACGGCGTGGCTCCTGGTCGTCCGAAGTGGCCGGTCAAAAGATGCATGGCGATCACTCCTCGGTTGGAAGCCGTGCCTTGCACCTGTTGGTTCAATCCCATCGTCCAAATAGATAACGTGGCTTTCGATGAAGCAAACATAAACGCGGCCTCCTGGATATCTCTCGGAGTAATTCCACAGATTTTTGCCGCTCGTTCAGCTGGATACTGGGCCACATGTTTTTTTAAATCCTCAAACGTCCGCTTTTGCTCCCCTTCCTGAAAGGAGAGGTAGTGCTCCACCATATGCCCGTCAATAAAATTGTTGTGGATAAACTCATTCATCATTGAGTTATAGAGGGCCACATCTGTCCCTGGATAGATGGGGAGATATAAATCCGCGTGCATTCCCGTAAACGTCCTCCGAGGGTCAACGACGATAAGGGTCGTTTCAGGGTGACTTCGCTTGCGATCCAGCATGCGTTCCCAAAGAATGGGGTGACATTCGAGAGTGTTCGACCCCGTGATAAAGAAACAGTCGGAATAATCCATGTCCTCATAACATCCGGCCGGCTCGTCTTTCCCGAATGAGCTTGTGTATCCCGTCACGGCAGAGGCCATACAGAGCCGTGGGTTGCCGTCCAGATTGTTCGTGCCTATACCCGCTTTGAAGAGTTTGTTGGCGGTGTAGCTTTCCTGGGTATAGAGTTGTCCGCTTCCATAAAACGCCACACTGTCCGGACCATGTTCCTCGATCGCCTCACGGAATCGAGTGGCGACTAGATCCATGGCTTCGTCCCAGGTTGCCCGTTCCAATTTTCCGTTTTTCCGGATCATCGGATAGAGGGCTCGACCCTCCCCGTAAAGAATTTCTCGATTCATGAGTCCCTTAATACAAAGACGGCCCCGGTTGTGAGCATACTCGTCTCCCTTGACATCCACGACTTTTTTGTCGGTGACGCCAATCATCATTCCACATCCGGTTCCACAGAAACGGCAGACCCCCTTGTGCCAGGCATCCACAGGGATAACAGGCTGTCGTTGCCAGGCACTGCCACAACCGGACAGGGGGGCGATCATGGCTATTCCCGCAGATACTCCGAGTACTCGTAGTGCATCACGACGGGTCAATCCTTCAGTCTTTTCGTATTTGTCGGCCATATTCTCACCTTCCTTGGATGGGAAAACATTCCCCTGCGGCTCTATTTTCTTTCACGTTTACCCTGATTCGAGCGCGAAGAGGAGTGAATAACGCACAAAAAATTTGATAATAATATTAAACTGTGCCAGGAAGCATTCTCTTATCCTTCAAAGTTCAGCCAACGGTGTCCGTTCTTTCCTAACATTTCGTCGGCTTCTTTCGGGCCCCACGTCCCAGCTGCATAGTTCGGAAAGGCTCGTGGTGGGAGAGCTTTCCAGACATCCAGGATGGGCGTAATCACTGACCATCCCGTCTCCACCATATCCGCCCGTTGAAACAACGTGGGGTCCCCGCACATGCAGTCGTAGAGCAAACGCTCGTATCCCGTAGCGGGAGCACTCCCGAAATAATCTTCATACCGAAAATTCATATCTACGGCTCCCAGCTGAACAACCGGACCGGGAATTTTCGCTCCAAATCGTAGAGAGATGGCTTCCTCCGGCTGAATCTGAATAACGAGTCGATTCGGTGTCAGACTCTCCACTGCGGTTTTTCTAAACAGTAAATGGGGAGCAAGTTTAAACTGGATCACAATCATCGTGGAGCGGCTCGATAAGCATTTTCCTGTACGAATGTAAAAAGGCACACCTGCCCACCGCCAATTGTCGATCCAAAGCTTGAGAGCTACGAAGGTGTCGGTCGTAGACGTTGGTGAGACGTTGGGTTCGTCGCGGTATGCTGAAACAGGTTTATTCCCGGCCGTGCCTGCGCCATACTGCCCCCGCACTGCACAGCTCAGGACCTCTTCGTTTGTGAAGGGACGAATCGACCGGAGAATCTTGGACTGTTCATCCCGAACCGCATTCGCTTCAAAGGAAATAGGAGGCTCCATAGTGGAGAGGGACAGTAACTGAAAAAGGTGATTGGGAATCATGTCCCGAAGGGAACCTGTCCCCTCATAATATCCCCCCCGTTGTTCCACACCGACTGTCTCTGCAGCGGTGATTTGCACGTAGTCAATGTACTCCCGGTTCCAGATCGGTTCGAAGATCCCGTTTCCGAAACGGAATGCCATAATGTTTTGTACAGTTTCTTTGCCAAGGTAATGGTCAATTCGATAGATCTGCTGTTCATGGAGAACTTTTTTAATTTCCTGATTGAGGGCACAGGCAGACTCGTAATCATGGCCAAATGGTTTTTCAATAATCACACGGCGCCACTGTCCGTTCTCTTCCTGACTCAGCCCGCACGCACCCAATTGTTGAACAATCGTGCCAAAGAACGTGGGGGAAGTGGCTAAATAAAAAAGATAGTTTCCTTTGGTCCTATGTTCTTTATCAATCTGGATTAATCTGTTCTGTAGCTCTTGATAGGTTTTCGGGTCGGTAAATTCACCGGACACATAAGAGAAGCGGGAACGAGCAGTTTCCCAACGGGCTGGATCAATGGGAGATGTGGCAAATTCCTTGAGATCGTCCCCTACTTTTTGACGGAACTCCTCGTCGGTCATCTTTGGTAACCCAACCCCTATCACTGCGGAAGATGTGGAAATCAAACTACTCTTTGCCAGATAGTGAAGAGCAGGAACCAATTTACGTTTGGTCAGGTCCCCGGACCCACCAAAGATGACGATAGCGCAGGGGGGAGCGGGTGTCCCGGCTGTCTTGGGGGATGTTTTTTCATTTTCTGATGCAGCCATGGTTTCCTTTTAGGAATTCAAATTGAAGGTTTGGAATAAAAATCGTATTCCGTGTTGAGGGTTTCGAACGACAAAAAATTATAGAGCCTTAAGCATGGGATCTTTCATGGCGGATCTTCTATTTCTACGCTCTCCTCCGCTGTAAGGTTAGGTTAGGGGAGGAAGAGATTCTCCCCCTTCAGCCTTCCATGGCAAAGGGGAGAGTTTCTTCTGTGAAACGAATCCTTTTGGGTCTGTTAAAAAAAGCCGCCAGCGGCGTTCTCGCCATTTTTCCGTGCTCACGTACTAAGTGTACGCTCCGTGCGTAAAAACGGCTGCGGCCTTCCCTTCGGCATGACTCAGGGCAGGACTGGACGGACCCTTCGGGAAGACTCAGGGCATGCTTTTTTGAACCGACTCGAAGTCTTTGATGAGTAATCTAATCCTGGGCAAATTTGCCCTTGAACATCCTTATTATTCAACATTACCCTTTTCAAATCCAACTTTGAAATGCCAAACGCTAAACTCAGAACTTACTCTCTCACCCTCCCGTTGGACGTTCGACGTGTCCGCCGAACTCGAACCGCATCGCCGATAAAACCTTATCTGCAAATTCGGCTTCTCCCCGGGAACTAAATCGCTGAAAGAGTGCTGCCGTAAGAACAGGGGCCGGGACGCCTTCATCCACTGCCGCTTCAATGGTCCAACGCCCTTCGCCGGAGTCAGCCACGCTCCCAGAGAATTTGCCCAGATCCGGGCTTTTGATGAGCGCTATCGCAGTCAGGTCAAGAAGCCAGGATCCTACAACACTCCCTCGCCGCCACAATTCGGCAATGTCCGCCAGGTTCAAATCGTATTGATACGCTTCAGGGTTGCGTAATGGAGATGTCTCAGCATCTGCGGTGTGGTCGCGTTTTCCGATGTTGGCCTGTTGCAAAATATTTAGTCCTTCGGCATAGGCTGCCATGAGACCATATTCAATTCCGTTGTGCACCATCTTCACAAAGTGCCCAGCCCCGGCTGGTCCACAGTGGAGGTACCCATGCTCCGCCGTGCCGGGAGCGTTTTCCCGTCCAGGGGTTCGCGGGGCAGTGTCGATGGGCGGCGCCAACGCGGAAAAAATAGGGTCCAGATGCTTGACCACATTGGTTTCTCCTCCAATCATCTGGCAATATCCTCGCTCGAGACCCCAGACGCCACCGCTCGTCCCTACATCGACATAGTGGATACCTTTTGCCCCTAGTTCCTTAGCTCGACGGATATCGTCACGATAGTACGAATTGCCTCCATCAATAAGAATGTCTTCCGTCTCCATTTTGGAGATCAGGTCTGTGATCATGCGATCCACGAAGGCTGCCGGAACCATCATCCAAGCCACGCGAGGTTTTTCCAATTTGGCCACAAAGTCGTCCAGTGAGGATGCCCCTGTTGCTCCTTCCTTGGAAAGTTCCTGGACAACCTTTTGGGAGACATCATACACCACACAGTCGTGACCATTGTTCATCAGTCGCCGGACCATGTTGGCTCCCATTCGTCCTAATCCAATCATTCCAATTTGCATGACACTTTCTCCTTTTTTTATGGAATTGGATTTAATCATGACTTAATCAATGATCCATGGAAATGGAACCGAAGCGTCCTTCATCACACTGATTCAGCCCCTGCGTAACAATTGATCCCTGGCCAAATTTTTCAACCATATTCTGAGGCAGTTCAAAGGAAAACCATGAAGGGTTTACATTGCACCATATGAATGAAAACACTTGGCTGTGCAGTTTAGAAATCATAAAAATAACAGTCAGACTTTTCCCTCTCAATGACAATAACCGCCTATCTCGTCTCTTTGTTCCGTATCTGCTCCTTGGCCGTATCCACTATATTTTCCACGGTAAACCCAAATTTTTTTGTGAGTTCCTTGAGGGGAGCCGAGGCTCCAAAGGTCTCCATGCCGATGATACGCCCGCTTGTTCCCACATATCGCTCCCAGCCGAGTGTGGACGCTTGCTCCACGGCCACCCGTGCGGTCACACGGGAGGGGAGCACCGTTTCACGATGGTCCGAATGCTTCCGGCAGTAATATTCAAAAATCTCCCATGAGGGCATACTCACCACGCGGGCCTGAATGCCATCGGCCTTGAGCCGCTCATATGCCTCCACGCATAGCGCTACTTCACTCCCTGTGGCGATGAGGATGACGTCCGGTTGTCTACTCCCGTCAGCCAGAACGTAAGCACCTTGGGCCACACCGGATGCTGGTGCATACTTTGTTCTGTCAAGTGTGGGAATCGCCTGTCGCGTCAGTACGAGCGCGATCGGCTCATGGCGGAATTGCATGATAATGCGCCAGGCCTCCACGACCTCATTGGCATCGGCGGGACGAATGGTGATTAACCCGGGGATGGCTCGAAGGGAGGCGATCTGATCGATTGGTTGGTGTGTGGGGCCGTCCTCACCTACACCGATGGAATCGTGCGTAAAGATATAAATGACGGGAATTTCCATGATGGCCGACAACCTCATGGGCGGGCGAGCGTAATCGCAGAAGACCAGGAAGGTCGATCCGAATGCACGAATCTTTGAGAGAGACAACCCATTCACCACGGCGCCCATTACATGCTCGCGAATGCCGAAGTGCAGATTTCGTCCTTGATAGGTTGCAGACAGAAAATCTCCGGCTTGGTCAAACGTCAAGCGTGTTTTGGCGGATGGGCCAAGATCGGCGGATCCCCCGATGAGCCACGGAACGTTTTGTGCAATGCGATTAAGCGTTTTTCCGGACGAATCCCGGGTCGCTAATCCCTTGGCATCTGCCGGGAAGGACGGCAAGCCCTCATCCCACCCATCGGGAAGTTGGCGATGCTGCATTCTGTACAGATGATCGGCCAGATCAGGGTAGGCTTGTTTATAGGCTTGAAACAGGGAAAACCAGTTTTCGCGAAGTGATCGCCCGCGTTTCCCAATGCCCTTTCGGAAATGGTCCAGCACTCCGTCGGGGACCAGGAATTTGGCCTCGTCAGGCCAGTCATACCGTTGTTTCGTCAATCGGATTTCCTCTTCACCAAGCGGTTCACCATGGGCGGCACTGGTATCCTGTTTGTTGGGAGCCCCATACGCAATGTGGCTGTCGACGATAATCAACGTCGGCCGGTCCGGAGTGGCAAGGAAGGTGTTGAAGGCACGAGTCAGCCTATCAAAATCGTTCGCATCGCCGACCCGTGTCACGTTCCATCCGTAACCGATGAACCTCGTGGCAACATCGTCGCTGGTGGCTAATTCGGTGTGGCCCTCTATCGTGATATTGTTGTTGTCATAGATCCAACACAAATTGGAGAGTCGAAGATGTCCGGCAAGGGAGGCGGCTTCATGTGAAATTCCCTCCATCATGTCTCCGTCCCCACAGAGCGCATAGACGTGGTAATCGAAGAGGGGAAACCCGTCACGGTTAAAGTGAGCCGCCAGCCAACGTTCGGCCATGGCCATCCCCACGCTGGTGGCCACCCCTTGTCCTAATGGACCTGTCGTCATTTCCACGCCGGAGGTCCACCGGTATTCCGGGTGGCCGGGGCATTTACTCTCCAATTGGCGAAACCGCTTGATGTCGTCCAGCGTCACCGAGAGATGGCCCAGCCGTTCATATTTCGCATTGACGGCTTTGACTTCACAGAGATGCAGCAGAGAGTACAACAACATGGAAGCATGGCCGATGGACAGGACGAAGCGATCCCGGTTTCCCCAAATCGGGTCGTCGGGATCAAACCGCAGGAAGCGGTTCCATAAACAGTATGCCACCGGAGCCAGAGCCATCGGTGTGCCGGGATGTCCTGAGTTCGCCGTTTGGACTGCATCCATGGACAAGGTGCGGATGGTGTTGATGCAGAGTTGATCGAGTTGTTTGCACGGCATCATGACGGTGCTCCACAAGGTCTTTCAATATTTTTCCGGGATGAACGATCTTTTCTCCATGGTCGTCTGATCATCGTACTTGTATTTGTCTGAACGAGCGGGTAACTTTATTTTTGGGCGCTTCAATTTTTTGTAGGGGATCAGACTGAGCAGATGACTGATGCAGTTGAGGCGTGCCCGCTTCTTATTGTCCGACCGCACGATGTGCCAGGGGGCATGTTTTGAGTCGGTAGCGTCCAGCATTCTGTCGCGCGCGCGGGAGTATTCATACCATTTTTCAAGGGACGGCAAGTCCATCGGGCTGAGCTTCCATTGACGCAATGGATCTTCGACACGAGCCTGGAAACGCCGTTTCTGCTCCTCGTGGCTCACTTCGAGCCAATATTTGATCAGGATGATTCCGGCTCTCGTGATATAACCTTCAACTACTGCGGCATGTTCGAGGAACCCTTCGTATTGTTCCCTGGTGCAGAAGCCCATGACGTGCTCGACCCCGGCCCGGTTGTACCAACTGCGGTCCCAAATAACGATCTCACCGGCCGCCGGGAAATGTTGCATGTAACGCTGGATGTACATCTGAGTTTTTTCGCGGTCGGAAGGGGCGGGGAGCGCTTGGACGCGGAACACCCTGGGACTTACGCGTTCAGTTATGGCGCGAATCGTGCCGCCCTTCCCGGCTCCGTCGCGGCCCTCGAACACGACCATGATTTTCAAGCCCTTGTCTTTGACCCAGTCCTGGAGTGCGCAGAGCTCGGCCTGAAGCCGACGCAGTTCCTTCTCGTATTCCTTGCGTTTGAGCTTCGCTTCGGAATGATCGGTCTGTTTCTTAGGCATGCTTGTTACCCTCCCTTAGTTGTGCGAACACCCAAAACGTTCTTAAATGAATTTTCCATGATTCACAGGCCCATCCGGCCCCTCTGAGACCGCACGATAGCCACGTGGTTCCGCCTTTGGAACCGGGAGCCGATCGCGAAGCCCACGATTACCGTACCGGACATGCTTTGACATTCCAGATGTCCGCCGCGTATTCAGCGATGGTACGGTCGCTGGAAAATTTTCCCGAGCCGGCGATGTTCATAATGGCCTTGCGTGTCCATCCATCCGGGTCAGCGTACAGGTCGCAGAGTTGCCGGTCAGCCTCAAGATAGGATGCAAGGTCTGCCAGGTGCATGTAGTGGTCCCCGCCGGTCAGCAAGATGTGCCGCAGCGGTTCAAAAACCCCCGGTTCATACCGGCTGAAGTAGCCGGTGAAGATCAGGTCCAGCGCGGCGCGAGTTTCCGCTTCGTTGTCATAATGCCAGCCCGGACTATACCAGCCCTTGTTGCCGGCAACCTGGTCCGCCGTGAGGCCGAAGAGGAAAAAATTCTCTTCACCCGCCTCTTCTGCCATTTCGATGGTGGCGCCATCGCGTGTGCCTAACGTTAACGCACCGTTCATCATGAACTTCATATTGCTCGTGCCGCTGGCTTCGTAGCCGGCGGTCGAAATCTGATTGGAAACATCTGAGGCTGGAATGAGCCGCTCCGCAAGGGAGACGCAATATTCGGGTAGGAAGACGACCTTGAGTTTCCCCCGAACGAGGGGATCCCCGTCGATGGTGCCGGCCAGATTATTGATGAACTTGATGATGATTTTAGCCAAGTGGTATGCCGGCGCCGCCTTGCCGGCAAAGAAAAATGTCCGTGGGGGCATCTTCAGATTCGGATTCTCCCGCAACCGATTGTAGAGCACGACGATGCGCAGTGCGTTGAGCAGTTGCCGCTTGTATTCATGGATGCGTTTGACCTGGCAATCGAAGATCGTGTCCGGATCGACCGTCTGCCCGGATGTCGTCTTGAGCCATTGGGCAAACTGTAACTTCGCCTCGCGTTTGGCGTTTCGGACGGCCACGCGAAAGCTCTTGTCGGCGGCCAGTTTTTTGAGCTTACTCAATTGGCTGAGATCAGTAATCCACCCGTCTCCGATGGCTTCGGTAATGGCGTTGGAGAGCGCAGGGTTCGCCAGGAGCAACCAGCGTCTTGGAGTCACCCCGTTGGTCTTATTGTTGAACCGTTCGGGATACAGCTCGGCCAGATTTTTGACTGTCCTTGTGCGGAGCAATTCGGAGTGAATGGCCGCCACGCCGTTCGTGCTATGGGTCCCGACAATGGCCAGGTTGGCCATACGGACTTTACGCGTCGGGCTTTCCTCGATGAGACTCACGCTGGCGAGACGGCGTTCGTCACCGCCGAAACGGATGCGCGCTTGGGCAAGGTGCCGGTGGTTGATTTCAAGGATTATTTCCAGATGACGTGGCAACATCGTTTCGAACCATGCGAGCGGCCATTTTTCCAATGCTTCGGGCAGCAGGGTATGGTTCGTATAGGCGAGCGATCGTTGCGTCAGGTCCCAAGCCTGGTCCCAACTGAGATGCGCGTCGTCCAGTAGAATCCGCATCAGCTCGGGAACAGCCATCGTCGGATGCGTGTCGTTCATCTGGATGGCGACTTTGCCGGGAAGGTCATTCCAGTCGGTATTGCCATGCCGGAAGCGCCGCACGAGATCAGCCAGGGAACAGGCAACGAGGAAATATTCCTGCAGGAATCGCAACCCCTGGCCCCGGACGGTGGAATCATCCGGATACAACACACGGGTTATCGACTCGGCCGCCAGGGTGCCCGCCAAGGCGGACGTGAAATCTCCGCTGCTGAACCGCTGAAAGTCGAAAAAGTCCGGGACGGCGGCAGCCCAAAGTCTGAGTGTATTGATGGTCTTGCCACCATATCCGATGACCGGACGGTCGAATGGGATACCAATAAGGCTGGACGGCTGTCCGGGGACTAGGCGTACGTCCCCCTCACGTTGCTCGAACGAACAGTTCAATTTCACTTCCACCGCATCCTCGAGCCGTGTCACTTCCCATGGGTCCGGACGCCGCAACCAATTATCCGGTTGTTCGCATTGCCACCCATCCATTACCGTTTGCTTAAACATTCCGTATTCGTAACGGAGTCCATAGCCCATACCGGGGATCTGCATGGTCGCCATCGAATCGATGAAACAAGCCGCCAATCGACCGAGCCCTCCGTTTCCCAACCCGGCATCCGGCTCCATCTCGGCTAGGGCGAGGGGATCAAGGCCACGTTTTTTCGCGGCCTCAAGAGCCAACGGCCCCAGCAGCCCGTTGGTGAGGTTGTTGGCCAGCGATCGGCCGAGCAGGAACTCCATCGACAGGTAATACACCCGCTTAGGATTTTTTTTCTCGTAAGTTGTTTCGGTCTTGAGCCATCGTTGGGAAATGACGTCGCGGACCGAGCGTGTCACTGCCTCAAACTGGTCTCGCAATTCGGCCTTCTTGGGATCAATGACATGATCGAAGATGAGATGGCGTTCATAGAGTGCATCGTTCGTGCCGGAAAATTTGATCGGTCCGCACCCGTATTGTTCCAGAATCTCCTTGCGACGGTCTTTCATACTGCCTCCCCAAAAGGTTTAACAAATTCAAATTGTCGGCAACCCGAGCAGCGGAATTGCTCAAGGGTCTTCCGGCCTCAAGACTTTGATTCTGTGTCTGGATCAGCGGTGTTCTATCCCACTTTCTCACGCTGGGGATGCCGGTGTTCCCCGGCGTCAATGCGCGCGAACGCCACCACTACTGAGCGTTCCTGAGCGTGGTACGTCTGATCGGGAATCGCGGGTGAGATTTCCCACGGGACGATGTCCTGCGGCGAATCAAATGCCGTATCGATCCATCGGTGCCAGATGCCCCCGTCTCCGTTGGGAACCGGAGGTAGTTCGAACTCAAGGGGCTCCCAAAAGGCGTTCAGAATAAAGTGGACGAGGAGTTTGGCTTTGGGAAGTTCAACGGTAAACGCAAGGATGTGTGAATGTGGGCTCCAGTCCGGTTGGTTGAGTTTGACGCCGTGCCACGCCTTATTGGCCTGTTGGATCAACTGGTTCAGACTCATCCGTTGCTGCTCTCGTTCAACGTCCCGCAACAGCCGACGTGCATTGAGTAGTGTCACGAACCGATGGACATCCGCATGCTTCGCGAGCAGCGTCCAATCGAACCAATTCGTTTCGTTGTCCGAACAATAGGTGTTGTTGTTGCCATTCTGCGTGCGTCGTACCTCATCGCCCATCAGGATCATGGGCACTCCCACGGAAAGCAGCGTCACGGCCAAAAAATTCTTGACCTGCCGGTTCCGTAGCCGTTCCACGGCCTGATCATCTGTCGGCCCTTCAACCCCGCAGTTCCAGCTTTTGTTGTCATTGGCCCCGTCGCGGTTGTTTTCGCCGTTGGCTTCGTTGTGCTTGTCGTTGTAGGAGACGAGATCGTTGAGTGTAAAGCCGTCATGACAGGTCACAAAATTGATGCTCTGCTCCGGTTCCCGTTCTTTATGACCATAGATCTCCGGACTGCCGATCAAGCGATCGGCGAAACGTGCCGACGACCCTTCCTCGCCACGGAAGAAATCCCGGATATCGTCACGAAACCGTCCATTCCATTCTTTCCAGCTGTCTCCGATAAACGAACCGACCTGGTAGAGTCCGGCTGCATCCCAAGCTTCCGCAATGAGTTTCGTCCCGGCCAGGAAGGGGTCGGAATCAATGTCCCAGAGAATGGGAGGATTCTGTAGCGGCCGACCGGCTTCGTCGCGGGAGAGAATCGACGCGAGGTCGAATCGAAAGCCGTCCACGTGCATCTCATCCACCCAATATCGGAGACTGTCCATAATGAGACGACGGACAATCGGTTGATTGGCATTTAATGTGTTGCCCGTCCCGGTATAATTACTGTACCGGCTCCGGTCCTCCTCCAGGATGTAATAGACACTATTTTCGAGGCCGCGATAACAGAGCGCGGGTCCATCCTCATTGCCTTCGGCAGTGTGGTTGTAGACCACATCAAGAATGACTTCAATGCCTGCTCGATGCAGGGCTTTGACCATGTCGCGGAATTCGTCAACCACTTCGAGCGGATTCTGACGTGAACTATACTGCGGATGCGGGGCGAAGAAGGATATTGGTGCATAACCCCAATAGTTGACTCGGCCCGGAGGACAATCCTGGTTGTCGAAATGAAACACGGGCAGGAGTTCGACCGCGGTAATGCCGAGTTCCTGAAGATACGGAATTTTTTCGATCAGACCGGCATAGGTGCCTCGGGTTTTCTCACCGACGCCCGAACTGGGGTGGCGGGTAAACCCGCGCACGTGCATTTCGTACACGATGGTTCGGGTGGACGGCGTTTTGAGCGGGGCGTCGCCCTCCCAATCGTACGCGTTCACATCAACGACCACACTCTTCATGGCTGTCGCGCAATTGTCTCCCGGCTTGGATGCGGTGAGGCGGCTGTATTGCGTTGGAACCGCCACGCTCCTGCCATAGGGATCGAGCAGAATCTTTTCAGGGTCAAATCGCATCCCTCGTTGCGGTTCAAACGGCCCGTACGCACGATAGCCGTAAATCTGGCCAGGTCGAATCCCAGGGACGAAGACGTGCCAGTAGTGGTACGTCCGGTTTTTCCAGGAGTTGAGGGAAATAACGGTAACCGGCTTCGTATCATCCGCGTGATGGAACAACAGCAATTCCACGAGAGTACTGTTTTTCGAAAACACACAGAAGTTGACACCTTCAGGGGAAACGGTCGCCCCGAGGGGAAAACTTTTTCCGGGAATGCTTGTTCCAGCTTGCATATTTACTTCACTTTTGGCCCCAAATTTTTTGCCCTTAGCCATGCGCTTCGACCCTCTGCCAGAGATAGTCACGCACCATTTTAATCCTGCGAATGGTCTTGAGGCACAGTGGCCCTATTATTATCTCCTGGTCCACGTGGCTCTCAAGGGCTGGTGCTCAGCTTTTTGTTAAATTGGCTAAGTCTTCTTCGTATACCGGGGTATCTGATTCGTAGCCATCGGGGAGTGTATGGCCTATGCCTTTGTGGCAATCAATGCAGGTCTTCCCCTCCTTCATGGCTCTCTGCATGTCCCGTTGGGCCACAAGTGACTGGGCGTGCCAGTCCATGGCCTCATAGGAATGGCAATTACGGCATTCTTGGGAATCGTTTTCTTTCATTTCCAGCCAAACTTTTAAGGCCATCTGTTCACGCTTGGCCTCAAATTTTTCTCGCGTATTAATGGAGCCGGTGATTTTACCCCATAATTCCCATGTGGCCTTAATCTTCCGAACGACCTTTGGACCCCATGCTTTGGGCACATGGCAGTCGGCGCAAATGGCCCGGACACCTTGGGCGTTGGTGTAGTGAATGGATTGCTGATATTCCGGCAGGACGAAATCCGTCATTTCATGGCAGGCATTGGCACAAAAGGGGAGCGTATTGGACTGCTCCATGGCGGTGTTGAAGCCCCCCCAGAAAATAATCCCGGCTATTCCGCCCACGACGAAAATCGCTCCCCAGGAATATTTGCTGGTGGGGCTCCAAAACCATTTCCAAAGTCTTGTGAGCATTGAATGATGTCAACCCTATATTCTGACTCGTGCTTACTTCAATGACCCTTTTCCGTAACGGGATTCAAATCCTTTTCGAACGGCGTCAAGTTGGGCAGGGTTCATCCCTTCAAAGTACCAGGCATGGCCAGGGATCGGTTTGAAATGCTTTTCGAGTAACAGGTTCGCTTCTTTTTCTCCTGCGACCTTTTTAAGTTCGGGAATGAATTCGAAATAGGTGTGCTTGGCCACTTCATACATCCCATGCCACCAGGTGTAATCGGGACCACTCATGGAGGCGCCATGCCGCGCTCGACGACCTTCGTGATGCCAGATTTCCCACCAAATCCATTCGATCTTCTCGTCGAAGGGAGCCTGACTGATGGTACCGGCTTTCTGGAGGTCACCCATGATGGCCGCAATGGGCCTAGCAAATTTATCGTTATAGAGGTCCACTACCTTATCAAACTGGTTGTAATGTCCCAATATCACCGAATCGGTGTGACAGGCTGTGCACACATTTTGCATTTTGAGACGACGTTCTTTCCACGTCAGCACCTCAACCACCTTTGACTCCTTGGCCTTGTCTCCGACCTTGGGCAATGGTTGACCTTCCGGCACATCAAACTCACTGCCATCTTGAAGTTTCACCAGATTGTTTTTGACGGAAATAGGAGGCCGCAAGGTCCAGGAGATCCGTTCGCCCACATTATGGGTGGGCTTTTCTCCCCCTCCGGCGCTCATATGGCATGAAGCGCAGGTGGGGGCGGCCGAATAATCCACGCCGGCTTCCCATTTGTCCGATTCGAGATTCATTTCAGTCGTTTTGGCGTGATAGATGATGCCATGCTTGGATTCGTTATAGACCTCGATCTGAGGATGATCCGGACCGACATGACATTTTCCGCAGGTATCCGGGGTTCGTGCCTGCGCTTTGGAGAAGCGGTGCCGACCATGGCAGGCGGTACAGGAACCCCTAGACCCATCGGGATTAATACGTCCAATTCCGGTGTTAGGCCAAGTGGTGGGGAGAGGTTTTCCATCTTCACCAATTTCAATGGTTGAGCCGTGACATTGTTTACATCCGGCATTCACAGCCTCCGGGCCGCCAACGACCTCGCCCAAAAGATTATCGAACGATGCGAGAATATCGCCGGCTTTCGAATGATGCGACCCATCCATCTCTTGGAATTCTGTGTTATGACAGCGCGCGCAATCCTTGGGCGTCACAATGAGAGAGATCAATTGACCCTTGTGCCTGAACCCGTCCTTGTCTTTCCCATCCGCTTTGTGACAATCAAGGCAATTCACCCCTCGTTGCCCGTGCATACTTTGATTCCATTCCTGGTACAACCCCGGTGTATGTTTCCGATGACATTGCACGCATTCCTCACCGTCGGGATTTCCCCAATCCTTGCCATGGGTGCCGTCGGGTCTCGCCGCATTGGCCTCACCGGCTTCGCGAACCAGCATGGTGCCCCCGTCTAACAACACCATGGTCGAACTTCCGATCAGGAGAATCAGGATCACACTAAACGACGTCCGAAGAGAATTTCCTAGCCAGGAATCATTTTTGATGGTCTTCATGCGTTTTCCTCACAGAGCGTTGGGTTGGCGGTGATGGGTTATTCTCCGGGGTTGATGTGCCCTTCACCTTGAGGGGATCCCAAGTTCCTGCCACTGTACTTGAGAAACGTATTTTTTTCATCACTCATACATTATCGGCTTCGGTGGAACTCCTCCTTCGCGCCGTTGTTCCGCGCTGCCCCCATTGCCAATTAGTGATCTCGAGCATATCTTCGCCGTACTTCGAGATGTATGTTTTGTGCTCCAACAGCTTGTCGCGAATCGCCTGCTTGGCATAGGCGGCGCGGGACCCGAGTTGCGGCAGCCGATCGATCACGTCACCGACGAGGTGAAACCGGTCGAGGTCGTTCATGACTACCATGTCGAACGGCGTGCTCGTTGTGCCTTCTTCCTTGTAGCCGCGCACGTGCAGATTTTTGTGGTTCGTCCGCCTGTAGGTCAGCCGGTGAATAAGCCATGGGTAGCCGTGAAACGCAAAGATAATCGGCTTGTCCTTGGTGAACAACGCATCGAAGTCCTGATCGGACAGGCCGTGCGAATGTTCACTCTGTGGCTGCAGTTTCATCAAATTGACGACGTTGATGACGCGAACCTTTAATTCCGGCACATGGGTGCGAAGGAGGTCTACGGCGGCCAACGTCTCCAGTGTCGGCACATCTCCGCAACAGGCCATGACGACATCGGGGTCTCCCCCTTTATCGTTGCTGGCCCACTCCCAGATTCCGATGCCCGCCGTACAGTGTTTGATCGCCTGGTCCATCGTCAACCATTGGGGAGCAGGCTGCTTGCCTGCGACGATGACGTTCACATAATTCCGGCTACGCAAACAGTGATCGGTGACCGAGAGTAGGGTGTTGCCGTCCGGCGGCAGATACACGCGCACAACATCTGCTTTCTTGTTCACCACGTGGTCGATAAAGCCGGGGTCCTGATGGCTGAATCCGTTATGATCCTGCCGCCAGACGTGGGAGGACAACAGATAATTGAGGGAGGCGATCGGCCGCCGCCAAGGAATTTCGTTGCAGACTTTCAGCCACTTGGCATGCTGGTTGAACATGGAATCGATAATATGGATGAATGCCTCGTAGCAGGAAAAAAACCCATGCCGTCCGCTCAAGAGATACCCTTCCAGCCACCCCTGGCACTGGTGCTCACTGAGCATTTCCATCACGCGGCCGTCAGGGGCCAAATGGTCATCGTACGGATAGCGATCGGCCATCCACGTGCGATTGGTCACCTCCATGGCATCCTGCCAACGGTTTGAGTTGTTCTCGTCCGGACTGAACAGACGGAAATTGCGGCTTTCCATGTTCAGCTTCATCGTGTCGGCCAGGAACTTTCCCATGAGGCGTGTCGATTCGGCTGTCATAGCCCCCGGTGTTGTCACCTTGACGGCATAGTCGCGGAAATCCGGCAAACGCAGGTCCCGGAGGAGGAGACCGCCGTTGGCGTGCGGATTGGCGCTCATGCGGCGCGCGCCCTTCGGGGGCAGATCAGCGAGTTCGGGCTTCAGCCGTCCATGTTTATCGAATAGCTCCCCCGGGTTATAACTTTTCATCCACTTTTCAAGAAGTTTCACGTGCCCGGGCTTTTCATGCATTTCCCCCATCGGCACCTGGTGGCTGCGCCAGTAATCCTCGGTCCGTTTGCCGTCGATTTCCTTTGGGCAGGTCCACCCCTTGGGCGAACGAAGGATGATCATCGGCCAGCGCGGTCGCTCCTTTACGCCCTTCGTCCGCGCCTGGGTCTGGATGCTGTGGATTTCTTCCATGCAGCTGTCGATGGTCGCCGCCATGAGCTGATGCATCTTGTTCGGATCACTGCCCTCGACAAAATGGGGCGTATAGCCGTAACCACGGAAGAGCTGGTCCAATTCTTCGTGGCTGATACGTGCCAGCACGCAAGGGTTGGCGATTTTGTACCCGTTCAGGTGCAGGATCGGCAGCACGGCTCCGTCGTTTGCCGGGTTGAGGAACTTGTTGGAGTGCCAGGAGGTCGCCAGCGCTCCGGTTTCAGCCTCGCCGTCGCCGACAACGCAGGCGACGACCAGGTCGGGATTGTCATAGGCAGCCCCGTAGGCATGAGAGACGGCATACCCCAATTCGCCGCCTTCGTGAATTGAGCCGGGGGTCTCGGGCGCCACGTGGCTGGGAATGCCTCCAGGGAACGAGAACTGCTTGAACAGCCGCTTCATGCCTTCTTCGTCCTGTGGGATGTTCGGATAGACTTCCGAGTAGGTGCCTTCCATGTAGGCATTGGCGACGATGCCTGGACCGCCATGGCCCGGACCGATAATGTAGATCATGTTGAGGTCTCGTGCCTTGATCGCTCGATTCAGATGGGCATAGATGAAATTCAATCCCGGCGTTGTCCCCCAGTGGCCGAGAAGCCTCGGTTTGATGTGCTCTTTGGTCAACGTCTTTTTCAATAACGGGTTGTCATACAAATAGATTTGTCCAACCGACAAATAATTGGCGGCCCGCCAATAGGCATCGATCAAGTCCAGTTCTTTTTTTGATAACGTATTCGACATGCTGTCCTCCTTTAATGTGGCATCATTCAGCTTGAACACCGACTCAAGGTAAATGCGGTTCTTCCGGGTTTAGTGTGGGGAAATTTCTGGGACAATATGTGAGGCCCTACGCCGACACATTCCTCGCCTTTATAAGGGGAAGTTGGGCGAGGTACAAACGGATTCATCGGGACCTACCGGGTCCCTTCGAGACAACGTACCGTCTCACGGGCAATCCAGGTTTCTTCATCCGCAGCCCCGACATACACTTCTAACGGTTGTTCATCTTTACTGATCCTGGTGACATCTCCCGGCTGAAGCCTGACGGCTTTGCTATTGAGGCTAGGATCCAACCGTAATCCGCACCACTCCATACCTTCACAAATTCTGCGTCGAATAACGGGAGCCGCCTCGCCGATTCCACCCCCGAAAATGAGGGCGTCCGCACCGCCCAGAACCGCAAGATAGGCACCGATATATTTTTTTACACGATAGCAAAACACATCAATGGCCATTTGCGATGGTTCATGCCCTTCGCGGTCGGCCGCCTGCAGGAGTTCCCTCATATCATTCGTTCTTCCGGAAAGTCCCAGAAGGCCGGACTGTTCATTCAGCCAGCGTTCCACTTCGGTCGGTTCCACTTTTTCCTGTTGACAGAGATAGCTCACAATGGAAGGATCCAGATCACCGCATCGCGTGCCCATGACCAGCCCTTCCAGCGGTGTGAATCCCATGGAGGTCTCCACGGATTGCCCATTTTTAATTGCGGATATTGAACATCCATTCCCGAGTTGCACGGTGATGAGTCGGGATGGTTCAGACGGTCTTCTGGTTTTTTCAAAATAACTTCCAGCTAAAGAGGCATGTGCGATGCCGTGGAAACCATAGCGACGAATGTGATGGCGATTGGCTAACGCATGGGGCAGCGCGTACATTTTGGCATGAGAGGGCATGGTGGCATGAAAGGCTGTGTCGAACACCGCCACCATTGGGACCTGTGGGCCCAGAATGGCCCTGACTCCCCGAATCCCTTCCAGGCAGGCCGGGTTGTGCAAGGGCGCTAATTCCCCAAGTGTATCAATCTCGCTCATCACTTCGTCCGAAATCACGACCGATTGAGAAAATCGTTCTCCTCCATGGACCACCCGGTGGCCGACGGCTTCCACCCCGGCGAGGGAGGCGGGATGATGATTCGCGCTGTCGAGTTGTTCGAGTTGCTCAAACAGCCAGCGAATGGCTTGATGGTGGTTAGCAATCACCCTGGTGATTTTCGTAAAGGGTTTTTCTTCGACCCCACATTCAAAACTCGCCGTGTTGCCGATGCCCTTCACAGCTCCTTTTATCAGTGCCCGATCCGGTCGAATTTCGCGAGGTGACGCTTGAGGATCAACATCGAGCACACGAAATTTGACGGACGAACTTCCGCTGTTCAGCACGAGAATTCGCATGGTCCCCTTCGAATCAAATTGATGGCCAGGTCACGATCGGGCGAGTGACAATTGGAACTTCGGGCGAAAGGTGTAGCTCCTCGTCTTCGTGGCGGATCATCAACCCGTCGCCCTCCCGCAAAGCATATCGGGCGCCTTCGGGCCCCATATCGATATCAAGGATTTGGCCGCGGTAAGTCAGCGGAAAACGGATCCTTGCCGGCTGGGCAGGGAGGCGTCGAGGCCTGAACGTCAGGATACCGTCGAAGTCCCGCATCCCCGCCAGGCCATAGACCATCACCATCCAGGTGCCGCCCATGGAGGCGATGTGACATCCGTCTTTCACATTTCCTCCGATATCTGCCAGGTCCATGAGCAAGGCTGCCCGTGCATATTCGGTTGCCAAATCCGGGTATCCGATTTCTGAGGCCACTATACTTTGAATGCAGGATGAGAGAGAGGAGTCTCCCGTGGTCAGGGGGTCATAATAATCAAAGTTGCGCTTCTTTTGCTCGAGGGAGAACGACTGTCCGAACAGAAACATGGCTAAAATAATGTCCGCCTGTTTAATAACCTGATACCGATAGATGACCAAGGGGTGATAATACAAAAGAAGAGGGAAACTTTCCGGTGGAGTATTCTGCAGATCCCACCGCTCTTTTTGTAAAAAGGCATCATCCTGCGGGTGAATTCCCCGCTCTTCATCGTAGGGGATGTACATGTTTTCCGCAGCCCTCCGCCAATCCTTGACTTCCTCCATTTCTATCCCCGTTTTACTGGTCAGGGCGGCGAACGTATCGGGGTTCTTTTCTCTCAGGGACTCGATCGTGGACGCGGCATAAAGGAGATTTTCCCTCGCCATGAGATTCGTATAGGTATTATTATTGACGACGGTGTTGTATTCATCAGGGCCGGTCACCCCATGAATGCAAAACTTTCCCTTCAGGTCCTCGGAGAAAAATCCGAGGTCGCTCCATAAGCGGGCCGTTTCGATCAACATTTCCGCCCCATAGTCATTCAAAAATTCCTCGTCACCCGTTGCCTGGACGTATTTTTTTAGGGCATACATGATGTCCGCATTGATGTGGTATTGAGCAGTCCCTGCGGCATAATAGGCCGAGGCTTCTTCTCCGTTGATGGTTCTCCACGGAAACATGGCGCCTTTCTGACTCAGCTCCCGTGCCCATTTTCTGGCCTTGTCCAGCATGCGATAACGAAACAGCAGAAGATTTTTGGCGATGCGTGGGGAGGTGTAGGTCAGGAAGGGCAGCAGATAGATTTCCGTATCCCAAAAATATTGACCTTCATAGGCCTGGCCCGTCAAACCCTTGGCGGGTACACCGGTGGTATCTGCTCTGCCTGACGCCTGAAGGACATGAAACAGATTGAATCGTATGGCTTGCTGGATTTCTATATTGGAACGCTTGGTCCGTTTTGGATCGAGATTGCTGACCTGGATATCGCTCCTTGACCAAAAATCAGCCATGAATTGTTCCTGGTCGTCGAGGATGCGAGCGAGTCCCTGGCCGAGGGCTCGATCCAAAGTCCGTTCGGCTCTGGCACACAGTCCTTCGGGAGATGCGGTGTGTGTCGTATGATAGGTCATGTACTTGAACAGGCGGACGGGGATGCCCGGTTTTGCCTCGACCGAGAAAACGATGGCCCCGAAGTCCTCGTAACACTTGTCCTGCATGGTGTACGCACAGTCGGTCGCCAGATCGTGATCCATGCCGCATGCCAGTGTCATGTTGCTGTTCTTGGTGCTGTGACACAGAATAATGCGATGATCTTTGGCAATTTGCTTCCTGGGATGTAAAGTCCGGTCGAGAAAACCCTTTGCCTGTCGAGGGTCACTGTTTCCCTTCTGATGGTCATGGAGGTAGAGCATTTCAGAGGACAGCACGATCGGCGCCTCAGCATTCAACACCGTCACTTCATAGGAGATGGCCGCCAGGTGGCGGTGGGAGAATGACACCAGGCGTCTGGATTTGATGCGCACCTGTTTCCCGGACGGGGTCTCCCACAAAATCTCCCGGTCCAGTGTGGCGGATTTCATGTTCAGGCGGCGGTCATAGTTCAGCAGATTGGCGTTGGGTAAATACAAAGGCTCGTCGTCAACATAAAGTTTGATTTTGTTGCTGTTTGTCACATTGACGATGGTCTGACCGGTTCGGGCAAAGCCATACGCCTCTTCGCCGTATACGATCGGCCATGATTCGTAAAAACCATTGACAAAGGTCCCGTTCTGAACGGCAGGCACGCCCTCTTCCACGCATCCTCGCATGCCAAAATATCCGTTTCCTATCGCAAAAATTGATTCGGTCATTTCCAGGAAAGGGGGATGGAATTGTTTTTCAATCAGGTTCCATTCATCGGGAGGATAAATATGAGGAGGTGGTTTCACGCGCTCATGGTGTATCATGAGTTTTCAACCTTCCATTCAACAGACGACACCCAAAGACCTCGGCATGCCAGCAGGAAAGATGGCGACTCAAGCTGACTGCCTGTCCAAAAACGTGAAAGAAATATTTTCGGGAGTTTAGTCAAGTAATTCTCCAAGATCTTTGACCACGATATCAGCGCCATGTTGCCTGAGTTCTTCGGAATCTCCTTTTCGTGCCACTCCGATCACCAGCCCGAATCCTCCATCCCGGCCGGCTTGAACCCCGGAAATGGCGTCTTCCACCACCACCGAGCGTTTCGGGTCCACTCCCAATTTTTTGGCTGCGGCAAGGAAGGCATCCGGAGCCGGCTTTCCAGAGAGATTCTCGTTGTGGATGACGTTTCCATCGACTTTCACATTAAATAAGCTTCCAATTCCGGCAGCCTTGAGTACGACATCGCAATTCTGACTTGAGGTCACGACGGCGACTTCGATTCCTTCTTTGCGGATTCGTCGAACCAATGCGATACTTCCTTCGTAGACCTCAACACCATTAGACTCAATGACCGCGTTAATCATTTCGTTCTTGTGATTTCCAAGGCCGCATACGGTCTCGATTTGTGGTGAATCAGCCGGAGTCCCTTCAGGTAGTTCTATGCCCCTTGACCGGAGAAAATCCCGAACACCGTCAAAGCGGGGTTTTCCATCGACATAGAGACGATAATCCGTGGCGATCTCGAACGGTTGAAATGGTTCACCGGACCGGGATGCCCGATTCAGCAGGTATTCGTCGAACATTTTTTTCCAACAGATCGCGTGCACCTTGGCGGTCGCAGTCAGAACTCCATCAAGATCAAACAGCACGGCATCAAATTTGTCCCGGGTTATGGGATTGGGCGCTTTCCCTCCACTCATGGTTGGTCTTCTTCCCGGCTGAGCTTTGTTGTTTGAGGTGCCAAATTTTCCTCATACTCGCCAGCACAGTATTTCAAAACGGACATGCGATGCTTACCTCCAAATCTCTTGCGGTAAAAAAGATTCGTCCACATGCGGTTTAGTCATCATGCCAGTCTGCACGGTGTGCCGGTGCAGTTTTCCGTGATGAATCCGCTTCCATCTCTTCTGCGTATTTCCCGAAGTTCGCCGCACTGTTACATTTGGCTCTATGATAAAGAGCCTGTTGACCAGCCTTGAGGTTTTCGGCCTTCCCATGCCAGGCCTCCAGCGCAGGATCCTGTAGAGCCCGGCCATAGGAAAAGCTGATTTTCCAGGGCTTCGTTGAGGGAAGTTGATTAATGGCATTCAAATGTGCGGTGGCAAGGCGGTCATGCTGACCGCCTGATAAGAACACGATCCCGGGAACAGCGGCCGGTACATGGCGGGCGAGACATTGTAGCGTAGCTTGAGCCACCTCCTGAACCGAGGCCTGCTTTGAACACTCCTTCCCTGAAATGACCATGTTGGGTTTCAGAAGCATACCTTCCAGTAAGATTCTCTGGTCATAAAGGGCGTTGAAGACCGCATGGAGTACTTGCCCAGTGACCTCCCCGCAGCATTCGATGGTATGGGGACCGTCCATCAGCACCTCGGGTTCGACAATCGGGACTAGCCCCTGCTCCTGACAGAGAGCCGCGTAGCGTCCCAGCGCGTGAGCATTGACCACCAGGCAGGTTTGGCTTGGTAATCCCTCGGAAATCCGAATGACCGCTCTCCATTTGGCAAACCGGGCACCCATTTTGTAATAGTCACTCAACCTGTCCCGAAGCCCGTCTAATCCCTCCGTTACTTTTTCGCCGGGCGATCCTGCAAGATTCTTCGCCCCTGTATCCACCTTGATCCCCGGGATGATTCCCAGTCTGGTGCAAATCTCCGGCAGAGGGGTTCCCTGGGAGTCTTTTTGTCGAATGGTTTCGTCGTACAAGATCACGCCGCTGATAAACTCCGAAACTCCCGGGGCGGTGATCAGCATTTCCCGGTAGGTTCGGCGGCTGTCTTCCGTTGAACTGATCTTCAGGGACTCAAATCGTTTCGTGATGGTTCCGACGGTTTCATCGGCCGCCAGAATACCTTTCCCTTCAGCTACCAGGGCCTTCGTTGTCGCTTCGAGACTGCCGTGTCTCATGGTGTTCCCCTCAAATTTTTTACCAAGCCGAGTTCAATTGGGATCAGATCAGAAATGATAATGACATAAAGTATCAACAAATTTATAGTAAATTATCCATAAAATTTTTTTGCTAAAAAATAAGTAAAACATAAAATTCCCTAGCCAATAAAGGGGAATAATAGGCATAGGCTCTGGTGTTGGAAATTTTAACGTATAATTAACAAATAAGATGCGCCAGTGTCATTTCCTGTAATGATGGAACTCATCCGCCTTGAACCAACCGGGCTGTGTCAGGGACTGCGTGTTGACAGTGTGGGACGCTAAAGAGGTACAGTTTGGTCTGTTCTTAGAAATTTCTTTGGAACCTCTATGTCTAACAAACCGCAAGAAGTTTACGTTATTCGTCACGGAGAGACGGAATGGAGTCTGAGTGGCCAACACACCGGAACCACAGATTTGCCTCTCACCGAAAACGGGCGAAATCTGGCCAGGCTTCTCAAACCCTTGTTTGCCAAACACACATTTGATCTGGTTCTGACCAGTCCTCTGCAGCGGGCCCGTGAAACGTGTCTATTGGCAGGATTCGGCGGGAAGGCCGAAGTGGACACTAATCTGGTGGAGTGGAATTATGGAGAGTATGAAGGCCTCACTCCCAAGCAGATTCACGACAAGAGACCCGGTTGGATGATTTTTACCGATGGTTGTCCTGGTGGAGAAACCCCTGAAGAGGTCGGAGCTCGGGCCGACCGTGCCATTGCCAGGGCTAAAACCGCAAAGGGTAATGTCGCACTTTTTGCACATGGTCATATTTTCCGAGTGCTGGTCGCCCGATGGCTCGGCCTTCCTGCGAGCGGAGGGCGCCATTTTCTCCTTCAGACCGGCACATTGAATGTTCTGAGTTATTACCGGGAAATTCCTGCCCTGAAGATATGGAATGCTCCACTTATTTCCGCCGAATGAGGCATTTGGCTACACTGCCTCCCGCCTTAAAGTTTTTCTCAAGATTACCATGTGATGGCCTGGTCTCCCGACTTTCATGAGATGGTAGACGTTCACTTAACGGAATTAAAACAGAGGAGAGGTTGGGTCGCGCTGGCGGGGCGGCGGAACATATTGGGCGGAGCTCACACTCTCAAAACAAATTTTGGATCGGCTTGTTTTTTGAGGGGAAGTCTGTGGCGCTATCGCCTAAAAATTATTCCGGTTTACCAAAACCGACGTCTATCGGGAAGCGCTTGAGAGGAGGTTCCCGGCGACACTGGGAAGAAATGTTTTGTTGGAAGGATCTCTCTCCCTGACTTATTCCTCCTCCTCGCTGTCCGCACTCTTCACGTCCACGAGGCTGGATTATCAGGGACCCCGTTGAGTCCCGATGTTTTCCATTTTGTTTGAATGGGGCTGTTGAAAAAAGCCGCCAGCGGCGTTCTCGCCATTTTCCCGTGCTCACGTACTGGAAGTACGCTCTGCGCGCAAAAATGACTGCGGCCTTTCCTTCGAGGGGCCTCAGGACAGGACTGGACGAACCCTTCGAAAGGCTCAGGGCATGCTTTTTTGAACCGACCCGGGGCCTCTAATTTGCAACCTGCCATTGGGTCAATATACCCTTGGAAATTATTATTATTCAACACTCCCTTGAATGAAAACGAGGGAGGTCTCCTTTTTCCGTGGTAAGCGTAGACGCTCTTTGACTGTTTAGTGCGGGAGATCTTTGGGAATAGAGTAAGGAGTCGAGACGACAGGCTTACTCAAGAGTAATAGGCCTCCACCAGGACGGCCGATACAAGCTTTTTCGTATATGTAGGAGAGTAGTGTCTCGGCTTCTGTCACTGAAACCACGATATTTACCATCCTCACTAAAATTGACTCGGGTAACCCTCCCTTTTTCGTGATTGCTTCCCGAAGGGCAGCAATGCCTCGACATGAAACACTCTCCGCGCGAATGATGCCCTTTTCCTCGCGCAACGTCTTGAGCAAGACTCTGTCCGTGCCGTCATCGGGCAGAACGCAGGTAATAATCTGACTGGGTTCAAGAGGTATCAGGTGGTCGGAGTCTTGTCCGAGGCTCATGATCTTTCCTGCACTGAACCTTTTTTCCGTAATTGTTCCTTCACCGTCTCTGGAATATAGGTTGCGACCTTTTCCAGGGGCGTGATGTATAAGAAACCTCTGGCAGGAGCATCAAGCTGGCCGGCCTTAAAAATGTTGCTGGCCACGATATCGGTTTGCTCGGAAGAGACCAGGACACTGATGACATCCTTTGAGGCATCCACGGCAATTCCCAGTATTCCCAAACGTTCGCGAATACCTACTCCTCTGCTCTGGTGGACTAATACTCCCCTTGCCCCGGCATCCCGCGCGGCTTTGACAATCAGGTCGGCATCCCCTGATTGCACCACGCATGTAATCATGGCGACGTCCGTAAGATAGGTCATGTTCGTACTCATACAATGCCTTGAACCTCCTGTATCTGTGAAACGGTTCTCGCTTCAAGGGCCGCACGAGCTTGTGCCTTGGCTTGGTAGTCTGCCCAAAGACCGGTCATCAATACAGTCAGAATAGGGCCGATGGAGGCCATGGAAAGAATGCCAAACCCCTCCACAGCATGAGTGGCATTACCAAATCCCAACCCCATGGCTAAGACGAGCGGGACCGTGATGGGACCCGTGGTCACACCGGCACTATCCCAGGCCACATTGACGAAGGCTTCACTGGAAAAAATGGTGAGCACAAAAGCCAAGAGGTACCCGACCAGGATCAACCAGACTAACGGTAAATCAAAAATCAGTTTGGCTAAACCCGTGGCAATCCCGACGCCAACACCAAGTGAGACGGCCATAATCAGCGTTTTTTTCTTAAATACCCCGTTGGTGAGATTTTCGGCCGTTGTGCCGAGCGCGTTGAGGGCCGGTTCGGCCACTGTCGCACCAAAGCCAAGTCCCCAGGCAAAGGCCAGTGAAAGAATCAACCCTACCGAATAGACATAAATAGGTGATATTGGCACGCCCGAGAGAGACATGAATGCAGCAGGAACCAAGCTACCCACGGTTCCTCCTAATTGTGAAAGTCCGTAGGTCAGTCCCAAGTTAAAGACGCACATGCCGATAATCGTCAGGCCAATCCCATACAGAATCTCGCCCTTATTGGGGAGCGAATCATTGAGTATGAGCCTGAGGACCACGAAGAGAAACAGAACCAGTGGGAGGATTGCGCGGACCCCCAACACTATCTCCTCGCCAGGACTGCGTTCATACCAGGGGGGCGCCACGGCTTGAACAGTTCCGGACATGTGGTTGGCGGCCGCAATAATTTCAGCGGGTGTCACCGTGGATGCAATGTAGAAAGCCAGGATAAGCACGCCAATGACAGGGAAAAGGGAGGCCATGGTTACAATTCCGAAACCGGATAATCCTGAATCTCCCTTCCCTGCTGCCGTCGCAATTCCGATACCCAATGCCAGGACCAAGGGCACGGTGACCGGTCCTGTTGTCACGGCGCCGGCATCCCAGGCCAACCCTAGTACATTAGTCAGATCCGAATCAGAGGCTCCATAGAGCGTCAAGACAAGGACAGGAGCCAGGGAACCGTAGATAAACGGTTTGAGACTCCAGCCATACAAGAACCTTAAGGTGCCGATGACGGCTGCTAAGCCCACACTGAACCCGATCACCAGCACAAGGGTTTCAGACCAGTCATTCAGCAGGGCATACAGATAGGCGGCCTTCTCAACCACGACATTCTGGCCGGCAACTTTCAATGCCCCGATAGCCGGCTCGGCAAAGGTGACCCCAATTCCAAGAAGAAGGGTGATGACTAAAACCAATGGTAATGGTGATTTCTCGGGTAAGCGCTTGCCGATGATAGTGCCAAAGGGCATCAGTCCCAGCTTCAGACCTTCCATAAAAAACATCAGTCCAACAATGACGGCAAACAGGCCACTCATGATCATCCAGGAGTCCTGGACCAGTTGGCGCAAAATTAAGATCTGGAACAATGCCAGGTATAACCCCAGGGGGATGACCGATTTGACCTGTTCCATGAATCGAACTGAGACATAGGGGCGTAGGAGTTTGAAGATTTCCCTAGGCGTCAGGTCAATTCGGGGCGGTTGGTAGGGTATCAGATGCCCGCGCGAATCCCATTCCAATTTAGGATTCAGGACATTGAAACTGAATTCAGCATCTCCATGCCCGAGTGCACGTTGATAATCTCCGAATCGATAGGAATCAGTCATCATTCTCTATTGGGGTCAATCTAGAAGGTTTCCGGCAGTATACCGTTCAGATTCTTTCCAGGAAAGGACAAAAGTCAAAAGAGAAAATTTTCCCTTTTATTTTATGATCCTAAAAACGACAGTTGCTCTGATGAAACACCGCCCATGCTTCGACAAGCTCGGCACGAACGGTATTTGAAGTACTCAGGGGCTGTTGAAAAAAGCCGCCAGCGGCGTTCTCGCCATTTTTCCGTGCTCACGTACTGGAAGTACGCTCTGCGCGCAAAAATGGCTGTGGCCTTGCTGGACGAACTTTTTTGAACCGCCCCGAGACCTCTAATATGCAACGTGCCTGTGGGGCAATATGCCCTTGGAAATTGGTTTTATTCAACACTCCCACTCACTCAATTGGGGAAGTGTCCGTTCGCCCTGACCAGCCTGCGGAGCGGGCGTGTCGAAGGGTTGCGCACCGACCAACTGCCGTTTTTAGGATTATGTGAATGGAATAGTAACGGAACAAATCAGAGTGCACGAAACCTATTGCATATGATCATCATTTCGTGATCGGGGATCCGGAATTGTAACCTAAGAAATCCTGTGGAGTGAAAGGGCGATCCATTTCGAATTCAAGGGGTGGATGCCGGTATTCAGAAAAAGGAGCGAAAGAGGTAACGTTGGAATATCATCCAAGGCGCTATTCATGGAGCTATTGCTGTTTGATACGGCGTGGTGGACACCGCCCCATTCAGTGACCGATGGTTTTCAGGGATCAGATCGACAAGTGAGTGCGGAAATGAGTTGAAAAATTCGACGACGGGGATAGGATGTACACACGAGTATGGAGGAACGCGCCAGAAAAAGGGGGAGGCGGAAAGGGGAAAATGTCACATGCAGCATCAAGTAATCCTACTTTCCTCTTGCGCAAGGAAGCCGTGCCCGGGTCTGCGGCTTGCGCACCGCTTTTATCCATCGGTCATCTCAGTGAATTGGCAGGTCTTGCACCAGTGGTACGTACCATAAGTCATACAGTCTGTCTTACACTGGGCAGTCTGTCATACATGGGAACAACATGTCATGGTTGAGATTCGGGTGAGAATTGTTCGGCCTTACAGCTTTACGATGGGTATTGAAAATCCATCGTAGGGTTTGTCCGTAAAACGCGCTTGTTGCTTAGCGGGTCTCGAAGGGCGCAAACTTTGTGTGAAGCAAAAGGTCGGTGAAAGCAACCTCTCCGTGGGTTCTGAAAGAGACGAGTTTATCACTTCTCAAAACCGGGGTATGGTATGTTTCGCTCATTACCTGTCAACCACTTCATCTCCCTGGACAGGCGTGTCGGCGGACGGGATTTCGGAGTAGATATGTCAAGGGACACGACGTCATGACTGAAGAAACCCGATCCGCCGGCAATCTCGTGGGCGGAGGTCCGGTCAAAGGATGGCGTGCGGCCTTTCCGCCGGCGCAATGGCTGGCGACATATCAGTCGCAATGGGTGACCCAGGACGCCATTGCCGGCGTCACCCTTGCTGCCTACGGTATTCCAGTGTCACTCGCCTATGCGTCCCTCGCCGGATTGCCGCCGCAATACGGCGTGTACTGCTACCTGGTCGGGGGCCTGTTCTATGCGTTGTTCGGCTCGTCGCGCCAGCTTGCGATCGGGCCCACTTCGGCGATCTCAATGCTTGTCGGGGTCACTGTCGCCGGCATGGCACAGGGCGACCCCGGACGATGGGCGGACATCGCAGGGCTGACAGCCCTGGTCATGGCTGTCATGTGCGTGTTTGCATGGCTGCTGCGATTGAGTTCTCTGGTCAACTTCATCAGCGAAACCATCCTGCTCGGTTTCAAAGCCGGCGCAGCGCTTACGATCGCCTTGACTCAGTTGCCCAAGTTGTTCGGGGTCAAAGGGGGCGGAGAACATTTCTTCGAGCGGCTCGTCGTACTAGGTAGCCAGATTCCCGATGCTAACCTCGCGGTGTTGATTTTCGGTCTTGCTGCGCTTGCCATGCTATTAGTGGGGGAAAGGCTACTGCCGGGTCAGCCGGTCGCACTGTTCGTCGTGGTGATTTCCATCATTGTCTTATCGGTTACGTCCCTTCGTGATCTTGGTTTCCATGTCGTCGGCGCGCTGCCGGTGGGGTTGCCGGACTTCCATGCGCCGGCCCTGCGGGTACGGGATGTGGACGGCGTGCTTCCTTTGGCGTTTGCCTGTCTGTTGCTGGCCTACGTAGAAAGCGTGTCCGCAGCACGAACCCTGGCGCAAGCGAACGGCTACGAAATTAACCCACGCCAGGAATTACTCGGACTCGGTGCCGCGAATCTGGCTGCGGCATTCTGTCAGGCGTACCCGGTGGCGGGCGGGCTGTCACAATCGTCCGTGAACGACAAGGCCGGGGCGAAAACGCCGCTCGCGCTGGTGTTCGCATCAGCAACCATCGGCCTGTGCCTGATCTACCTGACGGGATTGTTGAGCAACTTGCCCATCGTCGTGCTTGCGGCCATCGTGCTCTTTGCCGTCAAGGGGTTGGTTGACATCGGCGAACTGCGTCATGTGTGGCGAGTTAGCCGGTTCGATTTCAGCGTCACGATGGTTGCTTTCGCCGGTGTGTTAGTGCTGGGTATCCTGAAAGGCGTGATGGTGGCGGTCGTGATCTCGATGTTATTGCTCATCCGACGCGCCGCGCAACCGCATGTGGCCTTCCTCGGCCGCATCCCCGGCACCCGGAATTACTCCGACATAAGCCGCAACCCGACGAACGAAGCCGTGCCCGGGGTACTGGTGTTTCGTGTGGAGGCGTCGCTGTTGTACTTCAATGTTGAGCACGTGCGTGATGCCGTCTGGCAGAACATTCGTTCAACCACCGGCACGCTGAAACTGGTGGTATGCGATCTTTCCACTTCACCCATCGTCGACCTGGCCGGTGTGCGTATGCTGGCAACCCTGCAGGCGACACTCGAGGAAATGGGGATCCTTCTTCGGCTCGTTTCGCCGCACGCAACGGTGCGCGATATCCTGCGCGCCGAAGGATTGGAGGAACGCGTCGGCTACTTCGGTCATGGGGTCACGGTGGCTGATGCCATCGACGAGTTCCAGGAGTATCCAGGAGAGGGGAGTCAAGCTGCTCAAATTCCACCGGCAACATAGCAACCACCCTCACCCCTGCGTATCCAGCGTCAACTTGGCAGATCCTGCTAATGGGTACCCCTGCTTTCCATCCTTTAGCGGGTCGACGGGAAATTTTTGACGCCGGACCTCATGCCCACCGGCAGATTTCAGCTTCCTTCGAATTTATCTTTTCCTAAGGAGGGGAGGGCGGCATCTTTGTGGTTGGCTTTTATCCCGACTCAAACCCAAAATCGAGATTATACGAATAGAAATGATTGCAGGGGGCCTCATGTTATAGAATGAAAAATATATGTTTCGACCCTCACGAAAATTTTGGATCAGCCTGGCTCTCATTTTTGGAGCCTGTGTCGTTCTCGCCTATGTGTTATTCCCGTTTATCAAAACCGAACTATATCGCGATACTCTTGAACGGGGGTTTTCGGCGGCCCTGGGAAGAAAGGTTTCCCTGGAAGGACCTCTCTCTCTGACTTTTTCCTTGCATCCGCGGTTAATTCTGGAACATGTTTCTGTGTCTAATCCTCCCTGGGCTTCTCAACCACATTTTTTCCGGGCCGACCGGCTTGAGATCGGACTATCCTTGGGACCGCTTCTCCAACGTCGCTTGGAGGCGGAAAAGATTGCTCTTGAGGGCGCTGAACTTTTTTTAGAAGAAGGATCGGAAGGTCTCGACAACTGGACCTTCCGAAAGGACAGCCAGCCTGGAATCGTGTCCCGGTCCGTGCCATCGGTCTTCATGACTGTTTCCGAAAGAGGGGAGATCTTTATCGAACGCTCCCGAGTCAGGTACCGGTCATATCCGGCTGGGAAAACGACAGATGTGTCCATTCATCGGGGAGTGGTCAATGCCCCAGATGACCAGCACAGAAAATTTTCAGTTGAAGGTACCTACCAGGATAGCCCTGTCAACATTGAGTTGATTGGCGGGCGTATTATGGATCTCTTCACCCTGACCGAAGCCTGGCCGGTCGATGGCGTGCTGGTTACAACGGGCGCATCCGCATCTATCAAAGGAAGCGTTGGGGGGGCGAACTCCGATCAGATGTTTGATCTCCAGGTCCAGATTGACGGGGATCGTTTGAGTGCGCTGAATGCTCTTCTAAAGGTTGGCCTTCCCGATTCCGCCCCGTTCATGATCGAAGCCAATGTCGTGAAGATTCCGGATGTCATCAACTTGAATAATATCCGGGGAACGTTGGGTTCCTCGGATCTTGGCGGGCAATTGCGGATACAGACCGGAGGAGGACGTCAAAAGATGACCGGTCGATTGACTTCTCACTCCTTACAGATTCATGACTTGATGTCTCTATCACATACCAACGGATCTCAAAAGGCGGCTTCTCTGGAACAACCGGAGTCCAAATCTTCTGCCTCGATGCCTTTGGATGTTGATCTGGATGTGACCATCGCAAACCTGTTGCTGGGTGAGACGGACATTGGTTCGTTATCTCTTACGGCCGGCATGCAGGAAGATCAGATTTTCCTCGATCCAATTCAGATGAAAAGTTTTGGAGGAACGTTGCAAGCCAATTTAGATGTTGATCTGAAAAATTCGGCACCACGGACCAGGTTGAAAGCCCGGTTCAACTCTTTTAATTTTGGGCAGGCGCTGGAGGCGTTCGGGGTGACAAAAGGTATTGCCGGACAGATCAATCTGGACGTGTTGGCCTTTGGGCACGGGACCACTCTTCAGGAATTTCTTCCGTCGTTGAACGTCGATATTCGGACGGATCGCACCACAATCGCTCGTTCCGATTCAATTCCAGAAAATCGACTGCCCGTTGCCTTTCCCCAGCTATCGCTGAGGATTTCAAAAGGCGGCCCCATAGAGATTCGGGGCAAAGGAACTTTTCAGGATAAGACCTATGGAGTCCGACTCATGACCGGCTCTCTCATTGAAATGATCGGACCGAGGAAACCCTGGCCCATTTCCCTCACCGCTCAGAGGGGTGACGCGGTGCTGACTGCAACGGGGACCTTGAATCCTGATCGTCCGGAAATGAGCGGCACGTTAGGGGTATCGCTCAAAGGCAAGAATCTGAGTGAGCTTCATACCGATCTGCCGGCAGTTGGTCCGTACCATTTCAAAGCCCTGGTGACCAAAGAAGGACCTCGTTACCGCATGAATGATTTTCAAAGCCGATTCGGGACCAGCGATCTTTCAGGAACCCTGGAGGTGGCGACAGAAAAACATCCCCCTCAATTCACGGGGACATTGAACGCAGAACATGTCAATTTCAGAGAACTGTCCACTCCAGGTGATACCTCTATCCCTACGGAAGCCTTTAGCGCCGCCAATGGGAATTTGAAGTTGATAATTTATCAAGCCAATATTGGAGAATTTCAGTTGTCAGATCTGATTGTGGATGCCAAGCTTCATGCCGGCCTTCTCACCGTCAAGGATGTGCAAGGCACTCTTTTTAATCAGCAATCATCTTACGGAAACTTTCAGGGTAGGCTCGATCTGGATACCACCAAACCGATTCCTTCTGTTTCCGGGCAAATGACCTTGAGCGATATCAGATATGAGTATGTCTTTTCTGATGTACAGTTTGTAAATCCAAAAGATTATGTCATAAATCTGCATGCTAAATTTTCAAGTGTTGGCGCAACCGTTGACACTCTCCTGGCTCAACCTACCGTTACCCTCACAGGACACAATCTTCAGGTACGTCTCGATGGAGGAAAGAACCGTGGAGAGCCTTTGGACCTGCGTTCCAACCTCTTGGTCGAAAGCGTAACAGGCGGCCCTTTGGGCTTGTATGCCGAGGGGCGGCTTGAAAATACTCCTTTTCGCCTTCGTTTTTCGGGAGGCCGGGTGAGTGACCTCTTGGACAACAAGGGATTTTGGCCGGTAAACATCCGGGCAGATGTGCCACGTGCCATGGCTGAGCTGAGCGGCTATGTGGCTCTTCCTCATCCAGGCGAGAAATTTTCGTTCCAGATCCATGTAAAAGGAGACAATTTGAGAGATCTGGACTTCATGGCGACATCTGATTTGCCTGATGCAGGTCCGCTGGAAATAGCCGGCCTCGTGACGAAATCTTCCGTGGGATACCACGTCACTAATTTTGAAGGATCTCTAGCTGGAAGTGATATGAGTGGCGATGTAACGGTCCTAACGGAAGGTATTCGCCCACGAGTGCATGGGAAACTTACCGCAGAGAATCTTGTCCTGGGTTCTGTAAAACAACCTTTAGATGATTCCTCAGCAAAACAAAAGCGATCGACGCTGAAATCCATTGGTGACTCGGTGAAGGGCATTGGATCATCGGCTGTGAATATCGTACGCGATACCATAGGCATGCGGAGAAAATCTGAGGCTCTACCACCCAAATCGATTCCGGATTGGATTTTTCCGGTTGAGGACCTCAGGGCCATTGATCTCAGGCTTGATGTCGGGGTCAAACATGTTCGAAAGGAGGAAGAAGATCTGGGGCATGCTTCATTTCATATCGCCCTTGAAGAAGGCTTGCTCACACTACATCCCCTGACCGGAAATCTTTGGGGAGGAGACTTTGAAGGGAAATTTGTCCTCGACGGTACCAAATACGTTCCGACTCTTGATGTGGAATTGCACATCCATGGCCTGAATTATGGGCGCGTCGCCAGATATTTCGGTGGCGCCGATCTGGTGAATGGGAAATCCCAATCCATCCTACTAGCCCTGTCGGGTCGAGGAGATACGTTACATGAAGTGTTGGGTCAAGCCAGTGGACGATTTGAACTGGTTGATGGTCCACTTGAATTGGCCACAAAATATATCGATTTGTGGGCGGCTGATTTGATCACGACGGCGTTAACCACCGCCTGGAAAAGTGAATCGGTCACCAAATTGAATTGTACGGTCGGGTATTTTGATATTGAAGAGGGAGTGGTGAAAAGTGATGATATCCTCATCGATTCCCATCGGCTGACTATCGCCGGCATAGGAAAATTGAATTTGGCCGACGAAACGGTGGACATAGTCCTGACTCCCAGGCCCAAAGACCCCAGTTTATTCAGTTTGGCTCACACGGTCCGCATCACCGGTCCGCTTTCGAATCCGGATGTGTCAAGCGACAAACTCCGGATTGCGGAAAGCGGAGGTTGGGGGTTGCTGGGTCTGGTCACTCCAATGGGATGGGTCATTGCGATTCCACAGATAGCGGGAACCACGGTGGGTACGATGAATCAAAATCCCTGTGTTGAGGCACTAAAGGGTCGACAGCAAACCGCTCAGGCTCTTGATGAGATTAAAGGCGGCTTATGGGGAAAGATTAAAAGGGCTTTTAGTAATCTTGGCGGGGCATCCGAATCGTCTTCGAATACTAAGGAGTGAAGGGAGTTTCTCGGTGAACAGGGGCAACCGTTTATGGTTCCTATGCTATGATTTTCTCCAAAGGCCGAAGCAGCCTACCGACCGGCCTTGAACGAATCGGTTTGCATTCTTGTTTCTTTGCTCTTCACTAAAACGAACGTGGAAGCCCCGCTCTTTGAGCGGGGAGGAAACGTTCAGTCGGCCGGAGGCCGACCCAGGTGGTGATAGTATGGGCGCATTCCGGTTAAACGAACCAGCCATGCGGTTTATGGCACGCACACCACCTGGTCCAGGCTCCAAAATATCGAAGGCGGATTGTTCGAGAGAATATCCGCCAACATCTTGTGCAGGTGTTTCGCCAGATGATGTTGTTTTAAGGGTTTTGGAATGCCCCGCCCTTTGGGCGGGGAATTTCACTCCTTTAGACTTTTTTTCCAGGTTTGGTCCCGCATCATGGCAAGGAGGATAAAGACCCCACCGATGATGGCTCCAACCCCAAAAATTTGGTAGATATTGATTCCCGCGATAATCGGGCCTTTAGAAAGAGCCATCACAATCGAGGTTCCGATGACCAGGGCTGCGGTAATGGCAGCCACGGCCAGTCGGCTGACAGCTCGTATGAGCACGTGTTTGAGTTCATCAAGTTGAGTCAGCTCTATGCAAAATTTCACGTTGCCGGTTTTAGCCGTATAGATTGCACGGCGTATCTCCTTGGGCAGGTCCGCGAACAACTCTAGATATTGTATGAGAACTTTGAGCCCGCGTTTTCCGAGGGCTTTGGGAGACAACTGGTTGAGCACGGCCTCCTGAAGGGTGGGCTGAATCGCGACCATCATGTCAAAGCCGGGGTCAAGCTTCTTAAAAGCTCCTTCTAGTGACACAAAAACCTTGAGCAGCATGGCCTGATCCGGTGGCATCGTGAGATTGTTGTTCCGGACAAGGGCCAACAGGTCTCCTACCATAACGGAAAGATCCATGTGCTCCATCGACCTTCCGGAATACTTGCCCAGAAATTCATCAACGGCCACCATAAGTTCCCCTGGGTCTTCTCCTTCCCGGTCAGACCATTGCAACAGGATGGTGCAGAGGCCCTCGGCATCATTTTGTAACAGGGACTGGAGCAGTTTCATGATTTGCTGCCGTCTAATCTCAGAGACGCGTCCAATCATGCCAAAATCGATGAAGGCAATACGTTCCCCCGGTAAAATGAAAAAATTTCCGGGGTGGGGATCTGCGTGGAATATCCCGTCAACCATAATCATTTTGAGTACCGCATTGGCTCCAGTCATGGCAATGCGCTTCCGATCCATGCCCGCTTCATCAATGGCTTGAATATTCACGCCGGGAATTCCCGCTACAAATTCCTGGATATTTATGCGTTCCTTGGTCCATTCCCAGTAAATTTTGGGAATCACGATTTGTTCATGACCTTCGAAGTTGGCCGCAATTTGCTCGGCATTTTGCCCTTCCGTCGTGAAGTTGAGTTCATTCTGTAACGATTTCACGAATTGCTGGACCACTTTTTGGGGATGATAGGAGGCTAACTCAGGAACGTTTCTTTCAGCCAATGACGCCAAATATGTTAACAGCCGCATATCGGATTCAATCTGCGCCCGAATTCCGGGGCGTTGGATTTTGAGTATAACTTTGGTCCCGTCTTTTAGGGTGGCCCGGTGAACCTGGGCCATAGAAGCGGCAGCCAGGGGCTTGGTATCGACGTCTTGGAAAATATCTTCAAGAGGGCCTCCCAAATCTTCTTCGATCTGAGGGCGAAGCTCTTCAAAATCCAGTTGTGGTGCCTGTGATTGGAGTTTTTCGAATTCACTGATCCACTCAGGTCCGAACAGGTCGGGGCGAGTGGCGAGGATTTGACCGAGTTTGACAAAGGTTGGTCCGAGTAATTCAAAGAGTTTCCGTATACGCTCAGGACGTTCGAGGTGGGCAATGTCTTCTGCGTATTTCCACCTCATAATCTTGCCTGTCTGTTCAGCTGCGGCTTCAAGCCCCATTTTTTTGAAAAAATCGCCGAATCCCGCGATACTGAATGCTCTGATGATTTCGTGCAACCGACCCAGGTCGGCAATTTTTGATTGGAGTCCCAATGTCTAGCCCTCCTGTGATTTCCGTATTTTGGTGGTCGTGCTACGCTTTTTTACATGGTTTTCCATAAACCCAAATGAGATCCCTGCAAAGTGCTCAGGGTTAAATACTGCGTTGAGTACTTGATGAAAGTCAGTCTCGGTGCTGTCCATTTTAGTGTATACCTGGACTCTTATATTAAATTTAGTTGTAATATAATGCGTTGAGAAGGGAAAAAGAAATGTACATTACGGGTGTTTTATGCTGCCAACCCTATGCCTTATTTATCAATTTTCAAAAGACAAGCCTTCTCTGAGGCATTGTGAGGATTTTTTTTCGTAGCGTGTCTCGGGGTTGGCCTTTTTGGCTCCATGTTCATCGTGGAGGGAAGGAATCTTCCTCTTGATAGCTTTTGAATATTACCCTAAAGCAAGAGATGCTGACCCAAGGGTGTCGGGTTGTCGCCCGGCTATCTTTCCCTACATACTCATGCTCCAAAACCCGCTATAATTTTATCCACAGTAAATTTTTATCATGGGAGGTGAAATAACTATGGTGGTATCATCCGGCCTGAGGCTTTCTTCATTATTCCATAGGGTTAAAAAAGGCTTATTGAAATTGGGGTCTATGGTCATGGTTGGGGTGATGGTAAGTATCTGTCTGATTCTGATGGATTTCACCCGTCCTGCGATGGCCGTTCCTACGGCCGAGGAATTGCTCAAGGCCCTGCCTCTTTCCGACGGCGAACGGAAAGATGTTCTGAAGGGAGAGATTGTGCGATTTACGACAGAGGAAGGCTCTGATCGAGAGCTGGCGCTGGGAGCGGTTTTGCTGGTGAGCAAGGTACCTGAAAATTTGGTTTCGCTCTTTCGAGAGGCTATCGTCTTCAAGCTTGTCGGGGCGGTCACTGCGTTTGGGGAGATTTCCGACAAGGCGACCGTTGGGGACTTTGCGGGGTTGAAATTCGAGCCCAATGGAGAAGACGAATCCAAACGCTACCTTGAAGCTGAACCGGGCGATAAGTTGAATCTGGACCCGAAGGAAATTTCCGCTTTTCAGGCCCTCAAGGCCAAAGGCGGATCCCAGTCAGATGTCGAGGCACTTGTCCGTGAACTTTTGCTTGCCCGCTATCAAGCCTATCGAGACAAAGGTCTGTCAGGGATCCCCCCCTATGCGCGGGGTGGAGAGAAGATGTATCAGTTGAGTCAGGATCTTCTTCTAGCCACCAACGAGGCCAAGCTTGTCGCGAAATACTTTCCCTCTTTCCATCAAACCTTACTCAAATATCCAGCCATTCAGGCCAAGCCACTCGAGGTCCGGTTTAATTGGGCCAATGTTGACGTGTTTAGCCGACCGACATTGATTTTAAGCCATCGCATGTTATTCAAGGAGGGCGAGGCTTACGTGGTCGTTGACCGACACTTTTATGCCAGCCACGAGTATAACGGCTTGCAGTCAATCGGGGGCGCCTTTCCTACGAAAGAGGGCTCGTTATTAGTTTCTCTCTATCGTATTTCCACCGATGGAGTGGCGGGTTTCGGGTCCTCGGCGAAGCATCCAGTCGCTCGCGGGTTAATGGGGCCCTATTTCGAAGAAATATTTGAAGGGATTCGTAAGAAAGCGGAATAAACGTACCGCACGGTTCCTGAAAAGAGGAGAGAAGATAAGATGATTCGCCCCTTGTCCTCAATTTTTTATTATTAAAGCCAATCTTTAAACGAACGGATGAATTTAACGGGATTAGTTTAAACTGGATTATCCTGTTTTCTTAATGTTCTAAGGGAGATCTTCAAGCGAAAGAGTTGTAGTTGTGGGTAGGAATGTTGTGGATGGTTATGATCATTGTCGCTGTAGGTCTGCAACCAGCAAGGGCTGGTATGGCTGTGGAGATTGACAAGGAGGTGGATGCCGCACTGGAAAAACGTTACTCCCATAGTCCCGTAGCGAAGGATTTTCCCACGATCGCAAAGGGAATTCTCCTTTTTCCTGATGTCTATAAGTCAATGGCGTCCTTTGGGAACAAGTAATAGAGGAATTTCTTTTTCAATCATCGATCTGACGATGCTTTTTCCCCTAAGGGTGGAGCGAGCCAATAGTTTCGTCCGATTGGATCTAGGGATTTTGGCGTTGGCCGCCGCCTTTGTCGGATAGATACATGCCGACAAGCCATGCTACCAACACGGCGACATAAAATTGTCCCACAATGGCTTCGAGATAGGCGAGTGTGCGGGCGATCGGCTTTGCTGGCGTTATATCACCGTATCCTAATGTGGTAATGGTGACATAGCTGTAATACAGCAATTCTGAAAACTGGACTCCGATGGCGGTGGATGTCAGTCCATGAAATGAGCCGGGGTTGGTGATGTTGATGAAAAGATAAAACACCGACCAGTTGAGTCCGATCAGGAGATAAATGCAGATGGCGCCAATGATTTTATTCACAGTAATTGCGCCTGAAAGGAGCAAATGTCGTGAAGCAATCCAGGTGCTGAACAGAGAGAACACAAATAGTATGGAGATGTTGACAAAATGAAGCTCAGGAATGTCTAAGAAATAGTCGATGGTCGCCGTCGCGACTCCACTTACAGTAAGGATCATTCCTCCTACCATCAACCATTTTTTTTCACTCACATGGCTCCATATCCCCATCAGGAGCATGAGGCAAAGAGCGGGCTCCAGGAACAAACGCCTGGTCTCACCCGTGATACCTTCCTCTTGTGCAATGGCAACCGAAAGCAGGAGGAACAACAGACCTCCTAACAGATACCCAAAGTTCATTCTTTTGATAGGCATTGATGTTTTCTCCAAATGGCGAAAGAGGGAGGCTTCATTTTTATTGCCATACCTCTTTCTTCTGTCGCTCCAATGGTCGGTAGGGTAAGAATAGCGCCCCTTCAGTTCTGATTTTTTGACATAGAGGTTTCCCCAACAAAGGAGTCTTTCCATTGTGGCAGGAATGGCCACAAGATAGACGTAGATTGGTTCGAAGGCAATAGACTGAATGTCGACGTGGTGGCGATCTCAAAAGTTCTTCAAACGATTCACATAGATTTGTAGATCGGCATCTGTAAAATAGCCTCTTTCCTGCCAAATGCTTCGCCGGATACACGAATGAGGCAGTTGCGCAAAATCCCTTCTTTTATTTACAGGCATTCCTCCGAGTCTATTATACGAAATAAGGATAGGGTCCCCCGATTTAGGATGCAAAACTCCAAGGGATGCTCCATAATGTACCCCTTGAAAATAAATGGGGAGAGGATTCAAGAGCGCCCTCAGAGAAGTCGGCGTTTGATTAAACATCTTTCCCTGGTGCTCTATGACAGGAAAAAACAATTGTGTTGGTAAGTCGGACTTTTTGAGAAAGGTTGATCTTCGGGGCAGAATCCTTTGAGAGGGCCGCCTTACCTTGGCCGGAATGGATTGATGAGATTTTTTTATTTGTGGGAGGCATTTCATGACGATACGCGAAAAATCTGATTTGAAGAATAGGCCAGGGTATGGGCTACAAAAAACATGGTCATTTGTTCTCACTATTCTCCTCGCTGCATGTGCGCAAAACCCAGCCTATCTCTATGAGATGGGTGAGAGGCCGATACCCATAGGAATTGAAAAAGAAATCATCCCGCATACCACCACTCAGGATGAGGTGTTAACCCTACTTGGAGAACCCGTCGCCCGCCTCAAAACCAAGACGCATGAGGGACATATTCATATCTGGACCTATTCGTATATGGATCTTCAAAGCACCTCAGGGGACAAGGGGGAATCGCTGACTATCACCTTTGATGATAAAACCTTTGTGGTCCAAAGTGTCACCAGAGGCCCGCTTTAACTCCGGATTGGAAAATCAGGAAGAACCCATTTATGCCTGTTTTGATAGGGTAATGGGCTTCTGGGGAATTTTTCTGTGGTATACTTCTAGCTTTGCTTCTGAACGCTGAATCCACCTTGAACATAAACAGGGCTCGGAAAAATTTCAAGCGGATGGTCGGGGAATGCCACAAGTCTCCATTTCCCTTTGCGCTATCTTAGGAGATGAATCCTATTGTTCATGACACGGCGGTTCAAGTGTATCTCCAACCGTATTTTCCAAGCATTATAATTTTAGAACATTGATGTGTTGATCTGGCGGGGTGCTGTCCTGCCTGTTAAACCTCATGGGCCATCCTTGTCGCGTAAGGCAACTTATCGGAACGATCTCATAGTTGTGTCATACATCATGGACGTTCCCATCCCATAGGGTACATACGGGTATCCACCCAAACAAGGAAGAAACAAAACCTCTTCCTGGGGGAGCTATGGTTTTTGGCCTGGTTCACCCTGCGGGGTATGGGAATTGTCTGTTTTTTCTCTTTAGCTGGGTGTTGAAAAAGTCTGTCAACGGCGTTTCCTGCGTTTGCCGGAGCCGCTTCACGTCTATGCCCTGGAGCGCTTCGACGCGAAAGCGCGCCGGCAGGTCGCACCCTGGCCGTGCTCATGTACTTCTCTGTATGCGCCGCGCGTCTAAGCGGCTGCGTACAGGACGGGCCTTTTTAACAACCTTCTTCGCTCATGGAGGATCGTCAATTTTTGCCTCTCGATGCCCTCAAATCAGGGGCTTCCTTCATCCGCAACGGGTCCAATCCATGCCTGGTGTCGCATGTTTATTGGCTCGTTGTTGGTGAAAAAAAAACTCGAATGTGTTAAAAGCACCAGCGACACGGTGAAACATTCCATCAAGGACACACCGTGGAGATGATGTGGTTCCAGTCAGATCGAACGGGAATGACATGACCGCCCCCCATACCTTAATCGCCTGCCATGAATGCGATCTCCTTCATCGTATTCACCCGCTACATTATGGTGAACGGGCCAAGTGCTCGCGATGTGGAGCATCATTGTATGCGAAAAAACGGGATAGTTTCGAACATACCATCGTACTGGCCCTGGCCAGCCTCATTTTCTTTACCCTGGCGAATGTTTTCCCGTTTATGACATTCGAGCTCAATGGCCGTGTTCAGGAGAGTCTTCTATCCACAGGGGTGAGGGAGTTCTTTGAACGGGAAATGTGGGCGTTAGGGGTTCTGGTGTTGTGTGCGAGTATCATTTTCCCAGCCCTGAAAATTCTTGGCATGTTGTACGTTCTTGGGCCGCTGGAATTCAACAAGCGACCGTGGCACGCCGCTTTGGTCTTTCGGATGGTTGAGCACTGTCGGACCTGGGCCATGATGGACGTGTATTTGCTGGGAGTGATTGTTGCCGTGGTGAAGTTGTCCGATTTGGCGAATCTGGTTCCCGGTGTGGCGATTTACTCATTCGTCGCGCTAATCCTGACCTTGGCTGCCGCCGACTCTGCACTGGACACCCATGCGGTTTGGGAAAAAATGGAGAAGAGTTCATGAGCGGCTCTTACCCCACCGCAGCCCGGTCGGGGCTTATGAGTTGTCATGCCTGCCATCAACTCAGTCGAATATCCCCGCTGTTAAGTGAGGGCGAGGCCATCTGCCCTCGATGTGGGGCCCATCTGCATCTGAGGAAACCCAATAGTATTTCGCGCACGTGGGCACTCTTGATTGCGGCCTACATTCTGTATATCCCGGCCAACCTGCTTCCCGTGATGACGGTGATTTCGTTTGGGAAAGGCGAAGCGGATACAATCTTGAGCGGGGTCAAGGAACTCATTCATGCCGGAATGATGCCGATTGCCTTGCTGGTATTTTTCGCCAGCATCACCGTGCCGGTTTTAAAGCTCCTGGCGCTGACGTATCTGTTGCTGTCTGTTCAATATAAATCTCAATGGCGTCCACGACAACGGACGATGTTATACCGGATGACCGAGGTGGTCGGCCGCTGGTCCATGATTGATATTTTTATGATTTCGATTTTGATTGCCCTGGTAAAACTTGATGCCGTGGCGACAATAGAACCGGGGCCGGGGGCGATCTCATTCGCCGCAGTCGTGATTCTGACCATGTTTGCCGCCATGAGCTTTGATCCCCGATTGATCTGGGACAACATAGAGGAGAAATCATGAAGGACATGGAATCCAATCCTGGCGATTTCGAGGATTTGCCCAAAGCTACAGTACAAAAAAAACGTGGGATTTCCATTGTGTGGATTATTCCCCTGGTTGCGGCTCTTATCGGAGGGTGGCTGACTTACAAAACGATCTCCGAAAAGGGTCCCACGGTCACTATCACCTTTGAAGATGGGGCCGGGTTGGAAGCCGGAAAAACCAAAATTAAATACAAGTCCATTGAGGTCGGAACCGTCAAAACCGTGCAAATCAGCCCTGATCTCTCTCATGTGGTTATGACCGCAGAACTCAGCAAGCAGGCTGAGCCCCACCTCACGGAAAATGCCCAGTTCTGGGTGGTCCGTCCCCGCCTGGGATTGGGGGGTATTTCGGGGCTTGAGACATTAGTATCCGGAGCCTACATCGCCATGGATCCCAGGCCGGGACCTTCAGCTCGGACTTTCACGGGACTGGAGAAACCACCTGGCGTGACACGAGAAGACAAAGGGTCTCAATTCAAATTGCAGGCGGAAAATCTGGGATCGAGTTCCCCTGGTGCCCCGGTCTTTTATCACGATATTCAGGTTGGTCGTGTTCTTGACTATGTCTTGGACAAGGAAGGCGAGGGTGTGTTGATCGATATTTTCATTCAAGCCCCGCATCATCTGCGGGTACGGGATACCAGCCGATTCTGGCAGTTAAGCGGGTTTGAGGTATCACTTGGGGCAGAAGGTCTTGATGTGAAAATGGAGTCGCTCTCCTCCCTCCTCACGGGTGGAATCGCATTTGATACTCCGGCCACTGCAGGCGGGTCGGGTGAACCCAGCCAACCGGGCACGGCCTTTAAACTTTTCAAGAATTATTCCAGTATTCAAGACGAGAAGTATGTCATGACGCGTCCGTTTGTGATCAATTTCGATGGATCAGTGAGAGGCTTGAGCGTCGGGGCTCCTGTGGAATTCCGGGGAATTAAAATCGGGATCGTCTCAGATATCGCGGTTAAGCTGGACCCCAAGACGCTTGAAATAAAAATTCCCGTGCTCATCGAGATCCAGCCTGAACGGATTACCACCCCACAGCTCGTGCAGGCACACGTAGTAGAGGATAACTACGCGATCATGAAGCATATGGTGAAACGCGGTTTGAGAGCTCAACTGGTGACCGGGAGCCTACTGACCGGACAGTTGTTCGTCGGGCTCGATTTCCACCAGAATCTTCCGGAGAAAGAGCTGATTATGTCCGGAAAATATCCGGAGATTCCGGCCATACCCGCAGCGATGGATGAATTGCGACGAACGGTTACCGATGTGATGGCAGAAGTTCGACGGTTGCCTCTTGATACAATTGCCAAGGAAATCCTGGAAACCGTCGAAGGCGGCAACCGTCTGGTCAATTCCCCTGAGACCCAAAATGCCGTCCGCAACCTCAATACCGCATTGGGCAATGTGGAACGACTCACGGAGGGACTTGATCGGCAAGTTGACACTCTGGCAACTAGTTTAGACGAGACGCTGGTAACGGTCCGGAAATCGTTACAGGTCGTTGATCCCAATTCACCTGCAGCGGTGAATATGAATAGTGCCTTGAAGGAGCTGTCTGCTGCCGCCCGCTCGATCCGGGTTTTGGCTGATTATCTTGAACAACATCCCGAGGCATTAGTCAAAGGGAAACAGTAAATGAGGTGGACATGAACAGCATCCTACATGGTTTCCGTATCATCGTGGCCTGCGTAACCCTTCTAACTGTCTTCGGGTGCGGGACGAGTCAACCTTCGCATTTTTATTTGTTGCGGGCCCTGTCGCCATCCTCTGTCTCAGGCCTATCAGACACGAACACCTCAAGCCTGACCTTTGGACTGGGGCCTGTCACCCTTCCCAAATATTTGGACCGACCGCAGATTGTGACCAAAACGAGCGCCCATGAAGTCGATCTGGCAGAATTTCATAAATGGGCCGAACCGTTGAGTGAGAATGTGTCTCACGTCCTGGCAGAAAATCTCTCAGTCATTCTTTCGACGGATCGGATCGAACAGTATCCGTGGAGGAGAACAACTCCCATGGATTACCAAATTGTTGTGGATGTCTTGCAGTTCGATGGTACCAGGGGAGGGGAGGCCGTCTTGTCAGCACGGTGGAGCCTTTTGGGTGGGGATGAACTAACAGTCCTCACCACAAGGAAAACGCATGTGACCCATCATCCGACAAGCCAGGATTATGAAGCGGTGGTCGAAGCCATGAGTCAGAACCTTGAGGATCTCAGTCGCGAGATTGCCGAGGCGATTAAGTTGCTTCTCCCCACAATCCTACCTGGCTCCATTTCATAAGTTGCCATAGGCAGGGTAGTTTTTCGCTGTGTGCAGAGACACACTTATGCATGGCCGTGGTGGTCATGGACCGCCATGAACACACACTCCGACGGGACTTTTCATCCGGATGTTTTCTGTTGGTAATCTAGATGATGGCGGGGAATCCGGTTCAACTTGTTGAACGTGACCCACACTTACATGGAGAACACTTCATGGGGAAATTTTCGACTGTCAAGCATGAACTGAAAGAAGTCGGTTTAGTGACCCTGTATTTTTTCTTCTGTTTCGGAATCATCCTTACCCTGACGAAATTGATGTTGGAAGGTTATAACATTGAGTTCAATGCTTTCTCTAAGGCACTGATCAGTGCACTGATTGTTGCAAAAATTGTGGTCCTGTTGGGTAAAACCAGAGCCGGCACCAGGTTTGATGCTCATCATTCGCTTGGCGCGGCTGCTCTGTATCGGACCATGGTGTATAGTGGATGCACTTTCCTGGTTTTGTTTGCGGAAAAAATGTTTCATGCGTTTCGGGAAAGTGGTAGATTGGGTGCGGCTTTTATGCTCGTGTGGGAACATAAGGATCTTTCTCTCATTTTCGCTAAGGTTCTATGCATCGGGCTGGCCTTTATGGGATTTTTCCTTTATAGAGGTCTTGATCGGCGGTTAGGAGAAGGAGCCTTGAGGCGCATCATATTCAGTTCCCCCGGAGAGCTTTCCAAAAAGGGTTGTTGAAATCATATACTTGCCGGCAGTGTACATCAGCATTTTTGCTGAATCCGAGCCTTCTTACGTTGTTTGCTCCCGCACCTCTTGTCTGTTCCCAGGCGAGAACTCTCGAAGTTGTTATATTGATTGGGGCATAGTGATCCGAACAGGACTGGTTCCGAGAGGGAGTGCCGCAAATGTTGAGATGAGCGTGTGCAAAGAAGAATGGTTGTTTACGAAAAACAACATGGACAACTGCAGCCCAGTGACTCCCTTAAGCCGGCTCGACGGGAAAGATCGGGGCTTTTACAAAAGGTGACGACTCATGTTTTCCCCCATTCAGTCATTACACAGTCTCAAAGTCGGAGTGATCGTTGCGGTTTGTATCAGTTTTCCCATGACAAGTCTGGGAATGACCAAGACCATCACAACTCCTCCTCCCGTGAGTGGGCATGAACTTTCAATCGAATCCATCACCCCTGCTGATGTGTTCGCACGTGTGCAATTGGTACGGAAAGAACTGGATGACCTTCGGTTTGAAATGGGGAGACCTAAAAGTCGCGAAATTGGCCTCCTAGTTGAAAATGCGACTCCGCACGAAGTGTTCTTTCAAGCCAAAACCCTTAATCAAAAAGTGGCCAGGTTGGTCGCGGAACTCACCGAGGAATCGGAGGTCGGTGGAACAGAAGAGGATCCGGTCGATATACGTCCCTATCATGTCTGGAAAAAGATCGATGCCTCTCTGCACCGAATCCTGTCTCTTAAGCGGCAACTCGGGCTTCCCCTGACGAACAGTGAAGCATTGGCCAATGCTGAAACGACTCCCAATCAAGTCTTTTTTATTATTGGATTGGCGAACACCCAACTTAATCTTTTATTGATGCATCAGTTTTCTCCAAAAGATGCCGCAGAGTTGGTCGGCCTGGGCATCGAATACACCACACAGCTTTTGCGTGAATTTCCTAACGCTCCTGCCCCGGCTCCTCTCCCTTCGCTTGAGCGGGGGCGTAAGTCATGGAATAGCTACGACCATCTCATTGATTGCTATATGGTGTTAGGAAGCATCGCCCGGGAATCCAATATTAAAATGTTAACGTTGGCCCCTCAGAACCTGGATCGTCCCGATATTCAATCGAATGATGTCTACGATTTAGCAACCCTGGTCATCTCTGAACTCGCGTATCTCCATGCTCACCTTCCCCATATTCCTCACCCATCCCCGGTCAGACTTCGTGGTCCTATCTTGCCTTCCCATGTGTATCAACAGGTAGGTGGACTACTGGCTCAATTGAAGGTATTACACACGCAGGTTCAATCTCATCCCGAATGGCTCAAATAGACTGTTCGTGTGGGTGAACGCCCGGAGGCAGGATCACGTATTCCTGCATGACTCACCAAATTGAGGTGGAACATCCGACCGTTGGTAAATCCTCTGTGGCTTCCCTGATTCGAACAGATAACGTTTGTTGTGGATGTCTGCGCAAGATTTCATGCTCGTTGCAACCTTTCTCCGTTTTAGGAAAATATCGCTACCTTGGATCCTGAGGGGTACGGGGCAATTTTTAACAACGTAGTGGCGGCATGCCCGATGGCGGATCGTTGGGGATGATTGATCCTAAAAACGGCAGTTACAGGGCTGCGAGCCCGTTCATGCTTCGAGAACCCCAGCACGAACGGGGTGGCGAAGTGGTCACCCGTTTGGTGAGAGTCCGTTCGCCCCTTCGGCAAAGGTCAGGGCAGGCCTGAGCGCCGCGGCGTCCGCGGCAGTCGAAGGGTTCCGAGATGGCCAACTGCTGTTTTTAGGTTAATCCGGTTTCACGGTGAAGAGACAAGCCAAATTTATCATGGTGACTCTGAAAAACTGAAGCCACAGAGATAATGGGTGTTTTTGTGCGGAGCCAACGGGTATCGATCACAGCGAAATGAAAACGGAGGACTGAGAGGAGGCGTTTTCACATGGCTGGGAATGTTCGCAAGATGTCACGTCAATGCACCCGGCGAAACCAAGCGCCGTCTTGGACAACTTCACCGACACTATTGGAGGTTAGGCAATCACGGGTATAGACAATACCTGGGAAGGATCGTTCTACCCATCGATTGAATATGTGTGAACAATAGGACGGCCACATTCAACAAGCGTATTTTGAGCGGAGTTCCGGTTCTTCCTAGATGTTTTTTTCCGATGGTGGAGTGTCGGGAGCCGACTCAACTTCCTGCTTTTCTTTCTTTTTGGGTGGTTTGGCGGGCGGAGTGTACCAGTGATCTTTCGGTACGATTTTGGGTTGTGCCGGATCCGTAATATAGGCCGGAGTCATGATTTGAACACCATGTTCGTTGAACACATCGAGAATATTCTGGCTGAGACTGGTATACAGTTCCAACATGTAATACGGCCGGTCGCAGTAGACGTTGAGTTCATAGGTGACGCAGAAATCGCCCAAGGCGAGTTGCAGGACGAAGGCCGGGGGATCCTTCAACAAACCGGGTATCTGGTCCGCGGCCTCAATCAGCATCGCCTCGACCTGCCTCCACGGGGTCTCGTATCCGATTCCCACCGTGATATGAAGAATGAGACCTTTCTCTCTGGCGGCGGCGCTATAGTTGGTCACGTGGCTGTTCAGAATTTCCGAGTTGGGCACGATGATTTCTTCGTTTTTCAACGACCGAAGTCGAGTCGTCAGAATTCTCCTTTCTACCACATCGCCGAGAATTTCATTGACTTTGATACGGTCACCTTCCTGGAACGCCCGCCGGTAAACCAGGGTATACCCGGCCAGGATATTACCGATAATCGAGGAGGACCCGAGCGACAAGAGCACCCCCAGGAAAATCGTGATCCCTTTAAAGGCCTCGGAGGTGGATCCGGGTATGTAGGGATATCCCACCACAATCCCGAAGGCGATCACCAGTGTCCGGAAAATCCGGTAGGTGGGCCAGGCCCATTCCCGATCGAACCCCGGCCATGTCACCTTTCCGATGGCCAGATTGGCAAAAATTAATTTCCCAAACTTCAGAAGGTAGCGCAGCAAGAAGACCAGAATAACGAGAAAAACCAAACTGGGAAATGAGGAAAGAAATCCCCTCACAATCACCCGAATCGGGTCGAGGATGATATCGAACAACTGCTTGCCAATATAGGCGGTCCAAGGGAACTGACGGAACACAAAATTGAGATAGGCATACAGCAGCAAAAAGAGCAGGAATGTCCTGATTCCGTTCAGGCTTCCACGGAGCCCGGCCCACATCTGATGGGACTGAAGGATAATGACTTTTTGAACGGTTAAATCCTTGACCCGTTCTTTGTATCGTCGCTCGATTACCGCATCCAGCTTGTCGAAAACCCATCGGGTTCCCCACCAGGCAGACGCAAGAATTGCTGTGGCCAGCAAGGAGAAAGCAATGTGAATGAGGATGTTGATGGGTTTGCGTGTCTCCCTGTGGGCTACCACGGCTTCCTCGATCCGTTTAAGGTAGATCCGAGCCAGGATTCCACGCTCCACTCCGCCTTCTAGCCGACCGTCGGCATCGGTCACCCCGGCTAATGGTTGATCGCCCGCGAAAATCATGGTGACCCCTTTTTCCTCAACCAGGCGCAGGGATTGGGGTGATAGACTCAGATTGGAGCCAAACTCATCAATGCGCTCAATAATCCTTCGGGCGCGTTCCTCCGGGGGTAAGGCCGACACGCCGCGTACCTGAAAGAGCGTTTCCCCATCAAGTATGACGGGCGCGGTGGGAACCAGGATCGGTGGAAGGACCATTTCATCATCGAACTTTGCCTGTGGCTCTTCTTGCAGGAGAGGAATGCCTTGGGCCAGAGCCGACGGAGGACCCAGACTTACGAACATGATCCACAACACAATAAGGCAAGCCAAAAGGGGAGGAATTCGACTCAACTTCTGACGACGTAAGCCAAAGGGTAACAAATAGGAGGAAAGGGATTTGGTCAATGCCCGTCTTTCTTCAATCAGAATCGAATACCACGAACCCTTTCGCGATGTGGACGAATAGGCCTGTTGCGGCGAGTTTCTCAAAAAAGAATGCCTCCTTTGACCAAGAGAGTTCACAGCAAGAAAAACACCTCGACCTCGTTTGAAACATCGTCATTTCCGGGGTGAGTACTTTGCAATTTCTCTTTTTGCGTCTTAAAGCGGAACCGGACCAGATCATACTGGAAAGGTGAATCCGTTTGGTAGGGGCAAAAGGTCAACAGGGGGGACGGGCTCTTTAGCTTTCCCGTCACTTCAAAAATCCTGTGCTTCTGGGATATTTTCGATCTTGTCGAGGGACGGGGCGGAGCATACCCCATTACCATTCTGGGTCAAGAGATGGGATATTGTTGAAGAAGTATGGATGAAATATTTTCAATTGAGGTTTATTCTTTAGCGGGAAATCCACGTTGGATCGGTTCCCACCATTTGTTCCAGAGCCTCTAGTTGATGAAGAAGCACGGTCGCTTGTTGGAAGACATGGGAAGGAAACGTGCGTCCGGGATAGGGAATGGGTTTTGGAACGTCGCGGTTTTTCATTTGCGCATGAAGATAGGCCAGATCCGAAACCAGGAGAGTGGCCATATCATAGACGTCGCTTGGTTCCAATTGCCGGGATGCTCCGATTTTTTGCGCGGCAGGCAGATCAAGATGGAGAACTGGAATGCCGGACTGGTGCGCAATCTTTTCCAGAGTGGCATAGCACTCAACCAACCGGAGGAACACCTCCGCCGGCTTCTTGCCTCTCTCCAGGGGGGGAATCTCCGAAGCGCTGGTTGATTGGGGAAATCTGGCCAGCAATTTTTTAGCGTACTGACTGGCTAGAAGCACTTGTTGCGACACATCACTGGGTGAGAAGTGTCTTTCCTGCAGCAAGTTGATTTGGCGGTTGGTTTGCACAATGGCCCGTCCGGTTTCTGTCAAACTGGTCGAGGAATCTTCGAGGCGCTCCGAAACAATTTCCTTCAGGCCTAATTCTTCCTTAATGGCTAGGATACGAAGGTAGCTCGCGTTCACCATTTTCCAGATATGCAAGGGTCCAAGAGTGGAAAGGGAAATGGGCTCCGGGGAAAGTCCTGTGCTCCCGGTGAGTTCCAGCGCCAGCCGATCGGCTTTATGAAAGAGGGTGAGGGCCTGGAAATAGGCTTCATGGGAGTGAACATTGGTGACGATGGCTTCGGATTGGGTTGTCAAGGGTTTTCCCATTTCAAACCGAATCAATTCCAGGGTATCACGAAGCAGTTGAACCCGGGCCAGGACATCCGCAGGCGTGATTTCGTCCAGAGAAATGGAATGTCCGCTTACAGGGTTGGGTTCATTCAGGCTATCTCCGTTTGAGGCCGGCACAGTTCCGATGCTGACCATGAAGAAGAGTGTCACACCGAACAGGCTTATTCTCATGGCTTGCATATGTTTAACCACGATGTTCATCTCTTTTTGATTCCTGCAAATTTTCCCCTGGCACTGACGTTGCTTGTTGCTATCGCAATTGGTCCATGGACTTTTTTGCTTCTTCGGGGGTTACGACACCTTCCTGAATCAGATTCTGCAGCGCACCTTGATATGCATGAGAGGCGGTCTTTCGGATTCCCCGGACCCGTAAAACCGGAGGGTATAAACGAAGAAGGTCAGGATTCTTGATTTCGATGGGGAACGATTCACTTTCACCGTATGGGGGGAGTTCTGCCTGGCCATCAACAGGAACCCGAAAATACGGTTTCCCATCTGCAGTATTCCCATCCGTCCCTTGAATATCGAGGCTGGTGGTCACATCACGGAGCCGTGCCATTTCTTGAATTTTGTCCACGACGAGGATTAGGGAGTCGGCTTCAATAGGATCGCCGGTCTGATTTTTTAATCTGACCAGATACCGGACATCGCCACGAGAGGAGAGCCTTCCTCCTGAAAACAATTCGCCTCCGCCAGAAAAACTTCCTCCGGGATCATAGGAGAGCAATGGAATGACTCCTCCCGTGAGATCGACGAGGCCGTCGTTCGCAGAATCTCCGTAGGCTCTTTCATTGACCCCTCCATACCCCAGTAGAAGCAGCAACAGGCATGCTCGACTAAAATTCGTAAGGATGTTTCTCTGCAGCAATTGAATCATCATGGCGTCATCTTACAAAGAACAGGATGAATCTGCAAAGGTACGTATGCCCGGCTACTTCGCAATTTCCAACTCCCGCTTTTTGGTGTAGAGAAACCGAATCAGGTCATATTCGAATGGAGAGCCGGTTTGGTAGTAGCGAAAACTCAATTGATGCCTCGTATCCACCGACCAGGTCAGGGTAAAGGGAAAACTGCGTTCAAGATGATTGTTGAGATGTAAGGGAGTGTACAGATAAAAGAATCTGGCCGCGGAGTCTGTCAGTAGCCCGGCGGTGTCCCTCATTGAGGAAGGTCCGAAAATGGGAAGCACGAGATAGGCTCCGGGGTTTAGTCCGTAATGCCCGAGCGTTTGCCCGAAATCCTCTGTCTGTTGGGGTATGCCTAAGGGAGTGGCATGATCAAAAAACCCTCCCAACCCGAATGTGCAATTGATGAGGAAGCGTCCCAATGTGTTCAGCGTGGCTTCTCCCTTGAGCTGAAGCATGGCGTTGAACAGATTACGGATGTCGGCGATGTTCGAGAAAAAATCGGAGAGACGTTCCTCGAAAAAATCGGGCATGACGGCTTCATACCCTTCCACTACCGGCAAAAACACGTATTCATCAAATTGTGCGTTAAATTTATACATCCCACGGTTAAACCCTTCGATGGGGTCATAGACATCCACGAGATATCGGGCGTCCGAATGCACGATGTCTTTTACTGACCGTTTAGCCGGTTCAATCATTCCACCTTCGGCGTCCGGAGTGGTGCGGCTACTGATCACCCGAGCAGAGTCAGGATTGTTTTCTGAGGCTATCGCCCGGGCTTGTGCGGCCTGGAGATACGCCTGAGATGCTTGAAGCTTGCGCTCCAATTCCTGGATTTGTTGATCGAGTTGAGATTGGAAGTCGAGAGAGGGTCGGTACGTTATTGGCCGTAGAAAACGAGTGGCAGGAAGTTCTTCCGGGCCCGTCGCCTGATGAGTTCGGTAGCTAACAGGAATTGGTGTGGGTGACGGGAACATCTTTACAGGAGGCTGGACCATGTTGGCGGGAAGCGGGTTCCGAAAGAAATCTACGATATAACTCAGGGTGTTCCGGTGGTCCAGATTGCCGCAATGTCCCCCGCGGGGATAAATTTTGGCCCGCGGCCCAAATACCTCCTTGAGATAATCCAACTCGCCGTCTGCGAGGATAATGTCATCCGCATTATGCAAAAGTCCGATTTTCGGGGTGTGCCTGAGGTATTCCTCCAGAGTGTGCAAGCTGAGGTTTGCGATGAGCCCCTGTTCCGTCATACCGGGATATCTGGCTTGAAAAAACGGGTAAAACATTTCACGAAAATAATCCAAAAATGTCACACGATTGGACACTTTAAAATAGTCCGTCACCGAGTCGGTCGCGGACAAGACCAGATTTTTCGGTTTGATATAACCCGAATTGGTCAAGACGTCAGCAGTGAAAATCATATTAGAGGATGAGAGGCGAAACGAGGTGCCAATGAGGGCAGCCAGGACCTCATCAGAAAGTTGCCGGTTTTTATAGGCTGAATATAAAAAGTCACCGCTAAAATTCACGAATTCTCCATGCCGGTATTCTTCCGAAAAGGCATGAAACACCCGGTCGAAAAAGTCCGGAAATTTATCCGTGCCGCCGGGAATATTGTTAGCCAACATATCATCAAGGATGGAGGTCGAGGTGTATAAGCTCACCGGCGGGTTGATCAGCAGAACTTTTGTGAAATGGAAATCGCCCTGTTCTCCGTCAAGCTGAGACACAAATGCGGCCTGGGCTGCGCCCAAACTGTATCCCGTGAGATAAAACTCTGTAACCTCAATTTCGTGTTGAATGTCCAGCCAGGCCAATCGCATGACTCGATACAAGTCTTGTGAATCCTCCAGGAGGTGACCGGGGATTCCGCTACGGGAGGCCGAGACGATAAAGTCGGGATGGGTGGGCGAGGATAAGGAGAGAACATGGAAGCCGGCTTGGAAAAAGGCTCGCTGCAGAACCATCATTTTTTCAGAATTATACCCTGCACCGGTTCCGGCGATGACAAATATCAATGGCGCTGCTTTTTCTTGGGACACCAATGAATAACGCATATTCTCCCCATACCAGAGAATGTCGGGGAGTGCACGATCCGGAAAGACGGACAATTCACGATCTTCAACCGGGATCTGCTTGGGAAGGTCCGCTTTCAGCGCCGGCGGAGTTCCAACAACCGTCGCGGCATACGGACTCACATCAGGATAATTATAGGGGGTCTCTTGCTCCTGGGCCTGACCAATACTAAGAGGAGAACTCCAACAGGCTACTGTCAGCAAGACAGACAGCAGGACATTTGAGTTCATCCTCATTCTTTTCACCTTCGCGTGTTCTCGAAAGACCATCACCGAGACATGAAACATGCCAGCAGACATCGATTAAGGCTAGATAAAGAAAGCTCACGCAAAAAAATGGTTGGATTTTAGCAGGTCTGTGTGGCTAATGCATCAGAACCGGACTTCGGTTTGAACATAGAAATAATTGGTATCATTGGCTGGAGGATTTCCTGGCACATCAGTCTGATTTGTAATATAGGAGCCCTTAAAGAAGTGTTCATAGCCGGCATCTATGGTAAAGCTTGGGGAAGGACGCCATTGAATTCTGACTTGCACATCCTGTCCTAAAAAATTTCCTGCGGCTCCCGTTGGATCTTCCATGCCGGAGTTGACCCACTGATCTCGGGATTGGGCCAAATACCAGGCCCGGTATTTCACATTGATATCCAAGGTTGGGAGTGGTTGAGTGATCAGTCGGATGCCCGGCGAGCTGATGTTGGAACGAAAGAAAGGGCCGAAGAGACTGGTTGAGGTATATTCAAAATTGCGCGCACCAAAGAGGCTATCAAATGTATGGCTTTTGTTCCCATTAGGATTTTTTGTGCCACTGGCGTAATCGTACATGGCCAAAATCCTGGGTGACCATGGAAAGGCAAAGGTATAACCAAGTGAGATATGTTGAAAATAGGCAAAATGATCCATGTTGTCCAATGTGCCGAATTGCCAGGCAGATTCCGCTTCATAATCATACCCTCCAATTTCCGGTCGTTGATAGACCCGGATTCCTAAGGTTGAATGCCTGCGTTCGGTTCCTCCGTCCTTCTCCTCTTCATCTCTGCCAAAATAGTAGAGTTGGGTCCTGGCCCAGGAAAAGTGCAAGTTTTCATACGAAAGCCCCCAGAAATAATTACCTCCATTCCTAAACAAGCTAAAGCGATCGCTGTTGTTGTTATCGGAAACAACTTCCGAAAAAAAGGCGCGGAAAAACCACTGATTGGTCTCAGCTACTCTCCAATGAATACCATCAAAGGGTTGGGCGGTATTTGGAAAGCGGGAACGAGCGACGAGACGTCTTGACCCGACATCCATATTGATGCGACCGACGTGAAGATCCGTTCGGAGGCCGGTCTCCAGGAAATTTGGGAGAGTCATAGACGCAAACAATTGTTGGATATTGGCCGCATTAAACGCGGAAGAACCAACGATGTCTGTATCGGCCCTTTCACCGGAATTCGCTCCTTGGAACTCTAGCTGCGCCCGGAAAACTTTCCATTTTGTGGTGGCCCGAAAGCGGGTTCGCTGATCCCAAGCCCAGGTATTGTCTTTCTGGTCGGCCTTAAAAGGGTAATCAAATCCTTCTCTACGAACTCGATTGGTAAAGCCCAGGTCCAACCACTCGGGGGTATTTAAGGCAGCGGACAAATACCGAGGCCATTTGATAAGGTTTTCTTCCTGAATAAGCACTTGATCAGGATATTCATTCCAGGTCCACTTCTGACCGTTTCGAATACGCTCCCATACATTTTGAGGAATTTCTCTGGTTCTTTTCCTGACTGCATCCAATCGCCAGAGCAAGTAGGGGTCTTCTGATGGAGAAGTCGGTTTTTTGTGGGGTTCATCTCCCAGGGACAGGGATGCAGTCAGCAGGAACCAACACAAGGAAAGAGCCATGACCTTTCCGGCATTCCTGATTTGGGTGAACCAATTCCGCATGGAAGCTATATGAGGTATGAAGCCCTGCGTTAGGCTGCTCTAAAGTTTTGGTTCGTTCGACATTAGCCTGGGTATCTGCGCTCTTAAGTTCCCTCTTCCTGTCGGGAGGGGAGTGGTCTTTTCGTTTGAAATCGGCAAGTGGAAATATCAAGGCTCAGAGACCCGCCCCTACCTTTAAGCCTCTTCAGACCGACAGCATTTTTGGAATGACAGCCCTGACAAAGTGGAGGCGTCCCAAGATTGCAAAAAACTCATAAAGACAGGGTGGACTCACGGAATACTTGCAAGAACCAAAGGTTCTGATGTGCCCATCCTCTGGGTTGCTGAGAGGATCATTTTTTTCGGCGTTAGGAAATTAAAATGCCAATTTGGCGCCTAGCCACGTGTTCAGGTTTTTTAACCCCTTCTCAAAACTCTCTTTTCGATGGGATCCCTGAAACCCTGCAGTTAACTGAAGAACCTCGTTCACCCGATACCGAGAGGCAATGTCGCCCTGGATCACATTTTCATGTTGTCCCTTGCGTTCATCCCCCTGGATACCGGTGGTCCAACCGTTAAATTCATAATGCAGTCCCATCTCTAAGCTAAGACGTTCTGTGATCTCATATTCGAATTCTCCGGTCACGAAATGATTGAAGTAAGAGGTATCATCTTGTAGCTCAGGCTGCTTTCGCCCATCAGCCAATCCTCGTTCATAATGGTAGCCCAGAGCCAACCCGATCTTTTGCGTGGGCGCCCATTCCACGTGCGTCCCGATCGTCCAAAACCTGGTATCCCGTTGTCGAAAAGGTTTATCGTAGTCACGCAATCCATAGCGGCCATAGAGAATAAGCCGCAGATCGTCGACGCCGGGGATTTGTTGAGCAAGGCCTCCAGCCCAATAATTGGTGGTGACCTCTTCATTTTTTACTTGTGGGGGATTTCCGTCGGACTCTTCAAGCGGCCGAACCTCATTTTTTCCTAAAAATAAATCCGGTCCGAAAAAATAGCGCATGAGGAGCGCTGTGGTGGAGGTCAGATTATGGGAGGCCTCCACGCTCAACGATCCGTGATTGAATTGGGTATTGTTGGTAAATACAAACCCTTGTCCACGAACACCCAATTCGGTAGGTCGACCCATCAACGAGAAAGATTTCATGAGGTGGGCCATGGGTTCAAACACCACATCGTCTCCCTGGTTGGCGAGAAGGCTATCAATAACCGGTTGGGTGGGATCCTGGTTTCGACTCAGCCGCCGTGTCGAGGAGAATAGGGCGGCATCATCCGTATAATAGACATTACTCTCGCCGGTGACCCTCCATTCGGCAAACGAAGGGGAGGCAAGAAAGAGAACTCCAATGAGAAGAGCTACAACAAACGGCATGTGAGCAGGATCTCCTGTGCCGGTATGTCTCAAGAACATCAGTTGTCGGGTCCGTAGTTGTCGGCGGACATCCATCCTCTTTGCGTCATTCCTGCGAGTCTGGGGCAGGTATTTATCCAAACACACACACAGATAAATTGCCGATTGAACAGGTCGGGAATGCCCAGAGTCGAAAGCTTCCCGATTGAACATTTCAGGAATGACAAGGTTGAGGGATCCTTTTCGACAGGAAAAATTGAACGCCGCGTTTCACGTTCCAAGCCATACCCCTGCTCATCCTTCATCAGACATTGTCTGAGCCGCCAACTCGAAGGTTTTACCGTTCAGGACAAATATCCCATCGGCCTGAGAATGCTGGGAAGGACGCCAGGGTTTTTACCGTATCTATTCATACCGAAGCAATCACCATCCAACCGCTTATCTACGGAGCTTCCCTGAGAAGGAATGTCAGACCTCAGAGGTGTGAGTCGAAAGGGGTGCGAAGTGTCTGTTATAGTTTGTGTCAAGAAACCGGAGCAGGCAGAAAGCTGATGGACGACCACCATGTGTTCGCAGGCGTGATTGTGGGGGGACCCGGCAGTGCACCTGGACTCTTTGACTTCGGCAATCTTCAGAGGGTTTCTGTTGAGAACGATCACAGCTCTCCCAAGCAGGCAGATGGAAATCTGCAGGCATGTGCTCGGGAAGTGCCCTCTGTGATGATAGGACTGAATACGAAATTCGAGAATGCAACTTATATGGTAAAAGAAAGGGTATGACCAATGCGATGTTTCCTGAGGCTTTTTGTTTTGTTGGCGTTACCCGGTTTTTGGGGGTGCTCCACTATTTCTGTCAGTTCTGATTATAGAGAGTCGACGGATTTTAGTGGGCTGAAGACATTTTCCTGGATGCTGAAAACGCCAGAAGGAGACATCGATCTGGGTGGGGCCAATCACATGGCCCGGCAAAGGATTCAGGACGCGGTCGCAGCCGAACTTGCGAACAAGGGATACATCGAAATCATCGCTGGAAATTCAGATTTCTATGTGACCTATTATGTTGGTAGGGAAGAGCGAATTCGGGTCGAAAATATGCGAGGTCCGCTCATGAGACCATACTGGGGGATGGGTATGGGCTACACAGAAGTTTACCAATACGAGGAAGGGACGCTTATCATCGATCTGCTTGATGCGAAGCCGCCTCAGCATATTATCTGGCGTGGAGTTGCTAAAGGCGTGGTGGATTGGAAGGGAACGACAGGAGGGCAAACCGGGCTGATCAATGAGGCAGTCCAGAAAGTTTTGGCACAATTCCCTCCCAAACGTTCCTGATGAGTCGCATTCAGCTTGTGCGGAGTGTGATGGCCCGAGGGAATTCTCTGGACTCTCCTTCATCTTAAGGAGTATTGCCTCAAACAACCGAAGGTTCTTTTCTTTGCAATGGGATGAAAGACAGCGCGGCATGAAGGGGACGCGTTCGTTTTTGGTTACATGAAGTCCCCCCATGCTTCACTAAATCTTTCCGGTTATGCTATTATTTTGGCAATTTCTAAGAAGTGTTTTATTTACAAAGGAGGAGCCCATGGAAGCTGTCATCGGTGGTGTGGTGGTCGGAGCTGTTGCCGCAGTGGCTGTACCTTCGATAGCGTCGGGAATAGGATCGGTTCTTCGACCCCTTGCCAAAGAAATTATTAAAGGAGGTCTTGTGGCCTACGCCGCTGTGTCAGAAATGGTTTCTGAAACCGGAGAACATTTCAATGATATAGTTGCTGAAGCCAAAGCAGAAATCGAGCATCACGATAAAAAAATGCCGCGGGGTAAAGCGCAGCAGGCATGACCGAAGACCTAATCTAAGCTTCTCAGGCAATAGCTCCTAAGCTCATGGAAAGCTTATTTCGGTAGCAGATGGAGCTGTTGTCAGGATTAAAAGAGGACGTGAGCCATTTTTGAAGTGAACGCCTGGTGGGCACTCTTTTCTTTACATGTAAAGGTTGTCTCGGAGGCAAAATACGGAGGAGAATACTGTAACTGTCCAGTTGATACCCTTCTTGCCGACTTACTTAAAGGATGGGATCAGATTCTATAATTGGCAGATCCAATCACCAATTCTTACGGTGAATCTCCCATCTGGATGAGGAGGAGCTTTATTAGCCCTTTGCCTTGAGAATTGACCTGGGTTTCATCCTACCTGTTCTTCTCCCGCGACTGAACATATCATCCGAATCTTCACGGCTTGCTATAACTGCCGGTTGTCACGAATAGAGGAGGGGCAGGCTGGCGGAAGAGTATGACTCCGCTGAGTGGTATTTCGGAGAAGAAAACATTTCCCCGAAATTTTTGTCGAATGGTAAAAGGGAGCGATAAACTTTTTTCTATTGGCTCAATCACATCTCCATAGGAAAGCGCGTCCCTTTTGAAAGGTTTTCCTGCCAAGATTTTCTGGTCGACGACGATCCGTTCTTCCCTCATTCATCGTTCACCTTGAAATAGCTCCTACCGAAAGCCCACCCAAGAGAGCCCTTCCAGTATTTTTTTCGTTCCAGTCTTATTTGATCAATTTACTCAGCGGCTTCAGAAATGTTCTAAAGCCGCTGTTGGTCCTGGCTTAAAGGTGAAACGTGACATTTCTCTTTTTCTGTGATTTCCTTCCTTCTCAACTTCACGGGATGTTTATGTCATGGAAGGCCGGATGCATCGGTCAGGTTGAGCAAGATGCTAAAGATGGCCTTTAGAGATTCCATTGAAGATTTATGATTGGAGGGGGAAGGATGTGTGGATCTGTCTGGATTCCGGCTTACCTGGTACGCAACGGGGTCCATCTTGGTAGCGGATGGCAATTCCGGTAAGTGATCTCAGGGTTGTGTCATACATCATGGGCGTTCCCATGCCGTAAGGAGAATACCCGAATCCACCTATCGTGTATCCGGTCGTCCCGTACCCTCCGTAACCAACCATGCCGTAAGAAGCATAACCCCATCCGGGGTAGCCGTAGTTGTATGCATAGCCTCCGTAAGCGGGAGTCGCGACTGTCCGTTTTGTCCCTCGATGGAGCACCACGGCGTCGGCCCCCAAATCTGCGGCTTTTTGGAGAATGGCGCCTTCCTCGTCTTCATAACTCACCGCTGAATCCTGGACACTCAATTGGGCAATGGCGATATGGGGACATTTTGGTTCCAGGGCCATCACTTCCACATCTAGCACTGATTTTTTGGGTGGAAAGGTCTGGTTGGTAAATCGAATGGTATCGACGGAGGTACACCCTGTCATGATGATCCATATCCCCGTCAAGCATAAGGCAAAAAATACGGTCGGTCGTTTTACGCAATCCATGAGGGTCTCCTTGCCTTATCGCAAATATTGTTCGATCAACTTGCCTTCTGTTTCTATGCGCAACACTTCGATTCCGGCCCGCTGTTGTCGATAATCGTTCATGGCCTCTTTAAATTCTTTAAGTCGATCAAGCCAGGTTTGTAAGGCTTCTGGTTTTTCTTCGGGATGATCCTGAATTTTTCGCAAGAGCCCCTCCGTGAATCGCAATCCGTCGAGTTGCAGCTTCCATTGCTCCTGATGCAGTTCCCACCCTCTCAGGTCAAGATTCCGGACTTCCTGAATGAGAGGATCCTTGGAATCCGGAACCTCGCGTAAAAACTTCATTCGATCCGAGATTTTCTCTATGTTGATGGTCAATTCGGCAATGTGGCGTTCGATATCCATGATGATGAATGGCAAGGGGTGCTTTTCCTCATTTGCGGCCAATGCGGTTCCTATGATTCCCATGGTCAAGGTCAGCACCACTGCGAAAATGTTCGTCATGCGTGACATGCTCATAGCTTCTGCCTTTCTTTGTCACCCAAGTGGGTTGGGAAAATAATGAAAATCTGGGATCTGGTTTGTTAATGAAACAAGAGAGTTGGTAGAGAGGATTCTGCAAACCGAGGGTTAAGGGGGCATCCTCCTTTTCATTTCACGAATGCAATGTTTCGAGTTACGGGCTATTTCAACATAACCTCTTATGCTCTCGCAATGAAGAATTTCCACTTGCGGTATTCTTTTGGAGGGTCCTTATTCTATGAGGTTTCGAGACATGGCGTGGGTAACACGTGAAGGGAAAAATGAATGACCGATATCCGGCTCCCTGAGACAATCATGTGGGGCGTCTACAAGGCATGAACCGAGGTGGCTCAGGAAAGAGGAGACCACATGAAATAGGCACCGAATCCGATTGCCAGGAAACCGGCACTCACTTTCAGATTGTGATGCCACGATTGAGAAACAAGGACAAACGGAAGACTGATCAGTCCACTCATCAGGAGCATGCCCCCAATCGAGCCCATACCGAATAAGAGAATATAGAGCATGCCCATTTCCATGGATGGCATTGTCGCCAGTACCGCTAGGGTCAATGCGGCACTGCCTGCCACGCCATGGACAAAACCTACCAACAAGACTTTGGCACGAGAACTGCGCAAATGATGGGAATGGCTCGCATGATCCTGACCATGAACATGAACATGTGAATGGGTCATTTCCTCATGATGATGCTCATGATGGTGAACCGTCCATGGCTGCAAAGTCCTCCACAGGAGGTGAACTCCCAAGGCCACAATCATGGCTCCGACCATTACTTCCATATGGGCTGCCATTTGTAGGGGAATGGTCCACTTGAGACTCAACACCAGATAGCCGACGAGTGCTAACGCACAGGTATGCCCGACTCCCCAGATCGCTCCCAATAAAGCCGAACGACGGATATCACGTGACTCTGCAGCCAACGTTCCCATGGCCATAAGATGGTCCGGGTCGAGGGCGTGCGTAATACCCAACGTTAAGCCCAGCAATAGGGATGTGATGAGTAGATGATCCATGTGAAAATCTGATTCGAATGGTGTCTTTTGTCGGGCAGGGCACTCTCGACTGTTCTTATCATGTAATACGGAGAAAGTGAGGAATGACTCTATTCAGTTCTCAATTGTCTGCTGTGGATCCAGCAATCGGGCGTTGATCTATCAAATCATCCTCCATATCAGTATCCCCATAAACGGTTTCTATCAGATGTAACCCTTCTGGTCTGCACATCATAATCTAATGCTCCAGGAAAAATCTCAGAGGGTGTAACTTGTTGGCATCGATAACGCACAAGTCTTTATTTAAGGGAGTGTTGGATAATAAAGATTTTCAAGGGCAAATGTGCCCAGGATTAGATTACACATCAAAAGCTCCAGGGCGGTTCAAAAAAGCATGCCCTGAGTCTTCCCGAAGGGTCCGTCCAGTCCTGCCCTGAGATTCTATGGTTTATGTCAAGCCTTGTGTGATCCGCTCTGGATTAAATGTTGCACGGTAATGGTGAATAGACCAGGCCCCTCGGGCGATTTTTCTGGCGATGATCACCAACGAGGCGGTCGTGCTCCAGCCTTGAGTCCGGTAAGCCTCGTAGATCGGTTTCCAGACATTGGTTTTGATGGCCGCCATCGCGGCGTTAAACAGCAAACGGCGCAACTCGGCGGGGCCGCGTTTGGACAAGCGGCGGCGACCGGTTTTGCGCCCCGAATCTTTCGCCCGCGGATCCAAGCCAATGAAGGCGACGAACGCATCCGCCTTGCGGAACGGCACGCGCTCCAACGTATTGGTCAAGCTGATGCCCACCAAGGGCCCGACGCCCACAATGGTTTCTACCCGCTGGTGCGCCTCCTGGTGTTTAGGCGCACCGGCCGCCATCGCGGTCATGGTGGCATTAATCTTGGCAATCAAGGCATCTACTTTGCCCATCACAGCCTTGAGTTCGGCGGCAAAGCCACCCAGATGGCGCATCGTCAGTTTGAGCGTGCCTTTGAGGCGGACGATCGTGGCGCGCCGTCGAATGAGCCGATCCAGCTTGCGTTGGTTCGCCGTGGGGGGCGTGTAGGCCCGCAAGCGCGAGTGCTCTTGCGCGATGAGTCGGGCGATCAACTCCGCATCCACCCGGTCTGTTTGGGCGCGGGTGCCCATGGCCTTGGCATAGTGCCGAGTATCCAAGGGATTAAGCAGGAAGACGGTATGACCTTGTGCAGGTGCAAGGGCAGCCAGCAACTCGTGATAGGCGCCGGTGGATTCCAGGCCGATGCGGCTGCCGGCGGGGAGCGACTTAAGCCACGCCCGCAACGGGGCCCGTTGATTGGGAACACTGTGGACAGGAAAACTGTGCGCAGCGCACGCGACCACGACGACGTCTTTAGCCACATCTACGCCGACGTTCAAAAAAGTTTGCATGATGGGAGCCTCCAAAAAGTATATGAATGACGCTGGGGTGGCACACACCGACGTAAGCTGGCGGGTAAATCGGCGGTCAGGGACCCTGCCGCGAGATTCCTCATCGACGTGGGGGGTGTGGGTGGGAGAGTTCTCAGGGAGTCTGTCCGCAGAGCGGCAGAGGCTAGCCGATGTCCCTCCACCCCGGCTCCTTGTAGCTTCTCAAGAATGAGTAGTAAAACACCATACAAGTCCTGCCGAAGGGAAGGCCGCAGCCGTTTTAACGCGTGGAGCGTACGCTTCGTACGTGAGCACGGGAAAATGGCGAGAACGCCGCTGGCGGCTTTTTTCAACAGACCCTTTAAGGGAAAAATGCCAATCTCTGAAATACTCATTCTGCAAACGACATTATGCAGAATGGAGAGAAACCGCGGTTCTGACCACCGAATCCTGGCGGTGGCCCCATGTATGGACAGGCAATTTCTTAATGGAGTTGTCTTTGCGAGTCGCGACTGCGTTGAATCTCCTGGAGTTGGTTCCTCAATTGCTCCAGGTCTTGTTGCTGCTTGTGGACCTGTTCCTCCAGCGCGCGGAGGGCAGGGTCTTTCGATGAAGATTCGCCGTGGTCGTGAACCCCATTCCGAGTCATTGGTGAAACGACGCCATTGCCGGTGTCCGTGATCGAAGGCATTTCTGTTTGCCTGATCAGAGCGGGGGCTGCCTGCTCACGCGCCTCCTGCATCGTTTCGAGAAGCTGATAATTGATCGTCAGGGTGACCTCGTGGGGGTGCCCCGGTTCCTGTGGGGACTTGTCGGGACGAAGCGCTTCCTCTGGGACGAAAAGCAGGGTCTGATCTGCAAGGCCGGTCGGGTTAGGGGCCTGGCGGTCATCCACGTATCCAAAATTTAATCCCCCCTGGTTCTGTGTGTAGTGGGTGATGGTCAAAAAAAGCAGGTCCTCGTGGAGGGAGAGAGTCCCGGCAGTCATCCTGGAACCGTATTCCCAAGAATAGATCCGTTGAAAAACCACGTGTTCCTCCGGGGTGGCCTGCGACAAAGCTGAAAGAATGTGCGGGGTCAGGAGCTGCGCGTCTTCATCTGAAAAGACTCTCCTGGGTTCTTGCTGACCGGTTAACAGTTCGCCAATGTCAGTCTTCGGTTTTTGCACGCGTAGCCCTTGTAGCGTGCCTCGGATCACGGTGGGTGGGAGGGTGGCTGGATGAGAAGCGTGAAAAGATTCTTGGGGAACCCACTCCAGATACACGCGGCTGGTCTCATCCTGATGAAGGGGAGTGCGTACACCGGATCCCGTGCAAGCAAGTAGAACCGTGCAGGCAGCAACTCCTGTCAAGGCTAGCCCACACAGGCCAACAGCTCTGACTTTCACATGACTTCCCTTGGTTGAGATCTCTAGTTTTGATATCGACTGCAGGCGAAAGTATACCACTGTCAACAAGCCCAGGCGACACGATCACTATGACGTTCTTCCTATTTTTGACACTTCCGGGAATACAGGTTAAAGCCCTGTAAAATATCGTATTTCAATTGACATTTATATTGTTAATGCTTTTAATGTCGATGCTCTGCTTGAACAATGACATAACTAATCAAGAGAAAAAACCTTTTGAAGCGCTTGCGACCGAAGGGTGAATCCTACGGGAATGATTCCCATGATTAAGGGCAGCGCCATTGCCACCATATTCATCGCGATCATGGTGAGTGCTCCGCTTGTGCATGGAGCAGGAAAAATTGAAATCGACGACACAAAGTGGGTTAGTGTCGGTCTCGGTTTAAAAACGAGTTTTCTCACGCAGGAGGATGCGGCCGCGAACGGATCAAATTGGAGTAATAGCTTTCAATTGGACAATCTTCGTCTGTATGTGAATGGGCAGATCCATCAATATATTAAGGTTGAGTTCAACACGGAATGTAATAATTGCGTCTCGTCCGAAAATACCCAGGGCGGAAGTATGATTGTCCTGGACGCCATCGGCAAGTTTGAATTCAACCCGTACCTCAATATCTGGGCAGGGCGCCAGTTAGTTCCACAGCACCGGGGAGAACTCTCCGGTCCGTTTTTCCAAAGTACCTTTGATTTTGTCGAAACGCCGTTTTACACCTCTGATTTCTCCGGATCCATTGGGCAGGGGGGACGGTTCGGCCGCGACGACGGTGTGAACATTTGGGGAGCGTTAACTCCGGATAGAAGATTGACATACGTCGTGGGTATTTTTGGTGGGCATGGCGGTGCGTCGAATCAGGCGGACAATCTTCTCTATGCGGGTCGTATCAGTTACAACTTCCTCAACATCGAACAAAATCCCGGTTATTACACCAGCAGCACGTATTACGGAAAGGGCGGCGATATTTTAACCGCTGCCTATGTGCTCCAATATCAAAACGATGGGGCCGGCACCCAGGCCTCTCCCTCGACCTTTTATGGAATGAATGGGGATCTGTTGTTTGAAAAGGTGTTGCCCAATAAAGGTGTTTTGACCCTGGAGGGTGAACTCAAGTATTTCAATCCCAATCTGAGCGCCCAGGCGCTTGCAGACCCTAACTGCTTCTGTCTGTTTTCCGGCCTTTCCTGGATGGCCACCGGATTATATCTTTTTCCTCAAAAAGTCGGGATCGGGCAATTTCAGCCTTTCGTCCGCTATGTAGACACCAATCCTAATAATAGTTCCTCTCGATACCTGGTGGAAGGGGGATTAAACTATGTGATCGATGGGCATAATGCGAGAATTTCCCTCTTTTATCAATATGGTGATTTTTTAACCAAAGGCCGGGCCTATACGCCAGGCGTCAGGGGCGATGCGGTTAGTGCCGTGGGGTTGGGTCTTCAACTTCAACTGTAGGATGGGGGAGCCAGCATGGCAGCAGAGTCCATCATCAACGATCAGCCAACCTTAGGGGATCCGGGCAATTTCCTCCGGATCGTCCTGCGCGGGGTAGGTCAAGTGATGTTTCAAGGCCATGCAGGCACAGGTATTTTATTTCTGGTCGGGATCGCGTTCGCGTCGCCGCTGATGGCGGTAGGAGCAATAATCGGGGCGTTCATTGGTCCGGTGGTCGCGGCCCTGGCGCGATTCGATGGGAAGGAGATCGAGAATGGATTGCATGGCTTTAACCCGGTTCTGGTGGGAATCGCCACGGTATTCTACCTAAAACCTGAACCCCTGACCTGGGTCCTGCTGATTGTGGGATGCGTGGTGGCCACGTTCCTGACTTTTGCCATGCGCCGTTATCTGAAGTTCCCGACCTATACCGCGCCCTTTATCCTCACAACGTGGCTGCTCCTGATCATTGCGCATGCGATGGCGGGAACGGCGATCGACGTGATGCCTGCCCCGGCGGCGCACACGCCATCCGGTTTTGTCGCCGAAGTTCTGGCAGGTGCGGCCGAGGTGATGTTCGGTGCGACTGTGGTGACCGGAATCCTGTTTCTTGCCGGGATTGCGCTCTGCACATGGCGGCACGCGGTGCTTGGGTTGTTGGGATCGATAGTGGGAACACTCGTGGCGCTGTATCACAATGACCCGAGTTCAATAGTTCACATGGGCATCTATGGGTACAACGCCGTTCTGGCGCCGATCGCTGTGTACCTGTGGGGAAAGTCTCTCTTGATTGCAATACTGGCCGCCATGATCTCAGTTCCCCTGACAGAGTTCTTTCCCTCCTGGCTGGGAATCCCCGCGTTGACTGCTCCCTTTGTGGTAGCGTCCTGGATTATTATTGCCGTCGGTCAGATCGATGTGTTGTTCCTACGGGAGCCGGTGGAGAAATTGAGTTAACGTCGACAGGCACACGGGTCCGTAAGGGGCATTTCTCGGACTTCGGGCGCCGGGTATCTTACACAAGTTCACTATAGAAGAGGAGAGCATGTCATGCATCTAACACCTCGTGAGACGGAAAAGCTGTTGATTTACCAACTCGGTGATATTGCCCAACGGCGGAAGACCAAAGGCTTAAAGCTGAATCATCCGGAGTCGATGGCGCTCATCTGCTCGACGGCTCTCGAAGGGGCCCGCGAGGGGAAGACGGTCGAGGAGGTGATGACGGAGGCTGCGGGTGTGCTGACGCGTGATGACGTCATGGAAGGAGTAGCCGAGATGATCCCCTTCGTTCAACTGGAAGCCATATTTACAGATGGGACACGGCTGATTACGGTTCATGATCCGATTAAGTAGGCTTTATTTATTCTGAATGTATTCTGAGACAAAGAGGAGGACGAATATGGCCAAGTCAAAAAAGGACAACTCGAAACCCGGAGTGGGGAACTGGTTGCGGCACAAACATGCCGGCTCTCAATCCGAACATACGGAAACTGCTCCAGTTGGAGGCCTGATTCTGGCCAAAGGGGATATTGAAATCAACGCCGGCCGGCCGAGGACGACTTTGAGGGTGCGGAACACCGGGGACCGGCCCATCCAGGTCGGCTCCCATTTTCACTTTTTCGAATCCAATCGGTACCTGCAGTTTGATCGGGGGCAGGCATTCGGTCTGCGGCTGGATATTCCCGCAACAACCGCGATACGGTTTGAGCCTGGCGACGAGAAGGAGGTGGCTCTCGTCCCGATGGGCGGCAAGCAGTTCTGCGTCGGCTTCAACAATCTGGTGGATGGTTGGACGGGCGACGGGCCAACACCTGACTACCGACCCAACTATGACGAGGCCATGCGGCGAGTAAAGGACCGTGGATTCAAGTCGACCAAACCCTGACAAACCGGACAAAAAAGGAGTCTCTGCGATGTCTAAGATTTCACGCAAACAATATGCCGACCTGTATGGGCCAACGACCGGCGACAAAATTCGATTGGGCAATACGGATCTCTACGTCGAGATCGAAAAAGACCTGCGTGTGTACGGTGACGAGTTGGTCACTGGAGGCGGAAAGACGCTTCGTGATGGAATGGGGTCGGACAATCAAATAACCCAGTCTTCCGGCTGTCTCGACCTCGTCATCACCAATGTGACCATTCTGGATCCGATTTTGGGAGTGATTAAGGCGGACGTCGGTGTCCGCAACGGGCGGATCGTCGGCGTCGGGAAGGCGGGCAATCCTTCGACGATGGACGGAGTCACTCCGGGACTGACCACGGGGACCTCGACGGACGCGATCACTGGAGAGCATCTCATCCTGACTGCCGCCGGTATGGATACGCACATTCATTTCATTTGCCCGCAACAGATTTGGCACGGGCTCTCGAATGGCATCACCACTCTCTGGGGCGGCGGTATTGGCCCCACCGACGGGACGAATGGCGTGACAACGACCAATGGCCCGTGGAATATGGAGATGATGCTTCGCGCTGTTGAGGGATTGCCGGTGAACGTGGGCTTCTATGGCAAGGGCAATTGTACCGGCAAGGCGCCGCTGGTTGAACAGTTAGAAGCCGGTGCCACTGGTTTCAAAATTCATGAAGACTACGGCACGACGCCTGCCGCCATCCGTTCTGCTCTGTCGGTGGCCGAGGAATACGACGTCAGCGTGGCCGTGCATACGGACACGTTGAATGAGGGGGGATTTGTCGAGGACTCAATCGCAGCCTTCGACGGGCGAACCATTCACACGTACCACTCCGAAGGGGCCGGAGGCGGTCATGCGCCCGACCTCTTGAAGGTCGTCGGCCAGCCGAACGTGCTTCCAAGTTCAACCAATCCGACCCTGCCGTGCGGTGTGAATTCGGTGGCAGAACTGTTTGACATGATCATGGTCTGCCACAATTTGAATCCGAAGATTCCCTCGGATGTGGCATTTGCCGAGAGCCGGGTGCGTGCCGAGACGATCGTGGCCGAGAGCGTGCTGCACGACATGGGGGCCATTTCAATGATCGGTAGCGACTCCCAGGCAATGGGCCGAATTGGAGAGAATTTCCTGCGGGCATTCCAAACGGCCGACGCCATGAAGCAGGCGCGCGGCAAGCTCCCCGAGGACGCCCAGGGCAACGACAACTTCCGGGTGTTGCGCTATTTGTCAAAGGTGACGTCGGCTCCTTGCATCGCTGCGGGGATCTTCCACCAGTTAGGATCGATCGAGGCCGGCAAGCTTGCCGATCTGGTTCTCTGGGAACCCGCCTTCTTCGGGGCAAAGCCCAAGTTGGTGCTCAAGGGTGGCTTTGTGGTGTGGGCCAACATGGGGGATCCGAATGCCTCCCTGCCCACACCGCAGCCGATGATGTACCGCCCCATGTTCGGGGCCATGGGCTCGACCTTACAGAGTACCTGCATGACGTTTGTGTCCCAGGTTGCTCACGACAGAAACATCAAGGGGAAATTCGGGTTGGGCCGCATGGTCGAGCCGGTCAGACAGACCAGGGTGTTGACCAAGAAACACATGGTCCGCAACGATTATTTGCCAAAGATCGAGGTCAATCCGCAGACGTTTGCCGTAAAGGTCGACGGCGTACACGCCACCGTCACGCCGCCGAAAAATATCGCACTCAACCAGTTGTACTTCTTCAGTTGATTTGTCTTGGATCCTGCGTCCGGTGCCAGTCGGTTTCGTCCGACTGGTATTCGGGCTTCAGTTTTTTTGAAAAATTTTACGAACGCGAGAGCAAGGGCGAGCTATTGGGGAACAAACAATGATTATGGTTGAATCAGTGCTAGGCAACGTCAAGGATGCGGACTGGAAGGCCAAACTCGATGGCGCGCATGTTGACGTGATGAACCTCGACCAATGGCAGGCGCAGAAAACCCGGTTCCGCCTGAAGTCGGAGGAGGGAGTCGAGTTGGCTGTGTCGCTGGAGCGGAATACGCACTTGCACGATGGAGACATTCTCTTCTGGGATGACAGCAGGGGTGAGGCCATCATAGCCCGCATTCAGCTTCAGGATGTGATGGTGATCCGGCTGGACGGTTTGCTCTCGAAGACGCAGGATTTCCTTGCGCACATTTGCCTCGAACTCGGGCACGCGCTGGGTAATCAGCACTGGCCGGCAGTGGTCAAGGGAACGAGGGTCTACGTGCCTTTGACGGTCGATCGCCAAGTCATGGCCTCCGTGATGAAGACCCACGCCTTTGAGGAGATCACCTACGAGTTTTCGCCGGGTGCCTCGGTCATTCCCTATCTGGCTCCACACGAGTCCCGGCGCCTTTTCGGTGGGGCCAATTCAACACCCCACTCTCATGTACACGAGCACTCACATTCCTTGGATCATGATGACCTGCACTCGCATCCGCACGAATAAGCGCAGTCTGACGGCCACACACAACAATTCGACGGAAAGGCGTCCATGCCAACTATTTCTGAGCTGATGCGTGTCCTCCAGTTCGGCGATTCGGTGCTGCCGGTCGGGTCATTTACGTTCTCAAACGGATTGGAGTCGGCTGTGGAGCACGGGGTGGTTCATGACCTCTCATCGCTACGACAGTTCGTGCGAGTTGCCGTTGAGCAGGCCGCGACCTCGGACGGCATCGCGGTGCTGGTTGCCTTTCGCGCAGCCAGAGCGGGCGACGATTGCCTGATTGACGAAGCCGACCGTGCAGTCCTCAATCGCAAACTGAATGAGGAAATACGTACGATGACCGTGCGTATGGGCCGTAAGCTGGCGGAAATGGCTGATCGCATACTGGGACCTGGTGCGGCCAGTTCGTGGCTGTGCCGGATTAATGCTCGGGAGACGCCAGGGTGTTACCCGATTGCCCAGGCGCTGGTCTTTGCTTCGCTTGGCCTTTCGGAGCAAGATGCATTCGCGGTGCACCACTATGGTCTCGCGAGCCTGATGCTTGCTGCATCCCTGCGCCTGATGAAGCTGCATTACCTGGATGCCCAGGCGATCCTATTCGAGATTAATTCTGATGCAGAGGCTGCCTATGAGCGGGTTGCCGCCAGATCGCTTGAGGACATGGCGGCCTTCGCGCCTGTGATGGACATTCTGGCATCCGCGCATGTGCAGGCGAAGGTACGCATGTTTATGAATTGATGAGTAAGGAGAACCCGCATGAAAAAAATCACACGCATAGGAATCGGTGGGCCTGTCGGGTCCGGCAAAACGGCTATTATCGAGGCGATCACGCCGAAACTGATGGACATGGGAGGGCGCATTCTGATTATCACAAATGACGTCGTGACCACTGAAGATGCCAAGCACGTCCAACGCACATTGAGAGGTATCCTGGTAGAGGATCGTATCCTGGGTGTCGAAACCGGATCGTGCCCGCATACGGCGGTTCGCGAAGATCCGAGCATGAACATTGCTGCCGTCGAGGATATGGAAGCACGGTTCCCCGAAACCGATGTGGTCCTGATCGAGAGTGGCGGTGACAATCTGACTCTGACCTTCAGCCCTGCCCTGGTCGATTATTTCATCTATGTGATTGACGTAGCGGCCGGGGACAAAATTCCGCGCAAGAATGGACCAGGAATCACGAAGTCAGACATCCTGGTCATCAATAAAACGGACCTGGCTCCGTATGTTGGAGCAAGCCTTGAAGTCATGGATCATGATTCACGCCTGATGCGGGGGGAAGGGCCATTTGTGTTTACCAACTGCAAGACGGGAGAAGGCATTGACCGACTGGTCGACCTAATCAAGGAAAACGCCCTATTCGATCTGAATCTCGTGGAACCGAAGGTATGAGGGGGCTGGCTCTGGAACTCGCTCCGTATCAGGACGAGCCGAAGCAATTACCGAGTGGCGCATTGGGAAAGAATGCCCTCTTGCGTCTGCGCTTCGAGGCGCGGCGTGATCGCTCGATCCTGGCGTTCTCGGAGCGAAGGGCTCCGCTGCTGGTGCAGAAGGCCCTTTACTGTGATGAAGGCATGCCCGATCTGCCGGTGGTATTTATCATCACCAACTCCGGTGGCATTCTCCAGGGGGATCGCTACACGATGGAGTTTGCGGCTGGGCCGGATGCCTGCGGACACATTACGACCCAAGCGGCCACCAAGATTCATGAAATGGACGCGAATTACGCGGGGCAGACGCAGGACATTACATTGGAGGAGGGCGCTTACCTGGAATACCTCCCTGATACGGTTATCCCGTTTCGACATGCTCGCTTTCACACCCGTACCCGGATCCGGATTGCATCAACAGCCACTCTGCTCTACTCTGAGATGTTGATGGGAGGACGCCAGTTTTATGGTGACGGCGAACTATTCCAATTTGACTTGTTCTCCTCCACGGTTGCCGCAGAGCGACCGGACGGGACGAATCTGTTCGTGGAGAAATTCGTCATCGAGCCTGGCCGCTCGGAACCAACTCGGTTGGGCGTCATGGGAGATTTCACCGTCTTTGGCAACGTGATACTTCTGACCCCTCGCGAACAAGCGGACGCAATCCATGGACGGGTGGCCGCAGCCTGGAACTGTGTGGAGGGGTGGGCTGCGGGTGTGAGTCGGTTGCCCAACGATGCCGGACTGATCTACAAGGTGATTGGCAGGGACTCGAGTACCGTGCGCGCGAAGGTGCGAGAATTCTGGGCATTGGTGCGGCCCCAGGTCACCGGCTTCGCCGTTCCTCCAAAATTTCTTTGGCATTGAAGTGGTATCTGCGAACTCTCCTGGCTGAGAGAATGCTTTGACGTATGCGTGGATCGGACCTCATGTTGGCGTCTCTTGGAGGAGGAATCGGTTCGCTTGCCCGATGGTTGGTCGGATTGGCCGTGGGAAGAAGGTATCGCGGCACATTTCCCGTGGCTACTTTTCTGCTCAACATCTCAGGAGCGTTTCTCATTGGGTTCCTTGCGGTCCTGCTGGACTTTGGCTGGACGGAACGCTTCGGGCACCCGTTCAACACCTTCATCCTCACGGGATTCCTCGCCGGGTACACCACTTTCAGCGCCATGGTTCTCGATATGAGCAAACTTCATCACGCCCAACAAACGTCCCTCGCTCTCATGTATATGGTCGGCACAGTGGTCCTGGCTTTTCTGGCGGCGTTTTTCGGTGCGGCCCTTGCATCCTTGTTTCTTTAAAGAGAACCGAGACTTCCATGCTCAACCAAATGATTCTGGTATTCTTCGGAGGAGCCATTGGGGCAGCAGCCAGGGAGGTAACGGTGGTCGCGGGGATGAATCTCCATAACCACTTCCCCACGGCCATACTCGGAGTAAACCTCACCGCGGCTTTTCTTATCGGACTCGTCTCGGCCCTAACCGAAAAAAACAGGCCCATAGATAGATCCATGCAGCTGTTCGTCAATACGGGTATCATGGGTGGCTTATCCACCTTTAGTACCCTTATCTGGGGGACATTGGTCCTTTTGGTGCTGGAACAAAGGCAGATTTGGATTGGAATAACCTACCTGGGAATTAGCCTAATTGCCGGGGTCGCCTTGGTCGAACTCGGTCTCAGATTCGGGGCATCACTGAAAGAATCGAAACTGAAATAATGGCCATCTTTGTCCAAGAATCTAAAGACTTGCCCACTATGCGGTTTGGAAAAATAGCGTTTTTACACTCGTGAGACAAAAAATCATAATTCTCAAACGTCTTCGTTCAGTCCAGTCTGAGCCGGTTATGATATGTGGCACAATCCGACGGGAGAACTAGCCGATTGGGTTGTCAAGCAGTTAGTTGATCCGGCCGAATCATCGACAAGTTTCAATTCAACCTGCTAATGCTTTTACGCAATCCGATGTGGCAACGATTGTTAGGCGGCAGGAATAAAAGGCGGACCGTTGGAAAATCGTCGTTCATTTGTTCTGGTTACGAAGCCCGAAACGACAGGTGACAGACGGTGTAAATATTTTTTTCTGACGTTCGTTTTCATGTTTCTATCCTCCCATGCTTTTGTTGTCGAAGGCACGGAAAATGATAAATCTCCTGTGGTGCCCAGTTCCCCCCCAGTAGTAGGCAAACACAAGACCTTGGAGGAAAGGGCCCATGCCCATGAAAATAGCGGCGTTTTCTCGCAATATGCCCATGAATGGTATGGCCTAGCGTTTTACGGATATGGCGATGCGTCCTATGATTATAATTTTAATAGTCCCTCTACCGGCATTAATAATCTGAGAGGATTTGACGTGGGGTCGAATGCCATTCGACTACATTTGGCACAGTTTGTGTTGGAACGGAAGGCCAAGAATGAGGGAAATTGGCTGAACCGGTTTGGGGTCCGATTAAAGTTTAATATTGGGTCGGACTCTCGAACGGTGGGAGGATCCAATGTGGGAAATGACGCCGATTTCCAGGAACATTATCTCCAATACCTGGCTCCCATTGGCAACGGGATCAATATTCAAATCGGGCGCATCAATTCGCTCATTGGCTTCGAAGTCCTAGAAAGTCCATACAATTTAAATTACTCTCGATCCTTTCTATTTAACCTGGGCCAGCCTTTTACCACCGTGGGAGTCCGCCTGACCTATCAGTTCAACCCCTATTTCACCCTTTCTATGGCGGCGATTAATTCTGTAACCTCGCAGCGTAACGCGTTCATTCGACATGTCAAACCCGGAGACCTCGTCCCGATCTCAATTCGGCATCCCAAACTCGAAACGGCACTCTCATTCACACCTCATGAATCCATTCATGTCACTTTGTATGGCTTGTATGGATTTATAGACGGCCCCCCTGGAACTCCTGGTGGGGACCGGATACAGGGAGGGGGATTCATTCACCTGGAGCCAGTTCCTCAAGTCGAGCTGGCTCTTGAAGCCTACTTTGCCAATCAGGCGGATAGCAGCGCGTTGAGTCCGAGGAAGAACGCTCGATGGAATGGTGTGGCCGGATATGCCACCTATGAGTTTACTCCGAAATGGAGCATCCGCCTGCGGGCTGAACTGTTTGAGGATGCCGGCGGTTCGGTGACCTGTTTGGGTGTGGCAGCTCCTCCCAAATCGAATGTCTGTTTTGGAGCCACATCAAACAGTTCGGCACCACCGGTAACACAGACCCTCTGGGAAACCACCGCCACCCTTCAGTTTCAGCCTTTCCCCTTCCTCATGTCCCGCCTGGAATTTCGCTACGATAAATCTAATCAGGATGTCTTCCAAATCGGGAATGGATCGGCCAATCATCAGGAAACTTTGGCGCTTGAACTTATCACTCTTTTTTAGCCCGTCATGAAATTCTTTATTTAGAATGATTCAGTCGAGTTCTATCCGTGGTTTCAATCACCAGTCTTGTCATAGCCGCTTTCGTCACATTCAAGATTTGCCTATGGCGTTCTTGGAAGTCTTATCAGATTTGGCTTTTCCCTCGATTTTGGTGCCGGCCTTGCGAACTATTTTTAGGGATTTGACGCGACCTTTGGCAGGAGGAGCGTTTTTATTTAAGTGCTTGACATCAGGGGGTAGGCCCAGACTGGAAGCAATGGACGGATGAAGGGCCAGCATTTTTAAGACAGCAGGATCGTATTGAATGAGAAGGCTTCCGGTCTTGGGATTGGTCTCCAGATGTGTAATTCCCTGGACTTGATGAAGCTGGCGTTGAATTTCCTCGGCATAGGCCATATTGTTTTTCAGCCGGTGAAGTTTAAGACGGACTCGATCAGGCAAAGCATGCACCACCTGAATATCTGTTTTGGTTTTCATTTGTCTTCCTTATCCCTCTCCATTTTTTCCTCAGTCTTTTTTGTGTGGATCCTTCGCCTTTCCAGATTTTCTCGCTCTGCCTTTTGTTTCGGTTGCCTCGCGATCACTGTCAGGAGGTGGCGTTTTCATCGTTTCCGAGCGTGCCTATTCTACGAGATCATTCAATTGCTTCCCAAAGCCTGACGCCTTCTCTGAAACCGTTTCATATGCGACGAGCCCGCCTTTTACGAGCTCTTTCACTAATGGGCGGAACGCTCCCGAAACGCCACCAGGACCGCTCCCGGATTGGGAGTTGCCCGTTGATTCAGGATCTTTTTTATCAGGCTGAGACATATTCCGACCCAACCTGCTTTAGTAAGAGGATTTGGATTTCGCATTCTTAAAAGGCAAGACCCATCAATCGAGACTGACCTACTTTCCCACCCACATTCAACCAGCCGGCTCAATTTTCTCGGTTTTCACATTGGGTGCTTGCCTGAAACCTGTACTTTTGCTGAACATGTAGGATAAAAAGGGCCTGAACGTTTTCATTTAGGATAGTAATTTATAGGACCGTCCCTTCTTCTCATGGAAAAGCCTGTGAGAACCACTCCGCGTTTGAGCCTGTCCGCCAAAATTCTTCTGGGAATGGGATTGGGAATTATGGCCGGAATTTTTTTGGGGGAACTCACCGAACCGATCGGTATTGTCGGCCAGGCCTTTGTTCAATTACTGCAAATGGCTGTTCTGCCCTTCTTGATGGCCTCTCTAATGAACGGGCTCGGGGGCCTGACTTATGAAAATGCTATCTCTCTGGGCCGGAAAGCGGGTGGAATTTTGGGAATCTTATGGGTCATCACGCTGACTGTTGTGGCCGCCCTCCCTCTGACCTTCCCTCACTGGCCATCGGCGATGTTTTTCAGCCCCTCCCTAGTCGAAGAGACCCAACCGATCGATTTTCTTCAGCTGTATATCCCCGCCAACCCATTTTTTTCTCTAGCCAATAGTATCGTGCCCGCGGTGGTGCTGTTCAGCATTGTGGTGGGAGTCGCGTTGATTGGCATCGAAAAAAAACAGGCCATGCTTGAGGTGCTGGAGGTCATCATGAAAGCCATGACCAGAGTGACGGCTTTTGTGATGAAATTGGCCCCTGTGGGTGTGTTCGCCATCGCGGCCAGCGCGGCGGGAACCTTGAATTTCGAAGAATTGGGACGTTTACAGATCTTTCTCATTTCGCAGATGGTGGCCGCAGTCTTCCTCACGTTCTGGGTCCTGCCGGCCCTGGTGGCCAATCTCACTCCGTTGCCTTACGTGAAAATTCTACGTTCGGTGCGGGGAGCGCTCGTTACGGCCTTTGCAACTGGTAATTCCCTGATCATACTTCCCCTGCTGACGGAAGGAGGTCGGAAACTCCTCGAAGAAGCGGAATTAGCAGATGATGAAACCACTTCCGCCATCGAGGTCATTGTGCCGACTTCTTATACCTTTCCTTCTTCAGGTTTGTTGCTCAGCCTGGCGTTCGTCCCTTTTGCGGGATGGTTTGCCGGATCTGCTCTCTCTCCGGCGCATTACCCGGGGTTTTTGGTGTCGGGCATGGCAAGTTTCTTTGGCGGCACCCTGATCGGGATTCCATTTTTGCTGAACCTTTTCCGGATTCCTGCGGACATGTTTCAACTGTTCGTGACCGTCGATGTCTTCACCGGTCGATTGGGGACAATGACGGCCGCTATGCACATGTGGGTGCTTGGCCTTCTGGGAAGTTGTGCCATGGCGGGGAAATTGCGTGTCCAATGGGGAAAACTTGCGGGCTATCTGACTGTGAGTATCCTAACCGGCGTCCTACTTATTGGAGGGACTCGCCTGTTTTTTACCTGTGCGATCGATCCCGAATACACCAAATATCAGGCCTTTGTCGAAATGGACTTGAGATATGAGCCTGCAAAGAACACGATTCGGGAGTTCACTCCTGAAACGGAAATCGTTGACTCGACCGAACACATGGACCTGGAAACCATACGGCGAAGCGGTGTGCTTCGAGTCGGGTTTTTCAGGGATAGTTTGCCGTTTGCCTTCCAGAATAAGACCGGAAAATTGGTGGGATTCGACATCGAAATGGCCCACTTGCTCGCCAATGATCTCCAGGTGAATGTTGAATTTATCCGGCTCCCGGACCGTAGCAAAATGGTGGAATATCTCAATGGCAACAAGTGTGACATTGTGATGTCCGGTTCGGCCCTCAGACCGGGAATGACCAACCAGGTGATTTTTTCCGATGTATCCTTGGATGCTACGATAGCCTTCGTGGTAAAAGATCATGACAAAGAAGTCTTCAGTTCCTGGGAAAAAATTCGCAGACTTGGTGATTTGAAGATTGGAATATCTTCCTATTCACAGTACTATCAAGCCCTTGCGCGAAATTTATTACCCCAGGCCAGCCTGGTACCCCTCAATTCGCCGCGTGAGTTCTTCAAGGATGGCGGCAAAGATCTGGATGCCATCCTGTATGTCGCCGAAGCTGGCTCGGCCTGGACCTTGATTTACCCTGCCTATACGGTGGCCGTCCCTCTTCCCAACCTCATCAAAATCCCTCTTGTCTATCCCATGCCCAAAAGTCACCGGAACTTAGGGGATTTTGTGAATGCCTGGCTAAGACTGAAAAAACGGGACGGAACGTTCGAGGCGGTTTTTGAACATTGGATTTTAGGCAGAGGAGCGACAAAGAAAACACCCCGGTGGTCGGTTATTCGTGACGCCCTGCATTGGGTGGATTAATCAGCTTTCTTTTGCTTACCCCTCAATATCCAAGCTGAGGCCGAAGACGATGGTGCTGTCGGTGGATTTACGGTTATCGACGGGCTCGGAATTGTATCGAACATTATATTCGAGACTGACGGAGAGGTCTTTGTAGACGTCGACGCTGATTCCCTGCACCGCGTTGATCCGGACCGCATTGTCCCGACCAAGGTCCCGGGTTCCGATATGGTGATGCCAGACTTTCAGGTCTCCTTTGAGAAATTCCAGTTCCCATCGCGCCAGCCACGAAAAGCCTGTAATTACCGTCGCCGCCTTGGTACTATAGTTTTCATAGATGGCCGTAGGCCCCATGCCCGCCGTTAAAAAATTTGCCCGTCTATCTAGAATATCGTAACCTGCGCCAACGATAGTCGTATTCCGGTAGGTGAGTTTTTGAAACTTGTCGTATTCCGAAAAATTAATAACCGGCACATACACCCGCTTAGATAGGAAATAATCCCACCGGGCATTGAAGGCGCCATTTTTTGCTGTGAGTTTATCGTCGGCCTCTCCCCGATTGGCCCGGCCGTCCAGAATGATCCGATGCCAGCCTTTATTAACGGTAAGCGATCCCGAGACATTTATGGACTGAGTGTCGGTATTCCCGGAGGTGACGCTGCCGCCGAGGCTGAGCGTTCCTCTGTATGCCAGCGCAAAGAGGTTGATGGTTTTAATTTTGTCCAGTTGAATCGGACCATCCAGATCAAGCCGAAACACGATTAAGCGGTCCCCTTCCCTGTGGCCGACTCCATCCGGGATGACCGCCCCGTCATGAAAAGAGACCCAAATAGGCTGGTCGGAAATCAAGTTTTTGACGTCGTCCCAGTCGATTTTGATAATGTCGGCATAATCCGTGTCTACTGACAGGACCGTGTCTTCCATCGAAATAATGTCGCCGGAAACCTGGTCTCCATTCTTCAATTGGATGATATCCACTGCCCAAACCAACGAGGAGGTTCCTAACATTAGGACCCACGTGAGAGTCATGATGGCCGACCATGTTGCGAGATTTTTCGTTTGAAAGTGCCTAAAAGTCATGAATGGAGACTATCCGGAGAGAAAGGGAGGACCTGGAAAAAGTGACCTCTCGGTTTACGGCCACGCTCTTTTTCCCTTTCCGGCAACGTGAGGAGATCATGGTAAATCAGTCGCGTCCGGAAATTGTGCCAAGACCGTTATATAAGCACTTGATCTGTAATAGGTAATAGGATGTTGATGGGTGCCACCGACTTGAATGGGATTTTTGGGGTAAATTGGGATTTTTCTCCAGGAGTTGTCCATCATGTATTCAGGCCAATTGGTGTTCGCACCACTCATGGAGCTTGCTGGTACGTTCTATCTCAAGCATAGGTGCTCTTTGTCAGAGGCGCCAATCCCGGTTTAGCTTTCTTCGCATCGGTTCTCGCTCCGTGGACACATCCACGGGGCTGTGTTGCGATCGGACCATTGTGCTGACCGCTGCGAAAGCCAGCATGGATTAATCGCAGCACCTGCGCCGCATGAAGTTCGACGATGCTGAATATGACGGGCATGTGGTCTTTCTCACCAACAAGTTCGACTTGCCTGCGCTGTCCATCGGGCCGCTGGATCCTTGGCGCTGGCAAACTGAATTGTTCTTCAAGTGAATCAAACAGCATCTTTGGTCAAGCGGTTATTCGGCAGTAGCGAAAATCCCGTTAAGACGCAAAACTGGATCGCCATTACGGTGGATGTCCTGATCGCCACCGTGAAAATGCGGATCAATACCGAGTCTTTGCTTTATACAATCTTACAGATTTTGAGCCTGATCTTTTCGAGAAAACACCACTTGATCAATTATTTAAAAACATGGAGAGGCAAATGACCAAACCGCAAAACGATAACCACCAGGGTCGGTTCAACTACAATGTCGGACCCTCCTGATTGTAAATAAAATTCTGTTGAAATGAAATATGGATCGGGAGTACATAAAAAACCGGCGGGATTCACGATGAAACACGTTGATTAACTCGTCTACGGAACCCCACTCCGACTACAAAAATCTGCGTTGGCTCCGGCAGGATGTGAACACGCAGCACCGTGAACTCGAATAGCTGAAAAGGGAGGGACGCCGGGTTCAATGAAGACTTGGAGCGCAAGGAGATCCCGAATAAGAAGTTTTCAAATACTCGAGAGATAATTTTTGACAAGCCAAAGTAGTTATCCTTGTCTTGATCGGTTTTTCCTCACAAGAGATTCTTGAGCTTAAAAAAAAGCATCCCATGCCCAAGGCATGAGACGCTAGTTTTTTGGATTCCCGGGTGTGTACCCAAAGTACTAAACGGCCAAGACACCTCAGACTAAAAAAGCCGCCGGCACTTCCAAGAATGACGCGAGAATTTCAGACAAAAAGGCCATGGCATCATGGCCTTTGACACGGTAGAGTTGAACTGTCTATTGGCTTTCAGGGCAACAGTATGACTTCTTCCACTTAGATGGAAAAGAAGTATTTGGAAAGAAGAAGGATCGGCGCTCCCGGCAATCCCGGAATGATAAACAAGACAGTACCCACGACTAACGAAAGCCAACCCATAAAATTATAAAATGATTTACTCATGGTGACTCCTCCTTTTTTGGGTGGATAGCACTCTTTCCCATTTATTCCTGAATTTCCATCTGGTCCTTTTTTTTGATAGTTTCTGAATACCCATTGTGAATTGCCATGATGAGCTAAATCACAGGCCTTCTTGAATGGGCAATCGACAATTTTAATCAATGACCTCATGGAAAAGATGAAAAATGAAAAAGTTTATGGCTCAACAACGTATATCTTCACCAAAAAAGTTTGTGAAAAGGACGAAGGTTTTCTCGAAATTTGGTTTGATGATCGAGAGTAGGGCATACTTGGGTTTGAACAACCCGGAAAAGACTACTGTGAAGGTATGAAGCCCGACTGCCATAGCCAACAGTCCTTGGTATTCAAGCAGAATGAATTGTTAGAGCTCATCTTTTGAGAGCTTGCCTTCTCTGAACTCGATGGTCTTTTCAATGGCTTCGGTAAACGTTTCCCCATAGGCAAAAATTCTGTATCCGAGATAGCCTGCGGCGACCCCTGCCACAATCTCAGCGACACCAACGGTCATGGCTGCAGCCATCCCCAAACCTCCAGTCAAGACGCCACCGACATTGGGATGTTCGTGAAATGTTTCCCAAATCCCACCGGTGAGCGAGGTAATGGCTCCCTCGAGTCCCCCTAGTGCCTCCTTGCCACTCCCGGCGATTGAATCAGTCAATGATTCTGTCTCTATTGTCCTGGTTGCGCGTTTTGGCATATAGACATCCTTAAAAATGAAAAAACTCATATCCCCAATCCACCACGGAATTCTAACGAAATCATGGCGGGTTGTAAAACTCTGCGAAGAGTCCAAGGTCTGGATATCGCTGATCCCGACCTCTAGCGATGCAAGAGAATTATGATGACGATGATGAATGTGTCAATTCCGCCTGAGCCTCACTAACCAGGTCTGAAAAGGTCGCTTCGATTATCAGGCCTCCTTTAACGACTCCTTTGACAACAGGGCGAACACTTTGCTGAAGACCGGAAATGAGGTAGGGCGAAAAATACCCTACCGCGGCCGTAGCCGCGAATCCGATCGCGCCCCACACCAAACCCGCAACGCCTGTCTCCATGACATCCTCCTCTTCTTTCAATCTCCCATGAATCTCTTCTCTTATTCCCGTTAGGGAGAGATTTAGCTTTCAACGTGTGTTTTTTTTGCTTGTTTGACTTCGGATTTCGCCTCAGCGACAAGATCTTGAATTTGTTCCCCTGACTCAGAAACGAGTTCTGATGTCGCGGTGTAGGCCGCCATTCCGCCCTTAATGACTCCCTTGGTGAGCGCCCGCGCTCCTGAAATCACTCCCGAAACAAGCGATGGAGCAGCTAATGCTGCAATCGCTCCGACGACCACACCACCAATGATCGGCAACATAAAGACTACCTCCCTTCTTGAACAGGTTTGCGTGAATACTCTCGAAGTATGCGATCAATAAAACTTCTCAACCCTATGGGGTTACGCCGGGATGTCGAGGAGTTCCCCTTCTAACACGGCAAAGCGTTGTTCTTGCCCCCCGTTTTCAGAAATATCAAGCTTCACCACGCGTGGTTCCATCACCGGCATAAGCCGTGGTGGTGTGGCTGGCTTTCCCATAATGGGTCGAAGGCCATTCAAGGTGGCAATGATGGCTGATCCATTACTGAGTAGAGTCGCGCCGATGGGACCGAGGATTCCAATACAGGCCAACCCCAGCGCAATGGTATTCGGGATAGATATAATTTTCCAATTTTGATGGATCAAGCTGATCGCTTCACGACTAATGTCAATAGCCGCGGGGATTTTCCATAGGCCTCCATGGAGTAAGGTCACATGGGCCGTATCCTGAGCGACCTGAGTGCCACCCTCCACGGCAATTCCGACATCGGCAAAGGCGAGGGCCGGGGAGTCATTGATCCCATCTCCCACCACGGCCACCTTATATCCTTGTCGTTGCAAGTCTTTCACCACATCCGCTTTATGGCCGGGGAAGACTTCGGCGATGTAGCGGTCAATCCCCAAATCCATGGCAACGCGTTTGGCGACTTTTTCATGATCTCCGGTGAGCATGGCGATTTCTTTAACCCCACGTTTCTTGAGAGCCTGAATCACCTCAATGGCCTCCGGTCTGATAGGATCGGTATAGGACAACAGGCCTGCGAGTTTCCCATCCACGGCCACACAGAGGGGAGAGACGGCACGATCTTCCATGTCGCTGATTTGCTTTTTGATCTTTTTTGAAAGCGTGATGCGGTGTTCCGCCATATACCGGTGATTGCCCACCAGCACGATCTTATCGTCCACTATGGATTCAACGCCAAGCCCCAGCGTGTAGTCGGAGGTGGTCCGCTCCGGGATCATCAGGCCACGTTCCTGCGCAGCACGGACGATCGCTTGGGCCACAGGGTGTGTCAAGCGATTCTCCGCAGCCGCAGCCAGGGTCAAGACTTCATCTGCGGTGAAGGAGCCAAGTGGGCAAATGTCCACTACATCGGGGTGTCCCATGGTTAAGGTGCCTGTTTTATCAAAGACCACAGCATCCACTTCAGCCAGGGTCTCCATGTGTCGCCCGCCTTTGATCAAAATGCCATGGCGGATCGCTTTGGTCATGGAGCAAAGAACGGTCGTGGGAGCTGCGATTCTGATTCCCGTTCCGTAGTCCACAATTAGCACTGCCGCTGCGCCGGGAATTCCGCCGCCAATGACGGCTCCCACCGCTCCAAGTCCAAAACTATAGGGAACCAGGTCATTGGCCCATTTCACGGCATAGTTTTGAATTTTGGTCTCTCTGGCCGGGGCGCCTTCAACTAAACGCACAATTCGTGCGGCCTCGGTTTCATCTCCAATTTGTTCAGCCTGAATGTAGAGTTCCCCTTCACGCAGGACTGTGGCGGCATAGACCGGATCGCCGGGATTTTTTTCGACCGGCATGGATTCACCGGTTAGGGTAGCCTGATCCACCAGGGCTTTGCCCGATTGGACGGTCCCATCTATGGAAATCCGTTCCCCCGGGTAGACAACCACGGTTTCTCCTCGTTGAATCTCACTGACAGGAACCTGAGTGGTTTGCCCGTCGCGAATGACCCACGCCCGAGTCTTCTGGTAGGCCAGGACTTCTTCAATCGCCTTCTTGGACTGCAATACGGTCAGGTCACGAATATAGTCGGCCACATTGATTAAAAAGACCATACCGGTCGCCATGGGAAAGGCGCCTTGTATCGACATCAGAGCCGTCGCGGAGGCATCCAGCACATCCACATTCAGTTTCCCGTCCACCGCGACGGAATGGTAGGCTCGTTTGAGCATAGGCAGTGCAGCGGCCAGGAGGAAGGCGGGGACCGCAATCGGCGCCAGTGGTTCCACGAACAGGGCGATGGCAATTCCGGTGCTTGAGTACCACAATTCAGGGCCCGATTCCTCATCGACCGCATTCTCTGCCTGTTCTTGTATGACCTGTTTGGGCTGGTAGGCCTCAATGTCCTCATGCCGAAGGTCTCGCAGGAATTGGCAGAGTCTTTCTCCGTCCCAGAGGGTTGAGGCAAATATCACCGTGACGCTCGAGCAGCTGGAATTGACACTGACCTCCTGAATGCCCTCCTGGTCTTGTAAAAAGATAGGGAGGGCTTCGGCAAGCCGGGGACGAATCTGCAAGGCAGGGACACGAAGACGCACTCGTCCTGGAAGTGAATGGACAACCTTCGAGGAGGCCATGATATTGGGAATGGTGGCGGGTGGGTTGAGGGATTGTTCTCTCGAAGATGACTTCACTCCATTCCCATTGTTCTGATCATGCACGGTCTGCCCCAACGACGATTCGAGGTTGGCGATGGCGAAATCGCTTGGAGAGACTCCAAGGGTCTCAGCTACGGAACGGAAGAAACTTGGATTTGTTCCCTGACATTCGTCATAGTGAAGAATGAGGTGACCGGTGGTTAAATTCCTTGTGACCTCATCTACCCCTTCCAACTCGGAAAGCTTGAGATCGATCGCTTCCGCGGAGTCAAAATTTTGTTTGTCATCAGACAGTTTTACACGAAGACGCCCTGGAATAGCATGAACAATGGAGGCCGAATGAACGCCCATGGGAATAATTCCTTTACTTTAATGAAGTGAAGGTTGGGGGAATACATCTGTGTGAATTAAAAACTCGTATTTATAGGGATACGGTGGAGTTTTATCCTGTGGTTTCAATCACCTTTCTTGCCATGGCTGCTAGCGTCAAATTTAAGATTTGCCTCTGGCTTTCTTGGAAAATTTATTAGATTTGGTTTTTTTCTCGATTTTGGTGCCGGCCTTGCGAACAGTTTTTATGGGTTTCACGCGACTTTTGGCAGGAGGGGCAGCTTTGTTTAATGGCTTGACCTCAGGGGAGGAAATGCCCAGAGAGGATGAAATGGACGGATGAAGGGCCAGCACTTCTAAGACAGTAGGATCGTATTGAATGAGAAGGCTTCCTGTCTTGGGATTGGTCTCCAGATATGTAATCCCCTGAACGTTATGAAGCCGGCGTTGAATTTCCTCGGCATAGGCCATATTGTTTTTCAGCCTGTGAAGCTTAAGACGCACTCGATCAGGCAAAGCATGCACAACCTGAATGTCTTTTTCGTTTTTCATTGGTCTTCCTTATTCCTCTCCGGGCTTCCCTCAGGCTTTTCTGTGTGGATCCTTCGCCTTTCCAGATTTGCTCGCTCTGCCTTTTGTTTCGGTTTCTTCGGGGGCATTGTCAGGGGAGGGCGTTTTCATCGTTTCCGAGCGTGCCTCTTCTACGAGATCATTCAATCGCTTCCCGAAGCCTGATGCCTTCTCTGAAACCGTTTCATATGCGACGAGCCCGGCTTTCACGAGCTCTTTGACTAAAGGGCGGAACGCTCCAGAAATTCCCCCGGGACCCCTCCCGGCTTGGGAGTGGCCCGTTGATTCAGGATCTTCTTTATCAGGATGAGACATATTTCGACCTAATCGGCTTTAGTTTGAGGATTTGGCTTTCGCGGGATGGGCAATTTCTGCTTTTGCCTCGGCGACAATGTCATTGAATTGTTCCCCGGTCTCGGCAACCATTTCTGAAACAGCGGTATAGGCCACAATTCCCCCCTTGAGGACTTCTTTCGCCAAGGGACGAAGCATCCCTCCAATTCCCGAAATAAGCGAAGGGGCTGCCACTGCCGCCACAGCTCCAACCACAGCACCGCCAATTACAGCTTCCATTTCAAGTCCTCCTTCCTAGTACTTATTCACAATTCTTCCACAGGGTCTTTCTTATAAATATAAATGATTTTTTTTTCAAGTGAATTTTCATTAGTATGGATGCTTTTTTTTTGAAAAATCAAACACCACAAAAAATTCCTCAAAAAGTTACAAAAACTTAGGACTTCTGGGTTTCCCCGAACAATTTCTGCTTAATACAAGGCAAAGCCCCGTCGATTTCCCTCCCGGACCCAGTAGGTCTCTCCAGGCCAGATGTATTCCATGTTTTGGGGACCGTGAATTTGGATGCCTGTCAGGACGGCATAGTCATTATGAAGGGGGTCAACGGTTAAGTGGATCATTCGTTCCAGTTCCTCAAGAATGACCGTATACGCAATTTTCGTGAGACTCAACAGATCCGGGATATCACCGTAAGTGAGTTTGCGGAACAGGTGTTGTTTCAGCAGGCTTTGCTCAATGTCATCAGGATCAATGCCCAAAGAGACGCACCGATTAGCCAGTTCCATCTGAAATCCGTGCAACGCTCCGCAGGCATGGGACGGTTGAAAGCGTCCCGGACGATCATGGCGACCAATCTCGCCTTTTGCATCCACGCCGATGTGCGGTAGGGCAAAATAGACATATCGTTCACGTCCATCCTCATTCGGCGCATGGTGCTGCGCCGCTAAAAATCCGGTCTTTCCGAGAAAGAGCATGCCGCCCAGACTGGAAAAGATAAAGGCTTCGCCCCAGGTTTTTTTCACTTCCTCGACCAGAGGCAACGTCAGTTCATCCCGGCACACGCTGACGAAGGCAATCGTGTTCTCAGCGCAGAAGCCCTCAGCCCGTAAGAGTGCATATGAGCGTTGGACAAAAACACCTTGTGGCATCGCCTTGGGAAAGTGTGCAGAGAGGACTGTTTCAAAGCTTGCCATGGGGTTGCCTGGCTACATCGGGAGAAAGAAAAATCCAATGCCTAAAATCAAATAGACCCCCAGCAGCATCACGCCCTCCATCCAGTGGGATTCGCCATCCTTCGTGAGGTTCCCGTTGACAAGAATCGCAATGACAATGGCCGCAATTTCAAATGGCACGAAAAGCAGATCCAGAGGTTTGGGACCGAGAAGGTAACTGACGAATACCAGCATTGGTGCCACAAACATGATCACCTGGGTACTCGCCCCGACGGCAATGCCCATGACCAGATCCATTTGATTGTTCCTGGCGAACCGTATGGAATTCATCAGCTCTGCGGCATTCCCGAATACGGCGAGAAAAATCACACCGGCAAAGATAGGCGTAAGGCCGATACCTGCGGCTGCGGGTTCAATCGCTCCTGTTAATATTTCGCTCATGAAGGCAATGCCGACCGTCACGGCTGCTAACATGCCAATGGCTTTGTTTTTACTCCATGTGGGCTCTTCCTCTTCCCCTTTTTGGGGGGGGGTGTCTTCACCCGGTTCTGCGGGTTCCGTGCGAAATAAATGCTGGTGCGTTTTCAGGGTAAACACCAGGCTTAGGATATAAGCGATGAAGAGCACAATGGCGATTTCGGTACTGAGTTCCTCTTCCTGTTTGGAAGTGAAATGAAACAGAGCGGGGACCATAAGCCCGACACCCGCGAGTGTTAACAGTCCCGAACTCATCCCGGCCGCCGTCGCATTAAATTTTTGCCGTTCATGGCGAAGGCCGCCGAGGAGTATCGCAAGCCCCATCCCGAGCAGCAGGTTTCCCACGATGGATCCGGTGATGGAGGCCTTGACCACATCGTAAAGCCCGGCTTTTAAGGCGAATATCGAAATGATCAATTCCGGGGCGTTTCCCATCGTGGCGGCGAGTAATCCTCCCAGGGTAGCGCCGATATAGACCGACAGACTTTCCGTTGATCGCCCCATCAAACCCGCTAATGGCACAATGGCGAGACCCGAGGCAATGAAGACCAGAATGGGGTTGGCTTCGTACCAGTCAAGTCCTATGGCAATGGGGATGAAGACCAGGAGTAAATTAAGTCCCATCGGTGCCCTTTTGCTGAAGTGGTTAAGAGAACCCAGAATTTCGGCAGTGTACTAAATTCCTACAATACTATTCATTACCTGTCTGTATAAGAGTATTTTTACGCGCCCCGATTGAAGCCTCTTTGAAGGAGGGACGCAGTGCACCCCGAACTCACAAAGAGAAAAGGAATCCAAAATAGAGTATGGCGCTTCCGCTCAAGAGCCAAGGCCGCCAATGTCCAAACCATTTCAAATGGACATAACATATGGCCATAGCCAAGAGCGCCAGTATCATTGGCGTCAGGGCTTGGTCGTCAAGGTTCCAGTCAGTCCCTACGAGCCCTATGGCCACAGGAATCGTCCCCTGAAACACCATGGCCCCGGTGATAATACTTATAGCGAGGGTATCTTTTCGGTGTTGGAGCCATAGCACACTATTGGCTAATTCCGGCAACTCGGTGGCCAGGGGAGCAATTAATAAGGTGAGAAGAAGTGGTGAGACCTCTAAGGTCGATGCGAGATTCTCCGCCACGTACACGAAGAGTTGAGAGCTAAGAATCAAGGTTGTGACGCCAATCACTCCTTGAGAAAGAATGATCCCGTAGGAAGGGAGTGTGGTCTTTCGAGCAAAGATTAGGGGAATGGGATCAAATTCCTCACCGGCCTGAGCGGAAAGTTTTTTTGTAACATAGTAAATATAGAGACCAATTAAAAATAATGCACCCACCAGGTGTAGCCAGCGATAGGGAAGAAAGGCGCACGCAATTCCCAAACTAAATGCCAGAAGGAAACAACGCAGGTCGGTTCGTACTGCGAAAACATTCAGTTTGAAGGTTGGTGGACGTCTGCCGTATCGGGAGAACACCAATAGCAAGATCGCCAGGATTGGCAAGATTAGCGTACTCTGGGTAAAGGGAGCACCAAGAATCGCGCCAATTCCCACATCTGTTTTGGAGACACCAGTGGTTAAAAAGAATGCACTGACAGGAATGGCCGTTTCCGGCAGAGTTGTACCCAACGCCGCAAAATACTACCCACGGCACCTTCTGAAGTGCTGGTCCGTCCCCAACTATTCAACAGCGTTGGTAAAGACTGAACAGCCCCATAGGATGATCAAGACCGCGCATAGGAAGCCACCCACATACAAAATAATGGTCATGAATCGAAGCCTTAATGAGATGAGGAGTATGAATGTTAGGAAATGGCACGAGTGAAGTTTTGCCCCTGGCTAAGAATAATTCAAGTTTTTCAAGAAAAAAAGGGAATGACGATTAACAAAACTGGTGGGGGATAGCAATAGTTACTAGGGAAAGGGGAAAGTTTTTACAATATTGTTACGTCTAAAGCCCTGTGGCAGAAAATTATAGGCAGCGTCTAGATGAAGGGTGAACATGTTGAGTGCTGAGAATGGAATGCCTTTCGTTGCTTTTTCCGAACAGAATAGGGAGCTCTCTTCTTTGTCATTCCCGACATTTTTCATCGGGAATCCATCTTAGTTTCTTTTCAGATGGATACTTGCCACAAACACGCAGGTATGACGAATAAAAAGATGGATCCCCGCTGACGACCGGCGAGGATGGCGAAAGAGGGTTGGATATCTGGCACAGCTTGAAGGCACCCCGCGCCCAGGACGAAAAGCATTGGTTTTCGCTCTGGTCGCAAGGTACCGCGAAACTTTGACTCGGTCGGTGTGTCGGTATCTTCTATGCTTCAGGTTTTACACAATTCAACCCACCACGGCTATTACATAGTCGATAGCGAACAAGTCCCGCCCAATAGGTGTAGGCTTCCTCCACATCATTCCATTCGTTGGTCATTCCACTCAGGTTTTTGGTGCCCCCACGCCGATCGACGGCTAGAGCCAGAATCTTCCCGGATTGTGAGTCAGTGACCTTGGCTTCCAAACCGGCCGTCCCCACAAAGCCCGGCTTGCCTCCTACGACGAGGCCTTTGACGCCAGTCAAGATCCTGGTTTGAGGAATAATGGAAGTCACGGTATCCATGACCGGGGATGATGCTTCAGCTTCAGTAATAGCGACGGCTATACGCATGACTCCAGGACCAGGTTGGGAGACCATCGTATAATCCAGGCTCAGTGCGTCATGCAGTTGGCCATAAAGGAAATCGGTTAACATTCGGAGATCTTCAGGAGCCACATCTTGTGTTTCTTTGTCTTTCCAGACCGTCACGGAATCAATCATGACTTTGTCGTAGGAACGCCAGTCTGTATCCGGATTGATGTAACGAAGGAGTGCCTCGTTGTCCTTACCTTCTGTGAGCATGGCCTGTTCACCGCCACTCAGAAAACCGGTTTTGACCACATCTCTCCGTTGTTGAGTGCCCGCGCACCCTTGTAAGAGAAAAAGAAAGATGGCCAAGATCATGGATGTTCTCAGAAAATTCGTCTTCATAAATTCATTCCTCCTTTATTGATAAGAAAAATAAGTACGTTTTGCATTTTAGAAGAATGCCAGGCTAGCAATTTTGGAGAAACTTTCCAATAAGGGAATCAGGGAACGTATGGCCCTTCCATTATTCCCGACAGTTGTTATCGGGAATTCATCTGCTGTTCTTTTTTCAGATGGATACCTGCCACAGACACGCAGGTATGACGAAAGAGGGATGGATCCCCGCCCCTGCCAACGACTGCAGGGGCAGGCTCAACCACTGGCGGGGATGACCGAAGGGAGCGGTCATGCCCAAAGGTGTTTATCGGGCATCCATCCGCTCAGGCCATAATTATATGCCGCTAACAAGCCTCTAAATTTCGACTTTTTAATCTGGGGAAAACTGCTAAAAATGACAGTGGTCGCAATAAACATTTGGCAGAAAAAAAGACCTCTTGAGGCGATGGTATATGGCTACGGACTGAATACTTGAGCTATGCTGGCACAAGGTATCCATGAATATATTTGATGAGACCGCAAAGACAGGGCCTCATTTATCCTGCCCGTGAAGCTTGGCCTCGCATGGACGCGTTGTCGTGCTTCAGAGGGCAAGGTGAAGGCGGGGAGCAGGCATCCAGAAGGTATCTTTTGGCTTGGTGAATTATCAGGAGGGAGGAAACGCATGACCAGATGGGCGACACAATACTCCTATCCCGTGAGAGACCATTGCGGATGGACATTGTGGCTGGGGATATGGTCCCTGGCGATCGTGATGATGATCCCGTGGCTCTTGAGTCTGAGTTCAGCGGTGGCGGCAACCGGGGAAGGGAGGTTGGAGAAGCAGAAACCCACGATACTGCGTCTGAGTCTTGATGATGCCCTTGCCATGTTTCTGCGTCAAAATCTGGATCTTCTTAAAACCAAATATGGCATTGATGCCGCAAAGGCCCAACAGATCACCGCCGGCCTGTTCCCAAACCCCGAACTCTCCATCAATACCCTCAGCGCCTACACACAGGATTGTAACCTGAGTAAATGCGGAGGGATTATGCCGGTTATCAGTCAACTTTTTCTGGTGGCCGGTAAACGCGGGTTCCGTGTTGAAAGTGCGGAGTTCGGGACACAATCGGCCGAAGCCAGTTTTGAAGACACTCTTCGACAACTTGGTTTTGCCGTGAAGGATGCCTACTATCGGGTGCAGGTGGGGCGTCGCCTTCTGGCGGATGATGAACAGAGGTCGAGCCGGATCAATGGTGCGATCGAAAAACTCATTGGTGCACCCTCAAAAATACAAGATCCGGAGGATGTAATCCGCCTCCAAATTCGAGCGGTGAAAACACAGGGGGATATCATCCGGGATATTCAACAGATTGATTCGGACAGGTCCGATCTCCTCCTGCTCTTGACCCTCCCTCCGGAAACTGAATTAGTGCTGACGACGGATCTGATATTTCAGCCGATCGACCCCGATATTGTGGCTTTGAAGAAGCGCGTGGAAGATGCCAGACCGGATCTTCGCGCCAAGCGTCTGCTGTTGGCCAAGCGCCGTTCAGAATCGAAGCTCGCCATAGCGAACCAGTATCCGGACGTGACGGTGGACCTCGGGTACAATGTCCAGGGACCTCAAGGGCCTGACAACCAGCAACAATGGACCATCAATTTGGGCATGCCTATTCCCGTGTTCGATAGAAATCAGGGAGGCATCAAGGAAGCGGCTACCAAAGTGCATATAGCAGAAGCCGACCTGCGCAAGACCCTCAATGAAGTGCATCACCAAATTAACACAGTCTATCGGCATTTAGGCCAAAGTCGTCTGCTAGTCGAAACCTACCGCGCGGGTGCCTTCGAGGCCACCCAGGCGCTGTTGGATAGGGTCGAGAATGACTTCCAATCGGGAGAGACCACGATTCTACACCTGCTCGATGCCTTTCAGACAAAAATAGATATAGACAAAGCCTACATCAACGCCCTCTACGAATATCAACGCGATATCCTTCTTCTCGAAAGTGCCGTCGGGCAGCCAATCAGCTAAAGATCCCGGCCTATGATTTGTTCCCAATATTTCCGTTGCTTTTTTTCAGGCTTACGCGACCACGCAAGGCCAATGCCGGCGATTCGATTATTTATGCAGGCATGTATCATCATGGGTTTTCTTAGCTTGGTAGAAGTGGGAACCGTCGGAAGCGCGACGGCGGGAGAACAGGAAAACAGGCCTGCAAGTGGGAAGTCTGCGGTCCAGCGTCTGAGCCTGGATGACGCCATTGCCTTGTTTCTCCGTCAAAATCTGGATCTCCTTACGACCAAATATGGGATCGATACCGCTAAGGCCCAAAGAATTACCGCCGGGCTCTTCCCGAACCCCGAGTTCTCAATCAATACCCTGAGTTCCTACACACAAAATTGTCAACTCTCTGATTGTGGAGCGATTAGCTCCGTTCTGAGCCAACTCTTTGTTGTGGCCGGCAAACGCGGGTTTCGTATTGAAAGTGCGGAGTTCGGCATGCAATCAGCCGAAGCCGGGTTTGAAGACTCCCTTCGCCAACTCAGTTTCGCCGTGAAGGATGCGTATTTCCGCGTTCAGGTTGCGCGTCGTCATCTGGCTTTCGATAAAGAAACTCGCGAGCACCTCTCTGGTGTGGTGAAAAAAATGATGGATGAGTCACAACGGATCGGCTACGGCAAAGATCTCATCCGCCTGAAAATTCAACTGGTGGATGCACAAGATGGGTTGATCCGTGATTTGCAGCAAATCGAATCCGATACCGCCGACCTTCTTTTGCTTTTATCTCTCCCCCCGGAAACTGAATTAGACCTGACGACGGACCTGACGTTTCTTCCCATTGCCCCTGATATACACGCATTGAAGTCAGGAATTGAGCATTCGCGCCCGGACGTTCGGGCTAAGCGTCTATTGTATGCGAAGCGTCGCGCCGAATTGAAACTCGCGTTCGCTATTCAGTATCCGGATGTGACGGTGGATCTCGGCTTCATGGTCCAGGGAGCCAAAGGGCCTGACAACCAACAGCAATGGACCTTTAACGTGGGCATGCCCCTTCCCGTGTTCGACCGAAATCAGGGCGGCATACAGGAAGCCGCCACCGTCGTTCACATAGCCGAGGCCGACCTGCGCCAGACTCTCAATGAGGCGCATGCTCAAGTCGATTTGGCCTATCGTCATCTGGTCCAAAGTCGTCGGTTAGTGGAAGCCTATCGTGCCAAGGCATTGGGTGCCGCTCAGTCCCTGTTTGATACCGTGAAGAAATCGTACGAATCCGGGGACACCGCGATTCTGTCCTTCCTTGATGCCCGTCAGACGAGAAACGATATTCAAGAGGCCTACCTGGATGCTCTCTACCACTATCAACGTGATATCCTTCTCCTCGAAAGTGCGGCCGGACAAACAATTAGCTGAAAAATATGGTGTGATCACGATTCAATTCTTCTTGACTTTTTCATGGGCTTTGCTAAAACTCTTTCATCTGTTTTTTTAGCCTCGATCGCCCGTGTCCTGAGCCTATAACCCGGAGTATTCCCTTTCTCAAGCGATGACTCGCATAATTGCCATCACCAATCAAAAAGGCGGGAGTGGGAAAACGACAACCGCCGTGAATCTTGCCGCGACATTGGGCGAGCTCAAGCGTCGAGTGTTGCTGGTGGACCTTGATCCGCAGGCCTCAGCCTCCAACTGGTTTGGGATTGCTGAAGAGGGGAAAGGGCTCTTCGAGGCCTTTACCGAATCGAGAAATCTCAAGGATCTCATCCATCAGACCTGTGTGCCTTTGGTTGAGATGATCCCTTCCTCCGCCTGGCTGGTGGGAGTGGATAAGGCGTTGGCCGGGGAAGTCGGGGCAGAGATGATTCTCAACCGGCATCTCGCTGACCTGTCTGATCAATGGGATTATATTCTTCTTGATTGTTCGCCCACGCTTGGCATTGTCACCATTAATGCGTTGGTCGCAGCCAAAGAAATTCTCATTCCTGTAGAGGCCCATGTGATGGCCTTGCGCGGATTGGCTCATTTGCTTCAAACGGTCGAGACGATTCGTGTCAGATTGAATTCGGATTTAGCGATTTCGGGGATTCTGGCCTGTCGGGTCGATGCTCGCACGCGGCATGCCTTAGAAGTGGTTGCCCAACTTCGGGAGCGTTTTGGCAAGCAGGTGTTTCAGGTCGTGGTGAGAGAAAGTATTCGGTTAGCGGAATGTCCATCATTTGGAAAACCCGTGACCCTTTATGATCCACAGGGGAATGGCGCCAAAGACTATCGGGATTTGGCAAAAGAAGTGAAAAGACAGGAAAGCCGATCAGGAGTATAAGGGGGAGAGCATGTTCGCTGTTTTGCAAAGGAGATCGGGCTGATGAGCAAACGAAGCACCATCGGGACCAATCCACTGGATGAGATCATTCCCAATCCATTGGAGGATGCGATACCTGAGCAACATCAAGGTTCAGAACCATCAGCGCTTCAAGACGTTGGGAAGCCGGAAAACGGAAAAAGGCCTGCCGGGCAGGAATCTGTGCGAGGTCGCGTTCTTCATGACAAAAAAGAGGGGACACGGCTTCGTGCGGTTTCACGGGATGCCGGGTCTCAACGGAAATCCAAGAGCCCCCAGGATGGTCCTGGATCAGTAGCTCAATTAAACATAGAGGTGATTCCGGCGACCGGTCAATTATCGGAACGTCTTGTCGAACTCGAAGAGGAGAATCTATGCCTGAAGTGGGCATTGGGAGTGATTCTCGCGCCTCTCGTTCTGTTAGCCTTATTGGGGTAGGCCCCATTGGATCGGATTGCACTCTCCGGCCGATTAAAGGGGGAGGAATGTGTATATGATCTTCCTCGAGAAAAACCTACCAAACCTTTTTGAAATGGCCTAGGCATGCAGGAGACTTCAGCTCATAGGTAGGTTGGGTAAATAACGTCAGCCCTTTGTATCGATTCTGCTCTAAACGGTATCTACTTCCCATTGATTTCGGGCTTTCAAGAACTTTGATGACAACTATTAGCATGGGAAGGTGCTCCCGGTGCAGATACATTGTTTCCGACTCCAAGAGAAGGGTTTGCTTCAACTGACCGAGGAAAGACCTTCGGCATCATGGCTTGGGGATGGGATCGTCCGTTTATTGGATATTGATAATCCCGACTATACCAAAGAGCTGCCTGAGCTTCTTGCCCCCTTGAACCTGGATGACGCTTTGCTGGACAAAGTCAAATCTCAAACCGGGGGTGTCAGTGTGGAAACCTTCTCGCACGCCTTGTTTCTTCGATTTCCACGCCCGGCCTTACATGATTTTAAGGATCCCTATATTACCGCGATCTGTGTGAGAGAAACCCTCATTGTCCTTCACCATGAACTCTATTTGCCCCCGGACCAAATTCTCGCGAGGATCGATCGGTTCGGCGGGATCGGAACCAGCACCATCACGGACCTGCTTCTCCATATTCTGTTATTGGGCATTAACCGTGATATCGAATTGTATCAGCAAACTCGACAAATGATTGCCGAATTGTCAAATGACTTTGACCAGTGTCTCAACGCCGAAGTCCTCAATGATATTCAGAATCTGACCAATCACGTGAGCCGCCTCCAATCAACGACCGAAGATCGTCTTATTCTTATGGGAAGTTTACTCACGTTGAAATCTTCTTTATTGGATTTGCATGAAGTACGATTGTATTTTAAAGAAGCCATGAACGAATTAAACCAGATGCAGCGTTGGCTGGAACGTTTGGAGGGTCGGCTCAACGGATTATCCCAACACTACAATTTGTCACTCCAGAACAGTACGAACAACCGGCTCCGAATCCTGACGGTGATTTCGGCCATCTTTATGCCACTGACCCTCATTGCCGGCATTTACGGCATGAACTTCCCAAATATGCCGGAACTTCAGATGCCCTACGGGTATTTTATCCTTCTTAGTCTCATGGCCGTGCTTGGCGGGGGATTGGGAATATTTTTCTATGTACGGGGCTGGTTTGATTAAAGGCCTCTTTCGAGTTGTTTTGAACTCCTGAAAAAATCGTCGGGAGTCTTTTATGGCTCCCTCCAGGAAAATTCCTGCCCTCACGAATTCTTTGTGAAATTTCACCGATACAGCTATTTCAGGTCATCCGCCGTTTGGTCAGGGAAAGATTCCCACCTCATGGAATAGAGGTTCGGAACGAGGACTAGCCATTCCTCATCGGCAAACCTATTTGTCAGGGGATGAATCCTCGCCCGGTTCTTTGGCCGTTTTTTCTTTGGGTTGTGGGTTGTCTTCAAGTATCGATGCGAACTCATCCCAGGAAATGGCGCCGTCCTGATCCTTGTCGAGTGCCTTTAAGACGCCTTCCACCCATAAAGTTCGGGTCAGGAAATTTCCTACCTTGGCATCTGTGAGGAGTTGCTCCAACGCGAATGCACCGATCCTTAAATCCTGGCCATCGATGGAATCGTAGTGGTCAAAGCCTTTACGAAAATTACCCTCAAATTTCTCCTTGACCAGCCGACGAATTTTTTTTGTCAACTCCTCCTCTTCTGCTCCCACTGCATCTCCTTTCTATCGATTGCAGGGCTTGGTTTCCGCATCACCCTGGTGCGGGGTTTTTCGAAACTCGAACATAAAACCATCAGGGGTTTTCAGCCGGAGTGCATCCCCCCGGAAGGTATAGTCAAGGCGAATACGTTCCTCTCCTGGCGATGCGGTCAAAAGGAGAGCGTGGCCTTGAATGAGATAGGTTCCTGAATGGCAAACGCCTTCAGGTTCGAGCCAACTGAATGTCCCATTCTGGTCCAGGACCAACCTGACATTCCTGCCTGTGTTGGAGGCCAGCGCCCCGGAAAAAAAAGGAGAAGGATGGGTAATCTCAGTGCTTCCCCACGATCCCGTCAATAGGAGGTCTTGCGAAACACAGGCAAAAATCCCGACCGCGCAGCATACGGTGAACGTCAACCAGAGTCGGCCAAGCACACCTGTCCTCGTCGGTTGGGGTTCATCATTCATTCTCAAAGCAGATCGTTTTTGCCTCTGGGTTTAATTATCTCTGTGAGAAAAAACGTGTCCAGAGCGGGGCGAGGAACCAGAAGGCAATCGCGCCATTGACGTTGTTGAAAGAGATGAGAATGGCACCTATCGCGAAAATTGGTGCGGGGTACATGGCCCACAAGTTCGGGTTCGTCCAGAGCTTGGGAGCACCCTCCAGATGCCAATCGCGTTTGGCCGCCACATACTGGTGGAGGATCAGTAAGGAAAAACTGGCCAGACCAAGCGTTGAGGAGAAAATTATGACCGCAACGGCATCTTCTTCGTAATGTCCGAGCAACGAGGCCGCGTAAGGAATGAGCGAGACAAACATCAGATGAACAAAGTTCAACCAGAATGTCTTTTCATCGCATTTATCAAGGTGCTTGAGAATCCAAAAATTCCTCATCCACAGAAACGCCGCCATATAAAAACTGAGTATCCAGGCAGCAAAATTCGGGATCTGTTCCTGCAGGTCGATAAGAAGCTGCCCTGTGGTCAGTCCCGGAGTTTCAGGCACCTTCAGATCCAGCACCAGAAGGGTGATCACGATTGCGTACACGCCGTCAGTGAGGGCATTGAGCCGTTCCAGTGAGGTGAGATGGCCTAAAAATATGCCTCGACTCCAATTTCTCATGAGCCTGTGTTGTCCTTGAAAATGAGTGGATGCTCACATCTCTTTTGTCTCAAGTATCAAGAAGTGTGAGTGACGTATTGTGCGACGTTGAAGTGATTGCCCGGCATGACAACCCATGAAACCTTCCAATGCAATGTTGAAAATATTACCTCATAGAAGACCGGGAGTGCCACTCCGGCCGTTTGCTCATTTGCCGGTCACTCCCGAATTACGTCGGAATAGACATGGAGGAACAGCATGAGAATCAAATAAGTGGGAATAGCGTGAAGAGTCCAATGCAGGAAGAGGCGATTTTATAAACGACGCTTCAGAGTTGGTCGGGCGTTTGGACCGAAAGCGCGGACAAACCTCTGGACGTGCCGTTCAGAGACCTCAATGTGCTCTTTTAGAAAGATCCACGGCACTTCTTGAGAACAGGGTGTCTCGTCAATGATCCGTCATCAGGAGAGAAATGGTTCGTGCCCTTTGTCAAAAGGGGTTTCATTTCGAAGACCGGTCCGTATGTTTTCCTCCTTCATCGGAATTCGATCACCAGGTTTTTGTTCGATCCATGTCCCGGGCTTATCCGGGACGGAATTGCGTTTCCCATTTTAAACCAATACACCGATGATCGGCAGATGGCCTGACGGGCCTTGGTGGACCAAATGCGTTTCTATGGGAAAGCGTATTCCATCAATGTGATGTTTGCCTGGATCATCTCTCCGATAAATCGGCAATATGAAATTCATCTATCCGAGGATTCGGACATCGACACATCGCGGCTATGCGTGTGAGACGGATAAACGGTCTTCCAATCCTTTTTCATATCTACCACCGTCCACCCTTTGTCTTTCGCTTCGTCCAGTGCCTTATCCAGATGGCCGATGGATGATTTGCGGTCATAGGCCCATTCACGCTCAGCGTCCGAGTGGTGAATGAGAGCCATGAAGCGCGCTCCGTTCCCGCTTGCCGTCCACTGGAGCATTTGAAGATCGCCGTCTGAGTTGCCGAAGGCGAGAATAGGCCTCCGGCCGATGTGTGTCTGAATGCCGACAGGTTTGCCGTCCTTGTCGTCAATGAAATTGATTTCAGGAATTTTGACGAGTACCGGATGCCCATCGCGCAACGCATATTTCAGCTTGCCGCTACTGCCGACGACCTGTTCGGGTGGGATTCCATATACGCGCTCCGTCCACGGCCGCATGAACTCGATGCCGCCGCCGGAAACAATGAACGTCTTGAAACCATTCGTCCGAAGATACGCCAGCAACTCCAACATAGGCTGATACACCATTTCAGTGAATAAACGTTCGGTCTTGGGATGCTTCGCGGTCGCAATCCAATCTTTCACGGTTGTTTCGAACTCACCCGTCGTCATCCCCGCATGGGTGGCCATGATGATTTTGAGGATTGCGTGTTCACCGCCTGCCAGAGCGCCCCTTACATCCCCTTTGAGCAGAGAGGCGAACGGCTCTGTGGTTTTCCATTCGGGATGTTGTGGCGCGAGTGCTTTGACGCGGTCAAGCGCAAAGAACAATTGGAAGTACATGGGCTGTTCCGCCCAAAGCGTGCCATCGTTGTCAAACACTGCGATACGAGCAGCCTCAGGGACAAAGTCGGGGCCTGGTGTGATGACACGATTGACAAAGTTCACGACGGCCTGTTTGTTCACGCCGTCGTTCCAGGATGGGAGCTCATCTGCGGCATAGATCAGGGTTGCGGGGAAAAGAGCAATGAAAAAAAACACGGCGGCAACAAAAGTAGGGGTGCGGTTCGTTTTCATCCGGAGTTCCTTTCTATGATTGAAGTCGTGTTTCGACGACGTTCCCTTGATCAGGTGCACATATGGAACCGAAGGCCACCGAGGCACCAGATGGCCAATCCGGTGTGAAGGAGAGCTGACGGCCATATACCGTTGTCGGTCAGTCCGAGGCCCTTGCCGGCATAGAGGAAGACTCCGACGGCGCCAACGTTGTAGAGCAACATGTCTGTCACCAACCCTTTTGCCGCCCGGCTCTGTCCGTCATCCCGCGCAAACCAACAGGCAACATCAAGTGAAAGGAGCGGGGCTCCTCCAATGCGAGCGATAATGAGACCGCCGTCTGTATCGAGGGAAGTACCAACCAGAATCATAGTCGTTGCCGACAGGGCGAGGATTACCGATAAACCAGTCCCTGCCTCAAGCATCCGCTGTCATGATGAACAGAGATCAGAGTTGCACCGTGAGTCTTCCCATGTGTGTAATGGTTTAGCCCGCATCCGCCGGTTTGGCGGATGCGGGCGGGTAAGCTGATTCAGCTTGTCATGGTATCGGGCACTACTTGCTGCCTACGCCCATTTGAAGTGTCTCCAATACCTGGTCGATTGTGAAGCTGGCCGCCTTTTGACGGGGCGGAAAGTCTTTGAAGGTCCCCATGAACCTCCCGACATAATCCTGTGCTGGTAGCAGGAGGTAGGCATGATCGATATACCAGTCCCAGTATGTGTTGGACGTAATCGGTGCCCGTTCGTATGGGTCCATTCGTAGGTTGATGAGCAAGGGAATCCGGGTCTTCACGAAAGGCTCGCTCCAGACCGCTAGGGTACCAGTCGCCCGCTGCTGAGCAAAGATTACCTTCCAGTTGTCATAGCGCAAACCTGTCAAATCCCCATCGTCAGAGAAGTAGAGGAATGAGTCGCGTGCGCTCTTCTTCTGCTGGCCAGTGAGGTATGGTAACTGGTTAAAGCCGTCCAGATGTACTTTGTACGTCATTTTCCCAATCTGGTAGCCCTGCTTCAATTTTTCCTTGATGTCGGGTTCGCCGGCGGCGGCCAAGAGGGTCGGTGCCCAATCAAGGTGGGATATGATGTCGTTGGACACGGTGCCGGGCTGAATGTGGCCGGGCCAGCGCACCATGGCGGGAACGCGATAGGCTCCTTCCCAGTTGGAGTTCTTCTCGTTGCGGAAAGGCGTCATTGCGGCATCAGGCCAGGAATTCATGTGTGGCCCGTTGTCGGTGCTATACATGACAAGGGTGTTGTCGCTAAGACCCAATTCATCGAGTTTGTCGAGTACGGTGCCGACATTCTTGTCGTGATCAATCATCGTGTCGTGGTATTCACTCTGCCATCGTCCGGACTGGCCCACACTCTCCGGCTTGGGATGGGTGCGGAAATGCATGTGAGTAAAATTGACCCAGACAAACATCGGCTTGCCGGCCTTGGCCTGTTTCTCGATGAACTCTGCTGCACGGGCGGCAATGTCGTCGTCGATTGTTTCCATACGCTTCTTGGTAAGAGGACCAGTATCCTCGATTTTCTGGGTGCCGTCAGAATTGGCAAAGCTATGAATCACCCCGCGCGGACCGAATTTCTTGCGGAAGTTGGGGAAGTCGGACTCTTTAGGATAATCGGGATGTTCCGGCTCCTCTTCGGCATTCAGGTGATACAGGTTCCCATAAAACTCATCGAAGCCATGGGCGGTGGGGAGATGCTCGTCCTTGTCTCCCAGGTGATTCTTCCCGAATTGGCCGGTGGCATACCCCTGCGCCTTTAGCAACCTGGCGATGGACGGGTCTTCCTTCCTCATGCCGATGGGGGCGCCCGGCATGCCGACCTTGCTCAAGCCCGTACGAAAAACGTTCTGGCCGGTGATAAAGGCCGAACGCCCGGCGGTGCAGCTTTGCTCGGCGTAATAGTCGGTGAACATCATACCCTCTTTCGCGACACGATCAATGTTGGGCGTCTGGTAGCCCATCATGCCTCGTGAGTAGGCGCTGACATTGCTTTGTCCAATATCGTCGCCCCAGATGATGATGATGTTGGGTTTTGTTTCAGCAGCTTGTGCTGTCGCCAGTCCGCTCAATGTTAGCACGACGGCCAGCCTGAAAACGGTCAGTAATGGTTTCATTGCTGCGGTCCTCCTTTCTGTGAAGTTTGGGGGTAATTTTTTGTGGACTGTTTTGGGCAGATAAATGGCGTCATTATCTTGTCGCGTTCTTGTCCTCCTGCGGGTAACCGCCGCCTCCTGTCTCAAAAATTTAGAGCGGGCTTGCGAAAATTTGCTAAAACCCGATTTGCTTGATGAGGAGTACGGAAAAAATATAACTCAAAAAGGTGGCTCGACTCCATCTGCAAAAAAAATTTTTGTAATTAGGGGTAAAACACCAAAATGAGGGATCGATAAAACACATGCAGTAAACTGAGCCAGAGGATGTTCTCCTTCCCTCATGTCATAGATTCCGTTCGTCAGGGCCAACATTCGTTGCAGTGCACTGGTTCGATTTCAGAAAAGGCCTTTTCTTTTTTAAAATTTTATAAAAACAGCGCAGGATACCCCTCAGCTTGCTGAGAGGGGAGGAATGCGCAATTAATTGTAATTAGACAACACATATAAAAGATGCCCCCCAGCTTACTGGGGGGAGCTTCACCTAGCCCATTCTATTAAAAATATAGGTTCAATCGGCGATGGCTATCTTGTGTCTGGCGATTGCCTGGCCCCTCTCCTCCGCGGCTTTGTCGGTCTGTTTCATTTCCTTCAAATCGATGGTCACTTTGTGAATCGATCCAGAAAACCGATAGGGCGCCGGAATGCCGTAGTCCTCAACAACAGGCGTTTCTCCATCCTCACCCACATCTGCTCCTTCGTCAGCCGAAAAGATCATGCCTTGCGTGTGTTCAATCCGTCCTTGGGCAACCTTCTTGTCATTAACGAAAATTGTCCCCGTTCCTCCCTTGCCCAAACCTCCCCCGTCATACGCGAACTCAAAGCGGATCGACGCCTTCCCGGCAGGCAGCGAATCATCAGCCGCAATGGTAAAGCGCATCAAGCCAAGGAAGTTGTAGGTATAGGTCGGTTTGCCTTCCTTCAGATACAGGCTCCAGCCACCGAACCGGCCTGCCTGAGCAAGAACCACTCCATTGACGCTCCCCTCCGGAATCTCCACGTCAGCCGTGATGGTATGTGATCGGTTTTTGGTGTTGATGAAGACATTTTCCGACATGCCCGTCATCCCCTCGTACACGGCGAGTGACGTCCGTCCGGCCATGAGATCCGGTCTGCCGGCAAGGGCTGGATTAACGCGCTCGATCGTTCGATCATCAATCGGAAGCACGTGATACTTCACCGCTTCCTTTAAGAACAGGTCCTGCAACTCTTTGAGTTTGGCGGGGTGCTTGTCGGCCAGGTCATTGATCAAACTGAAGTCGGTCCGCGTGTCGTAGAGTTCCCATTTATCCTCTTGAAGAGGCCTGCGGGGCTTCAATTCCCATGGCGCTCGATGCAGCGTGCTCGCCAACCACCCGTCATGATAGATCGCACGATTGCCGAATATTTCGAAGTACTGGGTCTGGTGGCGGTCTCGCGCCATATCGTCATGAAAGCTGTAGAGCAGGCTCACGCCTTCGATGGGAGTTTGAGGAATGCCGTTTACCGCTGTCGGTTCCGGCAAGCGGGCGGCTTCCAGGACTGTTGGAGCGATATCGATCACATGATGCCACTGCGTGCGCAACTCGCCCTTTGCCTTCACCGACTTTGGCCAATGGATGATCATCCCGTTCCGCGTTCCCCCGTAGCTTGAGGCAACCTGCTTGGTCCAGGTGAACGGGGTATCTCCCGCAACGGCCCATCCGGCGGCATAATGGTTATAGGTCGTTGGGCCCCCGAGCGTATCATAATGTTTCAGGATATCCTTGACCTTCTCCTGTAGCCCGTTAAAATAAGTCATCTCATTGAACATGCCGTTCATCCCGCCTTCTGCACTCGCCCCGTTGTCGCCGAGGATGTAGAAGACGAGGGTATTGTCGAGCTGTCCCATGTCATTAATGGCGTCAATGAGCCGTCCGACCTCGGTATCCGTGTATTCGGCAAAACCGGCAAAAACCTCCATTTGGCGGGTGAAGAGCTTCTTTTCATCCGCAGTCAAATTGTCCCAATCCTTAATGGCTTCCGGTTTCGGCGCAAGCGTCGTGCCCTCAGGTACGACGCCCAGCTTGATCTGACGAGCCAGCGTCTCCTCTCGCACCTTATCCCACCCCTGGTCGAACCTGCCCTTGTTTTTTGCGATCCATTCCTGAGGCACATGATGCGGGGCGTGCGTGGCTCCAGGTGCAAAGTACATAAAAAACGGTTTGTCAGGGGTCAGTGACTTTTGAAATCGCATCCACTTGATGGCCTGGTCGGTCATGTCGGTCATGAAATGGTAGTTGGGATCTTTCGATACTTCGACTTTAGTCATCCCATCGTAGACAGCCGGTGACCACTGGTTTGTCTCCCCGCCCATGAATCCGTAGAACTTATCGAACCCGCTCCGGGTTGGCCAGCGGTCGGTCGGTCCGGATGGACTGACTTCCCAGGCGGCGGTCTCGTGATTTTTCCCGAATTGTGCGGTGGAGTATCCGTTGTATCGGAGCATCATGGCCAATGGAGCCACACTCTCCGGCCGTTGGCCGGTATTTCCTGGGAAGGCCGTCGCGGTTTCCATAATCGATCCCGTGTTGGTCATGTGGTGATTCCGGCCCGTCAGAAGCGCGGCCCGGGTCGGAGAGCAGAGTGCTGTGGTATGGAAATGGTTATACCGGAGACCATTATTAGCCAACCGGTCCGCGGTCGGCATGGGAATGGGCCCCCCGAAAGCGCTGGACTGGCCAAATCCCAAATCGTCGATCAGCACGATGAGCACGTTGGGAGCGTCTTCGGGCGCTTTCACTTGAAATCGCGGAGGGGCGGTCGCCTTGCGGACATCCAGCTCCGTGATCGGAGGGTATTCCGGCTCATGAATCGGTAGTATTGTCCGATCAAGCTGAAATTCAGCCGCTGCACCCAGCGGAAGGGATAAAACCGCCAGAATGGCGAGGGAAACACGAAGTACACCCTTCATTATTTTCTCCTTTTCTCATTCATGTCATAGGTTGGTATCTTCATTTTTCATGATCTTCTTGCTTAGGGTTTTCGTCTGATGCCTGTCGTGTCGGCATATGATCGCTCATCATGCTCTTAAGATTTCTATTTTGGGGACATGACACACCGAAATCCCAGGTGATTGGTTCCCGTGTTGATTTCACCCTTGCCGCGTGTGCCGACCATGTAGCGGGAACAGTATTGATCGGTGCACAAAAACGATCCGCCACGGTGCACGCGTTTTTTTTCGCCGGGTTCGGTGGGATCGAACGGGGAGTCGGGCCCTTGGGGATTGTGGGCGACTCCGCCTGCTATTGCGAGTCGTGCGTAATAATCGGGCCGATACCAGTCACTCGTCCATTCCCATACGTTCCCGGCTACGTCATACAGTCCGTACCCGTTCGGGGGAAATTTTGCCACCGGCCCGATGCCCATGTACTGATCGTCACCGGTATCTTGATTCGGGAAATGGCCTTGGTGGCTATTGGCCATCCATTGTCCGTCTTTTCGAAACTCATTGCCCCAGGGATAGACCTTCCCGCTTAATCCTCCGCGCGCGGCAAATTCCCATTCTGCTTCGGTCGGGAGTCGCTTGCCGGCCCATTTCGCATAAGCCTCCGCGTCTTCATACGCGATGTGCACAACAGGATATTCTTCGCGACCATTGAGGTCGCTGGCTGGACCAAGCGGATGACGCCAGTTGGCACCCTTGATGTAGCTCCACCATCGAAAATGTGTATCAAGCGGCACGGCATGGTCCGGTGGAGAAAATACAACGGACCCGGCAACCAGGTTTTCCGGGGGGGCACCTGGAAAATCCTCCGCGCGTGGTGTGCGCTCTGCGACCGTGACATAGGCGGTGGCGTCGACGAACCGTTTGAACTGCGAATTGGTGACCTCTGTTTTATCCATCCAGAATCCATCGACGTACACACGATGAATCGGGCGGGAATCTCGCGTCGCGTGCATGCCGACATCGTTCATTTCCTTATCGGATAAATCGGCTGCCCCCATGAAAAACTCACCACCGGGAATCCATACCATGCCATCAGGCGCAGGATCGGTCGGATGCGATGAGCCTACGGCATTAGCTGAAGCATTGGCGGATGAGACCGACTGGTTCACAGGCATGGTTGGTTGCGCATTCGTTACTGACAGAGCCCGGCCGGACTTCGCAGCAGAAATACCCATATCGCAGGTCATGCCGACCTGTGGGTCCGGCACAGAGTACTGGTTTGGTGCCGTGCTATACCACCAGGTTGCGATGACCAGGAGCACGACGACTGCCACAGCGCCAATCGGTTTGATCCCATTGTATAGCGAACGGTTCTCTTGATCTTTCACGCGGCGACCGGCTTTCATGATGGCTTCACATTATTTGAAAAAAAGAATTTTATTCCTGTTGTTGTGAATAGGGACTCACACGAATCTACCAGGACTTGTAGTTCTTTTCTACCCGTTTCACGCCGATCGCACGATCGGCGGTTGGCAGGGATTTCGTCCCCATATTGTGGTTCGGCCTGAATAGAGATGAGGACCTATTTGATCAAACCTTTTTCCTTGAATCTGATCCGTAGCTCTTTACCGATGGCCTCAGCCGTTCGTTTGGCCGCCCCTTCGATTTTGGTCCTGCCTGTTATTTCACCTTCCACTTTTGCTGTTCCCATCACAATCAGGCCGATCGGGTTGGCAGTGGCGGCGAGAACGGCTATTGGGGCAATCAGGCCTGGCATTTTTCCTCCACCGGAGTCGAGTTTGCCGGTTCCGAGCAGGCGTGGGCCTGTATTTGTCATCTGGTAACCTTCCACCGCTGTCCGTAACTCAGCCGCCCCGGAGCCAAACCCGAGTCCCAGACGTTTGACTGTGCTGCCTTCTTCGACCCCTTCAAAATAACCAATAATCATTAGATCGTTGAGTTGCGGAAGACTTTGCTCATTTCCCTCCAATGCCAACACTCCCATTTCATTAATCTCGGTAACCAGTTCTTTGGCCACCAGCGCGCCCAGCTTGCGACCAACCTCAAGTTCTTCCGGAGTGAGGGGCTTGCTGGGTTTGGCATATTTCTCCGCTGCCGTGGACCAGGATGGGATATCCTCATGGGTTGGTGCAAAGGGATACACATAGATACGATCTGGCTTCGCGATCTTCTCCGTCTCCATAAGCCGATGACGGTCGGTGACTTTGGTTGACGCGCATCCAACGGCCAGCATGACGACTAAACCAGATACGGCAAGACGTGTGAATGATTGCATGACAGACCTCCTATGATAAATGTCTCGTGTGACTTTTCTCCTAGACTTCAGCCTTTGGGCGGTAACAGCATCGCAAAAGTCAGGCAGTCCGCAACATACTTCATATCTGTTATTTAGCTCTGGGATCAGGTGATTAGCGTCTATCTCTGAGCAGTCGTAAACACGGCTGTGCGAGAAAATCATACATGCACCTTTGCTTGCCTTATTGCGATCCCTTCGCCCTCACCCCCCCCTTGGTCCTGTCAACCATGGTTGGAGCGTTAGGCAGAATCACCTCGTAGCGGGCTTTCATGGCGTCAAACGTCCGGCGGCTAGATTCGATGCGTTGCTCTTCGCTCCATTGAGCTTTGATGCCCGGCTCGATTTCCTCGAAGGCGGGGGTGAGACCTGGTGTGATCGACTCCACCCAGACTACGTGCCAGCCCAATCCGGACTCAATCGGGCCTTCCCAGGATCCCGGCGTCAGCAGGAACAATGTTTCGGCAAACGTGGTGCCGAACACTGCGGCCACCTGCTCCGGCGTCCGGTCATTGTAGGAGTCCTGGAACATGAAAGTATCGGCCAGCGTCCCCGGAACGGGCGTACCCAATGGCCTCCCGTTAAGTTGTTCACGCGCTGATTCAGCCTCTTCCTTTACCCCTGCGCCACGCCGGTCGGGTGAAAAATAGAGATGATGGAACGATGCACGTGGGGCCGGCGTGAAGCGTTCGGGGTTCTTTTCGAACCAGGCCCGGAGTTCTTCAGTTGTAGGATCCCGAAGGGCGGCAAGGTCTTCGACGAGAAACTCCATCTTCTGTGCCAGTCGGCGTTTGACGATGATGTCTTCCTTGTCCAGACCAAGCGCAAGTGCCTCCCGGTAGAAGATCTCCTCCCGGACCTTGTTCTCGATGAGACGACGCATGTCCTCGGGAGTGGGCGAAGGGCGTCCTTGCGCAAGCCACGTCGCCTTGAGCTGGCGCAGATCGTCCCCGGTCAGCACAATCCGGTCGGATACATCCCGCCCGGTCGTTTCCGGTTGGAGCGCGTGGTACCCGACAAATAATGCAACGCCGATCAGCAGGAAGTGTAGCAGCGGTTCGCGCCCCCATCGCATGATGCGCGCTGGCGTTTGCCCGACGGAAGCGGGCTCATCCTGATCCGGACCAACGCGTTCTTCCAACTTCACCTCTTCACGCCCGCTCAGACCGGTCATTCATCGGCAGATTCGATCTCATAATTGGCGTACCCGAACTCATTGCTGCGTGCCGCCACGTGCTTGTTGCCTATCTTGTAGACGATCACTTCGAAGGGTGTCCCCGCCACATCGACCAAGTAGCGCCCGTCGCGGATTTCATATTGCATTTGGCGGCCATGCGCCAACTCGCCCATGACGTCCAGGCTAGGCAGGTTCCCGTTAACAGCCGTGATGAGGCGCCGGCCGTCTGATCCATGGAGGATTTCGAACCGTTGTCCGGTGACCGAATTGCGGACCAGGATGGTTTTGCCCACGATCAACTGTTTCAACTCGTCGCCACCGAGAGCGATCGCGCCCTTCTGTGTGAGTTCGGCGACGGTGATGCCCGGTTTGGCCGCTTTGCGTGCCTCCTTGTTTGGTGTGTACCAGATCGGCGATGTCCATGCGCGCTCCTGGATCGTCGCGGCCACACCGTCCGGCGGCACTCTGCCCAACTTCACGGCCTGGATGGTGCTCCAGCGCGGGGTCGGAATCTCCAAAACACGGGCGTAGTAAAATGCGTCGAGACTTGGATCGAAATCCGGGTCCGTCCAGACAGTCTTCAGCTCCACTGCGCCGATGGTGTTCGTATACGTTGCCGTCACGAGGTTCACCGTGTGGCCGATCGAGGGCAGCTTGCCGGTGGCCGGATCCGGTTTCCGCATGCCGGCCCAAGCGACATCATAAATTTTCTCAAAGGTCTGACCATTGTTGGACCAGCCTTTGACGATCTGGACGCGATCAAGGTTGCCGCTGTCGGGGTCTTTCACCGCCCAGACGACGAACGACGGGGCCTTGGCCGTTGCAGCCGGCAGATCGCCACCCATCGATACGCCTTTGGTATACGCCGTCTTCACCCAATCCTTCTGTTTGAGCACATCGGGTCCGAATTCCCATCCGCCGAATAGCCGTACCCGGAGGCGCACGCCACTGGTGGAGTAGGTCTCCTTGCGTTGCATAGCGGCGAAGATGGCCTCGCGCGTATTTTCTTCCGCCCACACCACACTCAAGCCTGCAGGGCTGGCCCAGAGGTTTTTGAATCCAAAATGCCCGCCTTCCAGGCGCTTCTCCGGTGTTTCGTCAAAGTTGCCCCCGTGGATGCCGAAGAAGTTGTTCTGCCGGTAGGACACCGCAGTGCTATGCGAATCGGATCCACTGACGACACCGAATTTGTAAGGATTGAGGCCGAGCCTGTCCTGCATGGCGAGTCCGTCCTTGTACGCCTGGCGGATGTAGCTGCCAAAATTGCGCGGATCGCCTTTATAACCCAGCAGCTGCCAGACGACGACTTCGTAATTGGCAAACTCGTCGTTGGGTGAAAGTCCCGGCGTCGTCTCTGACTGACCCTTGACCTGCTTGAGTTCTCCCAGCGGTTCGTTGCGCATTCGGGTCTCCGCCCACGCCTTGTCGATCGGACGTCCTTGATCATCCACCTCCGTCGGAAACATCAGACCATTGCTCAGGTTGGGATTATGGGTAATCGCGAGGAGCTCGTTGCCCGCTTTGCGTTGGGCGTCCATCCACTTCCAGAGGGCACGGGGATCGTCCGAGTCGATCGCGCTGAACGGCATGTCCGGCACCTTCTTGGTATCCAGAAAAAAGATGTTGCGATGCAGGTTTGCGCTGTTGGGTGTTGAGGTCCATTCGTAGGCCGCAAAGGTCGTGAACTTGCCCGGCTGGTAGTATTTGTCGGCGATCTCCACCAGCCGCTTCCAGTATGTGCCTAACACGTCAGGGGCCATCAAATCAGTGAGGGGGTGATTTTTGAGCATGGTCACCGTGAGGAGCTTGTACGTGGCCTCAGCCTCTACCCGGCTGCCGAACTTCAAGGTCTTCCCGAGTAGGGTCTTGCTGAGCTGCGAATCGGGGTCCAGCGCGGCCTGAACGGCTCCGAGATACTCCGCATGCTCGGTCGTCGCGCCCCAGTCAAGCGGTTTCGTGATCTTCACCGTGAATCCGCCCGGATGCGTGATGGGCTCCCCCAGCGAATACTGGTAGAATTCTTCCGGCCCGGCGATGGTGTTCCCGAATCCGAGGTAGGAGTCGAGCGACCAGCTCGTATGCACATGCGTTTCGCCGAAATAGGCCTCCCGTTCCGGTGCGTGTTGGGCGAAGGCCGCTTGACCCGTCTGGATCAAGAGTCCGGCTAACAAGAGGGTCGTGATGATAGAGCCGAGGTGCACGCGAAACAGAACACGGTTCTGCATAGCAGTCTCCTTTTTCTCGCATGGAATTCGTTCGGGACAGTGAATGTCTGTGCTTGCCGAACGGTGGTTCTCAGAATATCCTGCCGGAATTGAGGATGACAAAGAATATAACGTTTCCCTAAATGTCGCCATTAGGTAGGACATCATTATCGATCTGGGCCTTTCCAAGATCGCCGAATCTGAGGTTACTGCAATTTGTTGTCTTGGCCGGGTGTCCCGTTGACTGCGAGCGATCTTTTAGCGGACAAGGGATCAGAACCGAAAGAGTATCGTGTGGCTTCCGTTCTGATGCATGGTTGGTCCTGAGTCGCGGGCCCATTCACTTCGTATCGCAGCGGGACGATCGCCTCCCATGCATCCAGTGTGATCGACGGGTAAGTGGACTCGTGGATCGGGAAGGCGTTTCGGTCCAGTATTTCTGACGCACACGGATCGAATGTCGTTATTGTCGAAAACACCGGCAGTATAATATGGGAGATGGATTCATTGAAACGTCCTCTTCATCAATTGTGAGGTTCGCGATGGTCTTCTTGCATCGGTCTCCGGCCTGCACGCTTGTTGGCGATGTTCGGGTTCGTCCTTGCCGTGTCCGCCGGGGTGTCCCGCGGAAACGTTACGATCGGTTTACTGAATCCATCCTTGTTGTTGGAATCTGGGCTTGATCTTATCGGCGATTTCCTTGGCAATCGCCTTTTCCCGTCCCTCAATTTTGGCGCTACCGCTGTATTCCCCGTATGCCTTCATTCCGCCGCCGACGATAAGTCCCACGGGGTTGGCCGTGGCAATGAGGGCGGCGGTCCCTACCGCGGCTCCAGGGGTTTTACTTCCTCCGGAATGTACGGTGCCGGAACCAAGTTTTCGCAGCCCTTGGGCCGTCATTTGGAAGCCTTCGGCCGCCACCGTCAACTCCGACCCACCGGAGCCAAATCCCACCGCGACGCGCTTGACCGCACTACCTTCGTCGATTGCGAGGAGGTATCCCCGGATCACGAGATCGTTGATCTGCGGGGTGGTTTCCCTTGAAGCCCGTCTGGCCGCCAGACCCATGTAGCGAATCTCCTCGACCAGTTGTTCTGCAATGTGAATGCCCACCTGTCGGCCGGCCTCGATTTGTTCGGGAGTTTGGGGAGTCGGATGATCGGTATGCTGACCGGCGAGCACGGAGTCGGCCGGAACCTCGTTGGAGCTGGCGGCGAAGTCGTACACCCAGATGTGAGCGGGTCGAGCGACTTTTTCGGTCACGAGTATCTCGCGGTTCGATGTCTCGGTCGAGGCGCATCCGACTGAAACTACGAGGGACAACATACATACTGCGGAACGCATTAAGACCTTCATGGCGGATCTCCTTTGGTTAGAGGGCACGTGCATCATCTTACGTTTCACACCGGACATCGGGCGGACCTTCCGACGGGAAAGGATCAGGACCTTGCCGCACATGAGATTTTGCGTATAGGAAATCGATGGATCAATTATTCATTTCCTGCTGGTCGATGATGAGCGTTTTGATTGCGAAGGCGATTTCTGTTTTGGGGTTTAGGTCCCCGGGTTGTACCAGATGGGTGAAGTGTACGCGCGTTCCTGGAGCACCATTCTGGTATCCGGTGGGGGTATCACGCCAAAACGTTTCGCATCGTAGGCGGTCCAACGAGGCGTCGGAATTTCAAGGACACGTGCATAATAAAAGGCACGAACCGATGGGTCAAAATCCGGATCCCTCCAGACCGTGATTAATTCCGGATCGCCGATGGTGTTGGTCCAGGTGGCGTTTTCGAGATCCACGGTGCTACCTACAGGTGGCAGCTTGCCGTCAGACCCGGGCCGGCGTTTATCGGCGTCTCCCCAAACAACATCGTAGACCTTTTCCTGAAGAGTCCCGTTCTTGCTCAACCATCCTTTGATAATTTGGATGCGGTCAAGGTTCGCGCCGATCGGATCTTTCAGCGCGGCGACAAGAAACGTGGGCGATTTACCTTGGGGGGCGTCGTGCAAATCACCGCCCATCGGAACCCCTTTTGTGTAGCCGTTATTGGCCGGCATCCGGTTGTGTGCGTCAGCCGGTTCGAAATCGAAGCCGCCGAAGAAGCGAACAAGCATGCGCGGTCCGGTTGTGGCATACGTCTCCTTTCGTTCCATCGCGTCCCAGAGCGCCTCGCGGGTATTCTCTGTTGCCCAGACCCCGGCGTATCCCGCCGCAGCGACTTCCCAGTCCATCACCTTCACCCCGGTTTTGGGATTATCAAAAAAGGCTTTGGTCATCCGTTCCGGACTGGGTTCCTGGGGCGTGGTTTTGCCGAAGAAGTTCTCCTCTTCCAGCGCGGATAGACCGGTATGGGCATCGCTGCTGCCGATCAGCCCGAACTTGAATGGATTCGTGCCGAACTTCTCTTCAAGCATGAGGCCATTTTTCAGGCCTGAGCGGGCATATTCGAATTCGAGCATCTCTTTTGTTTTGGCTACGCTGCCGTCAAGATTGCCTTTATCCCATGTCTCGAAATCGGCAAACTCATCATTGGGTGAGAGGAAGGGGTGAGCCTCCCCGTCGCCTTTTGTCTGAGTCGCCTCATAGAGGCGTTCCCACTTCGCCCGGGTCTCGACATACCCGCGATCAATCGTTTTGCCAAACGTCTCGATTGTCGGAAACATGAGGCCGTTGCTCAAATTGCCATTGTGGGCAATCGCCAGCACGTTGCCGCCGGTTTTTTGCTCATAGGCGGCCATCCATTTCCAGAGATCCTCGGGATTATCACTACCCATTGGCGGATAAACGGTAAATGGCTCAACCTGGCTGGCCTTATCACCATTGTCGCGAAAAATGATGTTGCGGTGCAGGTTATTGCCACCGGTGTTGGATGTCCACTCATACCCGATAAAGGCGGTAAAGCGGCGTGGTTCGTTGAATTCCTCGGCGGCCTTGATCGTTTCCTGCCATGCATTTCGATAGGGCCGTGTACCGGGAAAATACATCAACGACTTCGGAAAGGTTCCGTGCGAAAATGACATGATAATCTCGATGGCTGCCTCCGCCCCCTTGCCGGATTGAAGCATGTCGTACCACTTTCGTCCGGTCGGGTCGGCCAGCATCTCGGGCTTTCCTGCGAAGAGATCGGGGAAAAACCCCATGTTGTCAGAATGATCCGCAACCACAAGAAAGTCCAGCGGCCGTGAGAGCTTCACCGGTTGGCCGTTCGACGCTGTGACTTCCTCGCCTCTGGCGAACTGATACGCATCACGCGGTGTCAGTCGTGCGCCAAACGCCCCGGCATCCATCGAGAACGACGTGTGCAGATGGGTGTCGCCGAAGAAGGGTCTCGTAGGAAAACTGCGGCCGGCATAGGGCGAGTAGGGGGGCTTAGATGGAAACGCCTTTTCCACCGTTTCCTTCTCAGGGGCACTGAGTCCAGGCGCGGCGCCGGTAGCGGCATCGGCCAGAAGAACACTCAGGGTACAAGCCATCATGCCGCTGAGGATCGTTTGACCAACAACTCGTGTTTTCATCGGGCAGCCTCCTTTTTAAAATGCTGAAAGGCGTTGAAAGACCCAGAACATGGCCACACTGCCGATGGTGTATGGCGGGATATATTGGGTCCATTGTGGCATTCGAATGTGAACCTGTCGAAAAGCTGCCATGACACCCATTACGGCAGCGATGAACAGCAATTGACCGGCCTCCACTCCAATATTAAAGAAGAGCAAAGCCACTGGAATATGTCCCTCCGGCAGGCCGACTTCGCTCAATGCGCCTGCAAACCCGAATCCGTGCAGCAACCCGAACGCAAAGGCTACGATCCACGGCGCACGCGCCGTGATTCCTTCAATGCCACGCCGGGTGTGAATGATTTCAGCGGCGACCATCACAATGCTCAACGCGATGAGCGCTTCGACAGGTTGCAATGGTACATGGATAAATCCCAGGGTCGCCAGTCCGAGTGTGATGCTGTGCGCCACCGTGAACGCGGTGATGGTTTTGACCAGATGCATCGTCCCCCGGGTAATCATCAGCAACGCAAGTATGAAGAGCAGGTGGTCAATGCCGAGAAGGATGTGCTCCACGCCGAGCTTCGAGTATTGGCCGGCTACCCCCCATGTACTTTGTTCCACGGGTACCGTGGCCACGGGATTCGATGGAGTGAGCCGTTGGACCCACGAACTGCCGTCGGCAAATTCTATTCGCACCAGGACATCCGTCATCGTCCGTTCAAGCCCGAGAATCCGGACGGTTTGGCCGCGTAAGGATTCGTTGGTCCGGATCTTCCATGTCTGCACGGCGGCGGTCTCTGTCCTGCGGGTCACGAGGGGTGTGATGTTTTTGTGGCTGGCGGAGAATTCGGGTGACAATGCCAGACGCATCTCTCCGCGCGCGGGTGTTTTCCACAGCACGCGGAACTCTCCGGTTGTGGTTTCCCGAAGTTCCAAATAGGCCGGACGAACCTCGTGGGCGAAGACCAGTATCGGCACGACGAAGGGCAAGAATAGGACCGCGCAGCAAGCAGCGAGCCCCGGCCATTTTGAACTGTGAGGGCCGGGCAAATCGGAGATCATTTTGGGGAGGGGGGGGCTCCACGAGATAGCGTCTTTGATGCCCCGTTGAACGGACGCCCATCGAGACGTAACCGCCCCTGGAGGACGGATCGCGATCATCTTCGAGCCATTTCCATGGTTCCGAGTGGCCCCATCAGCGGTTTGACGCTCTCATCCACGATGATGTCATATTTCTTCAGCAGTTCCGAAAAAAACTGTGCCTGGATTTTCGCCTGTTGTGAACGATGCCACTGGTTGACGACTTGGCTGCGTACCTCCTCAAAGGGACGCGGCTCTGCAGGCACTCGTTCGCTGATCCGCACCAGATGAAAGCCATATCCGGACTCAATCGGCCCCTGCCACGGACCTGATTCGAGAGTAAATACTCGTTCGGCAAATTTTGGTCCGAACAGACTGGTCACCGTCTGCTCGTCGGTTCTGATATATTCGCGCTCCAACAGGGTGGGGTCACCAACGTCGTCCGTGCCGGACGTCTGGAGCTTTTTCAATCCTTGATTCGCGCCTGCTTCACTTTTGAAATAGATTTGGTCAAAGGAGATGTGGACCGGGGTTGTGTAGTTGTCGGGGTGGGCAGCATACACCTGACGCAGTTGGTCCTCACCCGGTTCAGCGAGGCGGGCGGTGTCCTGAACCAGAAATTCCATCTTTTGCGCCAACCGGCGGCGGACAACGGTATCGTTTTCGTCCAAGCCTAATTCGCGTGCCTCGTGTGCGAGCAGTTTTTCCTTCAGGTAGTCAGTCACGAGGCCACGGATTTCCTGGTCGTCCGGTGGACGTTGCCATTGGCGGACCCAGGTTTCCTTAAGCCAATTCACTTCGGCCGAAGTGACGCGCACCATACGCGGGTCATGAGCGGGCGCGCGATCGAGCCAAGTGTAACCAGCAAATATCAGCCCACCGACAATAAGGAAATGTAGCAGGGGCTCTTTAAGCCATTGTCTCATGATGCACAATCTTACACTTCCGGAAAAATGGCTTGGGAAAAACATTTTTCATGGACTGATTGAAGGTCATCTTCTCTCACAATTCGGGATTAAGCAGTTTCCTGAATTTATCCCTTGGTGTGTTTCCGGGCTATAGATGCTCTACCTCGGAGGACGTTCTTTTATGGTTGACCACTATACAAGAATTGTCATCGTGACTTCTTGCCATTTACTGTTAAAAATCTATAAACACTCAATTTTTAGCCAGAAAGCTCAAGCCTGGTTCATGATTCAAAGAACCCGAGTGTTCCATATTGATCGTTTGGATTTGATTACTTCAGATGACCCAATAGCTGACCTCGGACCTTCCCGACCCGGCTACGCAGGCCGACTCCTGGAGCACTTCATCGACTGTCGGAAGGGCTTCGGCCTCAAGGATAGGTCCGCTGGAGAGCAAGGTACCCCAGAGGCATACCAGAACTTTGGGGATGTGAGATGGGTTCGTCTTTAACCGCTTGTCTGATTTGTGAGGACTTTGGTTTTATTATGATTCCGGCCTGTCCAAATCTGAAATCGGTGATGGGAGGGCAAACCGATGAACGCAATAGTGTCCTATTATTTATAAATTCCATCTTCTTGCGCAATGGAACGGTGCGGATCAGAGGTCCTTGATTCCCTTCCTATGCTGTGGATCTGTTCCCAGACTGGCAACAGGGCGGTCAGTTGAATAGCTTCCTTTATTCCTATCCTGTCCCCCGGATTCCTGTCTTTTTCAAGCTCGGTTCCCGATGATTTTTTCAATCGGCTAATATTCGCACCATTCAGATCTTGCCGGTCATAATTACTGGATCCAACCCTGTTCTTTGAATTTTCCCTGAAGGTGCTCGGCGATGGCATCCGCGGTTCGTTTGCCTGTGCCTTCGATCGTCGAATTGCCCGACATTTCTCCGTAAACCTTCGCCCCACCTCCGACGATCAGTCCGATCGGGTTCGCGGTTGCCGCCAGCACGACAATAGGAAGGGCTACACCCGGCATTTTCCCCCCGCCGGATTGGAGCTTTCCGCTTCCGAGTAAGCGCATTCCATCATTCGTGACTTGATAGCCTTCCGCTGCGGCCTTTACTTCTGCGGCCCCGGATCCGAATCCGAGTGCCATGCGCTTGACGGTACTGCCTTCATCTACCGAAAGAAAATAGCCCACTATCAGAATGTCATTGAGTCGCGGGACGGTTTGCTGATCGGCCTCCAAGGCCACAAGACCCATTTCTTGAATTTGTGTCACTAATTCCTTCGCGACGGACTTGCCCAGTTTGCGCCCGGCCTCAATAAGTTCCGGCGTTTGCTCTTCGGCTGGCGGAATGGATTGTTTTGCGGCGGCCGACCATGGTGGCAGGTCGGCAGGGGAGGCGGCAAAAGGATACACATAAATGATGTCGGGCTGGGGAAGTTTTTCCTTCCCGTACGTGGGATGGGTTTCGGTTATTTCGGTTTTGGCGCATCCGACTGTTACGGCGCAGACGAACATGCATGCAATCATACCGATTGTGGCCTTCATAACAGATCTCCTGTGGTTGAGGAAATGGAAATTTCTCTTTCGCATCGGGATAGTTCATCTTCCCCGGACTAGTACCTTACACCTTCTTGGACGAAATGGCAGAAATAATTCGTTCCTCCTTGTTCCGGATTGGTGTCTCGAAATTGCCTCGGGTGTTTCATGGCCATCAATAATGATTTCATCGTGCTATGGCGATGAACTGGAGCCATTCAATACAAGTAGCTCAAGAGGAGGAATGGCATTGTTAGAAAGTTTATGTAGGAACGTGCCCAATTATAATCCAAATGAAAAGTAATATATAAGGGGCAACATAGATTGAAATCATGCCATTTGACGACAGCGTCAAAAAAAATTGTTAAGCGAAGGTGAGGTCCATGTTCCATGATCGTCATGCCCCTGAACTTCAGAGGTCGATCCCGAGCCTTTGATCCCCACTTGTTGATTTTTCGTTTTCAGTTTTTTGAATCTCGTAATAGAGCTTGGCCGGATGACAGGGAATGATTTCTCTAGTCTTCATTTTAAGAGAAAGATTCCTTTATAGGAAAATTAACTCTAGGAAAAGAATGTACAAAGATTTTTTCTTATTGTTGAACTTAAGTTTTGTAGGAGATTTTTTTGAACCAGGCTTGGAGCGATGGTAAGTTTTCTCTGAGGATGGAGTCCTTTACGCAATAGCATTCAGGGACAAGAACCCACCTCTTGTCTTTTGTAGCACGTGCAGTGTGCAGTTCAGAAAATGGACCAACAGAGAGCGTTACCCGAGAAAAACCTGGTTCCCGGGCAGGCCTTTCTACCGGCTCTTCATCGCGGTGTCCAGCGATTGAATGACCTCATCCAGGCGGTTGATTATGCTATCCTTTTGATCAAAGACTCGATCGGAGGTCGGTTCAATCGTACGCAATCCTTCTTTGGTTAAATCGGATTTTAGATACTGTCTAATGTCTTTGAGGTCGTTGAGAAAAGGATTCGCTTCATTTCTTAGCGTCACAATTTTCTGTTTAATATCAGAATAGGTCGCATCGGTTTCCTCCCGTCGTTCCGCTGCTCCAGCCCGTGTGGCTTCGTTATGCAATTGTTTAAGATTTTCATCCCAAGCCATGAATTGCTCTTTCACGGCAGTCTCGGTGACACCTCGTTGTTGTCGGGCTTTCTCTATCCTGTCTTCCAGAATTCCTAGTTCGTGGGTATAGCTTTGAAATTGCGGAGACAGGTCTGCCTGTGGTTTGGACATCAGCTCATTGAGTGCCCCAACGGTTTTTTCAATCTGTCCTCTAAGCGACACCGCTTCATTTCGTAAACCGTCAAGGCCTACCGCAATTTTTGGCGGGAGCGAGGCAGGAGTACTGCAGCCAACCGAAAACATCGTGACAACTAATCCGGCCGCACTGCTTGCTAGGATTGCTCTCCAGGAGGGTACATTCATCCCGTTCTTGATCATTTGTCACTCCTTTTTTAGATTTTAAGATTATGAAATTATGGCTATCCGAACCGACTGACAGCGTTTGGATGAGGATTTTAGCGTTTTTATTTTTGATTTCATAGTGGCTTCCTTCTGGTCGTCGGATTGTGCAATGACTGGTTCGGCAGGTAGGAGGTCCGGGACGGATCGGCGGCTCCCTCTTGAGCGAATCAATGTGCCCAGGAGCACCTGCCCGGCGGGCCAGCGCACCCAGGAGTTTTTAACCCACCGTCGAGATCGTTTGGGAGTTATTTGACTTCCACCGTCACAATCTTCAGTGCGCCGGAGCCTTGAACGGAAATTTCTTGGTTGGAGTCACCGGCGTGGCCCCAGTCCTCACCCACATTGAATATGGCGTCGGTCGAAAATTGCCCCATACTTCATTCTCCGTTTTCCAAGCGATCATTCGTGGCGGTATTGAACAGGAAGTTCGGGCCCAGGCCATGTACTTTGCAAGATTCCCAAAGACTCTTTGGGGAACCTCATGTGATGAACCGTATGGAACACATGATTAGAAAGAATGAGGGGATACCGCAATCAAAATGGTCGGCTTGTGTTGCAGGCTCATGTTTATGAGGCTGCAATGAGATTAGTTTTTTTGGGAATCGCCTGCCGTTATTTTCTTTCCAAAGGTGGACGCTCCAATTAGATTGCACTGTTTGGTAACACCATAATTTGTGATGAGGGGGAGATCCAGCTTTTCCTCTGGTGAAAATGTTTGGTATATTGGCGCGCATCCGTTACATTTTTATATAAACCAAGGAGGAAGAATCCATGAAGCGATTGGTGAGCGGAATCGTGACGATGACAGTTCTTATTGCAGTCACGTTGATGCTGAGCGGGGTTGGGCATGCAGAGGAAGGCAGTGTCAAAGCGATGTCTCCGTGGAAAGGGGTAGGCTTTGCATTTCCCGTTGGGCCTGATCAAGTGTATATGGTCGCCGTATACAGCGGGGTGATGTTGGTGGATGACGGCAAAGGACCGATGCATGCCGCCTCGATCGTTTGTCCCGGCACCGTGGACGCTGATTTGAAAAAGGGAACGAAAACAGGCCATGCCAAGTGTGTCATCACGGGTGAGCAGGGAAATCGTGTCTTTGCAGAATTCAATTGCACCGGCGATGTGGAAGGATGCCGGGGAACGTTTACGATCACCGGCGGCACCGGCAAGTTTGCCGGCATTACAGGTGAAGGCGAAATGATTTCGAAGATCCAGGCGCGGGAAATTACGATGGTCAGTGGTGTTGAATCCGCCCAACAACTCGGAGAGGGAGTCGCGGTGTGGCCCAATTTGACCTATCATATTCCCGACAAGAAATAAGCGCGAAACAATTCATTCTCTACTTGTGGAGGCATCGATGCGTAGGTATTTGATCATGGGGCTGATGTTTGGACCGGGGTTGCTTCTTCTTGCCCCTCCCTTGCAAGCGCAGACGTTTGTGTTCCCCGAAAAAGGACAAAGTCCGGAACAGCAGGAGTTAGACGACTTTACGTGTTACAAGTGGGCCAAGGAGCAGACCGGTTACGATCCGGAACATCCGAACCTGGCTGCCGCGCCGCCGCCTCCATCCGGCGGTGGTGGAATGCGTGGAGCAATGGGGGGTGCCGCACTCGGAGCAATCGGGGGAGCCATCGCCGGCAATGCCGGTGAAGGTGCGGCGATCGGGGCTGCTGCCGGCGGCGGGCTGGGCATGATGCGACAACGTCGGGCTGAGCGTGGGTATCAGGAAGAGGTCCAAGAAGCCTCAGCCAAAAACCAGCAGACCCGCGCCACCTTTGACCGTGCGCACAACGTTTGTATGGAAGCCAAAGGGTACAAAATCGGGTAGGGCAGTAGGTCCTTGATCGAATACATAAAGGAGAAGATAGATGAGGGTACAGCAGTCGTGTGTTATTCTGTCATGCGCGGTCATGCTGGCAGGTTGTGTGGGCGCTCAGCAGGGCGGGCCAGCGCCATCGGCTTATCCTGTTGACTCTGCGCCTCCTCCGCAGGCGAAGACCTTTGTGTTTCCGGAAAAGGGGCAGAGTCCGGAGCAGCAGGAGCAGGACGACTTTACGTGTTACAAATGGGCCAAACAGCAAACGGGCTACGATCCCGAACATCCGGACCTGGCCCCCGCACCACCTCCGCCATCCGGCGGCGGTGCGTTGTTCGGCGCAATGGGGGGCGCGGCGCTCGGAGCGATCGGAGGGGCCATTGCGGGCGATCCGGGTATGGGCGCAGCCATCGGTGCCGCTGCCGGCGGCGGGTTGGGCTTGATGGGACAGCGGGCGGCTGAGCAGGAGTATCAGCAGGACGTCCAACAGGCCGGAGCCCGGAACCAGCGCACGCGTGACACGTTTGATCGTGCCCATCGTACATGCATGGAGGGAAAAGGTTATAAGGTCGGCTAAAGCGGAAGGTCCCTGGCAATCGACAGGGATTCTCCCGCATGAATATTCATTTTTGGTACGTCCTCAGATTTGGAATAAGGCGGTCAAATTATACGCGGTGGAGTCAAAACTCATCCGAATCTCCGGATGGGTTGAACCTTTAAAAAGGAGCGGTGCGCGGCTATGCCCACATCACCATCTCAACATACGCACTCCCTTTTAGCCGCCTGGAGAATCACGGTTTGGTTCCGGTCCATTCCTTGACAAGCCGGTAGCCCCTTTCATGGCCTTGAGGATCATGGTGTCAGGAGCACAGACCGGTTGGCACGCACGATTGCATCGTGCACTTTCCCATCGGTGATCATACCCTAAGGAGGCAGATAGCCGGTATGGTCCAGTGAACAAGGGCAACCATCCTGCCCTTGGTGCGGCGAAATATCATTCAGGCATAGAACGAGAGATACAGATCGATCATGTTGGAATCCAAGCTGACCGGTCTATTCGTGAGGCGGAGCTCGCCTATGCCGATCGCATGCCGCGACAGAGCCTACAGAAGACCTGCGCGAAGTGCTTCACGACCGGTGAAGATTGGCTGAAGGCAGGGACGAAGCGGACGGACCATTGAATCCGGTGTATCCATCAGGTCGGATTGCAATGGCTGAATTGATCCCTGAAAGTTAACAATGCCGTAACAAGCTCTTGACCCGGCTGCAATAAGTTCGAGCTAGGCTTGGACTCTCATTATGAAAAAAAATCCCTATGCAACCGGAATCAATCGCATTTTGTTTTTGTCAGCATTGTCAGGGCTTTTTGTTTAACACAAAGGAGGATCTTCATGAGAAAAGGGATTATCGTACTTGGCATATTGGGGTTAGTGGGTTTGCAAAATGCATACACCACACACGCAGAGACTGATGTGTTCCCTAAAGACAAGGGGGCAAAGATTGTCACAACCAACTCCCAGTTCGAGGAAATGGCTGGAAATTCAGAAAAATACGTGGGCCAGGAAACCAAACTGGCAGGAGCCGTCGTAAGCATAGAGCAAACACCCGAAGGGTACCTGGTGTTAGCCAAATGGCTACCCTATCCAAAATCTAACGTTGATCAAATTCCACAGAACGGGAAACCCGATACCGATCAACATTTTCTTATCCGATTTATCGGAAAACGAGAAAAGGAATTTTACACCACTCGCGGAAATAAATTCCTTTTTGAAGGGAAAGTAGAGGGAACACGAAAAGCCTTGGTCAACGTGTTTGGTCCCAGAGAAAATCTCCTGTATGTGAATGCAAAATGTATCAAAATTTGGGAAACCGGGGAAGACCCTGACTACTCCAGCCAAAGAGATGTCGAATATCCTCCAGTGAGACACCGAATAGTCTGTGCAGATTAAAATGAGAATGCTTGTGGTTTGTAAATTGTCCTATTGCTCCATGCAATGAATTGACGGCAATGGGTGTCCCTTCTTATAGGAGAATAATACCCTTCGCATCTTCGCATCCGGGGCCCTGTTTGCAGGGCCCCTATCCTGCCGAGTCGGCGTAACCGAATCTTGCAATCCCCGCATGAAGATGGGGTGGCAATGAAGCAGGAAATAAATTCGAACAAGCCTGAAACCCTTGTCACTTTGTGATTGAAGCCAGTTCGTTCACTCGACCCATTCCAGCGCCCAACCGTGGCCCTGCAGGCATTTCTCCCTCATCATGTCCCCTCCACCTCTGCGATAGTTTCTTGGTTGGATGGTTTCATCTTCCGGGCCAAAATGCGAGATGCCTTCCTGATTAAAATGACGGTTCTCCCGATCACATTGAGTAATCGCTGAACGTAAGTCGGCCTCTGTCGCGCCGGGCTTGACCCATTGCTGTGTAGGACCACAAGCTGACAGCAGAGCAAAAACCACCCACCATAACCGTACGTTCATCTTTTTCCCTCCACTCCTGATTGTTAACCGTGATGTCTAATTTGCCGGCAGCATTTTTTATTTGTTCTCCAAGGTGATTCTGTATCCGGTAGATCGTTGGGCCTTTCATCATCAGGAAAGAGGCAATCAAGGACCAAATACTAGAACGTCATGTGAAGGTTCCCATCAGATACCTTGAGGATGTGATCGAACGCGGGAATTCGCCAGTCGTCCCTTGCCAGGGCGGTTCGCACTTTTTCTGGATTAAGCCCGCATGAGGTGTGTTCCTTTACTCTTGGGATGGGAGAAAGAGTATGAGAATCCAGGATGGATTCGTGCGATCTGGGTTGGAGGCCTTTTCACAACATTCTTATGGTGTGCCTCTGCCACCTCCGGATCATCCAACCATAAACCAAAGTAACAAGAGCAAAAATGCGCCAGGAAAAGTTCCCCGAGCCAAAAGGTCGATTCTTTGCGCCTGGCGATTGTGCCCATGAGCAGCAAGAAAGCCTGTCGCGATCACCGTGATCAACGCCAGGAGCACCAGGAGTGTACTCCCGACGGTGAAATAGTCCAGGTGGGTCATATAGGGAAGACGGGGAAGGAGGCTGGCCAGGACAAAGCGATGCGCGATGAGAGTCAGAATGGAACTCGTCGCCACCGCGATCCGGACGCCGATGTGCTCTCGTCCGATCCAGAAGGCCGCCCACGACATGATGACGACGACCGCCAGTGGTAACACCACCTGCCAGAGATAATACGTGACATAGCGTTTGGCCTGGAATTGAAACGCAAATCCTGCGGTACGTATCTCTTCAATGGGACTGTAGGGGGCCACGACTGTTTCGAACGACAGAATCTTCCAGTCCGCCAATGACAAGGTGTTGGCCATGGACCCGCCACGAATATTTCTGACGGACTCAGGCTCAAACGTCAATTCGTCGGCCTGATAACCGGCTGCCACAAATTGGATCGTGAAGGTATGACTATCCCTGGGAAAATCAGCCAGCATCAACCGTTGAGATAACTTCCCCGTGTAGCGTTGATGATACATGACCGTTCCATCAGGGTGAACCTGCACTATTTCAGGCAATGAGTGCGGAACAACTCCTTGTTGGTTGGCAAGCAACAGTCTGGGATTCCACACTTCCGAAAGAGAAATTTGGCGTATCGCCCCTTCGGGATTGGCTAAGCGTGCATCTTTCCAACGAAGACGCAGATACACATTGGCGGTGAAGTTTTGGGCCGCATCATCAATGTCATCGATATCTACGACAAACACCATAAAGTGTACGGTGGTCGGCCCTTTGAATTCCTCCGGGCGTTTGGCCGTGAGCTCCGCTTGGGCCATCTCTTCTTGGGCGGCTTTTGCGGCCGCTTTTTGCAAGGTCGTTTCAGTGGCCTTCTGAACCGCTTTTTCCATAGCTTTTTGGGCCGCCTTCTCAACGACTTTCTCGACGCTTTTTTCGGTGGCTTTCTCGACCGCTTTCTCGGCAGCTTTTTCGGCGACCTTCTCCATGGTTTTTTCAGTGACCTTTTCGACCGCTTTTTTCCCGGCTTGTGGTGTAGCCTGTTCGATCACGCTATCGGCACCGCCTTGAGCGAACACCACGGCCATCTCATGAAGACAAGGCCAAGCCATGAGTACAAACCCCACCAGGCCTGTTCGAAAAAAGACGGAATACGCAGCCAAAAATTCAGACATTCATCTTCACCTTCCCACTTCCGGGAAACACGTCCCTCTGCCGGACGATGAAGTATATTGAAAGCTCCCGACAATTTCCATTCTTCCAAACTCAAACAGAAAGGGCCATGGCTTCAATTGTAAGGAAGGTCTAAAAAAGCGGATTGCCGAGAGTGGGAGGGGGAAATTCGGTGGCGGTCAGTTAGGCGGGTTTATCCGGGAACAGGATTTGAAATTGGAGTTGGAGCGTCCAGTCAGCTGACCGATCTTGTTTTTCCAGAAAATAAAATCCCTGGAGTTTGAGATTAATCGGGCGTTTTTCTCCACGAAACATCACCTTTCCGACTCCGCCTCCAATGGGTACTCTCCAGCGATTCCGCTTTTCCTCCGCCTCCCAATTCGCAGTGATCGACGGGGTAGACGTCACATACCAACCATTGGGGAAATTATAATTGACAAAAGGCTCAACCAAAAACAAATTGACCTTTTGGCGTTGTGTATCCCCTGCAAACGACCAGAAGTTTCCGATGATGGCACCCACCACCCAGGGATCCGGTAGGCTGACGAACGCCAGAGTTGGACCCACACTCCATTTCCCCGAACCCAGGCGATCATCCGTTGCCGTATTTAAAATAAATGTTGGTCCAAAACCACCAATCAGTTTGAACCGTCGCTTGGATTCGTCACGGGCCAGGAATCCCGTATACGCAATATCTCCTAAACCGGCAAGACTTCCCGTTTTATCCATTATGGCATTGGCGGGTAAGTAGGGAAGGGGAATGGCCAGCCGGTTAAGGAGAGCCCAGTCGCCAAATCTTCTTGTGGTAGAGATCTGAAGATTGAAGGTGTTAAAGAGATGATTGTTGGCCCCAGCCCCGAAAAAGGTAGAATTGGTAAACCCCGCCCGCACGAGATCCGACACGGGGTTTTCCACTTCTTTGGCCAGTTGCTCAATATCTTCTGCATGCGCTGGTTGACTCCCGAGGAATCCAATAATCACTCCCGCAATGAACCAACTTTTGAATGTGATTTGAGAGATCAACACTATTCCTTTTGCGCAACGACACCTCAGTTGAGGTGTTGTTCACCTAAAATCAGGGGAAAATATGAGGAGATGAGACCACTATTTGTCGTGTAGTTTAGCAGGGTTGGTGAACATTATCTCTCATTCAAGGTTTGACTACGACGGGAGGAACCTCCCACTTCCCGATTGGGTTTATCGCCTTGCGTAAAATAAAAACCGTAAGCGTGGATACGTCAGAACCATGCCAAAATGGATTCACAATAAAAAATTAAAAGGACGAAGAAGGAAGAGTTCATTGCTGTTGCCAAGGGGATAGCGGATGAGAGGTTTCCATCCTGCCTCCAACATGTTCACCATGGATTGAATCCTTCCCGAAAATCTATAGTCTCTGTTGTCATAACCAGGCACGGCTCTGGACCGTTGCGTTGATTGATATCGACTCACTATCGTATTGGATTTCGGAAATCGAACGATTCATAATGGCATATCTGAAATTGTACATGATAGGCTCGCAGTCTATGAGGATGGTTCTACCGCGACAAACAACCAGGTGTCTCTCCTGTCTTGCGCTGATGGCATCTCTCCTGTTCCTTATCTTTGCGCCTGAAACATGGGCTTCTCAAAAGATGGAAGATGACCGGTTCGGGGCGAAGTTCCGTCAGGCTCTAAAGCCCTGGACAGGTGATTGGGACGGGATGATCACCCGCAATCAAATTCGGGTGCTTGTTCCCTTTAGCAAAACATATTACTTTTTGGACGGCGGCAGACAGCGTGGGCTCACCTACGATCTTATGAAAATATTTGAAAAGCAGATTAACGAAGATTTGAAGCGGAAGATCGTGCAGGTTCAGTTCGTCTTCATTCCTGTGAACCGTGATGAGCTTATTCCGAACCTGCTCAAAGGAGTTGGTGATATTGCCGCTGGAGGCCTCACGGTTACACCCGAACGAAAGACACTCATTGATTTTTCCGAGCCGGTCCTCACCAATGTTCGGGAGATTATTGTCACGGGGCCTAGTAGTCCTTCTCTTTCCAGTCTCGACGATCTGGCCGGTAAGGCCATTCATGTGCGAAAGTCCAGTAGTTTTTACGAACACCTTGTTCGCCTGAATGCCTCGTTTCGCATTGCAGGGAAACCGGAGCTTACACTCATTCCCGAGGAAGAAAACCTTGAGGACGAAGATCTTCTAGAAATGGTGAACGCGGGTTTATTGCCGATGCTTGTCATGGATAGCCCCAAGGCGGAATTTTGGGCAAAAATTTTTGAGAATATCCGGTTGCATCCGGACATTGCCGTCAATACGGACGGGGAGATCGCTTGGGCCTTTCGCAAAAACAGTCCAAAGCTGAAAAAGGTCATCAACAGGTTTGTCAGAAACAATAAGAAGGGCACCTTAATCGGCAATATCTTATTCACCCGGTATTTAAAAAACACCACCTACGTCAAACATGCCCTGGCCACGCAAGAACGCAAGAAATTCCAAAGCCTCATGCACATGTTTGAAAAGACCGCCAAGCCATATGGATTTGATTGGGTGCTCGCCATGGCTCTCGGTTACCAGGAGTCTATGTTGGACCAACGGAAGCGAAGTTCTGCAGGGGCAATCGGTGTGATGCAGCTTTTGCCCAGTACCGCCCGGGATCCACACGTGAATATTCCCAATATTAATAAGCTTGAACCCAATATTCATGCCGGAGTCAAATACTTGCATTTCCTGCATGACCGGTATTTTAAGGACTCAAATATGAGCCTGTTAAACCAGTGGCTCTTTGCGATAGCTTCATATAATGCGGGCCCTGCCAGGATCGCAAAACTCCGGACTGAGGCGCCCTCGATGGGCTTGAATTCGAATAAGTGGTTTAAAAATGTGGAGATTGTTGCCGCGAAACGTATTGGTCGCGAAACCGTACAATACGTGAGTAATATCTACAAATACTTTATTGCGTATCGTCTGATTCTGGAAAAGGAGTCCATGAAATCCACGGTGCAACAGTAAGCTTCATGAAAGGCACTGATCACAATAGGCCGTTCTTGAGTGACTGGAAGCCGGGGATGACTCCCTGCGAGTTTATGCTAACAATGCTTTAGCATGTAGCCGTGATCAACAGGGTCCCGTCTGGGTATGAACGGATGGATCAAATATTCTGGCAAGTAACATTGGTCCCATGAGACCATCCATGAAACTGGAGATCCAGGTTCTTCAGAAATGAACCAGCCGAGGTTCTATTGATAGGCGGCGACAAATTGTCCCACCAGTTTTTTGTACGTCTCAATCGGTGTAATTGTGACCGTTGTCCTGCGATACGCGTTACCTCCTATTCAGCAGAATGTCTTCGATAATTTCTTGTCTTGCTCAAGGGACGATACTTCGCTCCTTCTCGAAGCTTATTCCGTGGGTTGCACGCAACTGTGTTCGTCGCGCCATTGACACAGGCGATAGCGGAGAGTATTGGCCCAGTATTGAAATGATTCTTCGACGTCATCCCATTCTGAGGTGACTCCTGACAACGATTTTGCACCGCCCCGACGATCGACAGCAGCGGCCAAAAGCGTGCCCAGGTCTGCATCGGTAATTTTGGCTTCTATGCTGGCGCTGCCCACAAACGTTCCGGTTCCTGTTGCGAGAGATTTTGTGCCGGAAAAAAGATATCCTGTCGGAAGGACGCTGGAAATGGTATCTAATACCGTATGTGAGGCTTCGGCTTCTGTGAGTGCCACACTAAGACGCATGACATGAGGTCCGGCCTCACGAACAATCCGGTAATCTGCCAATAACGCATTGCGTAATTCGCCCTGGAGGAGAGAGGTCAACCGAATGCGGTCTTCTTGGGGGATAGTTCGAAGAGAAGATCCCTCTCCTATCCAGATTTGAATTGGGTCAATCATCACCTTGGTATATTGTTTCCATTCGGCAACCGGGTTGACGTATCGCAGAAGGGCTTCACTGTCTCCCGTGCCTTTTTGAAGTCTCGAATAATCATCGAGAAACCCGGATCTTTCGACCGTGTTTGCCTGTTGAGTGGTCGCACAGGCCGTCATGGTTACAAGAAAAAATGCCAGAAGAAATCGCTCTGTCATAAGCATGAATGCTCTCCTTTGTTTCGACCCATGTTTTGATAAATTTGAAAACTGTAGAAATCCATCCTGTTGTTCTTCCTTCTCCCGCTTGTTCTCCTCGTCGCTCAAGCGGCAGAATGGATTGCGGGAAGAAAAATATGTGTGATTGTCACTTTGCGTAAAAAACTCTTTTCTATACCATGCGGTGCGGCTGATGCGGATCATAAGGATCAGTGCCAAAGTATAAGAAAAATTCTCATGGCGCTTCGAATTCAATGTACGTGACAATTTCATGCCTGTCGTGCATAGGGAAATCTAGATATCACCATGATCGATCGGTTGAGTTTTGCCCTATGGGTACCGGAGGAAAGACCTCACGGAGCGGTGTACTGAAGATCAGAAAGTCTTTGCCTGGAAAGGGTGAAAGGACTTTCAGAGAGTAAGCACATCCTGCTTATCTTTGGTTTATTGTTCGATTCCATTCCGATAATGGAGCGAATTGGAATGAAGCGATCCGATTAGAATGTACCCATGGATTAAATCGTCGTACGTTGGATGCCATATCACTTGGCGGGTGGAGGGAACTTGTTGAACATGTCGGTGGTGGCTGTATGAATCTGGCCTTCAACTTTTTCGGGATCGGCATGAACCGTATCATTCGCGGTGCCTCTCCAAAGCAATGATTTCTTCTCAGCATCGAAAATGTCCACGATCAGCGTGCCTTTGACTACCGTTACCGGCGTTGCGGTTCCGGATGAAAGACCCACTCCCCACATTCCGAGTCCTCCACCGTACCGACCGTAGGTCGTTCCCCCGGCAGGACCATAGCCGTACCCCATTGAGGATGTGGTATAGCTCACCTCCTTCGTCGTGGCCGCGTGATAGGAGACAACCATGTCCGGATTGGTGTCCACTTTTTGGAATCCTTTTCCGATCAGTTGTTTATCGATAGCTGTGATGATTCGGCGATCCATCTGTGGGTTTTTAGTCGGTGTTCCTTCTTTCCACGCATAGGTCTGGTACTGCGTGAAATCCGCGTGTTTATCGTAATCGATATATACTTTGGATATGCAGCCCGTCACCGGCAATAGAAGAAGAATGCTGATAAACTCTCTGATTTTCAGTATTTTTATAGCCTGCATGCATGGGGTTTCCTTTTTTTTAAAATCTCAACACCGATAACCTCAGCAGATTTATCGTTCAGGAAGAATCTCCTGTACCCTTGAGTGGTAAAAGTCCGAAAAGATGCCATACATGCGCCTATCGGTTCAAGCGGCGTAAGCTCTTAAGTGGCACGAAACTTTAATTGATTTCTTTTGCTAAGATTTTTACTCTACGGACCATATTCCTCATTCTACCCTAAGAAGAGGTAGCTGAAACCGGTGAACCCGGCGGAGGATATTCTAACGTCCCTCGGAGTTCGGCGATCTTATCCAATGGGAAATTCGGAAGATACAGTGCCTGCTGTTCCCGCCACTCCTTGACTTGAGCTTCGGCTGCATCCCCCAAATGGGTGTCCGGCCCTTTTCCCTTTTCCATGTAAAGAGTTTGTGAAGGCAGTGCGAAGCTTGAACCCGCTTTCTGCACAATGTCCATGATGCGAAGGTTCAGATCTTCAGCCACCTCGAGAAATTCTCCATAATCCGTGACGTCGACATAAGCAAAGATTTCAAGGTTAAAAGAAAATGAGCCAAACTCCTGGAAACGAATCCTGGCCGGGTCGGGAAGGACTTTGGGATGGGCGTACAAAAGCTTTCGGATTTCAACGAGAATGAAACGTATCTGGTCCGGAGTTGTTTCATGGCGCAATCGAACCTGCGGGTGATACCAAATTTTTTTTCTCTTCGAATAGTTTTCCAGTTGCGTTTGAGCGAAGTCGACGTTAGGAACAGTGATGATCGTATTATCGAGTGTTCGAATTTTCGTCGCTCGCAACCCGATCTCCTCAACCGTGCCGATGTTATCGCCGAACCGGCAAAAGTCTCCCACGGCCACCGGTTGCGAGGTGTACAAGGTGATGGCCGAAATCAGGTTTTCAATGGGCTTTTGCAGGGCCAAGGCCACCGCCACCCCTCCGATGCCGAGCCCTGCTAGAATAGTGGTCACTTCAAATCCCAGATTATCGAGCCAGACTAATAGGGCGATAATGACAAAAAGGGTTTTGAGACCCGTTCCCAACGGGGATAAAATGACTACCGCAGAACTTTTTCCCTGCCGTTCGAATCGCTGGGTTAATTGGGCCAGCATAAAATCCACCATACAAAATATCGTCCAGACGAGGGCAATGGTCATCACCGTTCGTGCCTGAAGAACTGCTTGAAACCAAATGGGAGGATTAATATATTCAATCAAGACTCTCCCTATGAGGAGAAACAGAAGAAAGCGTCCGGGACCTTTCACCAGGCGTGACAATTGATCGCGGGAAGGGGATGGGCGAGAGCGGACAAAAAGGTACATCAAGGAAGTGACGGCATACGCCGCCCCATAAGCCACGATGGCGATGGTCAGGAGGCCGACCCACAGCCAGATTTCTATCCCCAGGATCTTAAGATCGAAAAAGGCGTCCGGAAAGATATTTTCCAGGTACCCGTATCCGTATTCTTGGTACAACCCTGGGACTTGAGTGACGGTCGCATTGGAAAATTTCCAGATAAATACTCCATCTTCGCGGGGCACCCGCTGGAGGAAAATATCGATGGTTTGTCCTCTCACCTCAATTTGTCCCACCGAGTCACGATAGGAGGGTAAGCCGTCTTCTTGCTTGCCGGTCGCATCCATGCTCAAATCGGTAGGATCGATCCAAAGAGCCCGATCCAGTACGATTTCGAATTGCCTGGCGAGATATGGCTGCGGGATTTGGGCAATCCCTCCTGGCAGGTAACGAAAATCCAAATATTCTGCGGCGCGTTCGTACTGACCCTCACTGCCGGCGGTTAGAAAACCTTCCACTGTGCCACGCGGAGTCCCACGACCGAATGGGTCATCCGGAATTGGGAGTTTCGAGTTTGTCGTATCTTCGCTCTTGTCTTGTTCTACTTCCTCATTTGTCGAGTGCTCCTTTCCTGCCACGATTTCCTTCAACGTGGGCTGTCCGAGAGCAAAGCCTTCCAACATGGCAGTCAAGGACAGACCGATCACCAGTGCCAACACCTGACACATAAAAGTCCTCACCCGTTGTTTTCCCTTTCTCACGTTCATACATTTTCCTCCTTTTGCGCATTTTCCTTTTTCAAGTTATGGATCGTGTCGAAGGTGCTAAAATATTGGTTTGAATTCCTGACATTCAATTATTTTCCATCAACTATCGGATCCTTTTGTTTAAGGAGGGTAAAAACGGAGTCTTTGGGACATCTTTATCGGCCACTATCGAGAGAACACAGTAAGTTCTGTTTCATATTTCTATTGTGCAACAGCGGAGGTGTGCGTGACGCCGATTCTGGCTGAAGATGCACAATCCAACGCTAATCAAGTCCTGATCGATAAAGTAAAAAGGGATAAGAAGCTCTTAATCGTGGCTTATACATAGATTTGACGGATCAGAAGTCTAAGGAGGTTTGCCCCTGTGTGAAGGCTATCAAAAAGAATCGGGACAGTTAAACTTTCACCCGGAATTAAAATGGAAAATGGCGAAGCCTACAATAAGGTTTGGTACCTGAGGGGGGTGCACGACAACTCATTCACTCGCATCGTGCGGGGGTCGCGCCAAGGGTGCGAGTACCGATGGGCAGTCCAGGTTGACGCTTCTCGCCAAGGGCACGGGAAAACATATGGCCAATGGTGAATGCGCCGATTCCCCAAGTGCTCAGCTTGCTCGCCAATTCCGGTCGTTCCCTGACGTGGGGTCGAGGGATGGAAATGTCAGCAAATAAGCCATTAAAGGCAGGGATAAAGGTGAAAGTCTGTCGTTGTGATCCACATAGTCCCTGGCAACGAGAAACGAATGAAAATACCAATCTGTTGGTCCGTCAGTATTTTCCCAAAGGGACTGATCTGGGTTGGTATCTTTAAGAGGAGTTAGTCCACGTGAAGTTAAGGCTAAATCAACGTCCACGCAAAATTGGCGTTTCAGACGCCAGCCGAGAAACTCCAAGCCGGTGATGAAGGGACCGGTTGAACTCAAGCTATAGATATATAATGTAGGTTTTTTGAAAATTTATGTTTGCGTGCAGTATGTCAAAATTTGACGTAAAGTCATTTATTGTGCTAAAAAGACCCAAATGGCTACATCAGAAAGAAAAAAACGAGAGTATGCACAGCGGGAAACGCTGATCATCGACACCGCCAGACATCTGTTGTTGGAGGTTGGCTACATCGATCTCAATATGGATCGAATCGCGGAAATTACCGAATATTCAAAGGGGACAATTTATCAGCATTTTTCCTGTAAAGAGGAAATTCTGGTCGCGATGCTCATCCAATCCGCGCAAAAATGCGGCACGTTTCTCCTGAGGGGTTCCCAGTTTCAGGGCACTCCCCGGGAACGAGTAGCTGCGATGGCTTTGGGATACGACTTGTTCATTCAGCTTAATCCTGATCATTTTAAATCAAAACTATTACTCCAGAATGAATCCATTAGAGGAAAGGCCTCTCTGGTTTTCCAAAAAAACCTGGAAAAGGCCGAGCAGGATAATATCGGGATTGTCTCCGGAGTTTTGCGGGACGCTGTCGAGGAAGGCCACGTCCAACTTCGGAAGGGGGTGACCATTGAGGAGGTCACCTTTGGATTGTGGACCGGAGCCTATGGGGCCTTTGTGCTGATGTTCTCCGAAGTGAACTTAGAAGCCCTAGGAATTTCAGATCCGAGAAAGGCGGTGTGGGAAAACATCCATGCCTTATTGGATGGGTTCGGCTGGCATCCGTTTTTTCACGAGCTGGATTGGGAAGAAACCAGGAACCGGATTCTGAAAGAAATTTTTCCACAAGAGTGTTATCAAGTAGCCATCGCCTAATCTGGACTATTTTTTTGGAATATAATGACTAAAAGTCAAAAATTGACTCATAAGCAAATTAGGATCGAAACGATGACTCAAAATTCCCAAACCAAAAATTGTAATGCCCTCACTGAGACCCAACTGATGTCCATCGAAAAAGGCCTTGTTTGGTTAAGTGAAGACACATCTCCATTTTCCAGGAAATTGTATGACCGCCTCCTGGAGGAACATCCGGTCATTAGGAATCCTCTGCTGACCACAGGATTTCAGGAATTCCACAATGCCTTTCTAAAAGGTTTTGCTGCAATAGTTTTCGCCTACCGGACAGGCCATGATCTTCGGACGGTGTTGGAGGAATATTGGAATTTTCCGGTTGTGGAGTTCACGCCAGCTATAGAAAGAAGGCGGTTTAACAGACTGGCAGAGACCTTTTTGAACGCCGTTGCGGAATGTGTGGAGGATGCCTGGTGTCCGGCCGTGGAGGAGGCTTGGAGGGTGGCAATCAAGGAAATGGAACGCGAACTTGTGGACACCGGTGATTGAAAAACCTATTACTCAGACGCCGAAGGCCCGGCTCTTACGTTTTTTCTTTGGATTATAGAGGGCTCCCCTTGGAAGAAAAGATGATGAAGGGGTAAAATAAAAGTAAGGAGTGGCATGATGAATCCAGTAATCAGAACTCACATTTTTAATACAAGTCTACTGTCAACAATCCTTTTGTTGCTGTCATGGTCGTGCTTGGGAATTTCTTCGAATGCAGCAGCGATGTTAGTGGGGAAGAACGTTGTGGGCGGAAAGGAATTTGGTCCCATGCCTGATCTCACGGAAAAGAGCACAGCTAGATTACCCGAAAGCCACCAACGGGAAAAACAATTGTTCGACGTCCCGCTTCTTCAGGAGACTCCTCCGAAATACGACTTTCAATGGAAACATGGTCCAAATTTGTCTCTCAAAGATCCAGGGGTGTTACCGGGAATCCAATTGGGCGTCGAAATGCACAGTTTTCAGGCTTTGGAAACGGTCATTCCCGAAGGAAGCCTTCCGAAAGAAGTACCCGTGAATCGTGACCGGTTACCGTTGGTTCTTCCTCCCTCCGTCAATGGTCCTGACTATAACGGAGGATTTCTCCGGTTCACCTGGTAAATTCCGAAATTATTTTGTACTCTTCGGCCGCCGGTGCAATAAATTGATCCACTTCTACGCTTTTATCAAACGGGATGGTGAAGTCGCCAAGTAATTCGGCTTACGCTATGCCCTTGCGTTGCGACTGCAGCTTTCCGGTGGAAGCACCCACCCTGAACCTGACAAAGGGTATTTGGGAGACATGTCACCACCTCTTAAACATACAGCCGGTTGCACCAGCACACCTCGAACCCGGCACCAGAATCTTTCAGTTCCCAATCCGAATACTTTTGCATATATCCGGATCCATGTTAGGGATTTTGCGCGTATCGGATTTTCCGGATCTCCTGTGGCATTTGTCACTGGGGTCTGTTGAAAAAGCCGCCAGCGGCGTTCTCGCCATTTTCTCGTGCTCACGTACTCAGCGTACGCTCCGCGGGTAAAAACCGTTGCGGCCTTTCCTTCGAGGGGCCTCAGGACAGGAATGGACGGACCCTTCGGGAAGACTCAGGGCATGCTTTTTTGAACCGACCCGGAGCCTTTGATGAGGAATCTAATCCTGGGCAAATTTGCCCTTGAACATTTTTATTATTCAACACTTCCCACTGTGACGTGTATTTTATGGTAGGCTCGCAAGGAACCAGGAGAACAAGAGACCTCAACTCTGACACACATGAAGCAGGAATCTTCCTTTCGCCGGATAACAAGGTACGTTGGTCTTTTTCTGGGAGCGTTCCTGATTGTTGCCACCGGAGCCTGGGGCACCCTCGCCTTATATTTTGACGGGCCGGAACATGACACGCTCCGGACGCTCCTGGCTTCAGGCTTTGCCGTAGCCAGCCTGGTGGCGTTGGTGGGGTATTGCACACGACGATTTCGACTGATGGCCACCGGGTCCTATCTCTGCCTATTTGTCGTGCTTGTTGGGTGGTGGACCATGATCGAACCGTCCAATGATCGCCAGTGGCAACCGGAAGTGGCGGTGCTTCCCTATGCCACCTTCGATGGAAATTTGGTCACCGTCCACAACATCCGAAACTTTGACTATCGCACCGAAACCGACTTTACCCCCGCCTACTACGATCGCACCTACGATCTCACCAAACTGGATTCCGCAGATCTGGTGGCTGCCTATTGGATGGGTCCGATGATCGCGCATATTTTTCTTACGTTCGGGTTCGGTGATGACCACTTGGCCATTTCCATCGAAGCCCGGAAGGAAGCCACGGAAGGCTATTCGTCAATCAAAGGATTTTTTAAACAGTACGAGTTGATCTATATTGTTGCCGACGAACGGGATCTGATCCGGGTCCGGACGAATTATCGGAAAGATCCACCCGAAGACGTGTATCTGTATCCATTGGTCGGATCACCTGAAAACCTCAAACGGGTGTTTCTGGATTACATGAACACCATCAATCAACTGCGGGTGCGGCCAAAGTTCTATAATACCCTCACCGCCAACTGCACGAACGTCATTTGGATGCACACGCGTTTGAATCCCGGCCATGTGCCATTTTCCTGGAAAATCCTGTTAAGCGGGTACACGCCTGCCTATCTCCATGAGCAAAAAAAACTGGGCACAGGTTTTTCCTTTGAAGAATTGCAGCTTCGTGCCTACATCAATGAGGTGGCAGTACAAGCCGATCAGGCTCCTGATTTTTCCAGGCGCATTCGTCCCCATCTTCTCTCTCCCTGATCTCCCCATCCAGGAAACTAGCCGCTTCTCGCGCTGCGGCCATTGTGCTCTTTCGGTTTGAACCGAATCGAAGGTCAGGGTGAATCGCCTTTTCTTAAGCGTTTACTTTAATTAGTGCCTTTGCTACGCTGGCTGCCGCAAATTCAGGCGAAGATTTGAGGGCGTACCGTTCCCTTCGCATTCCATATCTACCTACAACCTAGGGGGTGTTTTCCTATGAATCAGTTCATCATGTTTATCGTTGCCGCAGCCATCATGTGTGTGACTCCAGCATTTGCGGAGAATGCACAAATTACCAATATGCAAATTCTGATCGATAAGGTCAAAGCGGATAAGAAGCTGCTCATCGCCAGCAATATGGATTTGACGGACAAAGAATCCAAGGATTTCTGGCCACTCTACGAGGGCTATCAAAAAGAACTTGAGCGTTTAAATACTCATTTGGGCGGACTCATCAACGAATATGCCGAGGCCTACAATAAAGGGTCCGTACCCGATAAAGTGGCCAAAGATCTCATTAACGAATCGATTAAAACCGAAGGGGCGGAAGTCAAAATGCGGAGGGAGTATGCTGAAAAACTCAGCAAAGTGCTACCCGCTCACAAAGTCGCGCGTTACCTGCAAATGGAGAACAAAATCCGTGCTGCGATCAAGTTTGACCTGGCTGCGAATATTCCCTTGATGGATTAGTCGAGGGTTCAGCCATGTGTTTTGATTTGTCCCTCAGCGGGATCGTATAGGTTGGATCCCTCGGTTTTGGACCGACCGGACTGGCTCGCTTCTCCCTGAAGGATGGGGCGAGTCGGTGATCCGGGTGAAGCCATGTGTGAACCAATCCCAGAAAATCCTGGATTCACGATGCGTCGGAGTCAGTCTTCACCCGATTTTCTGAAAAGAAAGGCAAGGAAGATGGCAAGTTCATCACCTAACGGCGTATGGTTTTTCGTAATCCTTACCGCCTCTATTCTGGCTGGCTGTCAGACCCCGGTGGGTGTGGCCCGGGTCGATTCCGAGACCGTTCGGCACCAATTAACCAAAAACGTGATCTCTTCAGGGGAAACCAGCCCCTTTACCGATAACGTGCTCCGTGTCACCGACCTGACTGACGCCTATTTTGATAACCCCCGTGAGGCGTTGAACCAATTGCATCATTTCTTCCTCGCCGAAGAGCAACGGAAAGTCTACGTGGCGTTCGCGCTTGCTGAATTGTCTTTTCTGTATGCCCAAAAATCCAATCAACCGTCTTATTATCTGGCTGCGGCCTTGTATGCGTATCTGTATTTGTTTCCCGAAAATTCTACCCATCCACTCAACCCCTTAGATCCTCGGGGACGAATTGCGGCTGATTTGTTCAATCGGAGTCTGACTTTAGGGTTTATTTCAAAGGATCGTTTGACTGTAAACCTGCAATCCGGCACCTATCCCCTTCCCTTCGGAACCCTACAGGTGGAACTTCCGGAGGAACGCCTCCAGTGGGAAAACCGGAAACTGACCAATTTTATCCCTGTCGCCGAATTGGAAGTCCGTGGGTTACAAAACCGGTATCGGCAACCCGGAATCGGAGTCCCATTAGCGGCCGATCAAATTCCCTTAGGGCAGGAGGAAGGATTGCAGATTGCCAAGGGCAAAATGCCCGTCACCGCCTTCATGCGGTTCTCCAACCTTCTGCAACAATTGAAAAGCGATTCCATTCAGGGAGACTGGGAACTGTACAATGCCTATGACCAGAAGACTGTCAATATCAATGGAAAGGATGTGCCGTTGGAAATTGAGTTTACCTCCTCGCTGGCGGCAAGTCTGGCCGAAGCCTCGGTCTGGGAACGGGAACTGAAGGGGTTTTTCATGGGTGATTCGGTTGCGCTGCAGTCAGGGGAATTAACGGCTCTCGAGCCGTACAGGCCGGGGCGCATTCCGGTTGTGTTTGTCCACGGGACCGCCTCCGGCTCTGGAAGGTGGGCCGGCATGACCAATGATTTGATCATCGATCCCTCAATTCGCAATCGTTTTCAATTTTGGTATTTTACGTATGATACCGGGAATCCCATTTTGTACTCTGCGGCGTTGCTCCGGGAACTCCTGCAAAAGACAGTGGACCAACTGCGAAAGAAATATCAAGACCCGGCCCTCGATGCCATGGTCATGATCGGGCACAGTCAAGGAGGGTTGCTCGCGAAACTGACGGCTGTCGACACCGGGAATACCTTTTGGGACGCGATCAGTAATGTTCCACTTGAGGACATGAAAGTCTCAGACCAAACCCGTGATCTCTTGCAACGAAGTCTGTTTATTGATTCCCTGCCATTTGTCAATCGACTCGTCTTTATCGCTACCCCACAGCATGGGAGTTACGTGGCCGGAAGCTGGGGAGCCCAACAATTGGCCAAGTTTGTCAAGCTGCCGGGCCGGTTGATGTCAGGCATCACCGATCTCATGACTCTCAAATTGGATACACTCAAATTGAAACTCCAAGGGAAGAATTTGGGAAGTGTGTCCGCTATGGAACCGGGAAGCCCCCTCATGACAGTCCTACCACAGACGCCTCTGGCTCCCGGGGTTACCGGACACTCAATTATTGCGGTGGAAGGTGATGGCCCACTGGACGAAGGGAACGATGGTGTCGTGGCCTATCAGAGTGCACACGTGGAAGGAATGGAGTCGGAATTTATCGTCCAGTCCGGGCATTCCTGTCAATCGAATACTCATACGATTCAGGAAGTCAGACGGATTTTATTGCTTCATGCCATGGAAACATGCAAGACCCATGACCTTTGCGCCTAATGTGTTGTGCCAAGGGGTGTGAGGTTTGTCTGATGGTTATTTCAAAAACTCTGTTTTTTCCCTGAACCAACACTGTTCGAGCCTAGTGATGCGTCGGGAAGTTGTTTAGTTGATGGTACGAGACCCCACGTTCACCCTACCTGTTTTTCCTCGTATTTTTTGAATGCTGATATCGCTATAATCCCGATAAAGACAACTGCCTTTTACGAGCATCTTATCAATCTTAAACGAGGGGAGAAGCGTGATGATCCGTTTACCGTTACATGTGGTGCTCATCCTGTTGGTGGGTGTATCGGGTTGTGCCAGTACTCAGCAAACCCGGAGCGTGGAACAATCAGGATTTCTTGGAGACTATTCTATGTTAAAAGAAGGGAAAAAGAATGAAACCCTTCTGATCTATAAAAATCCTCAAGCCGATTGGAAGAAATACCAGAAAATCATTCTTGATCCCGTCACCCTCTGGATCGGCAAGGACTCCCAATTGCAAGACGTATCCGCGGAAGATCGTCAACGGATGGCAGATCTCTTCTGGGTCAAATTACATGATGCCTTAAAAAACGATTATGAAATCGTGAACTCACCCGGTCCGGATGTCATGCGTATTCAGGCCGCCATCACGGAAGCCGAAACCTCCAATCCTGTTTTAGATACGGTTTCAAGCATCGTTCCTCAGTTGAGAGTCTTAACCGGAGTCAAAGGTTTCGCGACAGGCGTTTCCGGATTTACAGGTTCGGCGAGTGTGGAGTTGAAAGTTACGGATTCCTCGGACAAGACCCTGTTGGCCGCTGCGGTGGATCGCCGGGGAGGGACGAAAAGTCTGAGCGGAGTCACCAATTCGTGGCACGATGTTGAGGAAGCCTACCGGTATTGGGCTGAAAAAACACGCTGGCGGGCATGTCTGCTTCGAGGTGGAGAAAATTGTGTGGAGCCGGAGGCGTAAGGGCCAGGCATTCCCAGCAAAATCCGGTTAAATCATTGCGTTGTTCACTGAAAAGGAGATGACGATGAAAGTCTTGCCCTGGTGGTCCAGTTGCCTGTTCCTCACCTTGGCGTCCTGTGGTGGAGGGAATCTCCAGCATATGGATGCCACACCTTATGCACAAATGATCGAACGTCCTAACGGGGAGTGTCCACATACCAAGATTGAACAAGGTATTGTCAACAAGCATCCGGATGCGACCATCATGGTCACCGTTGCCGAGATCACAGGAGACAAGGTGATCACAACCTCCCAAATTCCTGTGAAAGGGAATGAAACGGTGTATCTCGGGTGCGCCGTCCTGCCGTCCGGCCAGGATGCGGCTCGCAAGATTCTCGATGTCCAATTTGAATAAGCTATTTCAGGGTCATGCTCGAACGGTGGCCCTGAACATTCCGGCAAGACATCCTTTACATAAGGAAGAATCATGAATGCGTTGTTTGCGGTGAAACTCCGATGGCATATTCTGAGCCTACTCTTGGTAGGAACATTGCTCCTGCCTTTATCGGCTCAAGCCGGTGGACTCTTTCTGACCGAAATCGGGACTCCGGACGTGGGACTTGCTGGAGCGGGATGGGCAGCCCGCGCCCAGGACGCGTCAACCTTATTTAAAAATCCCGCCGGCATGTCCCTCCTGGAAGGCGCGCAATTTCAGGGTGGCGTCCAACTATTATATGGAGATATTGGATTCACTTCCGACGGCAAATCCACCCCGTCCGGCGGCGGCGGCGGGAATCCCATCGATGTGTTTCCCGGTGCCAGCGGATTTTACGTGCATCCCCTGGGAGATGATTGGAGAGTGGGCTTTGGCATTTTTTCCAATTTCGGTCTGGGATTGAAATACAAAGGGGAATGGGTCGGTCGGTATTACGTGAAAGACGCTCTGCTGGCCGGAGTTAGCTTCATGCCCACCGCAAGCTATCGGGTGAATGAATACCTGTCTGTCGGCGGAGGCGTCAACGTGATGCTTGGCGCGGTCAAACAAACCGTTGGTATCAACAATCTCGGAAGTACCAACGACGGGCAAATGCAAATCAAGGATCAGGCAGTCGGGGTTGGCGGCAATATCGGCGTCATGTTCACGCCGACCCGAGGGACACGCTTCGGCCTCACGTATCAATCGCCCATTGATTTAAACTTTTCCGATAAGCCGAAGTTTTCGAATCTTGGTCCCATCGGCACGGCCCTGCAGAATAACGGACTGCTGAATAATAAACTCGATGTGGGTATTACCGTCCCCCAATCGCTGATGTTCAGCGCCTACCATGACCTGAGCAGGCAGTGGGCGATCATGGGTGATTTGGGATGGCAGGACTGGTCTGAATTCGGGAAGGTGGATATCGGCGTGAATACGGCGAATCCCACAAACGTCGTCGCCAACCTGAACTATCAGGATACCTGGCATGTGGCGTTTGGGACCCAATATCGCGTGAACCCCGCATGGGTGCTCTCAACGGGTTTTGCCTATGATAGTTCCATGGTGAAGGATAAACATCGCACCCTCAGCCTTCCCGTCGGCGAAACCTACAAATTCGGGCTGGGAGCCCTCTGGCAAACGACACGCACCCTCAATCTTGGTTTTTCCTATGAACTCACCTGGATAGGAGATATGCCGGTTGATCAAAATCGAGGACCACTGTCCGGCCGCGTATCCGGTGACTTTAAGAACACCACCCTCCACTTTTTTGCACTGACCGTAACATGGGGAGAAGGGGTGAGGATGGGGCCAGGAGGAGCCTAACGCCACAGTCCTTCCGATGAGCATCGGTAGTCGATGAACGTTCTATCGTTCCAAAGAGACCTTTCCTTCCGATGAAAAACAGGCAAACACTCTATCGGGCTGTTGAAAAACTCAAAATTTATCTGAGAACTTATCGGGATCAATAATTTTTACCATAACTTGCGCCGGGTCAAACAGCTATTCAGAAAGTCTTCCTCAGACGCTCCCTGTGCCCAAATCAGATCCGGGATGGCTCCTGCCGCCCAAAACATTCTGCCTATATCAGTAAAAAGAAAATCTGCCTTGAATGCAGCATGTGTTGAATGTGAGTCACCATGGCAGATTGGTCCAGCTCACATGAGAAGATTTTCTAGTTTTTCTGTGAAACCAGTTAATTGAACATATGAACGGAAGTTGAAGAAGGTTAGCCATTTTGACTAGCCCTTGGATATAGTGGGGAGCCATGACTAGGATTGTGAGGAACAAATGAACGTGAACCATAGAGAATCAATCCTGAGGAGAGAAGATGACAGATCGACCATACGCCCGTAATGTTTTCATCTTGCTTCTGACGGTCATCCTTAGTGGTTGCGCCATCTTAGTCGGGATGCAGCTGGATCAACAATTCGGGCCTTCCTCTCCGCAAAATCGGCTGACGAAAACAACCGCAGTGACAACAGTCAGTTATCGGCAGGATGTGAAACCGATTCTGGAAGCCCGATGTATTGTGTGTCATGGGTGTTACGATGCCCCCTGTCAACTCAATCTCAGTGCCCATGAAGGGATTGAACGCGGTGCCAATAAAGAACTGGTGTATAACCCCGGTCGATTATTGGCCATGGAACCAACCCGGCTGTTTGTCGATGCGCATTCACCATCCGGATGGCGGGAGAAACAGTTTTTTCCGGTGTTAAACGAACGGGTGCAGACCAAAGAGGCCAATCTTCAAGGGAGCCTGATGGCGAACATGTTACTCCTGAAACGGCAACACCCGCTTCCCTCAGTCAGCCCGCTCCCAGCCAGTTTTGATTTTGGCATCGAGCGGGCTCAATCGTGCCCAACGCTGCCGGAGTTTGACGCGTTCGCCCGCAACAAACCCTTATGGGGGATGCCCTATGGATTACCCGGTTTAAGCGAACAGGAACATGCCACGTTGATGACCTGGTTGGAGGAGGGCGCGGTCGATGAAGCTCCGGCCCCAATGAGAGCAAGTGTCCGTTCAAACATTTGGGAATGGGAAACGTTTTTGAATGGCGAGACACCCAAAGAACAATTAATGAGTCGATATCTCTATGAGCACCTCTTTCTTGCCCGTCTGTATTTTGATGCCCTTGCCCCCAAACAGTTCTTTCGTCTCGTACGCTCCACTACCCCTCCTGGTGAACCCATTAATCTTGTTGTCACCAGAAGACCTTACGATGACCCGAAAGTGGATCGTATTTTTTATCGCTTTGAGCCGGTTCGGACCACGATTTTGGCCAAAACCCACATGCCGTATTTACTCAATCCAGAACGAATGTCCCGGTATCACACCCTCTTTTTAGAACCAGCTTACGATGTGCACGTCTTACCGTCATATGACACGGAGGCATCGGCCAACCCCTTTGAAACCTTCAAATCGATTCCGGTGAAATCCCGGTATCGGTTTTTGCTCGATGAAGCCCGGTTTACCCTGATGAATTTCATCAAGGGGCCTGTCTGTCGAGGACAGGTGGCGCTCAATGTCATTAATGAGCGCTTCTGGATTGTCTTTTCAAACCCCGAGAGCCCGACCCTGGTTCATGTGGCCCAATTCCTTGAAAAAGAAGAGCAGAATCTTCGGATGCCCATAGTCGAGCAGAGCAACGCGACACCCCTCAGGACCTGGCTGAAATATTCTCAATTAGAAAAGAACTATGTAGCCGGAAAAATCGAGTTTATAAAACAACACCTCCCGACGCCGGAAGCCATTTCACTCGATCTGATTTGGGATGGCGATGGAAAGAATGACAATGCGGCGCTCACCGTGTTTCGACATCTGGATAATGCGACCGTCGTGAAAGGCTTTGTTGGCAATGAGCCCAAGACGCTGGTATTGGTTGGATATCCTTTGCTTGAGCGCATTCATTACTTGCTGGTTGCAGGATATGACATTTATGGGAATATCGGTCACCAGTTAAATTCCCGCTTGTATATGGATTTTTTGCGAATGGAGGCTGAACTTGATTTTCTCACTCTGCTCCCGGAACGTACCAGAACCAAAGAATGGCAGTACTGGTATCGGGACGCCGGAGAGAAGCTCGAAGATTTTGGGAAGATGTATTTCAGCAGCGTCAATCGGCAGACAGGTATTCCGTATCGCACGGCTGACCATAAATTGGAATTGATCGGGATGGTACGCGAACGCCTCGCGCCGGTATTACATGCGCCGTATGCGATAGAGAAGTCCGGCAATAGGCACGTCCGCCAACAACTGGAAAAGTTAGCTCACCTGCAAGGCAAAGCGGTGTCCTGGTTGCCGCAAAACGCCATTTTATCCATCAGTGGGTCCCATGAACAGGTGGTGACCCTCATCCATGATAACGGTCTGAGCAATGTGTCCCATCTGCTCTTCGAAGAAAAACGGCGTTTACCGGAAGAAGATACGTTAACGGTGGTGCGAGGGTTTTTGGGCGCCTATCCCAACGCATTTTACCATGTCGAGGAATCAAAGCTGGAAGAGTTTGTTAATGCCGTAGAACGCCTTGGGAGTGAGAAGGATTATCAAGCCCTGCTCCGTCGTTTTGGTGTCAGACGAAGTGATCCGGATTTCTGGAAGCATAGTGATGCCATACAGGCGGCCTATCAGAAGGAGTCTCCCATTGAAGCAGGTCTGCTGGATTACAACCGTCTGGAAAATAGGTGATAGATGTGCACGAATGAAAAAAAAGCTTCGGATTACTGAATTTCTTTCCGATACTCCCGTAGGCCGCGTTCCTCGTCCAACCGTTGTCGAAGTTTCTTACCCCAATAGTCAAATATCTCCAGCACCGGTCCCAAGGAATCTTTGTCGCGGGTCAGGAGGATCTCTGAGCTCATCCGCTTTTCCACATATGCCACCAGTCGTTCCTGGGTCTGAGTATCCAATATTTCAACCTCAATGGCCGCTTCTCCCTCCAGGGCATTCATGCCGGAAATCTTTTCAGAAGCCTGGATCAGGAGATCATTGGCCAGCGGAAGGATATGGTCCGGCGTGGACAGTGACGGGCGTTCCAACAACACGTCGGTCAGAGCCGCGCGAAGCCGCAGGACTCCCGGACCTGGATCTTTCACAATCACATAGCCTCCCGCCAGCGCCCGGCTCATACTCTCCTGGAAACCCAGAGCCAGTTTCCAGGCGGTTAAGGCATCAAGACCGCCATACTCAGAATGTTGGCTGGGCCAGATCACCAGGGGATCCAGAATAATGTGGTCGTATCCTTTGAAATTGACACCCGGCTTTCGGTAACTCCACGCACCGCTGTCATCAGGCGAAGGACGAAGGCTGGTGTAATCGGTTAAAAATCCGGAAAAATTCAACGGCTCGATTTTGGGAGTACATCCGGAGAGACTGACGATCAGGCACAAGAGCACACTTAGGCGTTGTAATTGCGAAAAGGCGTGAATCACGGTATCCTCATTTTTTTCGAGTTCGAAAGTTGACGAGTATATCCCGTCTACTCCATAAAGGCCATATCACGGCCGCACTTCAACGTACCTCCAGGGAGTGTTGAATAATAAAGATGTTCAAGGGCAAATTTGCCCAGGATTAGATTCCTCATCAAAGGCTCCGGGTCCGTTCAAAAAAGCATGCCCTGAGTCTTCCCGAAGGGTCCGTCCAGTCCTGTCCTGAGGCCCCTCGAAGGAAAGGCCGCAGCCGTTTTTACGCGCGGAGCGTACGCTGAGTACGTGAGCACGGAAAAATGGCGAGAACGCCGCCGGCGGCTTTTTTCAACAGACCCCTCCATGTTGAAAAAGAGGGTGTCCCATGATGCGAGTATGGCTTGTGGTTTGTGTTGGAAGTCTTTTCCTCTATGGATGCACTGAAGTGAAGTATATCAAGGCCGGTGCCACGGAACCGGATTTTGAGGCTGATAGAGTCGATTGCCGCAGCCAAATCCTTATGTCGCCACCCGGCCCGGTCATCCCCAGTGGTTGAATGGGAAAACCAGGGGTCGGCCAAGGGTACATCACGAAATCGGCCGAACGGTCGGCACAACAGGAAGTTGACCAGTATTTGCGAGCAAAAGGATGGGAACCGGAACCTCAACCCAAGTGAGTTGCTGAGTGGATGTAAGCGAAATCGGGCTGTCGTTGTGAGGAACGACTCTTAAAAAAAATTTCACCCATGATCAATAAGGATGGAAAGAGCATATGAATTCAGCATTGCATGATCAGACCATTGCGAAGGAACTGAAGATCTCCGACAAGCAGGTGGCAGCCACGGTAAGCTTGCTGGATGACGGCGCCACGGTGCCGTTTCTTTCACGGTATCGCAAAGAAGTCACGGGCGGGTTGGATGAGGTCATGATCACCTCCATTCGGGATCGTATCGCGCAGCTTCGGGAATTGGATAAGCGACGGGACGTCATCCTGGCCTCACTTGAGGAACAAGGCAAACTCACCGACGCGCTGCAAGGGCAGGTGCACGCAGCCACGACCATGACCGAATTGGAAGACATCTATTTACCCTTCCGACCCAAACGCCGCACGAGGGCCATGATCGCGAAAGAACGGGGATTAGAACCGTTGGCGTTGAGCCTCTGGGCGCAAGAGGATCAATTGCATGTTGAAGCCGAGGCACAAAAATATCTCAATCCGGAACTCAGTGTAGAGACCGTGGAGGACGCATTGGCCGGCGCGCGCGATATCATGGCCGAATGGATCAGCGAAGATCTGCAGGCCCGCGCTTCGATGCGGGCGCTGTATCTGGAGCAGGGGATTTTCAAAACCACTGCCGTTCGGGGGAAAGATGTTCAAGGCAGCAAGTATCGGGATTATGTCGAATGGGAAGAACCGGTGGCCAAGGCCCCCTCACATCGGGTGCTGGCCATGCGGCGTGGGGAAACAGAAGGGTTTCTGTCCTTTCGGGTGCTGGTGCCTGAACCTGACGCGCTGTCGCTTCTGCATCGCCTTTTTCTGAAAGGAAAAGGGCCGGCATCGGAACAGGTCACTCTGGCGATCAAGGACAGTTTTACCAGGCTCCTGTCACTCTCCATGGAAACCGAAGCCCGCCTGGTCACCAAAACTCGCGCCGATCAAACGGCGATAGAAGTGTTTGCGCAAAATGTGCAGCAATTGCTCATGACGCCACCGCTGGGCCAGAAGACCGTGCTGGCCATCGATCCGGGCTTTCGCACCGGATGTAAAATGGTTTGTCTGGACCGCCAGGGCACCTTGCGTCATACGGAGACCATCTTTCCGCATCTGGGAGGAAGCGGGGCCGCCAAAGCGGGAGACACGGTGGTGGAATTGTGTCAGCGTTTTCAGGTTGAGGCGATCGCGGTGGGCAACGGGACGGCCGGGAGGGAGACCGAAACGTTTCTCCGCGCATTGAAATTGCCATCCGCCATCCCCATTGTGATGGTCAACGAAAGCGGCGCGTCCGTGTATTCCGCGTCCCCGGTCGCCCGTGAGGAATTTCCCGATCACGATGTGACAGTGCGTGGCGCCGTCTCAATCGGGCGACGGCTCATGGATCCCTTAGCCGAACTGGTAAAGATCGATCCCAAGGCCATCGGCGTCGGGCAATATCAACATGATGTCGATCAGGGCATCTTGAAACAACGGTTGCAGGATGTGGTTATCAGCTGTGTCAATCGGGTAGGGGTGGACGTGAATATGGCGAGCCCGCAATTGCTCACGGCCGTCTCCGGTGTGGGGCCGCAACTTGCTACGAATATTGTGGCCTATCGACAGGAGTATGGCCCATTTCCCAGCCGAACCGCATTAAAAAAAGTTCCGCGTCTGGGCGCCAAAGCATTTGAGCAAGCGGCAGGATTTTTACGCATCACCAATGGCGAGCATCCGCTGGATGCCAGCGCCGTGCATCCCGAACGGTATCCCGTGGTCAACGCGATGGCCAAAGACTTAGGCTGCACCGTGAAGGATCTCATGAAGGACCCTGCCCGGCAACGCACGATCGATCTCAATCGATACATCACGGAGGAGGTGGGCAAACCGACCTTAATGGATATCCTCACCGAATTGGCCAAACCCGGCCGTGATCCGCGCCAACAATTTGAAGCCGTAAAGTTTGATGAAGGGGTGCAATCCATCGAGCAGGTTACCCCCGGCATGATCCTGTCCGGGGTGGTGACCAATGTCACGGCCTTTGGCGCGTTTGTCGATATCGGCGTGCATCAGGATGGCCTGGTGCATATTAGTCAACTCGCCAACAAATTTGTCAGCGATCCCAACACAGTGGTGCAGGTCAATCAACAGGTCAAAGTCACCGTGTTGGAAGTCGACGTTCCCCGCAAGCGTATTTCGCTGTCCATGAAAGCGGCGGCAAACGGGAAGTCCTGAGTCACAGTGGTCATTTCGCTAAGCCATGTGGCTGCGAGCCGAGCCCAGATTCTTCGTTGCACTCATCTATGAAAGTTTTGTCAAGTGCGAACCTCTATGCCGTCACCTAACCTCATGCGGTTAACCCGACCGCTCCCTGTCAGCGCTCCCTGTCGCCTCCCGATCATCTCGGACTCATCTATTCGCCGTCTCGAGCGGCAGAGAATAATGTCACCACGGTGTCGCAATCAGAATCCGGGGCTCAAGGGCCCCATGAGCACAACGCGCTTACCGTGGTGTGGACGACGTCGGGGCCCGGTAGGGCTCGCCCTTGGTCAACATCCAGAAACTTGCTTCCGCCAGGTGTCGGGCGACGGCCACCTTGGCTTTGCCATGCCCCCGACGCGCGCGAAGGCGGTCGTAGAGCTGGCTGATGTGCGTGTACCCACACCGCCCGCGATTCAACACGGCACTGTTTGCGGCTTCCACAAAGGCCCACTTCAGATACTGATTCACATCGCGGCGGATGGCGCCAAAGTGGAACTTGCCCCCACTGGAGTGTTCCCGTGCCACCAAGCCGCTGTAGCTGGCCAACGCCTCGGCGCGAGGAAACCGCGCCACCGTGCCCATCTCCGTCCAGATGACGATGGCCAAAAGATCGCCCACGCCCGGCAGCGTCTTGAGCCAGGCCGTCTGGAGACAGGGGGCAAACACCGCCCGCATCTGGCCTTCCAGCCGCGTGAGCGTCGCCTCCACGTGATCCAGTTGCGTCAGTAGGCAGGTGACCGCCTGTTGCGTCTGCGGGGGCAACTGAAGGACCAACGTGGTCAGGAGCTGCCGCCCCCGCTTGCCAAACGCATCGCTGACGCCGTCGACCCCCAGGCCATACTTGGCCACGGTGGCCAGCACACGATTCTTCAATTGCGTGCGTTGATGACTAACGAGCATGCGGGTCCGCGGCAGTTCCCGTGCATCCCGCACCGCCGCGGACGGGATCCACACCGTCGGCAGGGTGCCGGTGCGTTGCAGCCGGTTCAGCCCTTGGGCATCCAGCTTGTCGCTCTTGTTGACGCGCCCGATCATCAGTTTGGCCAAGCGGGCGTTGACCAACTGCGGCTGGCCACCGCCCGCCTCGATCTCATCGACCACCCAATACCAGTTGCCCACGGTCTCCACCGCGACCGGCGAGCCAGCGGGCCATTGCTGCATAAACGCCTGAATCGCTCCGCGCTGATGGAGCACTCATCGCTCAGTCACCCGGTCGCCGTGGGCATTTTCGACGCGGGCCCAGGTGTACCGCTTGTGAACATCCAAGGCGATGTATTCCATAAGGGTCCTCCTCCTTGAATACGGATCCTACTCTCGACGATGATGGAATACAGCACTTTCATAATAATCAGAATGACAACGGGATATTTAAGGTGGACGTTCCCCGCAAGCGTATTTCGCTGTCCATGAAAGCGGCGACAAACGGGAAGTCCTGAGTCACGGTGGTCATTTCGCTAAGCCATGTGGCTGCGAGCTGGGCCCAGATTCTTCGTTGCACTCAGAATGACAACGGGATATTCAAGGTGGACATTCCCCGCAAGCGCATTTTGCTATCGATGAAAGCGGGCTCAAACGGAAGGATCTAATGGTGCTCGGTGAGTAAGTGAACTGTTCCCTTTTGCGGGGCTTGTGGCAAGATGGCTTCAGGACGGTAAAACAGGGATTTTGGCCAACACACAGGCCTGGCGTAGCTTGGTATCAAGTGTAGCCAGCGGCATCCCACGTCTCTTGGCTAACTCAAGATATGAGGCGTCGTAGGTGGTTAATTCGTACTTCCGGGCTAAGGACATAGTTTCTTCCAATGCTTGTTCAGTAGAGGTGGTATCAATTTCCACAGGCAACGCACGAAGTTCCGTGATTAGCTGACTCACATCCCGAGCGGTCAGTCGGCCCCGTTTGACCGAAATGAGTAAGGCATTTCCAATTTCTAATGGCCAAACGGGTGGGACAATCGCGACATCATCGATTAACCGGTCACAGACATGATCAAGCTGGGGATTGGCCTCATCTGGAAGGACCCAGGCCAATGCGACCGAACTGTCTAGGACAAACGGCATCAGTATCGGTGGCCCAGATGAGCCAAATCGCGCAACGTTTCGTTCTTTTTGAGAAGGCGTTGGGTGGTGACACCTCGTTGACGAAGAATTTCCCGGTAAGAACGAATGCCTTTGATGGTTTGGCGAACCGCTTCGGGATCCTTGCGGGTCACGGGGACGAGTTCCGCTACAGGCCGTCCATGTTTGGTGATGGTAAAACGTTCTCCCTTTTGGATTCGCTCGAGTAACTTGGGTAAATGGGTTTTGGCTTCATAGGCCCCAATTTCAGGCATAACGACTATCTCCTTATTTAGACTAGTTATAGACTAGTTTATGATGGAGGCGGGAGCCTGTCAATATAGGACGGAAGGAAGACGCAATCATTCCTCCGTTCATTTTCCTGTCCCATATCACTACATGGTATCAATTTGGTTAACGGGCAGAAGTTCACGTTTGAGTTTTACCGTTCAGACACTGTTTGCTGAATGGCGAACGACCAATGAAAAAGCACACGTTCTGGATGACCGACTGATGTGAGAGGGCACCATTCCCGCAAACTCATAGCGTTGTCGAGGAAGTCAATTTCAACTGAAAAGATGTGATGGTAATCGCAGAAGGAGTAAACCTACCTCTTTAGTGACTTGATCTTACCCGCAGGACCTTGCCCCTGAATCGAAAGAGTGATATCATTTTTGCTAACACAAACGGAGGAAAGAGATGGGCCAAGTTATTGTTCGAAACCTTGATGATCACATCATCGCCGCCTTGAAAACTAAAGCTGAAATGCGAGGGCATTCACTTGAACAAGAACTCAGGGGTATTCTGGCCGAAGCCGCCAAGCCCACAATCGAGGATCGCCGAAGCTTGGTCGATCACATTCGTGCCATGACTCCCTCCACTCCGCAAACCGATTCCACGATTCTCCTGAGGGAGGATCGTGACCGGTGACCCTGGTTGTTGATGCCAATGTGGGCCTGAAGTGGTTCATCGAGGAACCCCGCTCCTCGGCTGCCAGAAAAATTCTTAATAAGGGCGCCTCATTCATTGCCCCAGACATTGTGATTCCAGAAATTTGCAATGTGGTTTGGAAAAAGGTCAAGAATCAGGAGGTCACCTCAGTGCAAGGTCAAGCCATAGTAACCAATGTTTCAATGATCTTTGACCATATTGTGCCTTCTTCAGAACTGGCACAAAGGGCATTTGGCCTTGCCCTTCAATCTAATCACCCTGTGTATGACTGCTTGTACCTGGCCCTGGCCGAACGTGAATCCATCACGCTAGTCACGGATGACGCCAAATTGGTGTCGGTAGCCAAAAAAGCCAAACTGGCTCGTTTTGTTCAAGCTCTGTAGCGTGGAGCTCAATGACATCTCGCCTCTAACAGCCAATTTACCCTAACAATTCCTATTCAGCATTAATGTGCCTGTTCAACCTCTGAAATACTTTTTCATCCGGACCATTTGGGCTTCGTTTAGAACAGGTTTCACGAAGCATCTAGCTGATTGGTGGGTGCGTGGGTTGGACACAGATTTTTTGTTGCACTCAAAATGACAACGGGGGCTGTTGAAAAAAGCCGCCAGCGGCGTTCTCGCCATTTTTCCGTGCTCACGTACTGGAAGTACGCTCTGCGCGCAAAAATGACTGCGGCCTTTCCTTCGAGGGGCCTCAGGACAGGACTGGACGGACTTTTTTGAACCGCCCCGAGGCCTCTAATATGCAACGTGCCTGTGGGGCAATATGCCCTTGGAAATTGGTTTTATTCAACACTCCACAACAGGATGTTTAGCGGTCGATGCGGCCCACGGGTTGAATGGTCTCGAGGGTATCCCGGATAAGGGGTAGGAAGGTCAAACCTCAGGGCACTTGATCAGTGTCGTGATCTCCAGCGGCGTACCTGGCTTCCAGGGGTTAAGCAAGCCGTCGTGTGATCAGCCGCGATCTTCACGACGGATCCTTAAACTTGATGGGTCGCATTTGATCCGGCAGGCAATCGGCAAGCTTGTTCTGGTGCAGGGGAAAGGCCTACCTCTTCAGCGGATCACCGCGCAGATATCCCGGATTTGGCCGCGAAGCCAGCGATGCCCCAGATCGGCATCCAGCCGGGGGTGCCAGAGTAAGGAAACGGTGACCTCCGGTGTGGAGAAGGGAAGGGAAAAGCTCTGCATGCCGGTGCGCAGATTTCCGGTGTGTCGTTCGGGAACACTGGCGATCAGGTCGGAACCCCGGGCGAGCGCCAGCGCCGCCGAAAAGCCGCCGACGATCGTGACGATCTCCCGTGTCAGACCCAACAGTTCCAAGGCCTCATCAATCGGTCCCTTGTCGAGACCCCTCCGCGAGACAACGACGTGCTTTCCGGCCGCATACCGGGAGGGCGTGATCTTCCCCTTGCTCAGCACGTGTCTCTTTCGCACAACGCCGATAAACCGGTCGCGGAACAATGCCTGCACGCGCAGCTCCGGGGCAGTCGTGTCACTCACCACGCCGGTTTCCAGATCGACGGTCCCGTCGCGAAGGGGCGTGCTGTCTTTGTTGGGCTTCTGTACGAAGCGCAGCCGAACGCCGGGCGCTTCCTTGCCGATGCGGGCAATGAGATCCGGTCCGAAGTTCTCCACAAAGCCTTCGCCGGTCCGGAGCGTAAACGTCCGGACGAGCTGTGTGAGGTTGAGCTTCCCGGCCGGGCGTAGCACCGCCTCTCCCTCCTGCACGAGCTGACTGACCCGCTCGCGGAGTTCGATCGCCCGGGGCGTGGGAACGAGACCGCGTCCGGCCCGCACCAACAGCGGATCACCAATTGTCTCACGCAAGCGCGCCAGGGCGCGGCTCATCGCCGATGGACTCAGCTGCAACCGTCGGGCTGCGCGCGCCACACTCCCTTCCGCGAGCACCGCATCGAGCGTGATCAGCAGGTTGAAATCAGGAGTCGACATGCAGGGATTGTAGCATAGTTTTTTTCTGATGTAGCGTCACATGCACGAATACAGTGCAAGTGGTGCGTCTTCCGCCAGGTCCCAGCAGAGCGTATATTTTGGAACATGACAGGTGGAGCGGGGCCAAAAAAGCGGAGGGTATGGTGAAGACAATTATTGCAAACCAACACACGGTCGACCATGAAAATGCGGAACGAGAACCGACGGTACGATGGGCGCTCGTCAGCCTTTCGCTCTCCATGTTGCTCTCTTCGCTCGACACCAGTATCGCCAATGTGGCATTACCGACCCTGGCCCGGGCGTTCACCGCCTCCTTCCAGGAAGTCCAGTGGGTGATCCTCGCGTATCTTCTCGCTGCTACGACCCTGATCGTCAGCGTCGGACGGCTCGGTGACATCATCGGCCGGCGCCGGCTGCTGTTAGCCGGAATTTTCCTCTACACGGTGGCCTCGGTCCTGTGCGCCGTCGCGCCCACGTTCTGGTTGTTGATTGCCGGGCGGGCGGCGCAGGGCCTCGGTGGGGCTATCATGATGGCGCTCTCTATGGCGTTTGTGGGTGAGACGGTGTCGAAAGCCAGGACCGGGAGCGCCATGGGCCTGCTCGGCACGATGTCCGCAATCGGCACGGCTCTCGGTCCATCGCTCGGCGGCATGCTGATCGCCGGATTCGGTTGGCGGGCCATCTTTCTCATCAACCTGCCCCTGGGGATGCTGACTTTTCTTCTCGCGCACCACTACCTCCCCATGGATCGCCGGGGGCCGGAGACGCATCGGGCCGGATTCGACCATGCGGGCACGCTCCTGCTGGCGCTGACGCTCGCGGCCTATGCCCTCGCCGTGACGCTCGGTCGCGGCAGTTTCGGTGTCCTCAATCTGTCGCTGCTCCTGGCTGCGGCCATGGGCGTCGGCCTCTTTGTGCACGTGGAGGCGAGAACTGCCTCGCCGTTGATCCGATTGGCGGTGTTCCACGATCCCATGCTGAGTGCCAGCCTCGCCATGAGCGCACTCGTCACAACGGTGGTGACGGCGACGCTGGTCGTCGGGCCGTTCTATCTATCTCGAGCGCTCGGGCTCGATGCGGCGATGGTGGGACTTGTCTTATCGGCCGGGCCGCTGGTCGCCGCCCTGACGGGGGTGCCCGCCGGGCGCATGGCGGACCATTTTGGCGCAACACGCGTGGTGATCGTCGGGCTCATCGGCATGGGGGCCGGTTCCTTCATCCTGGCCATGATGCCGGCGACATTCGGTATTCCCGGTTACATTGTTCCCATCATCGTCATCACCGCAGGCTATGGGTTGTTCCAGACGGCCAACAACACTGCCGTCATGACCGGTATCAGTCCGGACCAGCGGGGCGTCATGTCCGGCATGCTCAACCTCTCGCGCAATCTCGGGCGCATCACCGGGGCATCCGTGATGGGTGCGGTGTTCGCATTTGCCTCGGCCACGATCGACATCACTACAGCGCCTCCAGAGGCCGTGGCCAGGGGTATGCGGATCACATTCGCCGTTGCCGCGACGCTCATCGTGATCGCGCTCGGCCTCGCCGTCGGCATGCCCGCCGCACAGCGGGTAATCGGGAAGTGGCTCCGGAAGCAATGGGGCAGGGGAATGAGAACGTTTCGGGATGAAGTGGGGGGCGTTTCACCTGGAAACACATCGATACACGACTTTCGATTTCTTACCATTGGAAGCTTCACACTTGCATCGATCATTCCGACACGAGGTACGCCTGCCGTCCCATTCCCAATTGCGTTTCCATCCGATACCATTGACACGACATCCGAAAAATTCCCAATATCCAAACGGAACCTCCACATGAACAATCTTAAACGTATCTTCATCTTTACGGTCAGTGTGTTTCTTCTCTCCTTTGGATACTTCCTCTCTCTCTATCCGAATCGGCCTGATGATCCCGAGCACGAAACATTTCTGCGCGAAATCGGAGAGGGCTTCGGGACGCTCGGCCTCTGGGCCCTGGGCATTATTTATGGCAGAACGTTGTTGAAGTTGGCATGTGGCCAGGGTGGGCTTCTTCAGCGACTTGTCCCGGACGAATACGACATGTCTGCGATTCCGCCATTCAGCACCCTTCTCAATGTGTTGAATCGCACGCACGTCTACGTGGGGATTGCCGCCATCGCGGTCATCCTGTTGCACATTGCGATGCTCGGCCTGCATGCCGACATCTTATTTTTCCCGGCCGTCCTGGCGCTGGTGCTGTGGCAGGGCATGTTTGGGTTTTTCCTGACGTGGCGATATTCTCCGCAGGATTTGAAAAGGTTTTCCTATTTTGTGCATGCGCAATTTGTGACCGGCATCATGATCGGCATCTTCTCGGTATTTGGACATCTGCTGCTCGACGATTAGTTGTTGAGGGGGATCAACATGGGAATTTTTCAGGTAAGGTCCCTGAGGCCTCGAATGGAACTGGGCCATGTCACTCACAGCCGGATCGGGCTGCATGAATCATGAGGAAAGGGCCTTGTATGGGGTGGACGGTCTATATGTTGGAATGCGCCGATACCAGTTTGTACACCGGGATTACCCTGGACCTAAAACGTCGTCTTGACGAGCACGCAAAAGGGAAAGGGGCCAAATATACGAAACACCGTGGTCCGTTTACCGTGGTGTTCACCGAACGTCAGGAGACGAGAGGCCAGGCCTTAAAAAGAGAAGCGGCGATTAAATCCATGAAGCGAAAAGCAAAACTGGGCTTAATCGGCACAGAATAAAACAGTCGCGTACCCTCATTCCTCTGTTCTTCATCCGCCATCACCATCTTCCTTCTTTTTGTATGCCCGACGCGAGCCATCGGATACCAAATCTTATTTTCCGCATGGTCATCCTGATCCATTCGACAAGGCTCAGGACAAGGGCTTCGGCGAAGAATCTGTACCCAGCCAACCCCGTCCATCGAAAGACCACGCCCCTCTGTCGCTTCCGACGTTGATCATCGGGCATCCTTTCCGGGGAGCCCCACAAAAACCCGCAGACAAAAGTGGATCATTCTGGAAAAGCAGGAAGGAGAGAAGGGAACCGGCGGTCTGTGTGAATAGAATGTTCCTATCCCAAGCCCTGGTAGGGGAAATTGAAGGAAGGTTGACCGAACCTATTGCCTTCAGGTCGGCCAACCGGGCTGACGCTCCAATAAAAAGGCGGGCCTTGTTTGAGCCCTGCGAGTTGGACCGCCACTCCCTTGGTCTGCGTCGGCCCGGTGCAATGTGGCTGACCTGGGTGGAAATGGTTTTGGGTCCTTTTCCCGAAAGAAAAGGACCTCGTCCTTAGGGGGGGCGAAACCCCGCAGAAAAAAGTACGCCATCTTAATAAGCAAAAAAAGAAGGTAGGGAACTGCGAGTAGATGTGAATGGAAAACCTGCCCTCAAGCAGATTCAAGACCAAACGAACGGCACCGATTCAACCCGGCTTATGATAACCGTACACCCGGTTTAACACTTCTGACAAAATCTCTTCATGTAGCGCCTCCGCTTCCTCCCAGGTGGAACAGCGGCGGCACGTTTGATCAAGATCGCCACCAAACACCATTGTTTCAAACAGGAGAGGGGGGCCGGCGAAGAATTGATGATCGATCCCGAGGAACACGGTGGAAACCTCAATGTCGGCAACTTTTGTGTGACTTACAACCCGATCAGCCGTTTCCACCCATTCGCCAAATTCCTTGGCACTCGAAACGGGAACGACGACCTGATTACGTAAAATGTAGAATCGCATGCTTAGAGCTCCGGATCATATTCGACACCACCGTGGTCTCTTCCTCTCTAGCATAGGACATGATGCCAATCTCCGGCCTTCGACATCAACACCGGCGACGAAATTTCCTCATCTGCAAATAACTCCCCCTTTCAATGCAAAAGGAAAGGGAGCCGGGTTGCGTCTCATGAGGAATCGATGACAATATGGGTTTCTTTATTTTTAGAATGCCGGAAGATCAGGTTGGTCAGGCCTCCTTGTGGCTTGATGACTATCTTTATTCACGCACAAGAGGATGACACATGACTGAAGAACAGAAGCCCGTGTTTACCATAGAGAAAATTTACGTCAGGGATTTGTCCGTGGAAGTTCCCCATGCTCCCGGCATTTTTCTGGAGGGTGGAGCCCCACAGGTTCATGTCGAATTGAAGACACATCATACCCGCGTGGAAGAGGACATGTATGATGCGTCCCTGACGGTGACCGTGACGGCCAAGGTCAACGAAAAAATCATGTTTATTGTGGAAGTGGAGCAAGCCGGCATTTTTCGGATTCGGCATGTCCCGGAAACGGAAATGGGTGCGGTGTTAGGGATCGGGTGTGCGAATATTCTCTTTCCCTATGTTCGTGAGACGGTGTCTGATGCGGTGACACGGGGAGGGTTCCCGACCGTCATGCTCAACCCGGTGAATTTTGAAGCCCTGTATCAACAGCAACAACAGCAACAACAGACGACACCCGATTCCGCGGCCACCATCCACTGAGGCAGCTTCCCGGGCGAAGTGCTTTCCTGAAGGGCGCGGAGCACTAGCTTCTGTAGACGTTCAATCACGAACGGTATGGATTATCTGCAGGGAGAGCAAACAAGGCAAGGCAGTCAAGGTTTCGTATTGCAAGATCTTAGGAATTGGATCTCGTGATAGGTTTTAAGAGCTTGCCGGGAGGGGATGGTTGAGATACAGTAAATATATGCGAACCACTAATGACACAGTGCAAAAGACGATCCCGGCGAACGAAATCAAGCGGAGGGGACTTTCGGTCATTGACAAGGCCTTGAAGAAGGGGCCAGTGCATGTGCTTAAGAACAACGAACCCGCCTATGTCATTATGGCAGAAGATCAATATTGGGAACTGGCGAAGCGGTATCGTAAGTCGTACCTGAACCGAATTCGCCGCTCATTGAAGGATCTTAAGCAAGGGCGTGTCCGTCCCCATACAGCCCAAACTCTCATCGACGAACTTCACCTCGAAGCCTAATGTATACGCTGGCCACGACCAGCTATTTTGATCGGCGCGTGGCCAAGTTCACCCGAACTCACCCCGAACAGAAAAAACAACTCGCCAAAGTTCTCAGAGGATTAGAAGCCGATCCGTTTCAACCCTCTCTCCGCCTGCATGCTCTCAAAGGGGAATTGGAAGGACTGCATGCCGTCAGCTTGACCCATGCCTACCGTATTACTTTGACATTACGAATTACCAGAAAAGAAATTGTGTTGCTCGATATCGGAACCCATGATGAGGTCTATCGATAAAATGTTCCCATAGCCACGAAGGAAAAACCCTCGCAGTTATTGTCCGTCCGTGGGTTTGCCTCGGTACGCTTGCATTTTGATCCGACGCCTGCCGGCTGGCCCAAGGGAGGGACGCTCTGAGCATCTCGCGGACCTTGTTTGAGCGGAGCGAGTTGGGCCGCTCTTCGGAGTTGGCGTCCCTCCGCTTCAATGAGGCCAGACGGGGCGTCACTGGTTTTGGCCACTTTTGCCGAAACAAAAGTGGCTCGGCTACCGGGCCGAAACCCGGCATCTAATCTCAAAGACTAGTTTCATCCATCCTCCCCTCCGTCCTGCCCGACATTCGTAATCGGGCATCCATCTTACTCCCCACATGGTCATCCTGAGCAGCAGAGAAGGATCTGTGGCCAGCGGCAACCCAGTACATCGAAATGCGACAGTGCTTCGTCATTTTCTCCTGGCCGTCAAGGGAAATCCATCTTTATTCCGGCACCAGAGCGAGAGGTAAGGAAACCAAAAAGGCTCTTCTCATTCAAGACCGCTTCAGCCGATAGAGTCGGAGAAGGGCGGAGCGCTCGCAAGTATCGTAATCACAGTTTTTCGCCATAGGGTTATTCCTGCAAACGCTAATGGACTTATAAAGTGAACGTGAGACCGCACTTACCGATTGCCGCGTGAAGGCTGGTTCAGGGGTGCGAAGGGGGTGGCGGGATTATAGGCATTAGCGGGGTTCAGGGGATTATCCGGATTGTATTGGTTAGCGGGATTGAAGGGATTATTGGGAACATAACGATTGGCGGGGTTGAGTGGATTCCCGGGATCGAACTGGTTGGCAGGATTGAACGGATTGTCGGGAGCATAGGTTTGGGCAGGGTTCAGGGGGTTGTCCGGAACATAGCGATTGGCCGGATTGAAGATGTTGTAGTCGCGCTCGTACTTCTCGTCAAAGCCCATCTCGGCCCAGGCAAACCGGAGCGAGAAAAGCACCGCGGCCAGGATGAAGAGCACACGCATACCGCACCCTTTTAAACAACGTGAGAAAGTAACATAACGATTTTACACCGAAATTCTTTCCCCGTCATTCCTCCAGTCGTTGGAGGACGCTCTCCGGTTGTTATCCTGAGCCTCCTTCCACATGGTCATCCTGAGCAGCAGCGAAGGATCTGAGCCCAGCCTCATCCCGCCTATCGAAACGCTATGTTCCTCCGTCATCCCTCAAGTTCGTCAGCGGGCATCCATCTTCAATCCTTCACCCATCCGAGCCCAGAGAAAACAGAAAAGCAGAATGCCCTCTCACGCCAACACGAAGTTTTTCAAACAAAAACAGGGAGAGAGAAGAAGAGCCCCGGAGCTACCAAGACAAGGCAGTAAAGATATCGTCTTGCAAGACTTGCCCCCAAAAACAGAAAAAATTGAACAACTGATGAATTGACGAAGCGAGGCTGAACAGGGCCACTGCGAGAGGCAGAGTATGAGTCAACCAAAGATTTTCCCCACGACTCCAAGGGGTGGCTATTGAAAGAGTTCGTCGGGTTCCATCTCGGGACGATACTGAAGTTGAAGGCCTTTCAAGAAGTTCCGCAAAATTTGGTCTTGGCATTTGCGGTAGTGTTTATGATCAGGTCTGCGAAAAAATGCACTCAGCTCATGTTTGCTTATACGAAAATCAGCCAAAGCCAATATCGACAATATGTCATCGGCTTGTAAATTGAAGGCGATTTTCAGTTTGACGAAAATAATATTATTGTTGAGCCGTTGTTCTGGTTCAGACTGCGCGCCATCTTTCTTGCCACGCTTCGCGTTAATCAAACCATTGAGGAACGTGGCGAACATGGTGTCAGGACATTCCACAAAATCTGGATCATCATCTTTTTTTAACCATGCGCTCACCTCTGCTCGTGTCACGATCTGGTTGGCCTGCGCAAAGACATCGATCATTTTGGAATCACCAAAATCCAGGATGTAGCGAATTCGACGCAGGCAATAATTATTGTTCATGTCTGTGTTCCCGTGACTTCATGGTTCCCTTCACCACGAGTTGGTGAGAGTTGGATTCGAATTTTTTCATCAGCGAACGCAATTATAACACCGGCCATTATGGCCTTGTTGAATAAATCTCAAAAATCACTCGAATATGCACGAGAAAAATTTAGGCATCAGCAGCTGACGGGAATGTTCAAAAACGTCATCCAGCAAGGCCACAGCCATATTGGCGCCCGGAGCGTATCCTCAGTACGTGAGCACGACAAAACGGCGAGAACGCCGCTGGGGGCTTTTTTCAACATTCCCATTATGTTCTTTCACGTGTGAGTCTCTCGACTGTCCCATTGAGCAGGACCAGCCCAAGCCAGAAGCAGTTTAACGTATGAAGTCACGACCCCACCACCAACCCAATAACAATTCCGAAACTCCCTCGCCCTTGTAGGGGTTTGTTCCGAAGCGGAACTCGCGGAGCCTGTCCTGACCGAAGCCGAAGGGCTTAAACAGTCCTCGCGGAATCTCCGATGTTGGCTGCGCTCCGCGGCCACGCCAAAGGGAGGATTATCTCTTAGTCAGGATGAGACGATCATAGAAAATCGAAAAGAAAAAGTTCCTCCTACTCCAACACGATGGCGGTCAATAGGAAAGGGGTAGGAGCGGAGAGCTCTGGAGATTTGTAAACAAGGCAGGAAGGGTGGGTGAATGAATGAATGAATGAAGCCCTGACCCTGACTGCTACCTTTTTCGTCAACTTGAGTAACAAAGGTTTTAGATCGCTCTCTTATTTTGTACGGCTGTTAATATTTAACTTGAAAATTCCCCGTTAGCTTGCTACGGGGTCCTCTTTTTTTGCTACCCTCATGAAGCGTGAGACTTCAAGATGACAAGCCAGTGCGAAAGAGTTCTCATTGTGCATGGCAAATCCATTACCATATTGTCTTTCCGGTCAAGTACCGGAAGGTGCTGTTAGACGAGAAAGTCACAAAAATTATTAAAGAGACCGCCGTAAGTATTGAAGAACGGTATCCCATTGAAATGGAAGCTCTTGGCACGGATAAGAATCACATTCATGTACTTTGCCGTGCTCATCCAAAAGTAGCGCCAGGACGGCTCGTGCATATCTTCAGGAGTATTACGGCTCGAGAAATCTTCCGACGACAGCCAGCCGTCAAGCGTGAGCTGTGGGGCGGAGAATTGTGGTCGGATGGGTATTAAGTTGCGACGGTTGGCGAGCGCGCCAACTGGCAGATGGTGGAGCGGTATGTCCAACGGCAAGGTTATCCCAAAGAAGATGTCCAACAACTAAAACTCTTCTAACTCTTCGATACCCCGTCAGCTTGCTGCGGGGTTCTTCATTTTGAGAAAGATTTTTTATTTTTCTTCCCTCAAAATATTCATACTACCACTCTGTTTCATCTTGTCATATTCATTTGCGCACTGTGAGGCCGAAGTACCAGGGAATCTACTACTTCCGTGTAAACTACTGGTAACTTGATCAGGCATAACACAGGCTCGTATATACTCTATTCGCTCTTGGGCTTCAGTTGCTCTAAGCTTCACTTTCCACTCCTCTTGAGCAATTCTCTTAGTGAGTTCTTCTTCACGTTTTTCCGCCATTTTTTTTTCTTGATCAAATTGGCGTCTTTCTACCATCAGCTTCTTGGTAACTGAATCTAAATTGGCGCGTAGTACAGATAACTCATGGCTATATATTTTTAATTGTTTAGCGAGCGAATCATATTTGGGTTTATCGACATAATTCAATTCTAGGTTTTTCTCGAGGCTTTGATGGCCTTTCTTCAGTTGAGCGGCTAATTCAACATACTTTTCTCTACTTACATAATTATCTTTAAGTGCCTCCTTTAAGACATAGCTATTTTTTTGGATAGGTTCTAATGTCGCTATGGACAATAGTGAATGATAGGCGCCAACTCCGGCACAGAATCCAGTGACTAAGATGCTGAAAAAGAAAACCAGTGGGTGATCTTCTATTTTTTGCTTCCATGACATAATTTTTGCGACTAAAGAAAATTCTGAGAAACCTGGCTATCTAAGGGAATTGGTTGCTACCTTTTATTCTTCTTAGAATGATCCTTGGGTTTCCTTTGGCTTCATGAGGGTATTCTCTGGATGTAAGAAACTCCCCATGTAACTATTTCTTGTTAACAAGTTTTTTGAGGGTTGGATCTTACTAATGTGTAGTTTTGCAAAGAATTGCGAATTCGTGATGCTTTTTGGTCTGATTGTAGATTTCTTTGTTTAGAAATTTCTGCCACTTCGACATGCTACCCAACTCGTTGAAAAATGTACAGAAACTTTGTTCATGAATTTTTGTCGGTGGGGTGGGGGTGTTCTGAAGATTTTATGTGTGAATTTAAATATGTCACGGATGCCGGATTGAATATGTCTCGGATAACGAAGGGTCGTCGCGTGGCGATGTGCGGGGTTGGGCTGGGCTCAGATCCTTCGTCGGAACTCAGGATGACAGCGAGGAGAAGAAATGATGGAGAGGAAGATAGGTGCTCGATCACTCACGGCGGGCATGCCGGAACGAGGAGAGATTTTTCATTATGGAATTCGGATAAAGACATTTGCACAGGTTTCTTTTCGGAAATAAAGACCTGCTTTGATTCCACTTTTTTTCCGCGAAATTTCGAGGGGTATTGTTCTGCAGTCTGATAACTTGAATTGGGAAAATTCTTTTGAAGTTATGATGATTTTGTGATGGCTCTAGATTGGACTCGCGAGAAGGCCTTGAGATTTCAAGAGGGGGGGCGGAGTTTCGCCCCCGAACGACGAGCTACTTTTGTTTCGGCAAAAGTAGCCAAAACCATGTTGGCCGTGGCATGGCCCTTCGGGTGTCCTGCGCGGTTCACCGGCCCCGGCGGCGGGCAAACTCGCTGCGCTCGGACACTGCCCGCCTTTTTTCCGGTGTCGGTTGCACTGCTCGGCCATGCCACAAGGCCAGGGGAGCCTAGGGAAGAATTGTGAATCAACTCGCTCCCCTCAGACACGCTTTGCTAACAAGAGCGTCCCTTCCTGGGGCCAGCCGGCAGGCGTCGGACCATAGGAGAAGAATTTTTTAGGGGCTTCCATGAACGAGAGCGCACGGTGGGAATGACGGAGTTGAGAAGATGGATGGTTGAGACGGATGGCGCAAATGATAGGGCTGTGCGAAAAGGTGAGAGGGAATGAAGGTTTCCGGAAAACCCTTTTAATTAAGAGAAGGTGGAGAAGGGTACATGGCGTTGGAACGTCCTACGCTCCGGGTTGCTTAAGGCCCGGTTTGAACCACGGTTTCGACGGCAAGTGTTTTCTGTGAGTTGGCAGGTGTGTAATGGAGTTTTTCAAACCCGATCACGTGACCGGCTTTATCCTTCATGAGAATGACTTCTTCATTTGTTTCTTCGCAGACATGCTCTAGGGAAGGATCATCCAACCATACTGTTAAGGTATGGCCCACGGTGTCATGAATTACTTTGATCTTGTCCATATTGGTTTTCCTGTCTTTATTATGTCGGTTGGATAGGCTGTAATCAAGAATCCTGTCCCGTTTTCCTTTCTGACAACCGCGCAAAGCCATCGTGCCTGAGATTCACCATAGAACAATATGACGTGTGGGTCTTTTTTACTTCGACGAATTTCAGTGGGTTCCCTTAGTATTTGCTGAATGTCATTTTCCCTTCCACGTAAAAGAGGGTGCTTTTCTGAAACGATGAATGTCCAGTAGTTTTGGGTACACCGGATAGTGAGGCCCAGCGGAGATTCCACCTGGAAAAGCCAGTCCTTCATTTCATTCCCTGAAAGACTTTTCTACGAATTGCCACGGAATTATCAGGCATTTTTCTGGGCTTTTAATTCTTGCCTGTTTATTGCCCATTCTTTCCTTTTTCCGAGGTTGTGCTGTGTGGCAAAGGGTGGGCTCTTTTTTGAGGGACTCAGGTCATTTGTAGGGAAAGGGAATCAGAACAAGGTCATAGGCGCTACATGTCATTCCAAACCTCATCCTCAGCATTGTCCCAGATATGTTTCATGGCCGGAGTCTGGGCGAGCTTGAGTTCCTCAGCTAGTCTGTCTTTGGCCCATGTTTCAACTCAATGTACCCGATGAAATCTAAGACTTCCTTCGCTAAAGGTTCGGGAAGTTTTTGAATTTCTCGCATGATTTGTTCTGCCGTTGACATGGTGTGCGCCTCTTTTTTTCGTTCTAAGGGATTCCTTAGAACGAATGTACCCAACCTATTGCTTAAAGTACAGAATTTTGTAGGGCCGAGGGTCGGCCCGGCAGGCGAAGTCAGGGAATTCGGGGTTTCGCCCCCGTACGGCGAGCCACTTTTGTTTCGGCAAAAGTGGCCAAAACCATTGACGCCCCGTCTGGCTTTATTGAAGGGGAGGGACGCTAAACATTTGAAGAGCGGCCCAACTCGCCGGGCTCAGACAAGGTCCGCTAGCTGATAAGAGCGTCCCTCCCTGGGGCAAGCCGGCAGGCGTCGGATCAAAATGAAAGCGTACCGAGGTAAACCCGCGCAGGCGGCCCAACTCGCGGGGTTTATCCTGAGCCAACGCCGAAGGGTTCAAACACTCGTCGCCTTTTTTCCGGTGCCGGTTGCATTGCTCGGCCAGGCCACCAGGACAGGGATGCCTCAGACAATACAAGGAAGATGGATCCCCGAGAACAAATGTCGGGGATGACGGAGTGGGAGAGGGTCCCTCCCTTGGGCCCGCCGGCAGGCGTCGGAACAACGATCTGTCTGGTTTTCTTTCATGGAGTAGAGGTTAAAAGGGGAGGCCGAAGCCTGCTGTGAAATTCATCCCGTCTTCCGAGAATCCGAAATCGGCGCGAAAGATGGCCGCACGCTCGATCGTGAATCGGGCGCTGACCCCGTAGCTCTGGCGCACGCGTTCCTGGAAGAATTTTAATCCGTTCTCTGCGACACCGCCGACTTCGTAGAAGAGCGCCAGCCCAAGGCGCTCGATCCGGAGATATCGCCAGATGGGGAAACCGCGTGGGAGGACCCAGACGCGATATTCTGTGGCCGCAGCCCAGGCCGCATCATCCCGCCAGCGACCGGCGATGTACCCGCGTAGCACCCGGCTGCCGCCGAGGGTCGGCCGCTCGAAAAACGGCAGGTTGCCGGAGCTTAGTTGGCTCTCGAGGTGGAGCGCGATGGTGTCGGTCGGCGGATGCTCTTCGCCCACGTCTCCTCCATCGTGGAAGAGCCCTGGAACGGGGATCAGCTGGTCGCCGAAGAGTTGGTAGATTACACCCCGGTTCCAATCACTCTGGAGAAGCGCGGCATCGACTCTCCCGCCCAGGACCGTCCCGCGGTAGGGATTGCGCTGGCTGTCACGCGTATCCCAGCGAATGCCGCCGCCCATCCACCCGAGAGCATAGGGATCCGCCTCGGCGAAGAGCCCGGGAAACTCCCTGTCGGTTTGCCCGGCGCCCCCAACGCGGCCCCGGCTGAGCCAGTGGTGTTCCCCTCGCACATCCAGCTCGAGGACGACGTCTTCAAACGATCCTTCAAGCGACTTCGAGAGACCCAGTTCGAGAAAGGCGATCTGGTCGGTATAGCTTGTCTCCTGACTTTCCTTGGTCGATGGCCCGATTCCGAAGAAGCGGCTGGTCAGCGTCTTGCGATATCCCCCGCCCGCGCTGACGAAACTGCGTTCTTCCTGGAGCACGCCACCCGTGGGGACTTCGAGATGCTTGAGCCACCGTCGCCACCGCAATACATAACTCTGTTGGCCCTCGGTCGTGTGGGAGAGAAAGGCCCCAAGGAATTCACGACGACGTTGCGCACGAAAATCGATGTCGGTGATGGCCACCCCCAATCCGGCGCCGACAGCGGAGTTGGCGAAGAAGAAAGGAAGCAGGAAGCTCGAGACCAGGAAGCGCTCGAAGAACCCGCCGGGCTTGAGTCGGCCCGCGGGGATATAGCGCCAGCGTTCGGGCTTGGTGACAAGCGCGGCTTTGTCGATGCTGGGAATCCGGCCATTCTGGTCCATTCCTCGATAAGGGTCGTAGACCACCTCCTTCTCGACCGCGGCAGAAGCGGGGACGCTCGTTTCGGCTTCCACCGGAAGCGCGAAGAGGAGGAGCATCGGCAGGACCCAGGATATGCAGGACGAGACGCAGCGGATTCGACGACCATTCATCATTCTATATGGCGAAACGTTCGATGGATATTTTTCCCCTGTCCCATTCGCCTGATGTGTCTTGATCAGGCGCGAATCTGATTCATCAACGAACCCGCGACCATGCTACCCAACCCATTTAAAAAAAGTACAGAATTATTCTGCATGTATATTTGGCGGTGGGGTGTTGAGGGTGAACGCGTATCGAATCGCTCGGGCACTCGATGAAATTGGGTGTTATAGAATCTGACGGGGTTTCGCCCCCGGACGACGAGCCACTTTTGTTTCGGCAAAAGTGGCCAAAACCATTGACGCCCCGGCTGGCCTTATGGGAGGGGAGGGACGCCAACATTGTGAAGAGCGGACCAACTCGCTCTGCTCAGACAAGGTCCGCTACATGCTAAGAGCGTCCCTCCCTGGGGCCAGCCGGCAGTCGTCTGAGCAACGGTCTGTCTGGTGATTTGAGCGACAGTGGTTGTAATGAGGTAAGAAACAAGGTGAAAGCCTGAGGTCAGGAGGAATACATTGGATCAAGTCAAGAAAAATGCGTGCTCCAACTTTATTGAACATTCACTCGGTGTGAACTTTTGTGGTATGGGGATAGTTTTTCCTGTCAGTATCAGACTGAATATGGTACGACTTAAGGATCGAGGAGGCTCTGTATGAAAATTACGTCAGACATCAAACCGATTTCCTACCTCAAAGCGAATGCGGCCGCATTGTTAGACCAAATAAATACTACCCATCGTCCCGTCGTCATAACACAAAATGGTGAACCCAAAGCCGTCCTTCAGGATCCCCAAAGTTATGCGGATATGAGAAATGCCCTTGGCCTGTTAAGGCTGATTTCCCAGGGAGAAGAAGATATTAAGGACGGCAAGACGCGAACCCAAGCTGAGGTATTCAAGAACTTAGCGTCTCGATTGCAGCGACGATGAAACAGGTTTATAAGGTCATTTGGGCGGAAATTGCGGAAAATGACCTGCAGACGATTGTTGCTTACATCGCCGAGGATAGCGTTTCCCGGGCCTTACAGATTCTGCGAAAAATTACGAAAACCGCTTCAAAACTCCATCAGGCTCCAATGCGAGGCCGAATTATCCCGGAACTCTGAGCCCAAGCGGTGTTGCAATACCGTGAATTGATTGTGTCTCCCTGGAGAATCATCTATCGAATTGCAGGGCAAAAAGTTTTTGTTCTCTCCGTTCTTGACGCACGCCAAAATATCGAAGATATCATACTCAAGCGACTCCTCACTTTGTGACGGCTGCCCGTTCAGGCCTTTTGAGCATTATTCGGCTCTTTTCTCATTGCTTATGAACAGGTCTCATACAAGGTTCAGCTGAAGGATGAGTTGAGAATGGGAACCGAGCCACTTTTGTTTCGGCAAAAGGACCCAAAACCATTGACGCCCCGTCTGGCCTCATGGGAGGGGAGGGACGCCAACATTGTGAAGAGCGGACCAACTCGCTTTGCTCAGACAAGGTCCGCCAAATGCTCAGAGCGTCCCTCCCTGGGGCCAGCCGGCAGGCGTCGATTGAGTACGTGGGCCTTGGCATATTTATTTTCGTTTGCTTTTTGGTTGATTAGGAGAATCTAGTGCAAGGGCGAAAGGTTGGTGCTTTTGCTGTAGGTGCCACTGCTTTGCTAGATCCTTCGTTTCTCTCAGGATGACAGAGTGGCTCAGGATGACTGAGTGGTGCAGGATGATTGGGGCGCTACTGTTTCTTGGGTATGAGATAGATGTCGAAGCGGTGTTTTTTGGTTTTGATGGAGGCTTGGGGTTTGATCCCGGCGAGATACTCTGCAGAGGCCGGGCGTTTGACGACGACACGGTTTGTGGCAATCGTGAGCGCGACCTTCAGTAATTCATCGGCATCGGTGTCCTGGCCGACGACATCCTGTACCATTCGCATGGCTTTTTTGACTAAGGCTGATTTGTCTTTTACGGGAAACATGGGATCGACATAGATGACCTCTGGTGCAAACGCCACCTGGAGCAGCGCCTGACGACTGTCGCCACAGGTGAGCGTCAGCTTGTCTTTGATGAGCGCGCCGATTTTCTCATCTGCTGCGGCGCGACGTAAGCCGTCTTCCAGGAGTGTGCCGATCATTGTCGATCGCTCGATCATATGCACGCGGCAGCCCATGGTGGCCAGCACAAAGGCGTCACGCCCCAATCCGGCGGTGGCATCCACAATCGTCGGGCGTTTGCCTTTTTTGATGCCGACGGCTTTGCTGATGGCCTCCCCACCGGCGTGGCCATATTTTCTCCGGTACGCGGTTTTGCCCGACACAAAGTCAATGACCACCGGCGTCATGTCCGGCGCATCCTGGTCGATCAATTGCCATTGCTGATTGTGTAATTGCAGACAATACTTCATGTGTGTATTGACGGATTTCTTTGGAAATGATCTCAGTAGGGAGGATGGGGGAGGGGAAATTCCTGGGAAAGTGGCGGAGCAATCCAGACTGGTTACATGTGGATGTCCGGATTCATACTTTGGTGGATGACTCTGGCGATCACAATCCGCTTCTTTCCCATTTTGTAAAAAATTGAGTGGGGGCCACATTCGAACCGGAAATACTCGGGCAGAATTTCACTGCAATCTCTTCCCAATGTTGGACTGTCGGCCACCTGCAGCAGGCAATCCCTGAGCGAGAGGAAATATTCATCCGCCACATTTTGCCCGAATTGCTGGATGGAAAATTCATAGGTTCGCTGGAGGTCCTGGTCTGCCTTTTTTGAGAGTTGATACTCACTCATTGTTCACACATCGTTTTTTCACATCGTTCATAATATCCTCAACTTTCCGGCGGCTCACACCGCTGCGGTCTCCTTCAAGGAGTGCCCGTCGCAACACTTCGATCTTTTCCTGATCCCGCCGGATCAGATGACGCACGTACTCGCTGGCGTTTGCGTATTTTCCCGTTTCAATCTGGCCCTGCACCCAGTCCTTCATGGGATCGGGGACCGACACATTCATCGTTGCCATAGACTCGCCTCCGTTTTTCATTTTGGCATAGATGGGCAATCCGTTCCAACCAGATATTAGGCGCAGACATCACATGTGAGGGTGAATGCTTGAGGGCCAGCAGGAATGGCGGAGAAAAATGGATGAGTGCCCGGGCAGGGAGCGGGGAGGCTCCCTGTCCGGTGGTTGCGTCAATGATGTTGACTCATCATGTTCGCTCTGCCGGCGTCCATACACGGAGGCGGAGGCTGTTGGTGACGACACTGACGGAGCTGAAGGCCATGGCCGCACTGGCCAGGATGGGGCTGAGCATGATGCCCCAGATGGGATAGAGGATGCCGGCCGCAACCGGAATGCCTACGACATTATAGATAAAGGCCCAGAATAAATTTTGCTTCATGGTTTTCATGGTCTGCCGGGCCAACTCGATGGCGGACCCGACCGCTTGCAGGTCATTGCGCATGAGAGTGATATCGCCGGCCTCGATGGCAATATCGGAGCCTGTCCCCATGGCGATACCGATGTCCGCTTGGGCGAGGGCGGGTGCGTCGTTCATGCCATCACCGACCATGGCGACGACTTCTCCTTTTGCCTGGAGCCGCCTGATTTCCGCCACCTTTCCTTCGGGAAGAACATTCGCCACGACCCGTGTGATTCCGGCCATTCGTGCTACCGCTTCTGCGGTTTGTTGATGATCCCCTGTGAGCATCGCCACCTGATACCCGAGCCGGTGCAAATGGCCGACGACGTCGCGAGAAGAGGCTTTCAGCGGGTCGGCGATGGCCACTAAGGCTGCCACGGTTCCGTCGATGGCCACATACACGGGGGTTTTTCCTTCCCTGGCAAATCGCTCCCCATCCTGCTGGATTGCGCCGGTCTGGATTTTCAATTCAGACATCAGCGCGTGGTTTCCTACGGCGATCTTGTAGCCTTCGACGATCCCCACGGCACCTCGTCCCGTCATCGCCAGAAACGCGTGCACCGGAGACAACGAATATTTCCGGGTTGCGGCATGCCGCACGATGGCCTGGCCGAGCGGATGTTCCGACGAACTTTCCAGCGAGGCGACGAGACGAAGAATCTCTTGTGCGCTGTGGGTGGTGCCGGGGGCCGGGAGAATTTCGGTGACGGCCGGTTGTCCTTCGGTGAGGGTGCCGGTTTTGTCCATGACGATGGTGGTGACCTGGCTTGCCCGTTGAAGCGCTTCTCCACCTTTGATGAGTATGCCCAGTTCGGCTCCTTTTCCGGTGGCCACCATGACGGCCGTGGGCACGGCTAATCCCATCGCACAGGGGCAGGCGATGATCAGCACCGACACGGCGGCGACCAGAGCGCGTATGGCAGGGGCGGTATCCGCCATTACAAACCACACCATAAATGTGGCAATCGCCAGGGAGAGGACGACGGGAACAAAGATCCCGCTGACACGGTCGGCCAGTTTTTGAATGGGTGCGCGCGATCCCTGGGCCTCACGCATGAGTTGCACAATGCGCGAGAGCACACTGTCTGTGCCCAAGGTTGTGGCGTGATACTGAAATGCCCCGGTGGTATTCATGGTGCCCCCGATCAGGCGATCGCCGGGCTGTTTGTCGACGGGCATGGATTCTCCCGTCAGCATCGATTCGTCGACCGAGCTGGTTCCGGCGAGCAAGGTGCCATCCACCGGAATGCGTTCTCCGGGACGGACCAGCACGGTGTCTCCGGTTCGCATGTCTTCGACCGGAATCTCCCGTTCCAGGCCATCCCTGATGATCCGGGCGGTTCGTGGTTGAAGCGTCATGAGTTTTCGCAAGGCCGCCGATGTTTGGCGCTTGGCTCTGGATTCAAGCGCATTTCCTGTCAATATCAACGCGATGATCATGATGACGGCCTTGTAATAGAGTTCCGGCGCCATGCCCCGGCTCAGAAAGATCTCGGGTGCGAGAGTGGCCAGGAGGGAGAAAAGAAAGGCTGCGCCGGTGCCGACGGCCACCAGGGTATTCATGTCGGCGGAATGGTGGCGGAAGGCGGCCCAGGCCCGCGTATAAAAATGTCTGCCTGCCCAGGTCATGACGAAGACGGTCATGACGAGCAGGGTGAATGCCAGGATGTTTGGATTTATGGCATAGAGGTCGGGGGCGAATGATGTGAGGACGGGTGTCATCCCTCTCATGATCCAGTGCATGAACGGATCGGTCACCCCACCGTGCGGGTGTGTGGGTGCGGCACTCATGAGCGGCATGGAGAGCACCATGGCAACCACCCCGAGTATTCCGCTGATCACCGCCTTGTTGCGAAATGATCGAAATTCCTCCGCCTGCTTGTGTTCCTGTTGCGCCTGCTCATCCTGGTCGGTGTGATCCGACGAATTGATCTCCGCCTCATACCCGGTCTGTGTAATGGCCTGTCTGACCGCGTCCCGTGTCGTGGTGCCGGGATCGTAAATCACCTCCGCCGATTTCAACATAAGATTGACTGAGGCCTGGATGACGCCGGGTTCCTTGTCCAGCGCGCGTTGCACGCGGATTTGGCAGGCCGCGCAGGTCATCCCGCCGACCGAAAGACTTACCCGTCGGGTAGAGCCCATGTCAGGCGATTCGTCCCGTTTCCTCACGGTGGGATGCGATCGTATGCTCTCTGGTTTTGCGATGACGGTGTTCATGTCCGTTTTCCTTTTCTGTATGTTCGATGTTAATGGGTAAGATTTTTGATATCAATTTTCAGGCATGTAAAAGATCTGCACGTCCTTGCTTGGCTCCTCACCCTGCTGTCATCCTGAGCCGCTCGGCGAAGGATCTGTGCCCAGGTCGAAGGCCCTCAGGGTTGAGCTGGATCCTTCGTTTCACTCAGGATGACAGAGTCGTTCAGAATGACACAGTCCGTGAGAGACGAGGCTTCATTTCCCTTTCACCTTGTGGATGATTTCCCGGTTTCTGCGGGGATCTGAATTGGCTTATCCGGCATGGCTTGGGCCATGAAAAAGTACCAATTGACCCAGGCAATGGCCGTCAGTCCACCGATGAAGACGATCCATTCGATGGTGTTCATACGGCCTCCATGCTGAGCCGGGCTTTGTAGCCTTCCTCCTCAATCGCGTGAATAATTTGGTCGGGTGTGATGGTCTGAGGGTAAAAGCCAAGGGTGGCCTCCCCGATTTTCACCTGATCCACCTTCACGCCCTTCAAATTGGAAAGGATGTTGGTGATACCTTGCACACAATGTCCGCAGCTCATGCCTTCAATCGTGAGTGTGAGATCTTCCATGGGAACCTCCGTCTGTTGAAATTGGTCTGTGTGTGGTGCATGTCCTGTTCGGTGTCCGACATTCCCGTTTGTTTATATAGACGGAGCCCGGATTGAATTCTTACAGTGGGTGGAGTGTTGAAAAAGCCTGCCCTGAGTCTGGCCGAAGGGGCCGCCAGCGGCGTTCTCGCCCCTTGGCCGTGCTCACGTACTCCTCCGTACACTCCGCCCGTCCAAGTGGCTGCGGCCTTGCCGGACGGACCTTTTTGAACACTCCCTATGTGTTTAACATGAATCTTCGTTACCCAACGGCGGGCCAACGCTCGCGAGCCGAGAGGTGAATGTGGGGAGTGGAAGTTTAGGGAGAAGGGGTGTTGGGGCTTATTCGCAGGTGCAATTCAAGCACCCATGCTTACTGCAAATCCCGCAGGAATCTTCCAGGGACTTGCGCAAGGCCTGGCGCGCTCGATGCAAACGGACCGTGAGGTTATTGGTGGTGATGTGTAAATCCTTGGCGACGGATTGCAGCGATTCTCCGGACAAATCTATCCGGCGAATGATGTCGGCATATTCGGGTTTGAGGGTGAACACGAGGCGATCCAGACAGGCACAAATCGTCGGTTGCAGTTCATCCAGCGAAGGGACCTGATGGGTGCCCAGTGTCTCGGTCTCGACAAGAAAGGCTTGAAACCGTTTTGAGTCCGTTTCTTTGCTTCGATAATAATCAATCAGCGCATGTCGAAGGATTTGGTAGAACCAGGGGACGATCCGGTCCATCTTTTTGATGGAATGGAAATGGGCCAGGGCTTTCATGAAGCATTGTTGCAGAAGGTCTTCGGCAAAGGCGGGATTACCCAGACGGCGGGTCAGAAAGGCGTGAAAGGCTTGGCGATGATCGGTTAACTGCTTCATCACCTCATCTAGGAGGGGAGGGTGTTGGGCATCCTTTCCCATTTCAGATGTAACTTCGGTTTTCATGTGCTAGTCAAGGTTGTCGTCAACCCGTTCAGGAGGGCGAGACGATAGCACGCCCGGCCGGCATTCGGGAAGGTCGGGTAGGTCTAACGGAAGAGACGACCTGGAAAATTACTTTCCATTTACGTGCCGGTGGGAATGATGACTCGAAAGGAAATGGAAAGGAAAAGGATGTCTGGTCATTCAACAGTGTGCGCGGGTTTGAATGTTTAATGACGACGGGCATTACCCGGGCCACATGTGCATGATGGACACGGATGATGAACTCCCCAGGCGGGACGCTCCGGCATTGACCAACGCCACCGCAGTGATCAGGTCCCGGATGCCCCCGGCCGCCTTGACGCCCACCCGTGTTCCGACAATACTCCGCAAAAACCCCACCTCCTCAATGGTGACGTGGCGACCGGTAAATCCGGTCGACGTTTTCACATAATCGGCTCCGGCCTTTTCCACGAGTTGGCAACCTGTTTGTTGTTCTTCCTTATTTAAGAGCGATATTTCGAGTATGACCTTGACCAGAATTTTTGATCGGGAGGTACGGCGCGCCACGTTCACGACGCCCTGGATATCGTCCAGGACGGCTCCATGATTGCCCGCTCGGAGCAAGCCAATCTGGATGACCATATCCAATTCATGCGCTCCGGCTTCGATCGCCAGTTTGGCTTCGTAGGCTTTCACATCCGGAAGCGTGTTGCCGTGAGGAAAGCCGATAACCGTGGCAATCCGGACGGGAGATCCCGTCAGACAACGCGTGGCAAACGGAACCCAGAGCGGGGCGATGCAGACCGTTCCGAACCCGAACGTCATGGCTTCTTCGCAGAGCTGTCGTATCTGGTCTTTGGTGGTTTCCGGTTTTAACGCGGTATGGTCAATAATTTTTGTGAATTCGTCGTGGGTCATCCTGCAGGCTCCGATGAGAGTTTCGAGAGGTTGCGATGTCCCCTCCGGGAATTCGTATGACCTGACCGTGTCGTATGGGTACCCGGATCAGACAACAAATATGAGCTGACAGGGCATTGATTACAATGTCTTGCGAATGTTGTCGTAGCCTTTTTTTAGTTCGTCCAGCACCAGTCCCAGCCCGGAGGATACGGATTCGGTTGTGTGACTGGCTTCCTTTTTGACCGCATCCATCTTAGTCTTGACGTCTTCCCATCGTGTTTCAAGTTTCGCCCATTCATCACGCGCATCCGCTTTGGCCAGGTGTAATTTTACCTGAAGCTCGTCACGTTGGCGTTTCAGATCATCGGCAATCTTTTGCAGCTGTTCTAATGAATGCCCCATGAATGTCTCCTTTCCTTAAAACTCTGCAGAACCGGTTGATGAATCTTGTACTAGATTAGCAGGAAACCGGACCGAGAGTGTACTTCGCCACAATGGCGAATCCATTCATCAGTCACCCGGCGATTCCTTTGCGGTGCAGGGAGGCAGGAACCGTGTCGATTCCCGGGACTAGGCGAGGGAGCGTGGTACCTGGTCCGGTGAGGCGGAAATTGTTGACGGTTGACGAGTGCGAGTGTCTGCAGGATGTTGAAAAAGCATGCCCTGAGTCTGGCCGAAGGGTCCACCAGCGGCGTTCTCGCCCCTTGACCGTGCTCACGTACTTCTTTGTACGCTCCGCCCGTCCAAGCGGCTGCGGCCTTTCCTTCGTGAAACTCAGGACAGGACAGGACAGGACAGGACTGGACGGCCCTTTTTGAACCCTGCTAGTTAAAAAGGATCTTTTTGTGCCGTCGCGTCCTCCGTCTTTACTTCGTAGGGGACGATATCGCAGGTGCAGCCTTTGACCTTTCGGTCCACATACATGATCCAATGTCCGTCCCGATTCACATCATGCCAGTAGAATAACGGCCATTCTTTCGTTTCGACGACCGAATTCCAATGTTCATTATATTCCGAGATGAGAATTTGGCGGGCGGTTTTGTAATCGACGATGCCGTCTTTGCGGAGGGAATATTCTCGAATGTAGAGGCCGGTGACAATATTGATATCTTCGTCGACCAGGTAGGCCTCATCCGGTTCGGGTGGCGGCATTTCCGCTGTGACGATTTCCCCTCCAATGAGAATAAGGGCTAACACGATGGCGAATGCGTGAATGGGGATGGTCGTTCGCATGACATCCTCCTTGGCTTGAGGCCCTGAGCCCGACTCCACCTGGTGAGTGGACTTCCTCTTTGTTTTTTAGAGCAACTGGTATGCCAAAGATGACGTGAACGGTTGGTGGTGATTCAGGGGAGGTCAACCTGTTGAGTTGAAAGGAATTCGAATGGTGGTGAAGCCGGTGTGGGGACAACGCACCCGTCAATATTTTGTCAATGTTTTATCCCTTTATGCACAAGTTGCAAATATTTGACACCCGGCGTGGGCTCTCACCAGGCGTAGGCTTCGGGTGCGGGGCCTCCCGGTCCGGGGAAGATGGTATCTAATTTTTTCAACACCTCTTTGGACAGTGTGATGTCGAAGGTGCGCATGGCGCCCTGTAACTGGTCCAGCGTTCGGGGACCAATGATGGGTGCCGTGACGGCTGGTTGCTGAAGCAGCCATGCCATGGCGATATGTGCTGGCGCCTCGCCGACTTCCCGGCACAGCGATTCGTAGGCTTCCAACCGTGGCCGGAATTTTTCCACGTTTTTGCGCAGATCCTCATCGGCCCGCCGTCCGCTTGTCGCGGGTTCAAGCGCCCCGGCCAGGAGGCCGCGCGCGACCGGACTCCAGGGAATTACCCCAATGCCGTACGCTTCACAGGCCGGAATGACCTCCAGCTCAATCATGCGGTCATTTAAGTTGTACAAACTCTGCTCCGCCACCAGTCCCAGGAAATTCCGGTGCCTGGCCATTTCCTGCGCTTGCGCCAGATGCCATCCCGCAAAGTTACTGCTCCCCACGTATAAGATTTTCCCCTCGCGCATGAGCTGTTCCATGGCCTGCCAGATTTCCTCCCACGGCGAATGCCGGTCAATATGGTGCATCTGATACAGGTCGATATAATCGGTTTGAAGCCGGCGCAAACTGGCTTCACAGGCCCGCTTGATATGAAGTGCGGACAAACGGGATTGGTTGGGCCAGTCTCCCATTCGCCCGAACACTTTGGTGGCCAGGACGACTTTTTCCCGGCGTTGACCTCCCTGCGCAAACCAACGACCGATGATCTGTTCGGTTATGCCTTCCCCCACTTCCCAGCCATAGACATTTGCGGTATCAAAAAAATTAATGCCGAGTTCCAGTGCGGTATCCATGATGGTTCCACTGTCGGCTTCTGTGGTTTCCGGTCCGAAATTCATCGTGCCCAGACACAACCGGCTGACTTTCAGCCCGGATCGACCAAGATGGACATATTTCATTCAGCCCCTCCTCATAATAGATGACGCATACAGCCGAACACTGACGCACTCTAGCAAGAATGAATAAATCTCTTCCAGGAGAAGGGCACACGAACGGCGACATGGGGCTGGTGTGGAGTGTCCTGAACCCCCTGGGCCTCATCCTCAATGATTATTTTGAACTGCTTTCCTATTTGGCGTATTATGACCCCTCCTTCACGATTGTAGTGGGAGGCCCTAACCAACCCGGAGGTCCACCATGCCCACGTCGATTCAATATAGCATCGATAAAGCCGATCGCATTCGGTTTATCAATGAGGGGTGGTTACAGTTTGCCTGCCAAAATGCCGGAGGGCATCTGAATCGCGCGTATGTCATTGGAAAGTCCCTCTGGGATTTCATCGAAGGGGAGGAACTCCGTCAGATATACCGCCACATATTTAAAGCCGTGAGAAAGAAGCAACAAGCAGCGGTTTTCAAGTTTCGCTGCGATGCCCCCGTATGTCGCCGGTATTTTCAACTCATGGTGTCTCCTCTTCAAGAGGACGAACTGATGTTTTCGACTCACCCCATTCGTGTGATTCCACGAGACCCTGTTTTGTTCCTCGATCCCGATGTCCAGAGAGGGGAGCCCTTTTTGACGATCTGTAGTTGGTGTATGAAAGTCCATCTCCCGAACCAAGGATGGGTTGAGTTGGAGGAGGTGGTGAACTATCTTGGTCTTCTTGGCAGTAGGGTTGTGCCATCCCTGACGCATGGGATTTGTCAGAAATGTCAGGGCAATATCGAGAAAGAGTTGAAAATCCTGAAGTGACCAGGTAGAACAGGCCATAGCCCTGTTCTACCTGGTGATGGAAGCCGGGGTGCTCGAAAAAATCTGACATGGTGGTGTATAGTCGTTGAGCGTATTCGTGGACAAAAGGACGCAAATCTCTGTGACCGGTTGTTCGTTGGGAGATTTATTATTGGTCAATTGGAGGGTAGTATGGCCGTAACAAAGAAGTCGATCCGTCAAGCATCTAATAAACGCACTCCTTCTTCCAAGAAAAAGCAGTCACCCTCTCGTAAAAAAGGGCCAACCTCCTCCAAGAAAGGGACCGCCTCCTCCAGGAAAGGGCCAACCTCCTCCAAGAAAGCGACCGCCTCCAAAAAACCAACGCGGCCTCAGCGCGTCGGGGCTCCCCGTGCATCGGGAGGCATGGCCAAAACGATTGAGTCACTCACTGAGCGCCTCGATATCATGCTTCCCGAAGTGATGTTCCGGATTGCCGCGATTGAGCATCTCTTAGTGAAAAATCAACTGTGCCTGTATGAGGAACTCACCAATGCGCGACAATTTATTCAAGAACAGGAACGTACGTAATCGGAATGTCCAGGCCAGAGACCAGGCTCGAATGGGAAAGTGCGGTATGGACGATATTCACCCCTTGACGAAGAAGGGAAGATTATGAGCGGCGATTTCAAGGAAACCCTTGGGCATTATATGCAGCGCGATCTTGAAGGGGTGAGCGAAGACACCTCCGTGGTGAATGCGGCCAGTCTCATGGCGGCACGACGGATTGGCAGTCTCGTGGTCTATCCGGCAGGGCAGGAATCTCACCCTTCAAAAATTATCGGGCTTATTTCAGAGACCGATCTCCTTCGCCGGGTCATCGCCCAAGACCTGACCCCGGCAGGAACGACCGTGGGGCAGATTATGGCAAGCCCGTTACTCTCCATCTCCTCCGATCGCACGATGCTGGATGCCAGCCATTTCATGGAGAAGCATGGCATTCGCCATCTTTGTGTGACGGAAGGGGAAGCGATTGTCGGCCTGATCTCCGTTCGCGATCTGGTGAAACATTTTGTATATGCGGAGAAGGGGCCGATTCGGGATCTTGATGATGTGTATCGGCCTCTCAGTGTGCTGATGCGGCGGGATATTGAATCGATCGATCGGGAAGCGACCCTCATCACCGTAGCCAAAGGTATGACCGACAAGCGGATCGGCGCCCTCATGGTGACGCAGGCTGGTGAGGTGGTGGGAATTGTCACGGAGCGTGATCTGGTCCACAAAGGTATGGCTCAGAACCAGGATCTTGTTCGGACCAAAGTGGGTTCTGTGATGACGCAAACACTAATCGACATTGATATCAACCGAACAGTGCATGATGCCAGCGATCTCATGGCCGAAAGAAATATCCGGCATCTGCCGATTACGGAAAATCATGCGATTGTGGGTATTTTGTCTGTGAGGGATCTGATGCGAATGATTTCCGTCAGAGATCGCCCCAGATTTCTCAATCAGCAATCATAGGGCTCTTTACCCATGGCCGGATGGTATTGTTCAATTTAAGGAGCGCACCGATGGGGGCAACCAAAGCCTATGCCGCATTGCAAGCCGGGGCCTTACTCGAACCGTTTAGCTTTGACCGGCGACCGGTCGGATCGAATGACGTCCTGATCAAAATCGGTTATTGCGGAGTCTGCCACTCCGACATTCATCAGGCGCGAGACGAATGGGGTGGATCCATCTTTCCTCTGGTCCCGGGGCATGAGGTGGTCGGGACGGTGACCAGGGTGGGGGCAGGTGTGACGAAGGTTAGGGAAGGAGAAACGGTCGGGGTCGGATGTTTTGTCGATTCATGTCGCACCTGTTCCTCATGTACCCGAGGCGTAGAGCAATATTGTGAAGCGGGCATGATCTTGACCTATAACGGTCTCGACAAAGATGGCCGGCCGACTTATGGTGGTTACTCCAGCGAAATCGTGGTACATGAATCGTATGTGCTCAAGATTCCTCATTCTCTTCCGCTGGCAGGTGTCGCCCCGCTGTTGTGTGCCGGAATTACCACGTATTCTCCTTTGCGACAGTGGGGTGTGGGGAAAGGCCATAAACTTGGTGTGGTCGGGCTCGGCGGGCTTGGTCACATGGCCGTCAAATTTGGTAAGGCCTTTGGGGCGGAGGTCACCGTCTTGAGCCGCACGGACATGAAGCGGGCGGATGCGGAACGTCTTGGAGCGACGGGGTTTGCAGCGACTTCGCAGGAAGGAACCTTTACGCGGTTGGCCCGTCAGTTTGATTTCGTGATTGATACGGTCTCTGGTACCCATGATTTCAATGCCTTTCTGGGGTTGCTTAAAACTGATGGAACGTACATTCTGGTCGGTGCGCCGAGCGAACCGCTCTCCGTTGAGGCGTTTGCGCTTATTATGCGTCGTCGTCGTCTGGTGGGTTCCCTGATTGGCGGAATTCGTGAGACGCAGGAAATGCTGAATTTTTGCGGGGAGCATGGGATCACTTCCGATGTGGAGGTCATTCCCATTCAACAGATTAACGAAGCCTATGAGCGGGTCCTACGGGGGGACGTCCGTTTTCGTTTTGTCATCGATATGGCATCGTTAAGAGACACCCCCTCATAACGAGAGCTTATGTGTATATGGCTGGCAACTTCGCGAAAGATATCTTTGGCTCGCCAGCCCGGCTGCGGTAAGAGGAGGAGATGTCAGTTCCCATTTTCCTTGTGAACAACTAATCTTTTTTCATAAAATTCCTCTTTCTCCAAAAAAGAGGGTTGCGGTTCCATTAATCTCTGGTACTCTTGCTCAAAAGGGAGATTGCCATGATGGGAATAGTGGTGCATCTCGTTATCCTTCTGGTGCTTATTTTTCCGACGGACAGTGTGGCCCGCCGCGCCTCTTTCACTCCCGAACAAAAAGCACAACTCTCCCGTATTCAAACTATCCGGGTTTCCGCCCTGGCGCTGACCGAAAAGGGTTTTACCTCTCCCGAGCTTATTCTCCAGGTGGTTCAGCGGCGATTCGAAGAGCTGGGATTTCAGGTGGTCACGGATGCCACTCAACCCCATGATGTGGAATTTCACATCATCTGCGAAGAGCGTAAACACCAACAAACCGTCGCACGCTTCGGCGGCGATAATGAGTTAACCAATACGCCCGACCGGCTCTGGCATGGCCCGGCCTGCCAATTATCCTATCTCCTGGAGGGGAGGGACCTGAGTTGGCACAAAGAAGTACACCCCTCAATGGAGCAGGATTCTCATATTCTGCGGGAGGCGCAGGACGTAGACTCCGGAGTGGCTGTTTTTGAGCAACTCACCCGGGAACTTGAACGGTTTGATTTTCCGGTTATGCTCCTCAGTGAATGGGGGCAAACCCATCGACTGGTGTCCGTGTTGACCAATCCCGAGACGTCCCAAACCCGTCAATTGATTATTCTTGATTTGCTCCGACAGTTCCCGGATCCCGAAGCCCTTCCGTATCTCCTGAAAGAAGTTGAACGGGGGCAGGCTCCGGAGCAGGCGATTGCGGCTATTTCCGGTCTTGGACTCGAGGTCGTTCCGTACCTGCAAGGCCTGTTCGATAGTCAGGACAGAGCGGTCTCGATTCGAGCCGCGGCAGCCAAGGGATTGGGACGGATTTTGCGAGCCGAAGGGGATCTAGAGGTGATGACGATTCTGCTGACGTATCTGTCCAACGCGACGTCGAAAATTCAGTCTTCTTCTGATATTGAATTTCCTGTCCTCACTGAAGTTGTGTGGGGTGTTGGGTCCATTCACCATAGACCAACGGTCGCACTCATTAACAACCTCCAAGACCGACTGTGGCTAATTTACGATAACTCACCGGAGATGAAAAAACTACGGGATGTGGTCAGTGTCGTCCACAAATATCAGGATTTCAATCAACTATGAAAAGTGGAAGTGAGTGGAACGACGTGACAGTCGGGATTGGCTGAAGAAAGAAGACACGCTGAGAGACTGTTGCATCATTCTCGAGTTCCACCAGTTTCATCCCTCACCATTTCCTTACGAAGCAATCCGGAGCACACCGAATCGCGTTCAAAAGCCCCTATTCCCACTTAGGTTGGGGGAAGAAGGGGCCCCGCCCATTGGCCTTTAATGCGCTGAACATCCACCAGATTATTAGGCGGACCAAGATCGGCCATGAGTTTGGTATCAATCCGGCCATGTGTCACATGCAACAGTTGTGGTTCACTGACGCCCGGCGCTTTAAACCAATACCATCCGGGACAGGCAGGTGTGGTGTGGTTCCAGGTTGGAACCACATGGCACAGGTCATGTTCCAGTTTCGCCTGAACCCGGTTTGCGTCATGCTGTCCCAATAATGATCGAATGCCTGCATACAGTGCTTCCGCATGGGCTTGCAAGGTCATTGGATTGAGAATCCTTTCGTTGTGAAATTTGTGAAGATCGCCACACACCATACGTCATTTTCTTCCGGCGATTCAACGTTCCTCATGAATCGCAACGGATCTGAAGTTCAGCCGGGAGAAAGGTTTTCTATTTCAATAATCTGTCTGGGCTTTTGTCCGGGAAATCAACGGGGCGGTATACTCCACGATTCAAAATTGGACCAGAGTGGTTCATTAACGGCTAATGGGAAACATCACAGAGGAGGCAACATGGATTGGGTGATGGTTATGGGATATGTCGCGGGAGCCTGCACGACCTCGTCGTTTCTTCCCCAGGCGATTCAAATTGTGAAAACGAAACATACCAAAGATCTTTCCCTGAGTATGTATTCGATCTTAACTTCGGGCTTAATGCTTTGGAGCGTCTATGGCTTAATCAATCATGATTGGCCGTTAGTCATCGCCAATATGGTGACCTTGTTTCTGGCTGGTTGGATTTTTATCCTCAAGCTCCGGTACGGGTAGAGTGCAGTTATGGGGAATATTGCCCTTGTTTCAGAAGGTCGGTTTTGTATGATGATAGGGGAAAATGAGGGGGTGAGAGCGGGTGGTAAGGAAGTGGGCAGGAAACATCGCATTAGTCTTTATGGGATGTGGAATTGCCTTTGTCCTCGTTGAAATCGGTCTTTCCCTTTTCGGAATTTCCTACCCCTCTTTCTTTATTGCTGACGATCTGACCGGCTATGCGCATAAACCGGGGGCTGAAGGTCTGTATTCTAATGAAGGTGAAGCCTACATTCGGATCAATAGTATGGGGCTGCGCGACCGTGAGCACACTTTGGAAAAGCCTCTTGGGACCTTCCGGATTGCGCTTTTGGGCGATTCCTACACGGAGGCGATGCAGGTCCCGACCGAGCAGATCTATGCGGCCAGGCTTGAACACGAGTTGTCAGATTGTCCCTCCCTCGCCGGGCGTCAGGTAGAAGCCATAAATTTCGGTGTGTCCGGCTTCAGTACAGCCCAGGAATTACTGGTGCTGCGTCATAACGCTTCTCTCTATGATCCGGATCTCGTCCTGCTGGCATTGTATACAGAGAACGATATTCGTGGGAACCTGAGAGCACTGTACGGGAAAAACAATATCCCCTATTTCATCATGAATGAGGGGCGCCTCGTCCTGGACAATTCCTTCCATCACACGACGGAGTTTCGGCTTCAACAATTTCCGCTGAGTGCCGAAGCCTTCGAAGTCTCCCGGGTCCTACAGGTGTTTCGCCACGCCAAATACAAACTCAAATCCTTTCTGGAGGAAATGGCTCAGCAACAGCAGATGAAGGATTGGGAAGATCCTGCTCTTCGCCTCGATCTACTGGTCTATCTCGACCAGCCGGACCCATCCTGGGAACATGCCTGGAAGATTACCGAACGATTGATCGTGCAAATGAAGCGAGAGGTCGATGAGGGGGGACGCCGGTTCCTTGTTGTGAGCCTTTCGAATCCCAACCAGGTTCATCCCGACGTGCAACATCGACAGGCATTGGTCCGTCAACTTGGCGTGCCGGATCTTTTGTATCCTGACCGGCGCATCCAGGCTTTGGCGAAACGGGAAAACATCGAGTTATTGAGCCTGGCAGAACCTCTCGCCACCTATGCTGAACAGCATGGTGTGTTCCTGCATGGATTTCAGAACAGTGAATTGGGGAAGGGCCACTGGAATGCCGCCGGTCATCGGCTTGCAGGGAAGCTGATGTCCGAGAGGATCTGCGTGATGGTGGAATCGACAGTTCCGGCGAAAGACATACAAGCCGAATGACACCCATTATTTCCACCCTCGGCGGGTCTGATGTGACGCACATTTTTGTGCATGATCCGGTCGCACTCGCAAAGAATATTCCCTTGGAGATGCGTCCTCCCAATTTCCGTGGCTACGACCAGTGCGCACTCGTCATGGCCAGGCCGCACGATGTGGTCTGTTTGACAGGTAGTAAGGTTGACCTGTCTTATATGAGATTTCTGCACGATTTGGGTGTCGGGCCGGAACTGGGAAATATCATTGAACTTGAACCAGGCCCTGTCTTTGGCGAATGCCTCGACAATAATCTCTTTTGCCCCTCTGTCGACTCCTTACACAGAATTTGTGAGCGGATCTCACCTCGAAATCACGTCGTTCTGAATCTGGATGCCGTGTCGCAGAAGGGGTATGTGATGGCACAAGCGTTGGAGAACATCCTTGGCAAGACAGTGAAGTTCATGGGCGGCAATCCTGAGGTGACGGAGGCGGCGAATCTCAAACACGTGGCGTATCGAAAGGCTCAGGAACTTGGTATTCCGGTTGCCCGGGGCGAAATCATTGAGTCGTCTGATGGCAAAGCCAAGAGCGTGACGATGCTTCGATCGGCAATTCGTCGTTACATTTCTGAGACCGGCCGGGTGATTATTCGATCCGCCGAAGGAAGGAGCGGGTCCGGTATCTTCCTTATCGAGGATCATACCGAAAGCGAGCGACAGGCAATGGAGCTCATCTCTCGAAGTTTCCTATCACCGGGCTATCTCGTGCAGGTATTGTATGAGGTCGCGTTCTCCCCTAATATTCTTGTCAATGTCCAGCCTGATGGGGGGGCGGTGACTGTGGTCGGAATATCCGATCAGCGCTTGAACCTTCATCTGGGACATATCGGAAATGTCTCCCCCTCCGGGGCACAGATGTTGAATGACATGGGTCGGGCTGCTGAAGCATTGGGAAGATGGCTGCAGGAGGATGGCTTCACAGGGTTGGCCGGTTTTGATTTTGTGGAACATGCGGATCTCCGGAACGGAAGAAGACGGTGGTTTTTTGCAGAGATTAACGCCAGGTCGAATGGTTCCGTCTATCCAACTTTTTTGATGGCGCATCTCAACGTGCGTCAAATGGACCGCGGTTTCCCGGTGATTGGGGCTTTTTTTTCGATGCTTCCAAGAATTCAGACCGGGTCTTTTCCAGAGTTTCGCCGTGCGGTTGACGCAGGGCTGTTCAATCCTCGCACTGGCCGCGGGATGATTCCCTATGGATTCTGCCAACGACAAATGTGCTGTAATATGGTATTCTTAGGACCCTCAAGACAGGAAGTGAATGCCATGCATGAGGAGTGGGTTGCGCAATTATCTGGGCGATGACCTCACGTGCCCCCCTGCCGGATGATCAATCAAGACCTTCCCTTCTCGTGTGCAATAGAACACTCTAAGCCCTGCTATGGTGGAATTATTCGTACGATGCTCAACATTTCATTTGACCGGTAACACGGCCGGTATTTTCCGTAAGAATTTTTTGGTTTGGATTAAACGGGAGGAATAATCCTTGGTTGCGAAGTAAATGCCGCCATCGGAGAATTTCCTTTTTCGTGTCTTGTTGAAAAGTATCGGTGTAGGCCCTTCAAGAAATTCTGAAGTTTCAGGTACGGGGTACCGAGGTAATGCATCCTTAAGTCACTCGGGTTGTTTTGTCAATCGTATTCTCACAACGGTGCAGTCCATTTCACCCTCTTCCAGTCGCTTCTACCTGTGATGAGTCCTTTCTCTCTAGAACTGTGACCTTAACGATATGATGCTGATCCACGGTCTTCATTTCCGCAACCTCAAAGGAGATGTTTTTGGAGGGGTAGTCGCGGCAGTTATCGCGGTCCCTTTAGCCTTGGCATTTGGCGTGGCTTCGGGTGCCGGTGCGGAAGCGGGTCTGTATGGTGCAATTTTTGTGGGATTCTTTGCGGCGTTGTTTGGTGGAACTCCTGCACAGGCTTCAGGGCCAACGGGCCCCATGACAGTGGTGTTTGCGGGTCTCCTGGTCGAAATGGCCGGCAACATGCAACTGGTGTATACGACCGTAATTTTAGGTGGAGTGGTCCTGATTGCAATGGGGATGTTAGGAATCGGACGGTATATCCGTCTTATGCCCTATCCCGTCATTTCCGGGTTTATGAGCGGCATTGGGGCCATCATTATTATTCTGCAAATCGGCCCCCTATTTGGGTATGCGGCTAAGCCAGGTGGGGTTATTCCCAATGTGATGGGTGTGGCGGAGTTTCTCACACAACCCGTACTGGATGCGGTCATATTGGCAGGCATCGCCTTGCTCATCACATATCTTACCCCCACATCTATCGGAGGAGTGGTTCCACCACCGTTATTGGCTCTTTTGCTCTGTACACCAATCGCGAATGGCTTTTTCCCTGATGCACCGGTGATTGGTTCAGTCCCCTCTGATTTTCCGCCATTGCATTTCCCTGCGTTTGAAATCGAGTTCTTGCCTCTCATGCTAGAAGGGGCCTGTGTCTTTGCCCTACTGGGCTCGATTGACAGTTTGCTCACCTCCTTGGTGTGCGACAACATGACCCGCACTCAGCACAATTCCAACCGTGAACTCATTGGCCAGGGAATCGGCAATATGGTCGCAGGTCTTTTTGGTGGCTTGCCTGGTGCCGGTGCGACGATGCGGTCTGTGGCAAATATTCGATCCGGCGGGCGAACCCCAATTTCCGGTGCCTTAATGGGTCTTGTGCTGCTAGCCACATTGTTGTGGTTGGGTCCGCTGGCGGAAAAAATTCCGCTCGCGGTTCTGGCAGGCATACTGCTGAAGGTCGGGGTGGATATTATTGATTGGCGATTCTTGCAACATATCTGGGATGCCCCGAAGACGGATGTGGGCATTATGATTGTGGTCTTTGTGATTACTGTGGCGGTGGATTTAATCGCGGCTGTCGCGGTGGGTGTCGTCCTGGCGAGTTTACTTTTTGTTAAGGAAATGTCTGATTTGCAATTGGCCAATATGAATGTCATCACAGAGGTGCATGATGAATCACCGCTGGCACCTGAAGAAGTTAGCGTCATGGAACGCAACGCCGGGAAAATTTTGCTGATTCATGTGGATGGTCCGATGAGTTTTGGGTCAGCCAAAAACATGGTGCGTCGTTTAGAGACCGTGCCGGGATTGCGAAAGTTCACCAGTTGTGTTTTGGATTTATCGGACGTTTCGGCAATCGATGGGACAGCCGCATTAGCTATCGATGATATGCTGCGTATCATTCGCGCCCACAAACAGCATTTATTTTTTGTGGGGATGCAACCTCACGTGATTCAAGCGTTAGAAGGGTTCCGGGTGCTATCACATATTCAACCGGGTCATCGCTATGCAGAACGATTGTATGCGTTAAAACATGCGGCGCAGGCTGCCGGCTCCACACATCCCGATGATCTCTCGCCCACTTGACATTGTCGGTATCCGACCCCCATGGCTAAATCGCCAGCAATTTGAGGGCCTACCTCGCCCCTTCTTTTCCTGATACACAGATGAGGAAATACGATGTGGTCCTGCCATCTGGAGCCCTGTTTGTTTTTTCTGAATCTAAGAGTGCGTAAAGTTGTGGTTGGCAAAAGTGGAAGAGATCGTTTGAGTGTTGACGAGGGGGTGTTTCCTTCCGCCTCGTCAACTCACGGGTCTTCGCCTATTGGGCAGGAATGCCCTATGTTATTTTTTTCCTTTTTTCTCGGCCCGCTTTTCCTTCATGGTTTTCGCTGGCTTTTTTTTGGTTTCTTTGCGTGCGTCCTGGCTCTTGCCCATGGGTGTGCTCCTTGTGTTGTTAATGGTGCGGCTTTTCTGTGGTGCCGTTTGGAGGCGAATGGTAGCGAACCTGTGGGAAAAAGTATAGATGGTGTGGTGGGGAAAGTCGGAACGTATAGATGAGTCAATGCGGTGAGAGAGGGTCTTGACGAAATCCTCTAGTGGATGGGCCAATGCACGGGGTAGCGCTGGAAACGTTGGTGGGCGGCATGATAAAAACTAAAAATAATTGGGAGGGGTGTCCGACCTAAATTTCGAAAGGAGCGCACAATGGCTGATCAATGGATGCTGCGTGGTGTCGAGTTCGCCAATTGCAACTGTAGCTATGGGTGTGGATGCCAGTTTAATGCCCCTTCGACGAACGGATTTTGCGAGGCAATGGGCTCGGGATATATTGAAGAGGGGTATTTTAATGACACGCGTTTGGATGGATTGAACTACGTCATGCTCTTGCAATGGCCGGGGGAAATTGCCCAAGGAAATGGAACTCAGCAGATTTTAATCGATGCGCGAGCGGATGCCTTGCAACGCGAAGCACTCCGAAAAATACTACATGGCGAGGCGACCGCCCCGGGAGCTACCCACTTTTTTGTATTCAATAGTACGATGTCTAACGTGTTGGAACCCCAGTTTGTTCCGATTGATCTCTCCATAGATGTGGAGGCAAGACAGGCCACGGTAAACGTGCCGGGCTTGGTGGAATCGAAGGGGACACCCATCTCCAATCCTCATACCGGGAAAGATCATCGCGCAAGAATTAATTTGCCGGAAGGATTTGAATATACCGTGGCCGAAGTGGGCAACGGGTCGACCAAGGCTCAAGCCGGAATTACATTGAACCTGTCTAATAGCTATGGGCAATTTAATATTCTTCACATGAATCAGGATGGCGTGATCAGAGCCTGATTGGTGAGCGATACATCCTTTTTTTGTGAACGACTTTTTTCTCGCCCATCATTTATTTTCTGCCATGTTAAATGTGCCGAGTGTTGACGACGCCGTGGTGAGTCCCGTGTTGTGGCACAGGACAGCCCCAATTCGGTAATCTTTACAGTCGAGCCTACGCGGACCCGGCCCTTCTGGTGAGGAAGGGAGGGAGCTATCAGGCCAAAGTGTCCGCTTCCCGGTTATTCGACCTGCCTGTCAGTTGCTGATTGTTCCAGGGGTTCTTATAGTCCATTTCCATGAACCCCTCTTCTCCTCCTTCTTTTCCTATGTTACCCAAGCGTGATCGAATCACGATTCTCTCAGCTCTGATTGGGATAATTTTTTTGTCCTGGCTGTATGTCTTGTATCTCTGGGCGAAGATGCCCATGATGAATGCTGATGCTCCCGGGGCGATCATGCAGTTACATCCATGGACGCCGGTGGATTTTGTGTTTGTGTACTTGATGTGGGCTGTCATGATGGTCGGGATGATGCTGCCCGGTGCCGTCCCGATGACGTTGTTGTATGCAGGCATGGTTCGCAAGGCCGAACGGCAGGGTTCACTCATGGCTCCGACGGGGGCATTCGTGGCCGGGTATTTGGCTCTATGGAGTGTCTTTAGTGTAGGCGCGACTGTCGTGCAGTGGGGATTGCATGCAGCGGCCATGCTCTCACCCATGATGGTGGCCACAAGTCATGTGGTCGGTTCCGGGCTTTTAATTGTCGCTGGTCTGTATCAACTCACCCCGTGGAAGACTACGTGCTTAGATCATTGTCGGGCACCCGCTCATTTTATTGCCGAGCATTGGCGACCGGGCACTTCCGGCGCGTTTCGATTGGGACTGCATCATGGTGCATTTTGTCTCGGCTGCTGCTGGGCCTTGATGGGGCTGTTGTTTGTGGGTGGAGTGATGAATGTGCTCTGGATCGCGGCGATTACCGTCTTTGTGCTTTTAGAAAAGATCTTGCCGGTCGGCGTCTGGAGCGGAGGATTGGGATGGGTGGCCGGGATCGGCCTCATTATGAGTGGGGTAGGCGTATTGGTTCTGGGGTAATGGGTTGTCAGTTTTGGGAATGTGCCCGTTTCACGACTGCTTCATTATTTTGTGGATGAATCGGGTGTCACGACGACCACGCCGTCTTCAGTGACAGGAAAGCGTTGATGATCGTGCTGGAGATCGTGCCCGATGACGGAATCGGGGGGAATGATGACGCCCTTATCGATGATGGCCCGGCGGATACGGGACCGGTCGCCGATTCTGACATTTTCCATGATGACGGAATCGTGGACTTCGGCATGATGCTCGATGTGGACGTTGGGTGAGAGCACACAATTTTGCACCAGGCTTCCGGAGATAATGCAGCCTCCTGAGACGATGGAATCCAGTGCCATGCCTCTGCGCCCTCCCTTGAACTCATCGGCAAAGACAAATTTTGCGGGCGGATATTGGCCTTGGTACGTTCGGATGGGCCAGGCCTCATCATAGAGGTTGAGGTGGGGATCAACCCCGACGAGATCCATGTTGGCTTCGTAGTAGGCGTCCAGGGTACCGATGTCCCGCCAGTACTTGACCTCTTTTTTGTTTTCATCTTCAAAATTATAGGCAAACACTTTTTTGTTGTTCTGAATCATGTTGGGAATAATATTTTTCCCGAAGTCATGGGCCGTGGGCATTTCGGAATCTTTTCGCAGTTCCTCATAGAGATGGTCTGTGCGAAAAAGATAGATGCCCATTGAAACAAACGCATGCGTTGGATTATCAGGTAGGTGAAACGGGTTTGCCGGCTTTTCTTCAAACCGGGTGACACGGTTTGAGGGATCGACCCCAAGGACTCCGAACTGTCGAGCTTTTTCGACCGGCCATTCAAGGGCACCCACGATGGCATCCGCCTCCGTTTCTTGCATGAACCTGAACATGTCGGCATAGTTCATTTTGTAGAGGTGATCTCCGGCCAACACCAATAAAAACTTCGGGCGTTCCTGTTCCAGCAGAAAGAGGTTTTGATGGACAGCATCGGCTGTGCCCCGGTACCACTCGGCGTTGATACGTTGTTGCGGTGGGATGGAAAAGATGAATTCGCCCAGCTCCGGGTTGAAAATTGACCAACCTCTTCGGATGTGGCGATCCAACGAGTGGGATTTATATTGGATAAGCACGGCAATTTTGCGAAGCCCCGAATTGAGGCAATTGCTCAAGGTCACGTCGATGATGCGGTATTTGCCTCCAAAGGGTACCGCAGGTTTGGCGCGGTGTTGGGTGAGCGGGAGGAGCCGTTCGCCACGGCCACCGGCAAGGATCATGGTATAGACATCAATCATGGGGGAGACCATGATATCAAATGACCGGGATGGAAGGAATGGGTTGAGTACGGTACGGGCTGTTGTTTGGGGCGCAAGCCCTGGGCTGTCAATAAATGTTGGTACTTGGAAAGGTCTTGTCTGATTTATGCTTGCTTCGCCTTGGCGTTGAGGAGTGCTGTGATGTCTGACTCAAGGTCTGAGGGTTTGGTTGCTGGGGCATAGCGTTCCTTGACCGCACCGGTTTGGTCCACCAGAAATTTCGTGAAGTTCCACTTGATGGCCTCTGATCCCAGTACTCCCGGTGCCTCGGCTTTGAGATGTTTGAAGAGGGGATGAGTATCGGGCCCATTCACGTCAACCTTGGCAAACATCGGAAAGGTCACTCCATAATTGGTTTGGCAGAACGTGAGGATTTCTTCGTTCTCCCCCGGGTCCTGGCTTCCAAACTGATTGCAGGGAAATCCGAGGATCTCCAGTCCTTGTGAATGATATTTTTTATAGAGATCTTCCAGCCCCTGAAACTGAGGGGTGAATCCGCATTTGGAGGCCGTATTGACGATCAGTAAGACTTTGCCCTTTTTGGGGGCGAGGGTTTCATCCTTTCCCTGAATGTTCCTGCAGGTGATGTCGTAAATGGTGCTCATGGGTTTTATGCCTTTACTGTGGTTGAGTGGATGAATGGTTGTGGTGTGACATGTGACTGGACATTCACCCTACAATGGTAACATTCGAATACCAGGTTGGGCACGTGAGGGAAGCAGGAAAATTTGACAGGATATGGATTGTACTGTAACCTAAGCATTGTTCTTGTCGATTCGGTCCGACGACGGGAACATTCAATTAATCTTCGGGCCCCGCGATCGTATCGCGACCAGATCCTGCTCGGAGCGGACTTCCCACCTGATTCTGCTTCACTCGGTTTTCTGAACCCGCTTACATACGATCCTTGTAACAAAAGGAATAGTTTTATGTCTTCAACTGCGTTGTCACAGTTTGGTGCGCTTGGTGTGTCTGCTACTTTGGTTGGGGTGTTGAATAAACTCGGTTTAACGGAACCGACCCCGATTCAAGTCCAGGCCATCCCTCCGGCTTTGGAAGGTCGGGATGTGCTGGGGTGTGCCCAGACCGGCACCGGAAAAACCGCGGCCTTTGTCATTCCTATCATTGAACGATTGGTAGATGGTCCTAAGGGCCACCCTCGCGCGATGATTTTAGCGCCAACCCGGGAGTTGGCATTTCAAATTCAAGAAACCGTTGATAAGTTCGGGCGTGTGCGCGGGATTTTTGCAACCACGTTGGTGGGTGGTGCTGATATGCATGCGCAAGTTCGTGGATTACGGCAACGTCCCGATATCATCGTGGCGACGCCGGGTCGCCTCCTCGACCATATGTGGCAGGGGACAGTTTCGTTTGCCAAGCTTCGGATGGTGGTCCTCGACGAAGCCGATCGGATGCTTGATATGGGGTTTGCGCCTCAGCTCAATCAAATCATTGAGGCATTACCGGAAACCCGGCAAACCTTACTCTTCTCGGCAACTATGCCGAATAATTTGGCTGATTTGGCTCGGATGTCTCTTAACGATCCGTTTAAAGCCCTGGTGGCGAAATCGGCCACACCGGCTGAAGGCGTCACTCATACGGTGCATCATACTGCCAATTCCGATAAAACCTCACTCCTGCTATCCATTTTAAAGGAGACAGAGGGGTCGGTCCTTGTCTTTACCCGGACCAAGCATCGGGCTGACCGGATCGGGGAAACCCTGGAAAAGGTCGGTTGTCGCGTGGCGGTGTTACATGCGGGACGACGGCTGCCCCAACGCCGTGCGGCGTTGGAAGGGTTTCGCCGGGGACGGTTTGAAATTTTAGTTGCGACCGATATTGCCGCCCGTGGGTTGGACGTGGACAATATTCAACATGTGATCAATTATGATTTGCCTCATGTGCCGGAAGATTATATCCATCGTATTGGTCGGACGGCGCGGAAGAATACCAAAGGTTGGGCCACGAGTTTTGTGACCGGTGAAGACAATCGTTCGTTACGAATGATTGAAAAATTGCTGGGAAAGGCGGTTCCCTGCGCCCCTGGAAGCCGTCCGCCTATGCCGGCTATTGCACCGGAGAGACGTGGGCCTCGGCCGAATTCCGCGGGTAGAGGATTTGGTACTCCTCGATCGGGGAGCCCTGGCAGGCATGATCGACCGGCTGTTCGTCGACCGCGTCCGTCTACCTTAGCTTCCTAACACCTCACACGCATGCTCTTTGTTTATTTCTGAAAGAGTCCTTGCGAGTTTTCCTGAAGCCCGGATCATTCTGGTCCGGGCTTCATTTTTTTAAGGGGCTCCGTCTCTCCACTTCCCTTGCCTTCTCATTTTCTTTCAAGTCGTGACTCCACGTCGTTCGTGGTCCTTTAATAGAGCTGTAGAAAGCCTGTGTTACAGGTTTCTCGTATGAAAAAGTCCAGCGCCTGTGCCTCGTACTGTGCCTTTGGTGGTTGGGGGGCCAGAAAAACGGGTTTGGTTTGGGAATCGCAATCCTTTAGGGCAAGTCATGGGTCTCGTGGGGGAATATCGTTTTCGTATCGTGGGTGTCATGAAGACCCAGGGGCAGGATTGTGGACTTGATCCTGATAAAGTCGCGTAAGTCATGGCATGAAGATGTTTTATCCCAACGAGTTGATGAAAATTAATGTGGGCTATGTGTCTCTTAGTGCAGGTGCTGGAAAGACTGATGGAAGAGAGTAGATGGTTCCTTCCCAACCGTCGTCGAGGAATGGAAGATTTTACTATGAATTTTGCAATAGAATTCGACGATGGGGACGTCTTTTTACTTTTAGAAGGAGGTGTTGACGATGCGTGTCCTATCTTGGATCACTCGACTGAGTGTCGGCCTGTTGTGTCTGGGACTCGTTGCGGCTTGCGCTTCTCATTCAACTGGAAATACCAATCCACACGTGGCGGAAGCCGCCGCGCATGCACAGGAAGCCGTCGATCATGGCGGCATGGGGCATGCCGATGCGGTCGTGACCCATGCGGAAGCCTCCCTTCAACATGCGCAGGCCGCGAAAAAGGACATGACGAATCCTCACCTTGATGCGGCCATGGCCGAATTAGGGGAGGCTATTACACATGGCCAAGCCGGGCATGCTGATGTGGCAACCGATCATGCCAAATCTGCGGTGATGCATTTAAAGGAAATTAATGGAATGACGCCCACCGCCGGAGGGTATAACAGCGGAGGGTATTATTGAAGTGGCTCTCTGTTTCATGTTTCTGCCAGAAGTGATGATAGGACGGGGATCCAAGGACCCCGCCAATTCCGGCGGGGCACTTGGATGCAATATTCTCCCAACGTTAGGGAGCCGTGGCAGTTTTGACGTCCAAAATTTTCACGTCAAAATAGAGCGTTTTCCCCGCTAAAGGGTGATTGAAGTCTAAGACGACCACCTGTTCTTTTACTTCCGTTACTGTCGGGTGTACGACACGGCCTTGTCCGTCCTTCCCTTGTAATTGCACCCCGACCTTCCGTGCATCAGGTGGAATTTGGTCAATGGGAACTTCCTGAATGGCCTGAGGGTCGACCTTACCATACCCCTCTTCAGGGGCAACGGTGACTTGTTTGCGTTCTCCCGCCTTCATTCCATCCAGGGCCGTTTCCAGGCCAGGAATAATTTGGTGAGATCCCTGAGTAAATGTCAGAGGTTCTCCTCCTACGTTGGAGTCGAGGACCTCTTTGTTTTCCAAGGTCAATGTGTACTCCATTGAAATGGACTTTCCTTCAGAAACGGTCATGGGTGAGCCTCCCTCTTGAGAATCTGCCTGCGCAGACGTGGTCATCGCTGAGGCCACCAGCAAGGAGCAACATACAACCCGGGCTAATACATGCAGTGCCATGAGACTGATCCTCCGCAAAAATTATGGCTGATATAACAGTTGGCTGGAAAAGAGGGCGGTTGAAAATGAGGGGGTAAATAACCGGACGCTTCCAGGCTGTTGTGAACGAATATTGTAATTTATCAGAAAAATAAATAGCTTGGCTATGAGATCAGGAAATATCCTGTTGCTGTATTCCACATGACGGCTGGACCTGTCACCAAAAAGCATTGAGGAAGAATATCATGAAGTAAAGAGAGCAGGAGGGTATAAGGGAGTGTGATTTGGGTTCTGTGACTATTGCTGAGCCGGCAACCCCGATATAATGCGTCCATCGGCGTTCAGCGCTAAGGTTTTTGATCATGAGAAGTCTGTGTAGTGGTCTTCAGATATCTCTCCTTGACTGGAGGAGGAAAGGCTTGCAATGGAACCCAACGAACGGATGGTGAAAGCGAAGCAACAGGTTGCTCAACATCGGCGGGAATTCTCCTGTCGAGAGGTGGATGAACCTCAGGATGAACGGGTTCCGCCCGGCCAACATGTGGTGAATAATTTTCCGGTCCTGGATTTGGGCTGTAAGCCGGAGATCGTGCTAGCGGAATGGGCCTTAAGTATTGATGGGTGCGTGGCCAATCCGCTGACATGGGATTGGGAAACCTTTGAACGGCAGCCTCAGGTGCAGATCACTGCTGACTTTCACTGTGTCACCTCCTGGACCATGTTGGATAATGAATGGAGAGGTGTGAGTTTTCAGCATCTCTTGGAATTGGTTCGTCCCTTGCCCGAGGCAAAGTTTGTGTTATTCGAAGCGTTTGATGAGTACACAACCAATGTCACTCTCAAGGTTTGCGACGATGAGGATGTGCTTCTGGCTACCCATTGGAATGGAAGGCCATTGACCAGAGACCACGGTGGACCCGTACGCGTCATTATTCCCAAACGCTACGGTTGGAAAGGGGCAAAATGGGTCAAAAAAATTACGTTTTCCGATCACGATCAAAAGGGATTTTGGGAAGTGCGCGGATATTCCAATACCGCACTTCCATGGGACAATGACCGGTATGGGTGATCGAAGGAGGAACCCCCTCCGTTTTTAACGAACAGAAATGAGAGGTTAACGGTACGCGGTGGCTCACGGGGGTCAGTCGTAAAAATAGGCTTTTGAGGGGTTCAATATGTCCTATGGATGTGGCATAATCCCGCTCGTTTCCTCAAGAAATCCTACAAGTTAAAAAGGAGAAACTCATGATGGGACGGGTCCCTGGCATTCAAAAAATTGTGCTCATGGCGGCTGGAAGTGTGATGCTTGTAGGATTAGGCTGTTCGGCGACTCAGGTTGCCCTGGAGAAAAAAGACCTGAAGGTCCAGACCAAGATGTCGCAATCTATTTTTTTGGATTTGGATAATCAAATAGAAAAAAGTGCATTTTTGGAAATCAAAAATACCTCAGACAAAGAAATTGATTTTGATACCCCGGTGCGAAAGGCCATTGAAAACAGGGGATACAAAATTGTGGATAATGCCAAGGAAGCCGCCTATATTTATCAGGTGAATGTGCTGTATGTGGGCGAAGCCGATCCTGCTGCCTTGAGAACCGCGGTCCATGCTGGCTATGGTTCCGCTTGGGGCGGAGGTGCCGTCGGAGGGGCTGTAGGCTATGGATTGGGTGGAACGGGTCGTTCCGCGGCTCTTGGTGCAGGCATTGGCGGTTTTTTGGTGGGGGCGACGGAATTGGTCACGGGCTCATTGACCAAAGATGTGACATTTGCTGTGATGACCGATTTGCAATTAACTGAGAAAACGAGCAAGGGGAAAAAGATTCATCAAGCCCGTGTGGCTTCGACCGCCGAACAGGTTAATTTAGAATGGGAAGAAACTAAGGATCCCCTGGTGCAAGGGTTGGCCAAATCGTTGGGTGGCCTCCTGTAGTCCAAAGCCCGTGTGCCGTAAGCCTCATCATCCAGGGGGGAAGGTGGAGTTTCTACCTTCCCCAATTTTTTGGGAAAGATCAACTGTCAGATATTAAAACAGCGGAATAGGAATTTTGACAATCTCAACCCACGAAGTTGGCAAGCAATCGGTTGATCGAAAAGAATTTTTTTGCTTTCATTCAGAACCTAGACGTTGTCTCCTGTGTCATTCCGGATGCTTCAAGAGGAAATACCAACAATGAAACTCACCATTTTCTTCTGTTTGCTGGCTGGGGTTTTTCCCGCTCTGGTGTGGGCTGAAGAATCAACTACTTCCCATGTCCACCTTTTTCAAACCACGTATCCCGATGGTTCCTCGGAAGAGGGATCCGTCAATGTTGCCATACCGAAAGATTGGATGCGCCTTAATGTTGCTCCGGACAAGTTAGAGGACAAACGAATGTCTTCCACACCTAAAGACAGCCAAAATGATATGCAGATATTTCTGGATCGCCAGGAGATGATGTACGTCAGGCATCAGGCCAAAACTTATACTATCATCACCAAGCAACAGATGGAGGCTTTGAAACAATCCAGCCAGAAGATGATGCAGAAATTGGGAGTTAAGCCGGGTTCCACCCAAGATCAGGGAATGAACAATGTCTTGGGGGATGTCATGAATTCCATCCGGGATCAACAACGGATTAGCCTAGAAAAGGCAATGGAAAATAAAGAGCTTTCTCCTGAAGAACGCTCTCGATTGGAACAAGCATTGAAAACGCAAACTTCCGGGGGTTCTCCGGGGATCTCCCTGAAAGTCACGAAAACGGGAGAAACCGGTCGACAAGGGGGCATCCCTTGTGAATGGTATACGTTAGAGGTGTTTGATGTTCGGCACATTTGTGCCGCGGCATGGGACGACATTCCAGGCGGCGAGCGGAGCAAGGAGCTCTATCATGCCTGGATGGATTACATGGAGGAATGGGCGAAGGGACTTCCCTTTGGGAATGGGTTGCATGAACAACACAAAAAAATTGAAGGGTTCCCCATCATTACCATTACGAAGAGCCAGGATGGAAGCACGCTCTTCAGTGAACAGCGATATCTAGGAACAAAAAAAATGACGGTGGCGTTTGGCCCACCGGACGGTTATGTTCTTGAGTCCGCCATGTCCGGGGCATCATTTAGTGGTTCTCCTGAGAGGATTCAAAAATCTTCTGGAAAAGCCGAAAACGTCTGCCAAAAAGTGAATGGAGAAATTGTCTGTTCCGGCAATGCCGATCCGGTAAATTCAAGCGGCGTTTCTTCTGTGCCAGGGCAGAATTTAGAAAATCTTCCACCTGAAACCCAAAAAGCCCTGGAGATGTTTAAAGGATTGTTTGGTAATCAGTAACAAATCAACATCATCATTCGCCATATTGGCCAATTTTATTGCCCACCCCGACAGAGATTCTCGGCATTGTGTTGTCAGATTGGTTGCCCTGTTTCATGACGACAATTTTTTTATAATTTTCAAACGGGTCGGGTTTTCTGGATTCATCCGGAAGGGGATGTTTTGTATGTTTGGATATTGACCTCCGAAATTGCAGAATTTCCTCATCCCTATTGTTATACATACAATTGATTGGGGGTCTATTCTTTCACCCATGATGCAATCGGAAGCACTCGGTATTGCGGCCATTGAAGCCTGGCCGGTTCAATTACCTCTCCATGCTCCTTTCGTGGTGGCTTCAGGTTCCATGTCGGTCGCCCACAATATTTTCATCAGATTGACCCTCAAAAGCGGGACATGCGGGTATGGGGAGATGGCGCCGTTTCCGGACATATCTGGCGAAGATCAGGCTGCCTGCCTGGCCGCATTTCCTGCCGCCGCCCGGTGTATCCTCGGACAATCGGTTTGGAATTGGCGGAAGCTGGCACATCAACTGGCGGAGGTGGCCCGGGAGATGCCTTCGGTCCGATGCGGGCTGGAAACGGCTTTTCTTGATGCCCTGTGTCGCGAGATGGGCGTTCCCATGTGGGCCCTGTGGGGTGGAGCGGATGTTCGGGTTCGCGAAACCGATATTACTTTGCCGATTGGAGAAACCGAACAAGTCGTGTGCAAAGCCAAAGAGTGGTTTATTCAAGGATTCAGGGTGTTTAAAGTAAAGGTGGGACAGGATGTTGATGCCGACATTCGAAGGATTGAGGCCGTGTTTAGAGCGTTCCCTGAAGCCTCATTTGTGGTTGATGCCAATCAGGGGTTTACCGTCTCCGAAGCTCTGCAGTTCATCGAGTCGATAAGTCGATCGGCCATTCCTGTATTGTTGCTAGAGCAACCCGTTCATCGAGATAACCGGGAAGGTCTGGCCTCTGTTCGCCGGGACAGTCCTTTTCCCATTGCGGCGGATGAATCGGTTCGATCCCTTCATGATGCGGAATTGTTGATTCGTGAAAAGGCTGTGGATGTGATGAATGTCAAGATCACCAAGTGCGGTGTGGTGGAATCAGGGGAGATTGCCCGTTTGGCTAAATCGTGCGGTCTCCAATTGATGATTGGCGGCATGGTCGAAAGTCGAGTGGCCATGGGGTGTTCTTTCAGTTTGGCCTTAGGGCTGGGAGGGTTTGAATTTTTGGATCTCGACATGCCGCTTCTCTTGTCAATAGATCCGGTACAGGGCGGGTATGCGTATAAGGGACCGGTCTTGCAGCCATGGGAAGAGTCCGGGCTTGGGATGGAGATGAGCCAAGAGCCCTCATCGGTGATCGTCCTTGAATAGGGGACGTTGCGTTACGATCAGCATTTTTACCTTCTTGGTTGTGCACAGAAATCTGCATCGCACAGGCAGCCGTCCGATGGTCAACAGCTTTTCTTGTAAGTAGCTTAGAGAACGCTTTTCCCTACGTCATGTTTCAGAATAAGTTCTGCATCCCCCAATAACATGGACAAGGCTGGTAAGAATGCGGTTTCTGCATTCAAAAATGTCTTGCTTGCCAGAATTCTCATTTACTGGGTAGGATCATTTAATGGCCGGATTGATGATGTTGGCTTAACCAGGATGGTGATGAATGGGAACGGGTAATCGATTGATGGGATGGAGTAAGAGCCTCGGACTTGTGGGGCTGGTATGGTGCGTCTGCGCGGGGACGGTGTTTGGTCAGGATCTGGCCTCCTTTGAGCAACGTGTGACCAGGCATACGTTGAAGAACGGGTGGACCTTCATTATTGTGGAACGTCCAGTGGCGCCTGTCTTTGCCTTTATGACGCGAGTCAATGTGGGATCGGCCCAGGAAACCATGGGGCAAACAGGACTGGCTCATATGTTTGAACATATGGCCTTTAAAGGAACTCCTCACATCGGGACGACTGATTACGACGCAGAAAAGATCGCGTTAGAGGCATTGGAAGAGGCTTACCAGGCTTATCAAACGGAGAAGTTTGCTTCTGATCCTGACCAGGAGACGGTGGATCGCCTCTATGCGGTTTTTAAAAAGCGACAACAAGAGGCTTCTTCGTATGTGGTGAAAAATGAGTTCGGCGATATCATTGAACGGGAGGGTGGGGTTGCGTTAAATGCGTTTACGGGTGCTGATGTCACTGGATATTTTTATGCTCTTCCGGCCAATAAAGTCGAACTGTTTGCATACTTAGAGTCCGAGCGGTTTTTGCACCCGGTGTTTCGGGAGTTTTACGAAGAACGGGACGTAGTCATGGAAGAGCGTCGCATGCGCACGGAAAGCCAACCCTTCGGCCGGTTGCTCGAACAGTTTGTTGCGACGGCTTATATGGCCCACCCGTATCATCATCCGGTGATTGGTTTTGCCAGTGATATTCAATCCTACACAATGACCGACGCAAAAAAGTTTTATGAGGAGCAGTACGTGCCTCCGAATTTGGTGACGGCGATCGTCGGAGATGTGAAAGCGGAGGCGGTTATCCCGATTCTTGAAAAGTATTTCAATCGCATCCCCTCTGCTCCCGCGCCTCCTCCGCTTCGAATCGTGGAACCTCCGTCCATCGCAGAAAAAATTGTGAAGCTGCAGGATCCTTCCCAACCCTTATATGTGGAGGGTTATCATAAGCCACCCGTGACCCATGCTGATCAACCGGTATACGATGCGATCGACGATATTTTAACGAATGGGCGAACCTCTCGCTTATATCGTTCGATGATTCGGGACAAACGCATCGCGGTGTCGGTGGGAGCTTATGGGGAATATCCGGGGGACAAGTATCCGCACGTGTGGATGGCCTATGCGGTTCCCGGTCGGGGTGTGACGAATGACACGGTACAGCAGGCATTACGGGAAGAATTTGACCGGCTGAAAACTCAGGATGTCTCCGATGAGGAATTGGCACGATTTCGCACCCGTGCCAAAGCGGGGTTGGTTCGGGCCTTAAATAATAACCTTGGTCTGGCCATGCACCTGACTGATTACCAGATGTTATTTGGAGATTGGCGCGAATTATTCCGGTCCATTGATCGGTTGGATCAGGTGACCAAGGCCGATATTCGTCGTGTTGCCAACACGATGTTTCAACCAACGAACCGGATCGTGGGCATGATTGAGACGGTTTCTCCTGCCGGTGGTCCTCAACCAGTCACTTCCGGGGAGGACCAATCATGAATCACAGCATATCTCATCAGCATACATGTTGTGGTATAGGTCGATCGTCAGTCCTGAGCGCGGGATTGGTCGTTCTCATGTTCTGTGTACCCGTTTTGGTGCAAGCGCAAGTGACAAAAGTCGAGGAGTTGCAGTTCCCGCCATTGCCGGAACTGGTTATACCTGAACCTGAACGCGTCGTTCTGGATAATGGACTCGTAGTTTTGCTGATGGAAGACCATGAATTACCGTTGGTGGGTGTGTCAGCCATGATCAAGACGGGTTCCCGATTGGACGCTCAGGAAACCATTGGGTTGGCTTCCTTAACGGGAACCGTGCTTCGCACGGGAGGGACGAAAAGTCTGAGCGGAGATGCCCTGGATGAGTTTTTAGAAGGGAAAGCCGCCGCAATTGAAACGCACATTGGGGACTCGTCCGGCACCGCGTCGATGGGTTCTCTTACTGAAGATTTTCCTAAAGTGTTGAAGGTATTTGGAGACGTGTTGCGGTTTCCGGTGTTTGATCCTGAGAAGTTAAAGATTGCCAAAAATCAGATGATGGCCGGGATTTCCCGTCAGAACGATGACCCGGATGAGATTACGTCACGAGAATATAAGAAGTTAATTTATGGGAAGGAATCCCCTTATACCTGGGAGCCGACTTACGCCTCCGTGGGGTCTATCACCCGAGAGGATGTGATCCGGTGGCATGCAACGTACTTTCATCCCAATCGGATTATTTTAGGGGTGAGTGGCGATTTTGAACGGGAAAAAACACTCGCGCTCATTCAATCCATTTTTGGTGACTGGCCAAAGGGTCCGGAGGTACAGAATGCTCCCGTCTTTATTCAGTCAACGGTTCCGGCTGGTGTGTTTTATGTTGAAAAAAACGATATGACCCAAGCAAAAATTGCCATGGGGCATTTGGGAATTCGTCGGGACGATCCTGATTATTATTCCTTGGTGATCGTCAATCAAATTCTTTCGGGGTCATTTGGCGCCAGATTATTTAATAACATCCGCTCCAAGCAAGGGCTGGCGTATGATGTGCACGGTGGCGTTGGATTGCAATGGGACTATCCAGGCATGGCCATTCTCTCGATGTCGACCAAAACAGAAACAACGGGAAAGGGGATTGATTCCTTAATCGCAGAGGCTCGGAACATGGTCGCTCTGCCTCCCACGGATGAAGAAGTGGCGAGCGCGAAAGCCAGTATTTTAAATTCCTTTGTCTTTTCTGTGGATTCTCCCACGAAAGTGCTTGGTAAATATATGACATATGAATATTATGGGTATCCTTCGACCTGGCTGAGAGAATTTCGCCAGGGTATTGAAAAAGTCACCACGGCTGAAGTCCGAATGGCTGCACATAAACATTTGCGTCCGGAGGAGTTTGCGATTCTTGTGGTGGGACCTCGTGCCGGCACCAAACCAGCATTGGCTCGCTACGAACAATTTCAGGAATTGGACATTCGTATTCCAGAGCCCACTGGCGGAATGTAATGGTCGTCTGAATGACGGTAGGATGGTCATGGCGACCTTTTGCTGCGCGACACTGAATTCTTGAGAATTTGAGATGCCAATACGCCGGTGGGTCACCACAGATCGTCGGGTCTTTTTTTGTGTCCTGCTCCTGAATATTCTGATCGCGGGATGCCAAACCAATCCCTATACGCAACGTTCCCAGTTATTATTGATGCCGTCCGGGCAAATGAACCAGATGGGGGCTGCCCAGTATAGTGAAGTTTTGCAGGACCCCAAGGTTGTGATTTCCAAAAATCCCAAAGAGATTGAGCCGGTTAAACGTGTCGCAGCTCGTATTATTGAGGCGGCCAAGCGTTCAAAATATGGGGACGTGGCGAAAACGTTTGATTGGGAGGTGACGGTCATTAAGGATGACAATACTAAGAATGCATGGGCTTTGCCGGGTGGAAAAATTGCCGTCTACACCGGGATTTTCCCGATGGCGCAAAATGAGGCCGGATTGGCGGCTATCATGGGGCATGAAGTCGTTCATGCGCTGGCGGAACATGGAGGAGAGCGGATGAGCCAGGGACTGGTGGCTCAATTTGGAATGACCGCTGCGGCGATCGTGCTTTCGACCCAAGGCCAAAATCCGGCATTAAATGCCTTAGCCATGCAGGCGATGGGGCTTGGTGTGCAGACGGGAGTTCTGTTACCGTTCAGCCGAAAACACGAATCGGAAGCTGACTATATCGGCATGTTGCTTGCGGGCGCTGCGGGATACGATCCTCGGGAAGCGATTCATATTTGGGAACGGATGGCCGCGGCTTCTGAGGGCGCTCCACCGGAATTTTTATCCACCCATCCGGCGCATGATACCCGGATTGCCGATCTCACGAAATGGATGCCTGAAGCCATGGAGCTCTATAGAAAGGCTCCAAAGGCCCCTGTGGCCAATTTGCCCATCATTACACCATCTCCTCCTCAACGCCCGCCACAACAACCAAACGCGGATCGTTTCCGTCACTAGCCACGGTGAAATAAGTCGTATGGTCTTCAAAGCTTTCTGGCGCTTTCTGAGAACGGGGTTGATCGTCATTCAAGGCAGGCTATGATCCTCAGTCTCCGTCTTTTTTGGCCGACAGTGGTTGCCTGCATGATGTTGGCTGGCTGTGGCAAAAGTGAGGCGGTGGTGGAAATTGCCCTTCATCCCACAAACCCCAACATTCTTTACCTCGCCACCAACGATTATATTTATAAGTCCCGGGACGGAGGCATGACCTGGCAGAACATGTCTGCGGGTATGACCCATTCTCGTGTCATTGCACTGGCCATTGATCCCCTGTTTCCGGCCAATATTGTCGCCGGGACTAAAGGGGATGCGGTGTATAAAAGTTATGATGGCGGGCAACGATGGGTGTCACGACGGACAGGATTGGATGATGTGACAATTTCCTCGGTGGTCCACCAATTGGTGTTTGCTCCGGGATCCAGTGCCCATATTTTTGCCGCTACCTCATTAGGGGTGTTTGAATCAGACGATGGGGGAGAAACCTGGAGTAAGCGGATGGAGGGCATGAAAGAAGTGCTCATGGTGGTGACGCTTGACTGCGATCCACGTCAGCCTCAAACGCTCTATGCCGGAACAAGCGGGGGAGTCTATAAATCCATTGACGGGGCCCGCACCTGGAAAATGGTTAATAACGGGTTGGTGGCCGCTGATGTGCTGAAATCCTCACGGGCATTGAGCGTGACTCGAATTAAGGTTGACCCTCATGAATCCGATACGGTCTATACCGCGACTCTGAGTGGACTGTACGTCACCAAGGATGGAGGGCAAGTCTGGACTCGCATTGGGGAGACACTCTCCGATCAGATGTTGAGTGACCTCATTCTCGATCATACCCACCCCCATATCGTGTATGTGACCAATCGTGACGGTGTTTTTAGAAGTGAAGATGGAGGAATAACCTGGGAAGCTCGAAGTGCGGGCTTGACGAATGTTAATATTCGGGCTCTAGCCATGAGCGCGGTTGATTCCAATGTGCTGTATGTGGGGACGAACGGTAAGGGACTTTTTCGGACGGGTGACCGTGGAATGTCATGGGAGGCGGTGCCCCTGGTTGTGGCCGAATCCCTTTGAGGTTTATCCTGAATGGGAGATGATTTGATATCCTTCTTCTTGAAGATTAAGATCTCCTTTCATGGGTAAGTGATAGAGTCTTTTAGACTGATTTCTGGTGACGAGTAAGAAAGGTAACTGCCGTGGCTTTTTGGGATTCGAAGCAAGGACGAAATCGTGCGGATGCGGTCTGCTCCTTTTGTGGTCGGGCAAAACCTGGAGCAACGAATTTGATCCAGGCCCCGACGAAACAGGTCTGCACGCAATGTCAGGCACCGGGGTCGGTCTTGATTTGTGCGGATTGCATCCAACAATGTTCAAAATTTTTATCAGGCCATACGGAAGGCCAGTCCGCCATCGAGCCGCCTGCGGGTCCCTTGCCGACCCCTCCTGAAATCAAAGAGGTCCTGGACCAGTATGTGATAGGACAAGACCGTGCCAAAAAGGTTCTGTCGGTCGCCGTCCATAATCATTATAAACGTGTCTTTAGCGGTAAAGATCTGCCTGATGTGGAATTAGAAAAAGGGAATGTGATGTTGATCGGGCCGACTGGAACCGGCAAGACCTTATTAGCCAAAACCTTAGCAAAAATTCTGCATGTCCCCTTTGCCATCGCGGATGCCACCACGGTGACGGAAGCGGGATATGTGGGCGAAGATGTGGAAAATGTGGTCCTAAAGTTATTGCAGTCGTGTGATTTTAATATGGCCCGAGCGCAAGTGGGCATCATTTATATCGATGAAATTGATAAGATTAGCCGGAAGTCTGAAAGCGCCTCTATTACGCGGGATGTGTCCGGGGAAGGTGTCCAACAGGCGTTGTTAAAATTGGTGGAAGGGACGTTATGCAATGTGCCTCCCAAGGGGGGAAGAAAACATCCTGAGCAGGAATTTCTCAGGGTGGACACGACGAATATCCTCTTTATTTGTGGCGGTGCGTTTGTAGGGGTCGAGGATATTATTGCTCAGCGGACCAATCAGAAACGAATGGGTTTTGGCGCGGTTTCCTCCAATGGTGAGTCATTGAGCTCTGATCAATTGATGGAAAAACTCAAGCCGGAGGATCTTTTAAAGTATGGGCTCATCCCTGAATTTGTCGGCCGGTTTCCCATTCTGGCCTCCCTGAATGATTTGCGCGTGGAGGATATGGTTCGGGTTCTACAGGAACCGAAAAATGCTCTCCTGAAACAATATCAAGCCTTATTTCAATTAGATGGCGTGCAGTTGGACTTCACTCCGGAGGCGGTTCAAGCCATTGCCACCAGGGCTTCGTCTATGAAAACCGGAGCCAGGGGATTGCGTTCTATTCTGGAGGAAGTCATGCTGGATTTGATGTATGATGTGCCCGCCTTGAAAAACATTAAGCGAGTGATTATCTCCGAGGAAGCTATTGACGGCAGGGGGGCTCCACAATTAATTTCCTGAAAATAATGCTCGGAGGCGTAGTTTCCCTGCCGGAGATTGTTGCATTCTTTTCCATTCTGACTTATGCTATTCAAAAGAAATTCATCACGACATTCGGGCCACGTGGTGAATGTTTAAGTGACGGGCCCATCACTGATGTTGTTTTGCCAAGGAATCCGCAAGGAGTCTGATTGGAAGTTAGTCCTAAGTCGCCACCTGGTTTGCGTTCTCGGGCCGTTCCTTCCCTTCTCTTCTCTTCGACCCATGCAAAACAATATCGCATTTAGAAGGAGGGACCCCGATGGGTTCAAAGATCTATGTGGGTGGCCTGCCGTATTCCACGGCAGAGCAAGAATTGGCTGACCTATTTGGCCAGCACGGCGCCGTGACGTCGGCTAAAATTATTACGGACAAGTATACGGGGCAATCTCGAGGATTTGGTTTTGTGGAAATGGCCTCGGATGCTGAAGCCAAGGCGGCGATTGAGGCGCTAAATGGAACCGAAATGGGAGGGCGAACCCTGACGGTCAATGAAGCGAAGCCCCAAGCACCGCGAACCGGATTTGGTGGCGGTGGTGGCGGAAACCGTGGTGGTGGTGGAAACCGTGGTGGCGGTGGAGACCGTTGGTAAGTCGCTAAGTCACTAACAGGCTACTCTTCAAATAGAAGCAGGGGACCCGGTAACGGATCCCCTGCTTTTTTTATACCTTGGGTAATGGTCCGGAAACATTGTAGAATGGGATACTGATCGTCGGCCAAGATGCCTTGTCGGAGTGCTGATGGCCATCGCGGCTTTCATGTCCAAATTGAAATAGAATGGAATACAATACACAATGAGTGATTCTTCAGAATTTTCTTCCTCCAAGGATTCTTCTCGGTCGGCTGGATCTTCATTCCCGAAATCATCCAGGAAATCTGGGAATTCCCCATTAGCGGTCATTGACCAATGTTTGGCATCTTTGCCTGAAGGGGATCACCGGATTCCTCTCCTCTATCAACTTCGACACGGGCTTGTTGAACAAACGACGGCTTCTCAACAACAGGAAGCCGACATGAAAAAACTTCAAGGAGTGCTTGAAAAACTGACGGCCCCGGCTAATCGAGTCGGGACGTTGCTTGATCAGCCTGATAAGGGTGTGGCGAGGATCATGGTTGGTGGGGCGGAATATTATGCCAATGTCGACCCCAGGCTTGAGGAAGAAGGTTTAAAGGTTGGACATCAGATTTTAGTGAATGAGGCGTATGTGGTCATTCGGTCCCTCGGATATGATCGAAATGGCCCGATTGTGAAAATTCGAGAGATATTAGGTGATGGGCGTCTTCGTATTGATCAAGAGGCGGGCAGGCAAGGCATCCTTATTCAACGGGCGAATGATCTTGCCGGTACGGAATTAAAGGTCGGCGATGAGGTTCGACTGGACCCATCTCACAGGATTGCTATCGAACGACTAGAGAACCCCCAAGGGCAATCGCATCTTTTAGCGGAATTGCCAACCGTCCGTTGGGAGCATATCGGTGGACAGCAGGAGGCTATCCAAGCCATCCGCCGGTCCATAGAATATCCCCTCCTGCATGGAGAGTTGTTCTCACGGTATCAATTTCAGCAACCCAAGGGCTTTCTCCTGTATGGGCCACCGGGGTGCGGAAAGACCCTGATTGGCCAAGCCACGGCGGCAAGTCTTGGGCAACTCCTTGCAAAAGAACGTGAAACGCTTACGCCTCATGGTGGAACGCAAGAGCAAGGCTCTTCCTCTCAACTTCCGCCGATTGAGGGTGGCGTGTTTCTGCATGTCAAAGGTCCGGAAGTTCTGAATATGTGGGTCGGGGAATCGGAACGAATCATCCGCGATTTATTTCTTCAAGCCAGGCAACAAAGGCAAGTCGGGAAGTTGCCATTTATCTTCATCGATGAAGCCGAATCCATTTTAGGGACGAGACGGGCGGTGCGATCTTACAATGTCTCCAATACCCTGGTTCCGATGTTTTGTGCCGAACTCGACGGGATTGAAAGCCTTTCCCAGGTGGTGGTTATTCTGGCTTCAAATCGCCCGGATATGATTGATCCAGCTGTGCTGAGACCTGGAAGAATTGATCGAAAAATTAAGGTAGGCCGACCTGGGCGAAACGATGTGGCGGAAATATTGCGTGTCTATTTGACGCCTGATCTGCCTTACGACACGAAGAAGGCTGCCGGCAGTGGACAAGAGGATGAGGCTCCGGTGTCGCAGATCATCGACGGACTGTTAGAGGATCTCTTTCAGCGAAGCCAGGAGAATCGAGTCTTGGCCATTCGGTTGCGTAACGGACGGCGTGAGGTTCTCTACCGTCGGGATTTATTGAGTGGAGCGGTGCTGGCGGGAATCGTCCGGCGTGCAAAAGAACGGGCAATTGAGCGGGCGATTCAAGCGGGCGATCAGGAAGCCTCGGGTCTGAGCCTCGATGATTTACTCATTGCCAGCAATGAGGAGTTCAAGGAAAGTGAAATTTTCCCGCCGGATGATTCAGCTGAGGAATGGTTGAAACTCCTGGATTATCATCCCGACCAGGTTGTCGGGGTATCCCCCCTACAACCAGGAAATGCTGGAGAAGAGCATCGGACATCTCAGATTGTGTAAATCACCCTTTCCAGCACGCTGTGCCAAATGCGACCTTCTCAGCTGAAAGATTGGAACAAATGAATCCTCTTCGCCTCTTTGGTATTGAGACTGAATATGGGATTGCGCGGGAAGATATCGAGACCGCCGATCCTGTTGTGGAATCCATGGAATTGGTGCGGGCCTATCTTGACGGACATTTTACCCGCCGCTGGGATTATCGGGGCGAGCATCCCCATGAAGATCAACGGGGTTTTCGGGTGACTGAGTTAGCTCAGGATAAAGAAGAGGACCTGTTCGCGGAGCAGGATGCCCATCGGCCTTTTTCCTTCCATGAAATGAAAAGTGACCTTGTCCTCCCCAATGGGGCGCGATTTTATAATGACCATACCCATCCTGAGTATTCCACGCCGGAATGCCGGACTCTCAAGGATATGGTCGCGCATGATCGGGCCGGGGAGCGAATTCTTTGGATGGCCGCACAACGCCGAAATCAGGCCCTTGGTGGCCCAATGGTTCAGCTGTATAAAAACAACACGGATTTTCATGGGCATAGTTATGGCTGCCATGATAATTATCTGGTCTCGCGCGAGCTCAATTTTGAGAAATTGGCTCGTGGACTCATGCCTTTTCTGGTCAGCAGGCAATTGATCGCTGGCGCAGGCAAGGTCGGTCGGGAAGCGCAAGAGCGCGGGTTTGAGCCTGGCGGGTTTCAATTGTCCCAACGCGCAGATTTTATGGAGGCCGAGTTGGGTGTGGATACCATGCACAACCGACCGATTCTCAATACGCGAGACGAACCGCATGCGAATCGTGAGCGCTATCGGCGACTCCATCTTATCGTGGGTGATGCCAATATGTGTGAATATGCCACGGCCTTGAAGATCGGCACGACGCGGGTGGTGTTGGATATGATTGCCGGAGGGCTCTTGCCGCCCTGTGAGCTTGACTCCCCGGTGCAGGCCATTCAGACGCTCTCCCGTGACCCTGATTTGAGCACCCTTGTGAAACGGCAGTCGGGCGGCCTGATTTCCGGGGTGGATATTCAACGGGAGTATCTGAGTTTGGCTAGGAAATATTTTATTGAAATGGATGAAGAGACCACCTGGATTCTTCGCGAATGGGAGCAGGTATTGGACCTTCTCGAACGGGATCGATGGCAGCTTGTGGGAAAAATCGATTGGGTGACTAAATGGTGGTTACTTGAAACCTTTAGGCAGGACGAGCATATCGGTTGGGATGATCCTTGGCTTGCCAGCCTGGATCTGGAATATCATAATCTGGACCCCGATCGTGGCCTGTTTTTCGGGTTGGAAGCCGAAGGGCGAACAACCCGGATATCACAGGATCAAGATATTCAGGAAGCAATGAAGCATGGGCCTCGTGATACACGTGGAGGTCTCCGGGGGTTGTGTGTTCAACGATTTGGTCAAAACATCACGTCGATACAATGGGAAGGAGTGCATTTTCAGGGTCAAAACGGGGGACTGCATCTTGACCTGCTGGATCACCTTGAGCCAGTGTCGGTGGCGCATTGTCGGTCTGTGATTGAGCATGCCGAGACTCCCTTTGATATGATGGAATCTATGACAGGGAAGTAGAAAGCTTAGATGGTTTTCTACTTATTTGGAGGGATATTTCCCCTTCATCTTTACAGTATACATCAAGTATTTGGATTCCTTTATGCATCGACCACCTACAATTCCCCGATAATGAAGTTGCCGAAACCATAATTGAGAACTCAATGGCGAATATGTGGGGATTGGGAAAGTGAAACCAAAGGTAGCCGCCTCGAACTTCAGAATGAAGATGGAAATATTGAGAAATGTTAGTTGATCTAAGAACCAAAAAGGAGGTAATGCCTAACTCCTTTAGCTTTCTTGAAAGAAATCGAGTTGTGAGGCTTACAGATGGCGGGTTCTGGCTTTCTGATGAAAAAAAAGTGTACGAGTATCAAAGGTTCACCGCACTAATAAAGGACCTTCAGAAGAATACATTGAAAATACTTGATATTGGATGTGGTAAGGGACGCATACCAAGGAAATTGATAGAAGATTCAAATCTCAATGTAGAATTCAATTATGCTGGTTTTGATGTAGATAGGAATGATATTAATGATAATAATGCGTTCTTTCAAAATGATAAACGGTTCGCATTCCATCATATTGATTATATGAATAAAATGTATAGCCCAAACGCTTCGACAAAAGAACCAGTTTTTAATTTTTTGGATGAGTCATATGATTTGATTTGGGCATGGAGCGTTTTTTCTCATTTGGACATAAATGATTTTGAAATGTATATGAGCCTTATCTCCGATAAATTGGTAAGAGATGGTTTTGCCTTTCTTACATGTTTTAGCAGATATGAGGCAAAACAAAATCCAGAATTTACACCAAATTATATTTTTTTAGAAAATAGTGATTTACCTGCTAACGGTGGTAAGCAAGATAATAATGATTTAACTGCCGTTTGCTACAACCCCAGTTGGATTGATGAATTGTTAATGAATCTGGGTTTAGAGGTCCTTATGTCTTGCTATCCGGTTTATGGGGGGAATTTCCAAACTGGTATTTATTTAAGAAAGGTTTAGTAAAGAAATCTCTGTAATTTCGAACATCAAAATACCATCTAATCCAATCCTATTTCAGGCTGAAAATCAAAAAATGTAGTTCATGTGGAGGATGAGATTTATGAAAAACCAATTTGAATATATCCAAACCGTTGGCGGTCTTGAACGAAAAGAACGGCCAATCGATCCACTCTCTAAACCATCCGGGCCCGGCGATCAGGAATCAGGTCCTAAACGCCCGGAAACTGATTCACCATCCCGTGATAATCTCATGAAGCGCATGCGCAAGGTGGATCCCAAGCAGGCGGAAAAATATCGCCAACGGACCGGGGAATAAGGATGATGGGACAACAAGGGGACTTCCTTCAGGTTCTGCGAGAACGTGGCTATGCGGTCGAAGACCTTCGGCAGGCGTTCAAGGGCGGGACGCCATCAGGCCATCCTGAGATTACAGCCGGGACGACGGTCTTTGCCATCAAGTATGCTGACGGGGTCCTCGTAGCTGGTGACCGGCGGGCAACGGCCGGAAATGTCGTGATGTATGATCGCACCGATAAGGTCTTGGAATTGGATCGGTTTTCTGTCTTAGCCATTGCAGGTGTTCCTGCCACCGCGTTTGAAATGGCCAGAATATTAGAGCATTCTTTTAAGTATTACCGGAGAAGCCAATTACAGGATTTGAGTTTTGAGGGAAAGTTGCGAGCCTTATCAACATTGTTGAAAAATAATGCCCCTGCGGCGTTGGCAGGAACCGGAACCGTGGCGCCAATTTTTGCGGGGTATGACCAACTTGAAGGGAGCGGAAAAATCTTTTTCTATGACATCTTAGGAGCTGAATTCGAGGCGGTGGAATATGCTGTCTCTGGATCCGGGTCTTCCACGATCCGAGGAATTTTATTTTACATGAATCGGTGGGGGAATGGTCCCGTTGCCGGAATGAATGAAGAGGAAGCTTTGACCTTCGTGCTACGGCTGATGACCAGTGCTGCAGAGTTTGATTCCGCTACTGGTGGAGTGGATGCGCAGGCGCAACTCTATCCCATCGTGAAACGCATATCTGCGGAAGGAGTGAGAACCATTCCGGCGGAGCGGTTGAAAACACTGTTTTCTGAAAAGGTGCTGAATCATGTATGAAGAACCCTATCGATGGATTGAAGCTGTCGCCAATCGTCGGCAATATTTGGACGATCAATTCACACAAGGCAATCCGTTAGTTGCCGTCTCCTTTCCCCAGGGGATTTTGTTGCTGACCTTTAATCGGGGTACGGACAAAATCTATGAAATATACGATCGCATTGCGCTCGGAGGCATGGGCCATCCTGCAGATCTGGAGAAATTACGGTATACCCTATTGGATATGGCCCACGTTGAAGGGTTCCAACGGTCTCCGGCCGATGTGACCGCTTCCCGACTGATGAAAAATGGTCTGGCTCCTGTCATCAAACAAGCGTTTGAGGAAATTTTCAAGGCACCGTACATCGCCAAAATTCTACTGGCAGAAGTCGGGGCTTCTCAGGATCGGGATCGCCTGTTCAGCATCAATTATGATGGCATGTTTGAGGAACAACGCGAATTGGGTTTGCTGGCAGCCTCCGCCTCCATTCGTGGTCTGCTCACTCAGGAATGGAAAAGTCAGAGTCTGCTGTCTTCTCTTCAGTCGGCTGTGGAGCGGAGTCTCCGTTTGTGGGGGATCGCAAGTCTTCTCCAATCTGTACATCCCTCTTCGGATACAGAAGAGGAGGGAACCACCTCTTCAGCAAGCAGTTCCCTCTCCATCATTCCAGAGGATGAGGCAATTGCTTCCCGAATTCGTGAAACGCTGTCTAATGAGACACTGGAATGTGTCTTCCTGGATCGGGAGAGCGGGAAGATGGAGACCTATCGTACTCTGAGTCAGTCGGAACTACAGTCCTTCATTCCTACCGTGTTCCAACCTGCCATCTAAATCCTGGCAGAGCGAGGTCCCTATGCATAATCGAATCTTCGGTATTGAAACCGAATATGGTCTGCTTATCAAGGCTGATCAACCGGACGTGTCTTCTGCTTGGATTGCCCACCGGATCATTGAACATTTATTTGGCCGGAAAAAACACGGCGTCATTGACTGGCATTATCGTGGGCATGATGAACCGCCAGGCAATGGGGGCTTTCTGCTGAATGCAGGCCGGATGTATGTCGATATGGGACATCTTGAATATGCCTCACCGGAATGTCATTCGCTGTGGGATTTAGTAGCAGTAGACCGCGCCGGAGATTGGCTGTTGCAGGACTGTCTGGAAGAGCTTGGGCTTTCCGAATTGGTGTCGATCATTAAAAACAATATTGATCATGAGACAGACGCGACATTTGGTTGCCATGAAAACTATCTGGTCACGCGGGACTTTCCGTTTACCTATCAAGGGTTGGGGATGCTTATGCCGTTCCTGGTAACACGCCAGGTCTTTACGGGTGCCGGGCGAATCGGGAAGGCGCGTTCTGTGGATGGCTGGATTGGCTTGGATGATATTGAGGGACGTGGAGGGACCCGGTCACGGAAATCAAGCGAAGACGGGGTGATCTATCAAATTTCCCAGCGTCCGGATTATATCGTCAACGACTTTTTTGAATGGGTTCAGCATAACCGGGCTATTGTGAATACCCGGGATGAACCCCTGGCCGATCCAGAACGATTCCGGCGGTTGCACTTGCTCATGGGCGATTCGAATATGGCAGAAGAAGCGACTCTTTTAAAAATGGGGACGACCGGCTTGGTTCTGCAATTAATCGAAGAAGGGCATGCCCCGCAAGGATTGGATTTCGATGATCCTGTCCAGACCCTGCGAGCCATCTCTCACGACCCTCAGCAAAAATGGATGGTCACGCTCTCAACCGGCCGGCACCTTTCAGCCTTGGATATTCAAGAGCAGTTTTGGGAAGCCGCCGCCAAACAGTATGCCGGGCAGGATGAGGAAACCGACTGGGTTCTGGGCCATTGGGAATCGGTCGTGAAGGATTTACGAGAGGGCTTTCAAGCGGTGGTCGGCCGGGTTGATTGGGCCTCCAAGCTCTTTTTGTTGGAGAACTTTCGGAAAGCGGAGAAGTTGGAATGGGACGATCCCTGGTTGAAAAGTCTGGATTTGGAATATCACAATGTGGATCCGCAGGCAGGTCTTTATCATGGTATGACAGAAGAAGGCGATGCGCCGCGCTTCACGACGAATGATTTGGTCGAATTGGCGAAAGGGCAACCGCCACGAAACACTCGTGCGTTTGGGCGAGCAGAAATCATTCGCCATGTCGTCAAGGAAGGTTGGGCGGAATTTTTAGAAAAGGCGACAGGCCATCACGATCCGCGTCGTCCGCCCTATGTCATCAATTGGTCGGTTTTGCAACTTCAGGGGAGTCCGGCTTTTGTCATGGCCGATCCCTTTCGCAGCTATGTGCAGGAAAGTCGGGATTATTGCGCAGACTGGTCTTCTCGTCCTTCCCTTGAATCCCTCTCGAATAAGGAAGATGCTTAAGTAAGTCGAGAGAAAATTCCCTGCGACTGAACCGTTTTGATCTTTTTGCTCCTTTACTCCCATTTTTTTTGAGTGGTAATTTAATCTTTGGGTTGAGGAAGCCGGACTGGTGATTGTCCGGAGCGCTACTAAAACCGTTTTCAAGCAACCTCAGCTCTCGACTTATTGAACTTTCCGGGTGGGAATGCAGGTGAAAAACGACATCCCTGGAGTCCCAGGCTTTCGTGGTTTCGTGGTGGTCGGCTGTGTCTAATCGTGGGGCTCCGGCGCATTGGGATATTTCTTGAAATGGCGTCCCAGAATTATGGGCATTTTATTAGATGTTTTTAACTAGTCTGGCCGATGAGGAATTTGGCTCATCCCTTGCTCTTTATTAAAATAAAGGATGGATGAATTTTCATTGACAAAGTGGTCAAGACTTGGAAATGACATGATGTCAGATGTCAATGGAGTCACCCAAACTATAATCTTACATAACGATGAATCATTGCCGGGCCAATTGATCGTGTTCGGTTTTTCACAAAATCGAGAGTGAAGCGAATATGCCATGGGTGTTTATACCTGTTTGTAAAAATTTAACGTTGTTCTATCCAAAGAAAAAGTTGGCGGAATGTTCAGAGTATTATGTAGCCATTAATCTGGATAAACCCTTAACCACCACGTTTTGACAATAATCGTGGTGTCAAATTTCGAGATAACCTGTTGTCTGTCATGACAGAAACCTTTGTAATCAACATTCAGTAAAGCTAGTCTCGGTGCGGAAAAATCATAACGTTCACCTTTTGGCCCTTGGGGAGGCTCCTTGGTAGGAGTGGATGTCCCTCCCTGCACTCAAATCGTTATTGTCTTGATTTGAGGAAACTCCTTGGTGTCTTACTGGGCTTTCCGTATCAGGCAGTGTACCTAAAACATATAAGGCTTGAGTTCCTTAGTTATGGGATAACCGCTCCCTTTCCCTAATTTCATCCACCTGGGTTGGGCTCGGTTTTTCTTTCTGATAGAGGAATGTTCGGAATAGGTTTAAAGATTTTTATACTCAAGGCTTTATGTGATTGAAAAATCTCCATCCGTATTTGTGAAGCATGGGAACGCAATTCGTTCCATTGTTCAAAATTTCACTTCGAATAAAGCACTCAACATGAAAACTCACGTAGTCCTGTATTTTGTAGTCTGCTTACTCACGGTATCCTGCACCTATAAAAAAGAGGCAGAAAGCGTTGATACCCATAAGGTGCTTTATCCCATCTTAGAAGACGTCACCTATAGCAATAAATATGTCGCCCAAATTCAGTCGGTAAACTATGTAGAGATACGAAGTAAAATTAGAGGGTATATTGGAAAAATCTATGTGGATGAAGGGCAACCCGTCAAGAAGGGGCAGTTATTGTTTGCCCTGACCCATAACGTATTTGAAAAAGAATTACAAAAAGCAAACGCGGCATTCCGAAGTGCCGTGGCAGATCTGAAGGTAGCGGAAGTTGAATTAGCAAACGTGAGAGTGCTGGTAGAAAAAAACATTGTGTCCAAATCCGAACTGTATGTTATTCAAGCCAAGGTCGATGCGTTGAAAGCGGACGTGGAAGAAGCTCTGGCAAATAAAGAACAGCAAGCCTTAAATCTTTCGTTTTCAAGAATACGAGCTCCCTTTGACGGTTTTATTAATCGTATTCCAAATAAGGTGGGAAGTTTGATAGCCGAAGGAGACATCTTGACCTCACTGTCTGATAATCGTGAGGTTTTCGCCTATTTCAACCTTTCCGAAGTGGATTATCTTAATTACATTGCCTCTGGCGAACGAGGAGCCAAAGTTGTGGGGTTTGAACTCGCCAATCAAGTTCTTTATGAGTATGAAGGGAATATAGAAATGATTGAAAGTGAATTCGATAGCTCAACAGGGAATATTGCGTTACGAGCAAGGTTTCCTAATCCTGACGGACTGTTAAAGCAAGGGGCAAATGGTAAGGTCATAGTCAATGAAACCCTTAAAGATGTGTTGGTGATTCCGCAAAAGTCAACCTTTGAAATTCAAGACAAATTGTATGTGTACGTCGTCAATAAGGATAATGTCCTTGAGCAAAGGAATATTGTTTCAAAAATGCGGTTACCAAAATTTTATGTTGTGGAGTCCGGTTTATCCAATGACGAACGAATACTTTTCGAGGGTGTGGAGAATGTCATGAATGGAGACCAAGTGCATCCTGTTCACGTTAAAATTGCCAGGGCGATGATGTGAATCCCTATCGACTGGAAAAGAATTAGATAAACATGACAGCTATATTTATTCATCGTCCGGTCCTTTCCATTGTCATTTCTCTGTTAATAACCTTACTGGGCTTGTTGTCCTTTACCCAGCTCCCCGTCACTCAGTTTCCAGAGATTACGCCTCCCGAAGTTAATGTGACGTCCAAATTTATCGGGGCAAACGCCGAAGCGGTGGTCAAGGCGGTTGTGACCCCGCTAGAACGAGCCATTAATGGTGTCGCCGGAATGGCCTATATGTCGTCCGTATCCGGCAATGATGGCACGAGTGTCATCCAAATTATTTTTAACGCCGGGACCGATCCAGAAATTGCCGCTGTGAATGTGCAAAACCGCGTGGCTTCAGCCTTGGACGAGTTACCCCCAGAGGCTATTAAATCAGGCGTGATTGTCGAGAAGGTACAAAACAGTATGTTGTTGTATATCAACATTCTCAGCCTGGATCCCACCATAGATGAAAAATTTCTGTACAATTTTACTGATATCAATATTCTGAAGGAGCTGAAAAGAATAGATGGCGTAGGCTTTGCTGAAATTATGGGATCACGGGAATATGCCATGCGTGTGTGGCTAAGGCCCAATAGATTAGTGATGTATAACATTTCAGCTCTTGAGGTTATCGAAAAATTACAAGCTCAGAATATAGAAGCCGCGCCGGGTAAAATTGGTGAAAGCTCAGGTAGGGATAAGAACGTACAGGCGCTTCAGTACGTGTTGAAATATACCGGGAAGCACAATACAAAAGAAGCCTATGAAAACATTGTGTTAAGCAGTACGGATGAAGGGGAAATTTTGCGGCTGAAAGATGTCGCAGACGTTGAATTCGATTCACAAGATTATGATGTTCTTTCCAAAGAAAACGGGCAAGCCTCTGCTGCTATTCTGTTAAAACAGCGCCCTGGCAGCAATGCCAAGGAAGTGATTCAATCGATCAAAGAAAAAATGCAGGATATTAAATCAACGGCATTTCCCCCAGGAATGGATTACAGTCTCAGTTATGATGTTTCTGAGTTTTTGGATGCCTCCATTAACCAAGTTCTGACAACGTTAATTGAAGCATTTCTTTTGGTATCCCTGGTGGTGTTTGTCTTTTTGCAGAATGTTCGACTCACCATCATTCCTATTTTGGCCGTACCGGTATCCCTGGTCGGCACATTTTTCTTTATGCACATAATGGGTTTTTCCTTGAATCTCATCACACTATTTGCGTTGGTGCTTGCCATAGGTATTGTTGTCGATAACGCGATCGTGGTGATTGAAGCCGTTCATGCCAAAATGGAGAATTCAGGATTTGGAGCCCAGCTGGCTACGGAACAAGCCATGCATGAAATTAGCGGGGCCATTATTGCCATTACCCTCGTCATGTCGGCTGTGTTTTTGCCCGTCGCGTTTATGGATGGCCCGACGGGAATTTTTTATAGGCAGTTTTCCTTGACTATGGCCTGTTCTATTATTCTTTCAGGGGTCACCGCCCTCACACTGACCCCAGCCCTTTGTACCGTTTTTCTTAAAAATACTCACAACAGCCAACAGCCTCAAGATGGGCGGCTGCAGAAATTATTTCATGGGTTTAATCATTGGTATGACAATCTGTCCGATAATTATAAAAAACTTGTTAGCGCAATAGCGAACAGAAGAGTGGTGACTTTTGGGATCCTGCTTGGTTTTTCCGTAGGCACCGGTTTGGTCGGGGCGTTTGTTCCCTCGGGCTTTATTCCTAATGAGGATCAGGGGACAATATATGCCAATGTTACTGCTCCAACAGGCGCGACTCTCGAACGCACGGAAAAAGTTGTGGATGAAGTGCAACAGATTGCATCCGGATTAGAGGATGTGACATCCGTCTCAAGCCTTGCGGGATTCAGCATCCTGTCTGAAGGTACGGGTTCGGTCTATGGGATGAATCTCATTAGTTTGAAAAATTGGAATGAACGAAATGCATCTGATAGGGATATTATTGGCGTTCTTGAAGAAAAAACCAAACATATTAAGGATGCCAGTATTGAATTTTTTACCCCTCCCCCCGTACCGGGTTATGGGAATTCCAGCGGTTTTGAAATGCGGTTGTTAGACAAAACCGGTTCGGATTCCCTTGCGGAATTGCAAAAAACGGCCGATGACTTTGTCGATGACCTCAACCTACGGCCGGAAATCGCTAATGCCTTTACCACTTTCAATGCGCGTTTTCCACAATATCTGTTACATATTGATGGCGAGAAGGCGGCTCAAAAGGGTGTCACGGCGGAAAACGCGATGAATACCCTTCAAGCATTGATTGGCAGTGTATATGCGACCAACTTTATCCGTTTCGGTCAGATGTATAAAGTGATGGTACAGGCGCTACCCGAATTTCGTGCAGAACCTGAAGACCTGATGAAGTTATATATTAAAAATGAAGCGGGTGAAATGGTCCATTTTTCTTCTTTTCTTCGCGTTGATAAAGTTTATGGTCCTGAACAGGTGACCCGTTACAATATGTACCCATCCGCCATGATCAATGGGCAGCCTGCTATCGGGTATAGCAGCGGTCAGGCTATTACGGCCATCAAAGAGGTGGCTGCCAGTAAATTACCGAAAGGGTTTGGGTACGATTGGGCAGGGTCTTCGCGAGATGAAGCCCAGATGGGCAATCAGGCCATTTACATTTTTCTCATTTGTTTAATATTCGTGTATCTACTCCTCGCCGCACAATATGAGAGTTTTCTGCTGCCCATGCCGGTGATTCTTTCGCTACCCATTGGGGTGTTTGGTGCCTTATTTTTCCTCTTGCTGATGGGATTGGAAAACAATATCTACGCTCAAATCGCGATGATCATGTTAATCGGCATCCTCGGTAAAAATGCCATTCTGATAATCGAATTCGCCAATTTCCAACAAAAGCGAGGGAGAACTCCGCTTGAAGCAGCGATTGAAGGGGCGGCCATTCGTTTGCGCCCTATTTTGATGACATCATTTGCATTTATTGCCGGGCTTCTTCCATTAATGTTTGCCTCGGGTGCAGGGGAGATTGGGAATAATACCATTGGCTCGGCGGCGGCTGGAGGTATGTTTTTCGGGACCATTTTCGGCGTGATTCTTATCCCGGGTTTATTTGTGGTATTTGCAACGATGGGAACGACACAAAATCTTGAGGAAGAATCAAAAACAGGGAAGGCTCCGCGATTAAGTTTCAAGTCCCGGTTTAAATTTGCCCGCAGGTTGGCAAAACTTCAATAGTTCCTGATTCCTCAGGGAGTTCAACCGAATTTTAACGAATATTAGGATATTTTCGCTCATACACAATGAAACGTTATATGTATTCCAATCTTATCATTTTGTTCATGAGTCTATTTTTAAATGGTTGCACAGGACTTAAAACCGAATTGGCCATTCCGGAAAACGAAATGCCAACAAGCTTTAAGGATAAAACAGATACCACCAATATTGCTGACATCCAGTGGAAAGATTACTTTGTCGATCCCCTCCTCCATGAATTAATAGATACCGCCATAAAGAATAACATTGATTTACAAATGGCATTGCAGCGAATTGAAATTGCCCGTTCAAGTGTCAGAGCAGCAACCGGAGCACTGATGCCGACGATGGGTTTGGGCGTCGGAACCGCTATTCGCCGATTCGGACGGTACACCATGGACGGGGCAGGGAACTCGACGACCGACATTACTCCCGGTCAAACCGTTCCCACCAATTTGCCTGATCTCTTTGTGGGCTTACAGTCATCGTGGGAAGTCGATATTTGGGGCAAGCTGCAAAACCAGCGCAGTTCCGCAATGGCAAAATTTTTGGGAAGTATCGAAGGGACGAGCTTTGTCGTGTCTAATCTGGTAGCCGATGTCGCAATTTACTATAACGAATTGCGGGCATTGGACAATGAATTGGAAATCATCAGGCAAACCCTCCACACACAGTACGAATCGTTGGAGGTGATTGAATTGCAGAAGGAAACCGGCAGGGCAACCGAATTAGCCGTGGAATTATTTAAGGCTCAAGTGCTCAATACCAGTATTTTGGAAAAAGAGGTGCTGCAACAAATTACGGTCACTGAAAATCACATTAACTTCTTGTTAGGGCGCTTTCCGCAACCCATTGAACGGACCAAAGGCGAATATTTCACAGATATTCCACAGGAGATTTCATCGGGTGTGCCTTCACAATTATTAGCAAACCGCCCGGACGTTCGTGAAGCCGAATTTCAGATCAAGGCCAGTAAGTTCGATTTGAAAGTGGCTAAAGCTGCTTTTTTCCCAACTTTTAATATTACGGCAAGTTTTGGGTTTCAAGCCTTCAATCCCGATTTTTTATTTGTGGCGCCTGCCTCAATCGCGTATACCGCGGTGGGCACGTTGGTCGCCCCACTTATTAATAGGAATGCCTTACAAGCACAGTTCCATTTTGCCGAAGCTAATCAGCTGACTGCCATGTATCATTATCAGAAAACAATTTTGAACGCCTATGTTGAGGTGGCCAATGAACTCTCTAATATTCATAACTTGCGAAAAATCAATGCTTTGAAAAAGCAACAAAACAAAGTGTTGCGGCAATCTGTCGAAACGTCACACTTACTCTATAGATATGGCAGGGCAAGTTACCTAGAGGTCCTCATTGCACAACGGAATGCTTTGCAATCCAACCTCGAATTAATCAATTTTGCCAAGCAATTACGAATAGCGGTCGTCAAAGTATACAAGGCATTAGGAGGAGGATGGAAATAATAATTGTCACTTCCGGAATTACCATTGGATTGTGGAACGGTGACAAAGAGGCTGGGATTGGCATCGATTGGGCAGGATTCCTCGAAGATGGGAGGTAATCGTGTTTGATAAGAACGGTGAGTATGATCTGCCTGTAGCAGCTTAAGCTTCAATAGCTCCAATTATATAGTATGGTTGAAGACTTCAACCGATATGATGAGCAGGCTATTACGTTTTCCTTACTGAACCTTGAGCTCGCTTTAAACTTGAATTCAATGTACTTTAGGTTTCTCTTGTATCAAGACTCTTGCGCTCCAGTTTATATTGAAAATAAAATTATGGGACCGCTAGTTTTTAATAGTCTTCAACCAGGAAAATAATGGATGAGAGTACTAGCGGGCATATTTGCAGCATTATATGGGGTTGTGGCCTTCACGGGATCGGCCTTGGGCGATCTTTTTGAGGTCAAGGAAACCGTGGAAGAAGCCATTTGCAAAAAAATGGCCACGGATTATGCGAACGATCCCAACTCCCTTACAGTACAAGCCATCGCGCAATTACAAATTTGTCTTGCTCAAACATTGAGGAAGACTGACTCGTCAGTCATATCAAAAAAATTCGAAAGAGAATCTCTTTCCCCATCGACAGGTATTGTTGATGCCCCACTCCCGACACCCCCAACCCCTCCAACACCACCCAAGTCCCTGAAAATTCGGTGAGAATGGGTTTTTTGTCTTTTTCTTCAACCACCCTCCAATAACAAGAGGGGAATGGAAATGATAGGGGACGTTTTTCTCCTTTTGCTGTGGATGATTTCATCGGGTAGAGGTCCATTGGTTCAGTCCATACTTCGGAATAGGTCTTTAACCGGATGGGGGAATGACAGACGAATTGGAACGAGGCTACGGCCGAACCCCTGAATACTTCGTAGATCTCTCTGCCGGTTTTTTGCTCTGTTGAGATTTGTTTTTTTTGAATGACTGTCTTTGTAGCAGAACCTTCGGGAAATTTTTCGAACTTGCTCAGGTACCGGTTGTGGCTTTTTCTCCTTGACTTCCATATCCGATCAACAGTGATTTGACCATTTCATAAAAGCCACTCACCGCAATCAGGATTGTATCGTCGCAGAACTCATAATCCGGCTGATGGAGGCCTGGTGCATGTTCACCAATACCGAGTCCAAAATGGAGGATGGGGCAAATATCGCCAAAATGTCCAAAGTCCTCCGACCAGCGGAACGGTTTGGGAATTTCCATGGCCTTAATTCCCGTATCCAGGCACACGCGCACCAGGGTATCAACCAAGGCATCATCGTTGATGGTCGCCGGAAAATCCTGCACCCACTCGACTTCTGCAAAAAGTCGTTCCTCCTCGGCACAAAGGCGAACGCACTGTTCCGCTTCGCGACGTAAATTTTGAAGGCCCGCCGCGGAAGCTGCACGAAGCGTAGCACAGACGGTTGCTTCTCCCGGTGTAAGCCCAAATGACATGAGTCCCAGCTGCGCATGAGTCAGCGTGAGCATACAATAGGGATCGTCCATGACCCTGCTCAGTTGGGGCAGATCAGCCAGAAGCTTTCCTACTGCATTCGCAGGAGAACGAGCCTGTTCCGGCTCGGCCGCGTGAGACGCCTGGCCAAGGAGACGAACTCTCATCCCGACAGAGGCACTGGCAAACGTCCCCCGTCGATAAACGATATTTCCCCTGGGAAATCCTGGTAGGTTATGCAGAGTGATAGCGCAGTCCGGACGGAACTGCTCAAAATTCGGGTCATCGATAATTGCCCGTGCGCCTGCCCCTGTTTCCTCTGCGGGTTGAAACAAGAGCACCACTCGTCCACAGGTTGGTGGCGTACGATGGAGCAGGGGGGCCAAGCCTGCCACGATGGCCATATGTCCGTCATGTCCGCATCGGTGGGCGATATTCGCTCCTGGTACGAGCCATTGGTTCTTGTCTGCTTCTTCCACAGGCAGTCCATCCAGTTCACAGCGTATCATGACCGTTGGCCCGGGATGTTGGCCATGATAGACCGCTGCGATCCCATAACCACCGAGATGGGTCAACAGTTTGTCCGGTGGATAAGAATGTAAAAAATTTGTGATGAGTGTTGACGTCATAACCTCTGACCCGGCCACTTCCGGGCAAGCCGCGAGGGAGCCACGAAGGGTGACTAAAATGCCTTCAAGTATGTGGTCTTGCCGAATGTTCTGCATCATTTTATTCTATGGTGGTAGGGTGTCTCTGTCCACTCGCGCAGGTCAGTTATGTTCGGTGCTTTGGCCAAACTCGAACTTGCCGCGTCAATGGTGTTTTATTCGAATACCATCAGGACAGGGTATGTTATGGGTCACCGATTGCCCGGAATCGATGAACCTCATGATTCGTGATTTACTTTGCAAGGTCCAAATGAGAACGGAAATAGTCGATGGCTTTTTCAAGGCCTTGTTCCAAAGTAATCCGAGGTTCCCACTTGAGCAGAGTGGTTGCCTTTTCGATATTGGGTCGGCGTACTTTAGGGTCATCGATTGGAAGGGGGTGTTGGGTTATCGTGCTCGATGAGTTGGTGAGTTTGATCACCGTTTTGGCAATGTCCATGACGGTGAGTTCTTGTGGATTGCCGATGTTGACAGGGTCATGTATGGAGCCGAGGTTGGCCTGAGTTTTTCCGAAGCGAACCGAATCTTGAACCTCTTGATTTTTTCGAAATTCGTCTGGCGGGGCCTGGAGAAGTGAGAGTATTCCTGCGACCAGATCATCGACGTAACAAAAGCTACGGGTCTGTGACCCATCGCCATATACCGTTAACGGATGTCCTTGTAAGGCTTGCACGATAAAGTTGGACACCACCCGCCCATCTTTTGGGCGCATCCGTGGCCCATAGGTGTTGAATATTCTGACGATTCTTGTATCGAGGCCATGAAAGCGATGGTAGGCGGTGGTTAAGGCTTCGGCAAATCGTTTCGCTTCGTCGTAGACGCCTCTGGGACTAATGGGGTTGACGTTCCCCCAATAGGATTCCGGCTGTGGGTTGACCAGTGGATCTCCGTAGACTTCAGATGTGCTGGCCAGGAGAAATCGCGCTTGTTTCGCTTTGGCTAAGCCCAATGCTTTGTGTGTGCCTAACGCGCCGACTTTCATGGTGGCGATGGGAAATTCCAGATAGTCCTGCGGGCTCGCCGGTGATGCAAAATGCATGACGGCATCGACTGGTCCGTCGACATGAAGATAATCGCAGACATTGTAGTGAATAAAGGAGAATTTCGGATGCCCCATGAGTGCACCGATATTTTCCGTACGTCCGGTAAGGAGATTGTCCAGGCATATGACTGTATGTCCTTGATGAATAAGTGTTTCACATAAATGACTTCCTAAAAAACCGGCTCCTCCCGTCAAGAATATCCGCATGCCGTTTCTCCTTCTCTTCGCATAAATTCCGTGGTAATTTTACATGTTGCGTGGATCTTGTCCAAAGACGTAAAGGTATTAGATAATAGGGAGGATGTCTATGTCATTTTTCAATAATTCTCCTTTTTCTTTTCCACTGAGCCGCCGGGCTCTGTTCAAACTTGGGGGACTGGCTACCATAGGCATAGGATTGCCTGGATGCGATCTGGGGTCGATGTTTGCAGTTCCTCCACGGGAAACCACCTATTTTACGTCAAACGATAAATTTTACACCGTAAATTTTATGGATGCTTCCTATAATTTTACCCGTGACTTGGATGTGGAACAATGGAAAATGGTGGTTAAGGGCGCTGTGGAACGCCCTCTGGTGATGAAATGGCGTGACCTGCTCAATCGGGAATCCTTTGATCAGGCTGTGACGCTGATGTGTATTGATACCCTTCCAGGCGGGAGTAGTTTGGGGACGGCTATGTGGAGGGGGATTTCCCTTAAAAAACTTTTGCAAGACATCGGAGCCGATGAAGACACAGCCCGGGATGTGATTTTTCGAGCATCTGACGGATATTCCGACAGTATTCCATTTGCCAGAGCCATGGAAGATGATGTCATGTTGGCCTATCTGATGAATGGGGAAAAGCTTCCCAAGGATCACGGTTTTCCGGTTCGTCTGATTGTTCCAGGTCTCTACGGGATTAAAAATGTGAAGTGGATTACGGAAATCGAAGTCTATAACGGCGATTACCTTGGCTACTGGCAACAGAAAGGTTGGACAGATGATGGGACCATTCATATTTTTTCCCGCATCGATAGCCCGGGTCATTACCAGTCTTTACAAGGGTCTCAACAGCGATTACGGGGGATTGCCTATGGAGGACCGGAGAGCATCAGTGAGGTTCAACTGAGTTTTGATCAGGAGAAGACCTGGGTGTCCGCCGAAATCGAACCACCGTTGTCTCCGTTAACCTGGGTGATTTGGAATTATGATTGGAGCCCGCCAAAACCTGGCAAGCACATGGTGTCTGTGAGGGCTATCGATACGAAGGGAAAGATCCAAACCTCGGAAATCACGAGACCACAACCAGCTGGGGCGACGGGATTGCATTCCATTGTTCTGGATGTGCTGAATGCTTAAACCGGATTGTCAGGCTTTTTAGCCGTTGTGCGAATAGAGAGCTCCTGTAGTTGTTCTGTTGTGACGGGAGAGGGGGCTTCGGTCATCAGGCATTGAGCCTTCTGTGTTTTTGGAAACGGGATCACTTCTCGAATCGATTCCGTCTTGCCGAGTAACATCACCAACCGATCAAGTCCCAGCGCGATGCCTCCATGAGGCGGTGCCCCTGATTCCAAGGCATCTAAAAGAAATCCAAATTTTTCACGAGCCTCTGTTTTGGAGATGTTGAGTAAGTCAAAGACTTTTGACTGAACTTGTGGTGCATGAATTCGAATGCTTCCTCCACCTAACTCAAAGCCATTCAAAACCAGGTCATAGGCTTGCGTTCGAATCTGGAGAGGATCGGTTTCCAGAAGCGGCATATCTTCTGAGTGAGGGGCCGTAAAGGGATGGTGCAGAGCGATATATCGTTTGGCGGTATCGTCAAATTCAAACATGGGAAAGTCTATGACCCATAGCGGTTCCCACCGGTTTCGATCAATTAATCCTAGCTCCTCCCCCAGCAGCAGGCGAAGGCGGCCTAAGACTTGGTGGACGATAGGCGCGTGATCTGCGACAAAGATGAGCAGGTCGCCGGTTTTGGCCGAGGGGAGGGCGTCACGTAGGGTTTGGGGATTAAAAAATTTGGCGATAGAGGAGTCCAGATTGCCTTCTTCGTTAATTTTGACCCAGGCGAGCCCTTTGGCACCAAATTCTTTTGCGGTATCAATTAGATTGTCAATCCGGTTGCGGGTAAAGTCATTGCCACCGGGAATGACGATGGCTTTCACGACCCCGTGGTTTTCCACTGCGCTCTTAAAAACTTTAAAGTCACAGGTTGCGGCGAATTGACTCAGGTCCTGTAACTGAAGATCAAAGCGGAGATCCGGTTTGTCCGTCCCATAGCGTCCCATGGCATCCTCAAAGGACAACCGGGGAAATGGGGAGGGGAGGTCAATATTTTTTGTCTCTTTAAAGACCAGTCTAACCATATGTTCGATCAACTGCATGATATCTTCCTGATCGACGAAAGACATTTCCAGATCGATTTGCGTGAATTCTGGCTGACGATCCAACCGGAGGTCTTCATCACGAAAGCATCGGGCAATTTGATAATAACGATCAGTTCCCCCGATCATAAGAATCTGCTTAAAGAGTTGCGGCGATTGGGGAAGAGCAAAAAATTCACCTGGGTTGACGCGACTCGGGACGAGATAATCTCGTGCGCCCTCGGGAGTGCTTTTTGTTAAAATCGGTGTTTCCACCTCTATGAACTGATTGTCATGAAGATATTGCCGTACAAGATGAGACACATGACTGCGGAGTTGAAGGAGTTCTTGCATCTTTGGCCGGCGAAGGTCCAGATACCGGTGTTTTAACCGAAGTGCCTCTGTGGTGGTGATGGTGTCGTCGAGTGCAAAGGGGAGGGGTTTGGCTTCATTGAAAATCACGAGGGATGTGCTTCGAATTTCTATGGCGCCAGTCGGAATATGAGGGTTTGCTGAGCCCTCGGGACGTAACGTCACCTCACCCGTGATTGCCACGACGTATTCATTGCGGAGACGATCGGCTAGTTGATGCACAGTGGGTTGCTGCTCTGAATCAAACACGATTTGTGTGAGGCCGTAGCGATCACGAAGATCAATGAACCTCACTCCGCCATGGTCGCGGCGACTGGCAACCCAGCCGGCTAAGGTCACGATTTGGCCTACATGGTCTATGGAGAGTTGACCGCAATGATGTGATCGTTTCAACGAAAGAATCCTTTCCAATGCCTAACAGCTTTTGATGGCAGAACATAAACCCGAGTATGCGGAAAGCTTAAGTTTTAAACTTGAACCGGCTTTTTGATGTGACGCCGGGTCGGCGGGGCCGTGCATTGCCGGTTCTGCCAGGAGTTGAGATCGTCTGCTTACTCCTGATGGGTTTCAGGTTTCCCTGGCGTGGCCAAAACTGACCGGCGGGTCCCGATTTAGGAAAACTTTCCCTTCTGTTGATGGGTTGATCTTTGGATCGGTGCACTCCTGCTTGGCCGATCGTTCCCGGAGACGTTGAAGTGCTCCTTCTTTTGATGGAATTCGTGTTTGGTGAACGTGGCCGCGAAGGAGTTGCAGGTCTGGAGGTAGGGGATTTTTCTGGTTTCTTAATCAGCGGACGAGTTGGTGTCCATGGTCGTGTTTGGCCGGCCTTTTCGGCAGGTGACGGGGTATGCTTGCTTCTGATGGAATTGGGGGTTGCGGGACGTGGTCGAAATTGACCTGCAGGTCTCGATAGGCGAATGTTTGGAGTTTTCGGCTGGCGGACAGTCGGACCTGGTGATTCAGGTGCGATGAGTAAATGACGTAAGTCGTTCGCTTCCTTATCTGTTAAATATCGCGTCTGGCCTGGGGGAAGGGTTCCAAGGTTCAGAGGTCCAAACTGAACGCGTTTTAACCGGATCACAGGATGGCCGATTTGCTCAAACATTCGTTTGACCTGGTGTTTACGTCCTTCATGGATGGTGATTTCCACCCAGGAATTAGCCGCCGCTTTTCCGGCCTTTTTTACTTTGGCTGGAGCTGTGGGCCCATCTTCCAACATCAGCCCATGTCGGAGTTTTTGGATTTCAGGTTCTTCTAGGATGCCCTTAATTTTTACCAGGTATGTTTTATGGACATGGTGTGCGGGGTGAAGGCAGGCTTGTGCAATATCACCGTTATTGGTGAGCAGGAGTAAGCCTTCACTATCATAATCTAAACGTCCGACCGGAAATAACCGTATGGAAGGTTTCGGGACCAAGGCCTTAATCGTGGGACGACCCGCCGGATCATGCAAGGTGGAGATGTATCCCACTGGCTTATTAAGCATGAGAAACATATCAGGAGGTCGGGACTTCAGATGGCGCCCTTCGACCTTGATGTGGTCGACAGCAGGATCAACTTTGGTCCCTAGCGTCATGACGGTTTCCCCGTTGACGGTGACCAGCCCATGTTGGATCAGTTCCTCAGCCTTGCGTCTGGAAGCGACTCCGGAACGGGCGATGATTTTTTGTAAACGGACTGTTTTCTCTGCCTGAGCCATAACTATTCCCATTCGATCGTTGCTGGCGGTTTTGAGCTAATGTCATACACCACACGGTTGATCCCTTGTACTTCATTGATAATCCGATTGGACATTTTGCCCAACACCTCTGGTGGAATCACGCCCCAGTCCGCAGTCATGCCGTCCGTACTGGTGACGGCACGAATGGCGATCACTGATTCGTAGGTTCGTTGGTCGCCCATGACTCCCACGGTTTGGATTGGCAGCAAGACTGCGAACGATTGCCAGATGATTCTTGACAGTCCGGCTCGTTCAATTTCGTCACGAACAATGGCATCCGCCTCACGAAGAATGGCTAGGCGCTGGGTAGTCACGGAACCAATGATGCGAATCGCTAAGCCTGGACCAGGAAAGGGTTGTCTCCAGACAATATCCTCCGGTAGACCTAATTCCAATCCTAATTGACGAACTTCATCTTTAAACAACTCTCGAAAGGGCTCAATCAGTTTGAATTTCATGCGCTTTGGCAAGCCACCGACATTATGATGGGTTTTGATCGTTGCCGATGGTCCTTTCACGCTCAGACTCTCGATCACATCCGGATACAGTGTCCCCTGAACCAGAAACCCGACCTTACCTAAAGATACCGCTTCCTGTTCAAAAACCTTAATGAATTGGCGACCAATGATTTTTCGTTTGCGTTCCGGGTCTGTTGTGCGTCCCAGTGCTGCCAGAAATGTGTCTGCATGGTCGGCAATGCGAACCTTCAGATGATAGGCGGAATCGAACGTCGTTTGTAATTGTGCCACTTCATTCTTTCGCATGAGGCCATTGTCAATGAAGAGGCAGGTCAATTGGTCGCCGATTGCCCGGTGGGCCAGTACAGCGGCCACAGTGGAATCCACTCCTCCGCTGAGTGCGCATATGACCTTGCCGTTTCCAACTGTTTGCCGAATGTCTGTCACGGCCTGTTCAATGAATGACCCCATTGTCCAGGTTGGCTCGCAGTGGCAGATATGGCGTGCAAAGTTTTGAAGAATCGTTGACCCATGAAGGGTGTGGATGACTTCAGGGTGAAACTGGATACCGAAGAGCTGTTGCGTGTCTTTGGAGGATTTCATCGCGGCGATCGGGGCATGGGCCGTGTGGGCAATCACATGAAATCCAGGTGGAAGCTGTTGTACCGAATCCCCATGAGACATCCAGACAGGAAATGCAATTGTGGGATCGAGACCAAGAAATAAATTCGTGTTGTCGTCAATGGTTAAATCGGCTCGACCGAATTCACGATGAGGTGTGGGGTTGACGGTTCCGCCACATTGATGAGCGAGCAATTGCATACCATAGCAGATCCCCAGAATGGGTATGGCAAGATCAAAGATTTGGCTGTCAATTTTCGGAGAATGGGCCTGAGTAACGCTGGCAGGTCCTCCCGAGAAAATAATCCCTTTGGGGTGAAAGTTAAGGATATCCTGAACTGTCGCCTGCGAGGGGAGAATCACGGAAAAAATGTGGAATTCGCGTATCCGCCGTGCAATAAGCTGCGTATACTGCGATCCAAAATCCAGAATGACAATGGTATCGTGGTGGGAGTGCATGGCGTGCCGGTCAATTCGTCAACGGGGGACCTGACTGACTTGGGGACGGAATCAGATCTTAGTCAGCCCGATAATTGGGGGCCTCCTTAGTAATCACCACATCATGAACGTGGGCTTCTCGCAGCCCTGCGGAGGTCAGTTGAATAAACTGAGCATTCTGTTGAAGTTCTTCGATTGTTCGACATCCGCAGTACCCCATTCCTGCCTTCAGTCCTCCAACTAATTGATAGACCATGACCGCGAGGTTTCCTTTGTAGGGAACGCGGGCTTCAATGCCTTCAGGGACTAATTTTGAAGATTCGCGGCCTTCTTGAAAGTAACGATCCTTCCCTCCGCGTTCCATAGCCCCCAGTGATCCCATCCCTCGATATTCTTTGTAGGTTCGGCCTTGATACAACACCGTTTCCCCTGGAGATTCTTCGGTTCCCGCAAAGAGGGATCCGATCATCACGCAAGAGGCTCCGGCCGCGAGGGCTTTGGTGAGATCTCCCGAATATTTAATGCCTCCATCAGCAATCAAGGGTATTTGGTGTTCTTTGGCGATGGCGGCGCAATCCGCAACTGCGGTCAATTGTGGGACTCCGGCTCCTGATACGATCCTGGTGGTACAGATTGAGCCCGGCCCAACTCCAACTTTAATAGCATCTGCTCCGGCCTTAATAAGATCCAGCGTGGCAGCAGAAGTTGCGACATTTCCTGCCATTATTTCCAGGTCTGGATAGCGGGATTTAATATCCTTGACCTTGTCCAGGACGCTTTGGGAGTGCCCATGGGCGGTATCGACAACGATTAAATCAATTCCAGCTTTTGTGAGCCGCTCCAGGCGTTCTTCCACATCGGGTCCGACCCCGACGGCTGCGCCAACGCGTAACCGTCCGTGCTCATCTTTGCAGGCAAAAGGATATTTGATTTTTTTCTGAATGTCTTTGATGGTGATCAACCCTTTTAACTCAAATTGATCATTGACAACAGGAAGTTTTTCAATGCGATGCTCATGAAGAATTGCCTGGGCCTGTTCTAGCCCCGTGCCTTCAGGGGCAGTCACGAGGTTGTTTTTAGTCATAACCTGAGAAACTTTGAGATCCAATCGGTTTTCAAAGCGAAGATCTCGGTTCGTTAAGATGCCGACCAATTTGCCATCTTTGGTTACAGGGATTCCAGATATGCGATAGGTCGCCATAAGATGGTGTGCATCGCGAATGGTATGATCTGGGGAAATGGTGATTGGAGAAAGGATCATCCCGCTTTCTGATTTTTTGACCTTATCGACTTCTGAGGCTTGCATGTCAGGGGAGAGGGCGCGGTGAATTATTCCAATTCCCCCTTCGCGTGCTATCGCAATGGCCAATCGTCCTTCGGTTACAGTGTCCATGGCCGCGCTCAGAATTGGGATATTAATCCGTATATTTCGAGTGAGTTGGGTGGAGGGATCTACCTCAGATGGGATAATATTTGAATGGCGCGGCACTAGGACGACGTCATCAAAAGTGAGTCCCATTCGTAATTGTTTTTCCAACATGGGTTAGGCCTTGTATTTCGTCTCCTGAAGAATTGTGGATGCGAAAAAGCCTTTCATCTTAATTTTCTTTTGAAAGGCAGTCAATGTGCCTTTTGTTTTACTTGATGGGCTTATCGAAAAACACACAAGACTGCTCAGGATCAGCAGCTAAATGTATTCCCACACCGGGGAATCCGGTTCGGTACTATGAAAAATGCCAAAGGGTAAACCCTGTACCCTCTGGCATTTGTTGTTAAAGTGTGTGGTTGTTTCCTGGGTTCTGCCAGAGCGATGTGGCTATTCTGCTGCCTCAGGAATAAAGGCCATCGTTTCCTCTTCCTGGAAATGATCTTCGGCTTCCTCTGCCGGCATGAATTCTTGAACTCGCATATTTCCGCTATCAACCGAATAGACGTGTCCTCTGGAGTCAGCTCCAATTCCATAGGGGAAGTTGAATTGGCCATCCTGTGAGCCAAAGCCGCCCCATTGGGTGATAAAGTTACCGTCTCGATCAAACTTTTGAATGCGTTGGTTGCCGGTATCACTGACAAATACCTCTCCTGATTCATCTACTGCCACACCCCAGGGTGATCGAAATTGTCCCGGTTCTTGTGCCTGAGCGCTGCTGGCATGACCAGGCCCAATGCCTCCTCCCCACTTGGTAAGTAATTGGGGGAGGACGTTTGAGCTGGTATCAAATTTTTGAATCCGATGATTACCCATATCGACCACATAGACGGTTCCATCCGTTTGATCTACAGCAATGCCTCGCGCAAAATAAAACTGCCCGTCCCCATTCCCAAAGCTTCCCCACTGCATAATGAATTCTCCGGTTTCATCAAATTTTTGAACCCGGAAGTTGGCACTATCTACGACGTACAGGTACCCGCGTACCCGGTCGACCGCCACTCCCCATGGAGCATTAAACTGTCCTTCGCCATTTCCGCGGGATCCCAGTTTCATCATATAATGGCCCAATTTCCCATCAAACTTTTGAATTCGATGGTTATTGGTGTCAGCCACATACACATTCCCATTCCCATCGCATGCGATGCCTGTGGGATTATTGAACCCTCCATTAGCGGATCCGAAATTTCCCCATAACAGGATGAAATTACCATTTCTGTCGAATTTCTGGATGCGGTTGTTCCCGTTATCAACCACAAACAATGACCCTTGGCGATCAATCGTTAGGCCGTAAAGAGGGCTAATAAATTCTCCGCCATGGAGAAGGGAAGCTCCACGGCCTGGTTTTCCCCACTTGGCGGCACAAATATACCCCGACGTGTTGAGAAGGATGTTGGTGCTGGCGGGAACGGAAACGTTGTTGTTGGCGTCTTTAAACCAAACGTAGACGGTTTTTGTGCCATCGGTTGGCGAGGTGGTAAAAGGAATCGTGGCTCCAAATTTTTGTTCCGGTTCCACTTCAACCCACCCAGGCATGGTCCCGCTTGGAGTCATGGGGTTTTCAGAGATGAAATAGGCAGCCACTCCGCTATCCACGTCTTTAGCTGAGATGGTGGCGACCATATCAGGACTATTGGTCATGTAAGCCCCATGATTAATGACGATGTCAGGATTTTGAGGTGCCGAGATGTCGATCAAAACCGGAATAGCGGTCTGCTCTTCAGATAGCTGGCTTTCAGCTCCATCCTCGGTCACCGACGTCATGGCATAAAAATATGCCGTGTTATTTGTGAGGCCACTGTGAATATATGGAGTTGTCACACCTTCAATCTTTGTGGAGGTATCTGTTGAGAGGTTTGGTTCAGTACTAAAATAGAGGTTGTAACTGACCGCATTGGGAACTTCGAGCCAACTTAAGATGTTTTCTGTATCTCCGGGTTTGACGGCAAGATTGATGGGGGCGGTAAGATCGCTGGCAACCCGTTTTTCTTGTTTGCCACGATTGAGTTCATCCTCAGTTGGGGCAAACTTGGTTAAACGGTGGTTGCCGCTGTCTATGACGTACACAAATCCCTCTTTGTCCACCGCAATCCCTGACGGGAAATTCAGCTGTCCTTCGGTTAATCCACGATTTCCCCACGAAGTGAGATAGGTCCCGCTAGAATCAAATTTTTGGACACGGTGATTTCCGCTGTCGACGACATACACATATCCTAAAGGGTCGCAGGCCACACCCCATGGGGCTTTAAATTGACCAGGGGCATTCCCTTCCTTTCCCCACTTCAGGAGAAAGTTTCCTCGTGCATCAAATTTTTGAATCCGATGGTTCCCCTCATCGGCAATATAAATATTCCCAACAAAGTCAACTGCGAGGCCGCGTGGATAAAAGAAGGCGCCGTCATATCCCCCGTCACGCCCCCACTTAAGCACAGGGGAGCCGTCGGAGAGGAATTTTTGAATTCTGGCATTGCTGGTATCCGAGACAAACAGATTGCCTTGTGAATCGGTGGTAACACCCCAGGGGACATCAAATTTCCCCGCTTCCGCCCCTCTCCAGGCAAAACCGAATTTTCCCCATGCGTTGATAATATTTCCTTCGGAATCAAACTTTTGGATGCGATTATTCCCACTGTCCGCCACATACACATCTCCTTCGGGGGATGTGGTAATGCCCCGCGGGTAGTAAAATTTCCCTTCGGTTGAATCAGGTTCGTCTCCCCAACGTGCAAGAAATTTTCCCGATCGGTCAAACTTCTGAATTGAATGATTGTCCGTATCGCCGACATAGATATTTCCGTCTTTATCTATAGCAATGCCGGTTGGTGATTTGAATTCTCCATCGTCGACGCCTTCACACCCGATTTGCATCACGGGGAGGTAGGGCGAAGGAATGGACATTACCTCTTCGGATAATAGACTTTCACCCTCTTCCGTGACCACAGAAATGGCATAGTGATAACAAAAGTTATTGGCTAGGTCGTTATGTTCGTAAGGAGAGATCGCTCCCTCAATGCAATTGGCTTTTTCTTTGGTTATCCCAACTTTTGGGATGAAATCCTCTTGGCCTGCGACTGGCCTGGTTAGTTCGTTGGGCTTAATTTGAACGCCTTTGGTGGTCATGAAGTAAACGTTGTAATACAGGGCTTCTGGGACAGGATCCCAAGTCAGGGTAATTCGCGTGTGATCAGGATTAGCGCGTAGGTTTGCTGGTGCCTGTGGAATATTGGCATCCTCGTTTTTGCCTGCTCCCCAGTCCTCCACTCCACTTTCTACGGTCACAGTCTTTCGATAGAGCGGATTTCCATAAAATAAAACATCGAAAAGTTTTGTCATGCTGTTCCCCTGAAACTGATGAGGCAGTTGTGTGAAATTTGTAATTTATGCAATAAATTCAAATACTTACGGCAAAGTCTACCAGGAGAAAAAGAGGGAAGTCAAGGAAAGTCCCAGCAAGCTATTTACCTCTTAGACTTCTTTGACAACAAGTCAAAGACGAGGAATTCAAGATTATTCCGTTGAAGAAAAGTTGAGATCTAATGTCCCAAAAAATTCACCCTTTCGTTATCAGCAAATAATGGCGAGAATGCGACAGAGATTTACCACTTTAAGATGGTTGGCCGATTCCTGATTTTGTGACGTTTGCAGCCTGTGGACCCTTTGCTCCCTCTACCAAGTCAAATTCTACCGATTCCCCCTCTTTTAAAGACTTAAAGCCGTCTTCTTGAAGTGCGGAATAATGGACAAACACATCCTGTCCACCTTCAACTTGAATGAAGCCAAAACCTTTTCGATCATTAAACCATTTTACCGTTCCCTTACTTCTCATGATGGCCCTCCCCATTAGAGTACTTGTGGATATATATTTCAAAAAAGTTGTGCGTGTTTAAAAAGATAAAAAGAAAAGCCGAAAAAGGAGTCAATTCCTCTCTCGGCTTCACGGCGTAATATTCTTCTCACTTCTTTACCCATTACAAAAACGTAGAGGATGTAGCACAGTTTGCAGAATCTGTCAATAAATGACAGGAGGAAATTCATTCCCTACTATTCGCCTATAGGCTAATTATTTCGGATATTTGATTGAAAACGAAAAAAGGGGCCATGCTAATCAGCCAACATATTTCATCACTTTCCACTTATTTGAATTGTCCAAAACCTTGATCAGACTCCTCGATCGGTACATTTTTTTTGAGTTGCTTTCCCCATTTTTGACCAGCCTGACCGGATTGTGTTTCATCATTTTTACCAAGGAAATGCTACGGCTGGTGGATTTAGTGGTATCCCGAGGAATTAGTTTAGCGGGCTTGGGGTCTATTGTGCTGCATTTGCTTCCTTCCTTTTTAGTCCTAACCTTACCAATTGCCTGCTTGATTGCTTCAATTTCGGCATTTAATCGCCTATCGTTTGACAATGAGATCATGGCCATTCGTGCTGCGGGGGTCAGTTTCTGGCGAATCAATCTTCCTGTGGTGGTTTTTTCCGGCATCGTATTCCTTTTAACGGTATATCTTTCTCAATGGGGCCAGCCTTGGGCCAAGGTGTCATTGAAGACTTTGGCTCTGAGCGTCATCGAAGATGAGTTGACTCTTGCGGTTGATTCGGGAGTGTTTAATGAACCGATCCCCGGACTCATGGTGTATGTGCCACACTCGGGGAATGCTTCTGGCGATAAGGGAATCTTTATTTCGGACCAACGCAATCCGGAGCAACCCTTGATAATTGTGGCGGAGAATTTTCACATGTTGAAACAAAGCGAACGTCAGCAGTTTGGCATTCGATTGTTTAAGGGTGCCATTCATCAAATTCCCAAAGATTCCAATAGTTTTCATCGGGTTATCTTTGATACCTATGATTTGTGGCTTTCTTCGCCTTTTACCTCCGTGAAAGATAAGACAAAACGGAAAACCTACCAAAACCTCACTCAGCAATTGGAGGAATCAGGTGGAACGGACGCAGGAGCCCTTCGTCGATTGGTAGAGTTTCATAAAGACACCGCCTTTCCGGTCGCCACCTTTGTGTTGGGGTTATTGGGCGTCCCGGTGGGGATTGTGTCGAAGCGGTCCGGGAAAGCTGGAGGGTTTGCGATTGGGGTTCTCGTGGTTATCGGATTTTATTTATTAAATGTATTGGGAGAGTTTCTTGTGACGACGTTGGTGATCTCTCCGTTTTTCGGTGCGTGGATGCCTAACATTATCCTGGCCTTCTTTACAGGGTTCCTTCTATTTCAAGCAGGAAAACAATGATCCAGAGTTCTTTCAAACAAGTTAGATCATGAAAAAAATTTCTTGGTATGTATTTGGGAAATTTAGTCGCGTCTTCGTAATGTGTCTTGTTACCGTGCTGACGATTTATCTTGTCGTGGATTTTTTTGAAAAATTGAGAAAGTTTTTGAAATATGATGCAGACCTAAGCGTTATTTTAAGCTTTTTTGTCTATCGAATTCCCGAAATTGCTTTTCTCTTAGCCCCGCTAGCGGCTCTAATGGCATCAATTTTGACGGTTTGTGGGCTTAATCGGACTCGTGAAATCACGGCGATGCGCAGTTGCGGATTAAGTTTTTATCAAATTGCCATTCCCTTTTTTGTCTTTGGCGGGTTTGTGAGTGTCGTGGGTTTGAGTTTGACGGCCGTGTTGATTCCTTTGGCCAATATTAAAGCTGAATTTATTCAATCTGTTTTAATCCAAAATAAACCAGAACCCCTCTTACTTACTCCGGAACGTTTATGGCTTCGGGTGGGACGCAATCACCTTATGCGAATTGATTCGGTGACAGAAGATGGGTTTCGTTTGAATGGTATTCACCAATACACACTTGATGATGGCTTCAGTCTCAAAAGCATTCTTGAAGGAGAATGGGCAACTTTTGTCGCTGAGGAATGGATAATGGAGCATGCGATTGAGCGAACATTTCCGGCTAAAGAACGCCTGCAAGTGAATGTTATACCACGGCAGACGTTGCCTCTCTCTCTCACGCCTGATGATTTTCAGAATTGGCTGGCTCAGTCTCCAGAACATATGTCCTTGTATCAATTGCATGACTATATTCAAAGGTTAATAGAAGATGGTCATAGTCCTCATCGTTTTTTAACTGATTATTGGTCTCGAATTGCATATTCTCTCGTTCCTCTGGTGATGATCCTGTTAGGGATCTCGGTGAGTCTCCGCGGAAGTGGTGTGCGTGAGGTTGGAATAGCTAAAGGGCTTGGGCAAACTCTGGCAATTGGGTTTTTTTTCTGGGCGGCGCATTCAGTAGGCATTGTTTTAGGACGCAATGGAGCGGTATTACCGATCATTGGCAGTTGGATTGCCACAGTCATGTTTTTGATCATCGGAATTAATCTTTTTTTGAGGCTAAAATGAAGGATCCACGATTGTCATGAAGGGCACTGGAAGGAATGTGTGATTGAGATTTGACCATCTGTTCCTGATCCGTATTCGTATTGGTTTTTGATGCTGTGCAATGTATGAATTTGTTAAATTTTCTCATAAACACGCAAGGGATTTTCTTAATTCCCCTTGACTCGGATCCGATAACATTTCAATAGAGATAGAGGTCGAAGAGTAGGGGAGAATCCGAAGACCCAAGACAGACAGTTAATCGGGGAAATCTCAAAAACCCACCACTTACAAGAGGTTGTAATTATCGAATAACGAATTCAACAGGTGACAAGGGCAAACTATCCGTGAGGGTAGGGCGCAAAGCCAAGAAACCCTGAGAACGTTGTTGTTTCAGGGTTCGTCTGGTTACCGAACTGTGTTGGTAGGTCCATGCGTTCGTTCATGCGCCCATTCTCTGGAATTAGGCGCTTTTTTTTGGTCACCCTGGAAAGGCCAAAATATGGACGAAGACGCACAACATTTTACAAAGACAGCAGTTGGTATCAAAGAACTCAACTCGTCTCACCCCGGTTCGGGTAGTCCTGACCAAGCAGAACATACGGAGGCACAGGGCCAGCTCGATCAGGAGCATGTTACTCGGATTTTATTAGAGTTTCTCCCGACCATTCGTCGGATGGCTGGAATTATGGCGTTCAGGAATCCCTTTTCCTTGGATGTCGAGGATTTGACGAGCGCAGGGGCTATGGGCTTGTTGTCGGCGTTGAAGCGCTATGATCCAACACGGGATATTAAATTTCGCACATTTGCCGAATATCGTATTCGTGGCATGATGTTAGATGAAATTCGGTCAATGGATTGGGTTCCTCGGTCTGTTCGATCTCGCCGAGATCAAGTACGACAAATAGTTGAAGAGCATCTTCAGAAAAATGGGGTGCCACCGACTGCACAGGAATTGGCAACGCTGTTGGGCGTACCTATTGAGGAAATAGAAGGAGTGGGCGGGTGTGATCCTCGTTTAATTAGTCTGGATGAGCCGGTTGGGCAGGGAGAAGATGAATGCACCCTCCGTGATGTTTTGCCGGACGTCAACCATCTGGACCCTTTTGTGGCCTGTGCGGATGCAGAAATGAAAGCGGCATTGTCAGCGGCGCTCCAGACATTATCGGCACGCCAGCAAGAGGTGCTTCAATCGTATTATCATGCCGGATTGACGATGAAAGAAATTGGTCGGCAAATGGGTCTGACCGAGTCTGGCGTCTGTCGGGTACATTCCGGTGCCATTCGACATCTACGCATAGAGTTAAAACGTATTGAGGATGGAGGGGGCAGCGCGCCTCGACCCAGGAATTTACGAAAAACGCCCGTTGTCCGCGACTAATTAAATGGTTTGCTTATTGAAAAATTCGTGTCCGCCAATTTTTGCCACTTTACGGTTGAACTGAGCCCACCGGGGAGTTTTGACCAGTTGGGGATTATAAAACAGTACCGCCCCATCCACCACCTTCCGCCCGTCTTGTACAACCTTCCAGGCTAACAAACTATCTTGCATGATTCGATTTGTTTGATCAAAATCTACTTCTTCTGGATTACGTCCAATCCATGGTTCAAACTGTTTGGCACGAAGAACCGTGCCCTTGACCGTGCCGTCGCTGTGGTATTTGAGAGCCATTCGGTTCCGAATGACGGCCGCGACAGCTAACTTTCCAGCAAAACTTTCCCCACCGGCTTCCAGATAGATGGTTAGGGCGGCTAAAATGTCGTCGCTGTGGCTGGATTCCTGCCCATGGATTACTTTTAGATGCAATGGTGATACAGGCGAAGAATACGAAAGAACCGATGCCGTATCGGCCGAATTTACGGGTGTTGGTGAGACGGGGAGTAAGCATATGGACAAGGTTTCTACGCCGATGATGAGGATACATGACAACAATGTTTGGTTTCGTTTCATTTTATCCCTTTAAATCTTTGTGGGTTTAAAATTTTTACGCATTAATTTTATGTTTAGATATTGAGGAGTCAGGTTCAATAAAATTCTTCTTGGACACGGTCTTCCGCAAAGTACATGCCATTGACGTTTTAGACTGGTCAATGGAATGTGTTTTTAGGAGTCTTGTGTTGTAGGGAAGGGTTTGGTGTTAGACTTTTTGTGTTTTCATAAGTAACAAGTGGCCGTTACCTACCATTGTGTCGTGGTTCGGGACATCAAAGATTAGGCCACACGTTTTATAATTTAATAGTGATTGAAAACAGGGTGATTTCGAGATTCTCGTACTGATCAAAAATCTGACAATCTTAAAAATGGGTTAAGTGAATCGTCGAAAAGTATGGAGAAAGAACAGAGAATCTATCGAGAATGATGTCTGTTGCGCGATTTTAGTGATGGAGGGGAACATGAGCATTTCGTCGGTGAGCGAACGAGTAAGGGAAATGATATGTCTCGGAGTGGGAGTAATTCTTCTGGGTACGTTACCGCTTTCCAATGGTTGGGCTCAGTCAGATCAGGTACCTGTCCTGCCTATTCAACCTCTTGCGCACGCTAAAGTGTATTTGATGGCCGGAGATTACCGTCGAGCAGTAGGGGCTTGCCAGGAAAATATTGACCGCAATCCCTCGGTTGAAGCATACGTGTATTTGGCCTATGTCTATGAGGCAATTGATGGCTATTTAGGATCATTAGCCATGCAGGAGGATTATGTGAAAGTGGAGCAATTAGCGCTGAATTTGACCGCACGGGATATTCTCGATCTCATTGATCCGCCAAATGTCATGCCTCGTATGGCCCAAGAACTCATTCATGAAGGCATTCGTCAACAATTTGATGTGACCGCAGCAATGGCCAATCGGTTGAGCCGGACGCGGACGGATGAATTATGGGCACAACAAACCCGTTGGCGTGAATTGAACCCTGATTCATGGTGGACCGGTACCCCGGATGAATGGCAGTGGTGAATGCTATCCCTGCCTTGCCTGGGAGTGAGGAGGTCAAACAGATCACACAGGGTGCAATGCTACTGAGTCAGTTAATCGTATATGAGTGAGTTGACAGTCCGACAAGAGCGGTTTTAGGATGCCAAGACAATCTGGACATTTTGTCGTATTTATCCAAGGAGGCAGTCAGTGTCTGAATTAGTGGCCAAAGCCGATGCAACGAATTGGGATGGGGAAGTACTGAAAGCTTCAGAGGTGGTGATGGTGGATTTCTGGGCAGTTTGGTGTGGACCCTGTCAAATGGTGGCCCCAATCGTCGATGAGCTTGCACAGGAATATCAAGGCAAACTCAAAGTCATGAAGCTCAACACCGATGATGCTCCAGAAGTTGCGGGAAAATATCAAATCATGAGTATCCCAAGTATTCTCTTCTTCAAGGGTGGCCAAGTTGTCGAAAAAATTGTTGGTGCAAGACCGAAGCAACAATTCAAACAAGTCATTGACTCGCTCCTGGCTCAATCCACTTCCCCTGCCTGATCAGCGGGACCGATGACTCGGTGTTATGCTGACCGAGCTGCGTATTTCCAACTTTGCCCTCATCGATCGACTCCATTTGGAATTTTCCCCTGGGTTTCTTGTCTTGACGGGGGAGACCGGGGCTGGAAAATCTCTTCTCATTGATGCTCTGGTGTTAATCACCGGGGGACGAGCCTCTGCGGAGCATATTCGGTTTGGTGCCGAGGAAGCTCTGCTAGAAGCCTGTTTTGTCATCCCACCGACCCATCCTCTTTCGAGCAGGTTGCAAGGGGATGGATACCTCCTGCCCGACCAACAGGACATTATCGTTCGTCGGATGTTATCCCGGTCGGGAAGGAATCGCAATTTCCTCAATGGGCAACTCGCCCCTCTTCAAACGATTCAAGACATCGGTCCTCAGTTGGTAGATATCCATGGTCAACATGATCAGCAATCATTGCTCTCCCCTAAGACCCAGCTCAAATTGCTGGATGCGTTTGGGAATCTTGAAGATGTCGTCGGATCCTATCAGGAGATGCACCGAGAATGGGTCGAGAAAAAGGCGGCTTTGGATGAATATGTGGTCAGGTTACGGGATCAAACCAATAGGCAGGATATCCTTCAATATCAATATGATGAGCTGGTCAAAATGCAGTTGCAGTCTGGAGAAGAAGAGACTCTCAGCCAGGAATATCATCGGTTGAAACATAGCGGTCGATTAGGAGAATTATCGAATCAAGCCTTTACGGCCTTACATGAAGGCGAGCGATCGGTTCTGGATCATCTGGGTGAGGTGACTGAGTGGGTACAAGAGCTTGCAAAAATTGATGCGCAAGGTGAATCGTGGGTCCCGTTGTTGGAAGTAGCGAATATGTCGTTGCGGGAAGTGACCGATAACCTTCGGGATTACAGGACTGGGATCGAGTATGATCCGGAGAGAATGGATCTGATTGATAGTCGGTTGGCCGGTCTTCAGCGGCTGAAAAAGAAATATGGAAAGCCGATCGAAGATTTAATTGAACTTACCAAGACCCTGGAGCAAGATTTAGCGCAACTCCAAAATGGAGAAGAGCAGGTGGGGTATTTGCAGGCCGAAGTGACCAGTCGATATGAATCGATGAAGGGCTTGGCAGAAGACTTGTCGGCCCGGAGGAAAACAGTTGCGAAGAATTTGGTCAAAGAGATCAAGCAGGAATTAGCGGCTCTTAAAATGTCGACAATGGAGGTGCAGGTTAATATTGAAATAGCCAACGGAGACAATCGATTTGGATTGGCAGGAATGGATCGGGTTGAGATGCTACTGGCTCCCAATCCTGGAGAACCGCTGATGCCATTGGGCCGAATTGCATCGGGTGGAGAACTGTCTCGAATTATGTTGGCCTTAAAAACCGTGTTTGCGGAAAATGATCAGACGCCTGTCGTCATTTTCGATGAAATTGACAGTGGGATTGGTGGGGAAGCCGGCATCGTCATGGGAAGTCGCTTGCGCCAGTTGGCTCAATTTCATCAGGTGTGTTGTATCACCCATCTTCCGCAGATTGCCTCGCAGGCTCATGCACAGTTTGTGGTTGAGAAAATAACGCTAGAGGACCGTACGTTAACGAAAGTCCATGAAGTCACGGGAGTTCATCGGGAAACCGAAATCGCTCGCATGTTGGGAGGAGGCACGCTAACTCCAACGATCAGAAAAACCGCCGGTGAAATGCTGGATCGGGGAAGCAGTCCTCACGTAGGCCCCAGTCATAAAAAGCCAAAAAAGAAACCTGCCCAAACCTAATCTCAATTCGAATGAGTTTGATACATTCAGGATAGCCATTCATGTACGAGTAGTTAGCTCTTTCCCTGTTATCGAGAGTTATTTAGATCCGGCTTTCCAAAAAAACACGACAGCCATTCTTTTTGAAGCTAACGCATGGTCCCAGCCAAAATACCCTGTTGCAGAATGGATCAGATCCGATTTATAGGCAACTAGGCGGTTGAAGGCATATGGGGCCTCTAGGATTTCTTTGAACATGGTAGGATCCATTTCCTGTGATACCCCAGGTACTTCGCTAAGACTTTCATAATCTTTTGGACAATAGTTGCCGTCTAGTGGTTCTCCGGGAAGATGCAATCGGTAAAAGGATGTGCCGCAATGTGATGTGGGTGGGCTTGGGTGGAGGTAGAGGACGGCGGCGTAATCGCAAATTCTGGCAGAGTCGACATGTGGGCGAGCGACTCCCTCAGCTCCTCCACATATCTGAATATGATTGTGTCCGGAAAGTCCTGCCTCGTTATCCGATTGGGGAGTGAGGTTGGGAATACCTAAATGTGTGGTCACGTAGCTTTCCACGGTGCACAGTTCATCGGGAGTCAGAGCTCCAGGAGCCCGCATGCCGGGCCAGGGTTCCGGCCGCCAGGGGGATCCCAAGGTCCAGGTTGGAATGGCAATACATCGTTGGGCAATCTCTAATGCGTTTGGGAGGGCCTGATCTTGAATCCAATAATCCTGGCCATGAATTAATTCGCGATAGGGGAGTCGGTTCATAAATACAAGTCAGGCAGAGTGGTTGAGCAGAGGAGAAAATTGTGAGACGACATGAGCGTTCGTGGATGAAAATTGGCACCATAAAACGTCAGTCAGGGTGAGGTCAAGCGGATGTATTGTTGGATAGTCTGGTGAGAATGTGATGGTTATCATGATAAGCTATGGGTAATAACGACATTGAAAAAAAAATAGACTGAAGGTTTGAAGTCTGAAGGGATGAAGGAGAGTGATTATGCTCAATCCAGCGGTGTCCGACATTGATCAACTGTTGACTGAGACACTTCAGGTCATCAAGGTTGAGGAGGTCACGCGTCACTATTGGGAGCAGGGTGAGTTCCTGGCTTTAGAGCATTTGTTCCCCACTCCGGTTGTTCAGGAATTTATGCGGGAAGTAGAGCGCGTGCGGCCCCAAATCAATCGAAACTTTATACCAGGGCATAAAAAGGGGGGAAGTGTCAGTTTTTATCTTTTGCAGCAATCGGCTCCGGCCATTCTTGCGTTCTATCACCACCAGGGATGGATCGACCTCTTGAGCCGGATTGCCGGAGTTCCGTTAATGCTGTGTCCAGAAGAGGATCCCCATTCCTGTGCTCTGTATTTTTACACCGAGGCTGGAGATCATATCGGGTATCATTATGATACCTCGTATTATAAGGGCGATCGATTTACGGTATTATTAGGATTACAGGATCAATCAAGCAGCCGATTGGTCTGTCGTTTACATACCAAAGAACAGGGGCGAGAGGTTAAAGAGTTATCCCTCCTGACTGACCCCGGCACATTTATTTTTTTTAATGGCGATAAATTGCATCATGCCGTTACGCCGCTGGGGGCTGGAGAAGAGCGGATTGTGCTCACGCTTCAATACGTCACTAACCCGTCAATGGGTCTGGCCCAACGGTGGTTTTCGAATATGAAAGATGCCGTGGGATATTTTGGATGGTCGGCCATGTTTCGAAAACCCCACCGTTGAAAACTTTCTCCAGATCCCTCCTCAGTGCAACCCAATTAACACGACAGTCGTATTGTCTTCTCCACCTAATCGGTTGGCAGTAACCACAAGTGTTCGGCATATCGCTTCGGCCTGTGGAGCTTCTTGGCGGATAATAGTTTGAATCTCCTGATCAGTCAGCATTTTTGTGAGTCCATCTGAACACATCAGAATGAGATCCGATGGCTCAAGCGGGTAGGTCTGAATGGTAGGTCGTGTCTCAGGATCAATTCCAAGAGCTTTGGTTAACACATGCCGAAGGGGATGAGTGCGAACCTGTTTTGCTGTAATGAGATTCAGCGCTAACCGTTCCTCCATAAGGGTATGATCTTTTGTCCAGAGCGAAAGCGTGCCCCGCCTAAAGAGGTAGGCACGGCTGTCGCCGGCATGAGCCACGCATGCCTGGTATCCTGCAGGAGAAGGCGTGATGGCGACCACGATAATGGTTGTTCCCATTCCTTTCAGGGAATCGTCTTCTGCCGCTGCTTTTCGAATACGTTGATTGGCGGATTCAAGAGCTTGACCCAGCAGCGATTCTAATTTGTCAGGTTGAACGGAGGGTGAGGTTTCAGTCGAGAGTTGGGTTCGAACGACATCAGGAATGGCTTTGACGGCAATCTGGCTGGCTACCTCGCCCCCGGCATGTCCGCCCATCCCATCTGCCAACACCCACAATTGTAGGGCATTATCGAGTGAAAAGGCATCCTGGTTCAGTTTTCTAACCAGACCAAGATCCGTCAGTCCGACGCCGGTCCATTTATCAAAGCGTTTCGCGGATGTCATAGGGAAGCAATATATTCAGGGAGTCCATGACGTTGAACCAGACGGTTGTAAATAAGATCGGCCAAAGGCTCCAGGTTTTTGCAGTCTGCCTCATTATATTGGATAAGCACCTCTCTAGAGCCCGATTGTCCGAGTTGCGATTCTTCCCACAGACGGACCGCATCCCACCCCGTCAGTCCTTCCAGTGAGGTCGGTCGATAACACCCTACTTCCGTTTCAATCGCCTTCAGCCCACCTTTTAATCCGAGACGTCTGGCCGCAAAACACAAATCGATATGGGGATGGTCAAGCGTCAAGTCTGGATATTTGGCCTTCAGAAATGGCACATCAAAGCCTGAGCCAAAGAAGGTCACGAGAAGATCGTATGAGGCAAATTCCGCCTGCAAGCGTTCACCCGATAAGTTTTCTCCTTGAATCAACGTGGTCATGCGACCTTTTCCGTAAATACCCACCACCGTAATCTCGCCATCGGGTAACGGAATTCCGTTTGTCTCAATATCCAGAAACGCTGCCTGAGATCGAAAATTTGGATAAAGACGCCAGTGGTCGCGTGCTTTCAGGATGCGGGTAAAGAAACGGGAATTTTGTGCCTTCCATTGTTTTTGCGCTTCCAGAATATCTTCATTGTATTGGGCTTTTCGAAACGAGGAAATGCGGGGAGCGATAGGTTTCTTGAGGAAAGCGTCCCACGTGTCAATGCCATCCTCCCACCAGAGGCGTTCAGTGGATTCTCCAATGCCCGGTAAAAAAAGAAATGTGGATTCTAGCATGAGTCTTAACGGGAAGAGAGCCTAATTCTAACCTTGATTTCACCAAGAGGACAAGCTACATTCGAAGCAATCTTGAGATCTTCTTTCATTCGTAGCATAAGCGAGAATATATGGAATTCCGTCCACAGAAAATCAAAATGACCATCGGTGGGATCCAGGTCATTGCACAACTCAAACCGAATCGAACCGCACAGGCTGTGGTTGAAGCTCTTCCTATTGAGGTCCCCGTGAATCAGTGGGGAGAAGAATTTTATTGCAACATGCCAGGGGTCAAAGACTATCGAGAGGTTGCCACCACTCAGGTAAAAGTTGGCGATGTCGCTTTTTGGGGCATGGGGGGGATGTTGGCGGTCTTCTTTGGACGCACTCCCATGAGCCTCGGAGATGATCCGGTTCCTGCTGATCGGGTGAACGTCATTGGAAAAGTGATAGGTGATCCGAATGTGTTGAGGGAGGCCATAGGGGCGTCTCTTATGAGAGTGGAACAGCTTCCTGAAGGAACCTGATGCGACTCAATAAAGTTCGCGTACATCAAATGGCCGTCTCAGTCATTGAACGATTACAGGCGAGTGGATTGTTGCAAATTCAAGGAAAACCGGAAGTGGTGATTCAGAAATTGGAAGCAGCCATTCTATCCGAGTTGCAGGTGGAAGATCGTTTGAACGCGGATGTCCGGGAGATGTTAAAACAGTTTGAACGAGAGTTTGCAGAAGGCCGAGCGGATTATCAGAAAATGTTTACGATGGTGAAGCAAAAGCTCATCAAAGAACGCGGGGTCATTTTATAGGGCATATGGCAGAATAAACTTTAAAGGAAGGTCGTAGGACTGAATTGCTAATGAATACACCCATCCTCAGCGACGAAAAACAGACTCATCTTGCGCATGTAATTCTGACCAGTGTCACCGGCATGTCCGAGGCAAAGATGATTGGCGATTCTGCTCATGCCCTTCGTGAAGTGAAGCGCGTGCTGGCCGAGCACATGAAAGCGGAAGAGGAGCTGGTGCAAAAAGTGCGGAATCGATTGCAATCATATGCACGGCCGATTCCAGAAGGTTCCCAAGAGTGGGATGTCCTTTATCAAAAAACCTACCAGGAAGAATTACGTAAGCGGAACCTAAGCTGAAGAACTCCTCTTTGCACCCCTCCAGATTTCTTTCTATTCTGCGAGTGTGCCGTCAACCCTTTTACCGTGCAGATGCTAATATCTGGAACTCTCTTGAGGGCCAATGGTATGGTTTGTGAAGGGTACTCTGGTGAATGATCGTGAAAAGACCATGCATGCTCTTGGAGCCGCCACCCTCTCCATTTTGCCGGGGATCGGTCATCTGTACCTAGGTGTCAAACGCGGGAATATTTTCCTGGTCTGTGGGATTCTTTTATTGATTATTTCCAAGTTTTTCTGGCCGACAGGTTGGCTAATTTATATGCAGTTTGCCATTCTGGCGGGCTTCGATGCGTTTGCATTTGGTAAGCGCGGACGAGGATTATTTTAACCATCTGCCAGCCACATGGAGACCGTAGAATGAAGCAAGGCGATCGTCCTCTGACGAGGTTAGTGATGGTGGATTGGGGTATGAGAATTTTGGTGACCCTAATAGGGCTAAATGCCTCACTGGCTCAGGCGGCTAATTTGTCGGTGACTGATTTGCTCACCTCTCCCGGGAAGCCCATTCAATTACAGGCACGCTTAACCAATCCCGAGGCAGAAGGGGAGATTGGTTTGCCGGACCAGCCCTTGGAATTTATTGTGCATGGCCGGACGGTGGGCCAGGCGAATACCGACGCGAACGGGTGGGCTCGGCTCGACTTTTCTCCCAGTATGCGGGGGAATTTATCAATCATTGTGAAGGTGGTGACGCCATCTAAAACCGAGGCCATCGAAGGGAAAGGCGTCCTTCTCTCCTGGGAACGTCGTCGTCCCATATTGCTGATTGACTTGGCGGTGTTAGTGGAGGGAGAGCTGGTTATGGATCCCCCTCCGCCTGAACTCTATAAGGATCCGGGCCTCATATTAGGAGATGCCCATCCAGCAGCAGCGGCAGAATTGGGCAAACTCGCGCAATTTTATTACAACCTTGTATATCTGGACTTGACCGGGCGAGGGCATCTTGAACATATTCAGGACTGGTTGCGCGAGCACCAATTCCCTCCAGGAATGATTAGAATCCTTCAGAAGACGCCAACGGCATTGACCGAACTCATACACGATCTGAAAACAGAGGGTTGGGAAAAAGTGAGTGGAGGTATCGGGCGCACGGTAGATTTTGCGGAAGTACTCGTTCAAAATCGCCTGCAAACCGTGATTTTACCGCTACCACAGACAAAGGGTCGGTTCCCACGCCGGGCCATTGTCCTCAATGATTGGTCACGTATCCGAAGGCATCTTTGATGGAGACAGTTAAGCAAAATGCCGGTCGACGAACGGTCCAACGATCGGATGTGGATAGTGGGGAATGCTAAATAATTTTCTGCTCATGAGCCAGATCGTAGGGAAGAAGTCTTGGTGAAGGCAGCACGACCCAAAACCCGTTTTGTATGTCAGGAATGTGGATATCAAGGCGTCCGCTGGAGCGGCCGGTGTCCGGAGTGTGCGCAATGGAATTCCTTGCGGGAGGAGGTTGATCAAGATCATTCAACCCTTCAACAGCGAAGTGTCTCCGGAGGAACACCGGAGGCTGTCCCAATCAGCTCTATCGTGCAGACTCAGGAGTTTCGTCTTCAGGCTGGTATTGAAGAATTGAATCGAGTGCTTGGTGGGGGAGTGGTTCCAGGATCGGTTATCTTGATTGGAGGCGATCCTGGAATTGGTAAAACGACACTTTTGCTCCAAACCCTGGCCTCCCTGGGAACGGCCAAACAGGTCGGGTTGTATGTATCGGGAGAAGAATCACCTCAGCAAATTAAGATGCGGGCGGATCGTATAGGCATTCAATCCCCCAACCTGTATGTGGCTGCTGCCACCTCCCTGGAAGAAATTTTCAAAGTGGCTGAGCAGATGAATCCCGGTGTCATTGTCGTGGATTCCATTCAAACGGTTTTTACGCAGGAACTCACATCAGCCCCAGGTAGTGTTAGCCAGGTTCAGGAGGTTGGCTGCCGCCTGATGTGGTATGCCAAGCGGACCCATGTTCCTATCTTTATTATCGGGCATGTGACGAAGGAAGGCGTGATTGCCGGGCCAAGGCTTCTGGAACATATTGTCGATACCGTGTTGTATTTTGAAGGAGACAAAGGCCAGAGCTATCGAATTCTTCGAGCCGTGAAAAACCGCTTCGGGCCGACCAATGAAATCGGGGTTTTTGAAATGAAGGATGAGGGGCTGACCGAGGTTGGGAATCCATCCGAACTGTTTTTAACCGGACGAATCGGACATGGTGCCGGATCTATTGTTGTGTCGAGCGTGGAAGGGTCTCGGCCCTTATTGGTTGAGTTGCAGGCTTTGGTTGCGGAGACTACCTACCCCATGCCGAAACGTATGGCCAAAGGTGTGGAAGTGAATCGGGTGTCCTTGCTGTTGGCCGTTCTTGAAAAACGATTGGGGTTGCATTTTACCGGGTACGATGTGTACGTGAATGTGGTGGGAGGGCTTCGGATTGATGAGCCGACGGTTGACGTGGGCATCGTATGTGCGGTGCTTTCCAGCTTTCGGGAGTTAGCGCTGGATCCCAGATTGGTCGTGATGGGCGAGGTCGGGTTGGGCGGAGAGGTCAGGCCGGTGCAACATGCGGACCTACGCATTCGTGAGGCGATGAAATTGGGGTTTCAACGCTGCGTGGTTCCTGAGCCGAATCTTAACCAATGGAAACCTGTAGCTGGCATGGAAGTCGTTGGCATTCGTGACATTGGGGATATTTGGGAAACGGTTGTGAGTCCTGCCTCATAAACGGCGTAGTCAATTGGATTTGTGACAATGAAAGCTGTTAGTCGCTGGTTCTTGTTGCCGCTGGTGTTCCTTGTCGGATGCGCCGGAATCTTTCAAGGATCATTACAACTGCTTGAAGACGAGGCGGATCGACAGGAGGTATTCCAAGCCTTACGTCAAAAAGAGTCGACCATTCGCACCCTTCGAGGATTATTTCAGGCGTCCATTTCTGGTTCTGGTGTGCCGCTTTCCCAAAATGTTCTTGGCACGGTTTCGTATGTGCATCCCGATATCTTGGATCTGAAAACCTTTATCCGTATGGGTGTTCCCGTGATGACTTTTCATCGCAGGGGCAACGAGTATGAACTGTATTTATCCGGTGAAGACAAGGTGATCACCGGAAGAGTAGATGAACCTCAGGAGCCTTCACCCTGGGATCACACCGTGATGCTGAGTCTTCGTGCGTTGGATGCCATGTTGGGTAAAGTCCCGGGGGTAGTCGGTGAGGGGGCTCGCGTGTGGAAAAATAACGAACACTATCGCATTGATCTGGCTGCCAACCCATCCTCATCTACCTCATCTCAGGATGAGTTCACCGTACGGACCTGGGTGGATGCCCAGACCCTGGATGTGACGTCGATTGAATACAGACGCTCATTCGATGACATGGTTGTATTGGTAGAGTGTGAAGATTATCGAGAGGTGAAAGTCGCCACGGGCGAAGATAGCGCTCCGGTTCGATTGCCGTTTGTGGTTCGGGCGACAGACTATCGACCCAGCGGAGGATCCATTTCCCTGCACTTCAAGGAGTTTATCGTCAATGCGGCCTCGTAGGTGCCCTTATGCATCCAGCAACCACTAATTGGTAAGTCAGGATCCATTATTATGTTGTTTTTAGCTCTAGAATCTGCCACCCCCCATCAGAGTGTGGCCGTGTTTCGGGACCACCAGCTGTTAGCCAGTGTGGCCTGTGAGTCGGGGCAGCCTTTGACCCCGCAACTCATCCCCACCATCGATCGCCTGTTAACCTCGGTCTCTTTGCAGTTATCAAATCTTGAAGGCTTGGTGGTGTCCATAGGACCGGGGACGTTCACTGGACTACGGGTGGGATTGGCGACCATGACGGCCTTTCGGTTTGCTTTACAGATTCCGTTGGTGGGGATTTCCACACTCGAAGGGCTTGCCTGGAATCATTCTGTTACCGAGCTCCCTTTGCTCAGCACTATCGGTATTCGGCCGGGGATCGTGTATTGGGCTCTGTTCCGTTGGGAAAATCAGCAGATGGTGTGCGTGAAAGAGTCACAAATTGGGGACATCATTGAGGTTTGTGGCGGTCTGACCGAGCCGACCATTGTGCTCGGAGATGGGTGGATGCAGAACCGGGCGACTCTCCTTTCAAAAGGGTTTTCCCTTGTCGAAGCTCCTCCCGATGAGCAATGGCCATCAGCCAGAGGGATTGGAATGGCAGGACGGGTCCTGCTGGAGCGAGGGGATCTCCTTCCACTAGGCTGCTCTCCACATTATATTCAGCCATCGTATGCAGAAATATCGAAAACGATAAGCTTGAATCCCATCGGGTGAGACTTTTGGGATACCTGTTCGTGTGACATCAATAGAGGAGTGAAAGCATGGACACAAATGACCCTGTCGTGGGAAGTGAACTATCACACCATGAGGATATTCGGTTGGCCATATTGGCTGATTTGGACGCATTGGTGAGTCTGGAAGAGTCCTGCTTTTCTGTCCCCTGGTCGAAAAAAAGTTTTGAAGCCGAATTGCAAGGGAATGCCTTTAGCCGAATTCTTGTCATTCCAGGTCCAAAGGGACAACAGGAAATTCCCATGCTGGCCTATTGCTGCGTGTGGGTGATTTTTGAAGAAATCCGCTTTTTAAATCTGGCGGTTCACCCTCATTTCCGTGGACAGGGATTGGCTAAGCAGTTAATTTTACAAGCTTTATGCATCGGGAGTGCTCAGGGATGTTGTCGGGGGATGTTAGAGGTTCGGAACTCCAATCAGGTGGCGAAACGTCTCTATGAGAGCTTTGAATTTAAGGAATATGGCAGAAGAAGTTCCTACTATACGAATCCAAATGAGGATGCTATCCTTATGATTCTGGAGCCTCTGTTCAAGCCCAAATCTGACAAAAATGATCTCCTGGGAATCCCGGCCGAATGTAAATAGAAACGGTCACCAGTTCAACATTCACTACTAACACAGGAGGGTACCGATGGTGACGGACGAACAAATCGCCGAAAATTTGCGGGCATCCAATGTGGAGTATCAGGAATTGGAGGAATCCCATCACCGGTTGGATCTGGAGCTTCAGCAGTTATTGAAACATCATGTGTTGACTCCTCAGGAAGAAATTCTTAAAAAACATTTACAGAAGGAAAAACTTGGCAAGAAAGATCGAATGGCCGCTCTGATTCGTGAACATCGTGCCTCACGTGATAATGCCAAAACACCTGGATAATTCGAACGGTTACTTCGCACTTTAAGTCCCACTTTCTAATGGCTGCTTTTTCCCCTACCATGGCCATGAATGCGGTGGTGCATCCCCTTCAGCGCCACATTCGTGATATTAAACGCCGGTTATTGATCGTGGGAGCCACGATCATGGTGTTTTTTGTTATAGCGTTTTCTTACTCTTCCATTCTCATCGATTGGTTCAAACGGCCTTTTGAAGATGATCTGATTTTTTACGCTCCGGCGGAGGCATTATTTGCCTCCATAAAAATCTCTTTTATGGCGGCGGTGATTGCCAGTGTCCCTATCATTCTGTACCAATTTTGGAAGTTTATTGAGCCGGCGTTGCTTCAGAAGGAACAACGTTGGGCCGTGCCGCTTTTCTTCCTCGGGTTGGGGTTTTTCCTTCTGGGGTTGGGCTTTTGCAATATGGTGATCCTGCCATTGGTCATCAACTTTTTTGTCACGTTTGGCATGGATCGAGCCATTACTCCAGAATTAGCTGTCGGCACCTATGTCGATTTTAACGTCAAATTTCTTCTGGCGTTTGGTTTTGCGTTTGAAATTCCACTGGTGCTTTCTCTTTTGGCCCGCGTGGGTGTCATTCAAGCATCCGTCCTTATTCGGTTCCGTAAACATGCGGCGCTGGTGGCGTTGATTCTTTCTGCGGTGATCACCCCGGATGCGACAATGTTCACCATGCTATTAATGGCTGTTCCGTTGATCATTTTATATGAAATAGGTATTTGGGGGGCAAAGGTCTTTGGTCGTGCTCCTCTGCCGGCGGGGGAGAATTGTGAAGCAACTGAGGAGGGAGAAGCACCCGACCATGCGGCAAAAGGTTAAACCGATTAGACCCGTTCACCAATCGACCCGAATGCCCGGACCTCTATGGAATTGTCTTGTGGGCACCGTGGCCTCCTTATGGCTTATGGGATTTTCCGGACTTGGAGAAAGTCATTCTCTGGTATCGTCGCTGCATTCCGTCTCGAATATTCCCTCTCTTCATCCTGATGACTCCCAAAATACCCAAAAAGGATTTTCCCCCAGTATTCAAACCCTCGTGGTGACCCCGGACGGAGTGGTCTATGCAGGGTCATTTGGAATGGGACTTTTTCGAAGCCAAGATAAGGGGAAATCCTGGGAGCCGTTGAATCGAGGCTTGACTGACCCTTTCTTGCTGTGTCTGGCCGTGATTCCTGGGAAGCATATCTATGCCGGGACAATGCGTGGTGGAATATATCGTCTTGAGCTCAAGGGGACGACGTGGGAATCTATTGGAACCGGATTACACGAATCGGAAGTCAAATCATTTTTGGTTCACCAGGATGTCGTGTATGCGGGAACAGGAACTGGGGTGTATCGGTGGGTTGAAGCCGAGAAGCAGTGGGTCACTGTCGGAGCCGGATTGGATCGGATTCTGGTTCCGGGCCTTGCGATCATGGATGATGGCAAGCTGTTGGCGGCGACTTCAGGCAAAGGCCTCTTTCAGTTGGAGACTCAACACTCTTCTCCTTCTACTTGGGTGGACTCCCAATCCATATTTATCGATCCACGGGAGCGGTTGCCGCATCGCTATCTTCGGGTCATTGCCGTCAATGAGGCGCAACACATTTTTTTAGGGACACAGGATGGGGGGATTTTCACGAGTACGGATCGAGGCCATTCCTGGTCCTCCCTCAGTCGGAATCTTCCCAATGATTCAATCAGAAGCATTGTCCCCGATCATAAAGATGTCATTGTGGCGACCGGAAACGGAATTTTTCGTTGGAAAAATGATCAGCAAAAATGGATGGGCATGAATACCGGGTTGACCAACCTGGCTATTCAAAGTCTCACGATATCGAATGCCGGGGAGTTATATGCTGGAACCAGTAGCGGAGCATTTCGGAGTCAAGACGGGGGTGCGCATTGGACGAATATTAGCCAGGGGTTGGGTATCCAGTTGGTTCCCAAGGGCCCTTATGAATAAATCGGTGTAACGGAAAGGACGGTATGATGAGCGACGCAACTCATGAAAGTCAGACAATCACTATTCACACCCGGGTGAACGGCGAGGCCTTGGGGGATATCCACTTAAAGCTTTTTCCGGACGTCGCGCCTAACCATGTACAGAATATGTTGAAATTAGCCAAGGAGAAGTTTTATGACGGCACGACATTTCATCGGGTGATACCCAGCTTTATGATTCAAGGGGGAGATCCCAATAGTAAGGATCACGATCGGTCACGTCATGGAATGGGTGGTCCAGGCCATCGCGTCAATGCGGAATTTAGCTCCAAGCCTCATAAACGCGGAACGCTATCGATGGCGAGATCACAAGATCCCAATAGCGCGGGCTCCCAGTTTTTTATTTGTGTGGCGGATTCGAGTTTTTTAGATGGTCAATATACGGTGTTTGGTGAGGTGGTGAGTGGTATGGAGACAGTGGATCAAATTGTCAGTGCCAAGCGGGATGCCAATGATAATCCTCTTGAACGAATTGAAATGACCATGAGTGTCTCTGAAGCGAATGCCTAAGACGTGGCGCGGCGTCTGGTTGTGTTGCCTACTTATTGGATGGCTATTCGCGGGGTGTGTTGCTCCCCCATTTTATTCCTACCTGGTCTATGAAAATCCCACATCGTTTGTTCGGCTTGAGGTCTCCCCCTGGGTTGATCCTGATGTTCCTCAGACATTGAACGAACATCCCGCTACCATGTCTCGCCGCCAAATGATCGAGGCCCTGAGCGGATTACGGGTGCGTGAGTATCGATCCGGCCCCATTCGCTGGATTCGTGGCCTCGCGGATCCCGAGCCGGCTTTCAATAAGGAAGAAATTGAATTATTGGTGCCACGATTGCTGGAGGGATTAGGATTAGCTGTTCCCCAGGAACTGGTCACGTTTTACATCAGTCACCCGGTGAATGCTACAAAACGGGAAGTGACTTCCGGTGGGATGTATGTCAGATATGGGCATCTCCACGTCATCATCAGTAATCACCGTACTAACTATGAGATTCCTCCTGCAGGACTGATCTATGATCGGCGGTATCCACTGTTTTCTCTTGCTCCACTTGACGTGGATTTACTCTATGAGACAGAAGAGACGGTACTGCCGAAAAAGAAAAGTTTTTGGGACGCTATTTTTGGAGACGAACATAGCGGCGAAATAGTTCTCGATCTTTCCCGATTGTCGATGATGAAAATGTAAGGATGGGTCCTAAGGTGACCGGTAGGGGATGGGATAGGGTGCGGGACTGGCATCTACGGGTCCTATAGCAATGGGGTTGGGTTGAGAGAGGCGCAAGGGTGCTTAAGGGATGTTGAGCAGGTCATAAAGACAGCGGGCATTCTCCTTGATAGAGCCGTACGATCATGAAAAACATGGTTTCTAAAAGTCCCAAAACCTCACGGCAGGCGAAGGTCTCGCCTCAAGAATCCGTGTGTAATCGCTTGCGGGATAGAAGGAAAAAACAGGGAATCTCACAGGCAGAATTAGCAGTCCTTGTTGGCCTGACACGACAAGCAGTCTACGCCATAGAGGCCAATCAATATTTGCCAAGCACCCACATTGCCCTACGGTTCGCTCGTGCGTTGAAGTGCCGAGTTGAGGATCTTTTCATCCTTGAAGATCATGAAGAAACTGTTGAAGCTGAGTTCATTGGGGGGACAACGCCATTGGGTCAGCCGACAAGGGTGAAGCTGTCATTCGTTGGATCTCGGATACTTGCCAGACCGATGGCCGAACTGGGCGATGTGTTGAATTTTGTGATGCCGGCTGATGGAATAATTCAGGAACAGGGGAAGAAATCTTCCAGCGGAAAAAGGCCCTCTGTGCAGGTTCAATTACTGAATTCTTTGGACGTGATCAAAAAAGGGATTCTTATTGCCGGGTGTGACCCGGCGTTATTTCTCGCCGGCGAGCATGTCCGCAAGATAAATACCCTGGCGGGAATTACGAATTGGACGATGGGAAGCGCGAATGCACTCCGTGCTCTGCAACGGGATGAAGTGCATATGGCGGGATTGCATCTTGTGGATGTGAAATCCGGGCAAAGTAACGTTCCTTACCTGAAACGCCATATTCCTGGTCATGATTTTGTCGGAGTGCGCTTTGCTTCTTGGGTGCAAGGCCTGTTGGTTTACCCGGGAAACCCCAAACACATCGGTGGTGTGGATGACTTTGGCCAGTCGGGACTTCGTCTCGTCAATCGGGAATTGGGAGCCGGAGCGAGATTTCTTTTGGATTCCCTTCTTCAGAAATCAGGATTCACTGGAGAGCAGGTACTGGGATATGAGCACGAAGTACCGTCTCATCTCGAAGTCGCTCGCCTGATTCGAGATGGTATGGCTGACGTGGGCATTGGAGTGGAAGCCGCAGCTCGTCATTATGGTCTTGGTTTCATTCCGCTTCGCGAAGAACAGTATGACTTAATTATGCGCAGAGAATTTCTAAAATCACACCCTATTATGTCTCAATTTCTTGATGCGATGGTCAGTCAACCATTCAGGCGGGAAATCGAATCACTGGGGGGATATACGGTGACGGAAATCGGAAAAATTCTTCATTGGTAAATCTGGCTCTCTCCCGATATCCCTGGTATGGCCAGAGTCACGGCCTAGGGCCATATGTTTTACTTGCGTAAAGCTGCCTGGAACGTTTCGGCTGCGTTAAGCCGCATTGAGACAATGGACATCAGCTGAGGTCGGTGGAGGTGCGGGTAGAATTGTCCTATTGGGAAAGGCTTAAGGACTGCAGGTCTTGCCATTGAACACTTTACATGAGGAACCACTTCTGGCTAATTTCCAGGATTTAACCAATGGTGGGGTGTTATCTGATCGCATTTCGACGATCACGTCGATGATATCTCCTACATCCAATGTCTTCAGTTGAATCTTTGCCACTTCATCAACTTGAACCCATTGAATGCCAGAATCGGTTGTAATTAAAAATACCCCTTTGTCAGATTCAATTTTCATAATGGGGCTGTTGAACTTCTGGAGCGAGGTGGAAGCTTCCGCAAACACCTGTGAACCCGGCTGAAAAAATACAATCAACCCTAGCAGAAAACCTAGCAGGTGATGGGGGATTGGCATAATTTTCTCCTCTTGTTGCTTTGAGAAGCCTTTCTCATTATCTCAAGATCTCGGGTGTAAGTCTATGCTTTTTCCAATAAAAATTGCAGGCATGATTGGGAGGACACCACTTAGGGCAAGGTTTGGATGGGAAATTCTGTGGCTTTGGATTCCTTGATTTTATAGGCCCGGACTACGGGCTGATCGGTATGCTCTAGGGAAATAATCAAGTGAAACGGTTCCGGGAGGTGGAGTTTGGCCCGGTAGCTTTCAAATTCCATGGCAATAGTGATATCCGTTTGAGATGGCCTAGCCGGACTAAAGGTGTGGGAATGGTAAAAACCTAACAGATTAAGATTTTTTGAACGAATGTCCCGCTGAGCCATAGCCATTTCCCTGGCATCCATCTGAAAGGCGATATCCGCTCGCTCCTCCGGCGATAAGCGTTGCAGGTCGGTCAATTTGGCTCCGTCAAAGCGTGTAAGATCCTGGTCTGATAACGCAGCCAGAATATTGGTAATGCGATAGTCCTCGGCGACGGTATTTTCTGTTCCTGAGAGAATGCCGCAACATTCATGGGGAGCTAGCTCCCTGGCATGAAGAATCATATTGTTGATGATGCTGGACGGAATGGCAAGCATGGACCTAGATGCTACAGGAGACTTCCTGTTCCACAAGTTTGGTGATAGTGGGATGAGGTCCACAAAGAGGACAGTCGGGAGATTTTGGGCGACCAACCTTTCTGAATGTCATATCCAGGGCATCGTAGAGAAGAAGATGTTTGGCCAAACTTTCTCCCAGACCTAGGACTTCTTTAATAGCTTCATTGGCCTGCAAAACACCAATGGTCCCGGCCAACACGCCTAACACCCCGGCTTCTTGACAATTTGGCACAAGGCCGGCGGGGGGAGGCTCTGGATATAAACAGCGATAACAGGGATATCCTTCATGAGGCTTGATTGTGGCTAATTGTCCTTCAAAGCGAAAAATGCTTCCTGAAATCAGTGTCCTTTTCGCAAAAAAACAGGCATCATTGACGAGAAAACGTGTGGAAAAATTGTCTGATCCGTCCAATATGATGTCATAGGCTTCAATTAAGGAGAGGATATTGGTGGCGCTTACGTGTTCGGGATACAGCTTGAGTGTGGTTTCAGGATTGAGGGCTGACAATAATGTTCTGCCGGATTCAACCTTTGAAACACCTATCCGGTCGGTTGTATGCAAAATTTGCCGTTGCAGATTGGATAAGTCCACGACATCGCCATCTGTCAAACCTAAGGTTCCTATTCCGGCCGCAGCCAGATACAGAGCTGCCGGAGAACCAAGCCCTCCTGCTCCAATCACCAGTATTTTGGCATCCTGTAACTTTTTCTGTCCTTTGCCACTCACTTCCGACAGAATGATCTGACGGCTGTAACGCTGGATTTGAGATTCAGTAAATTCCATGAGAAGCGAAATCCTTATTCAACGACGTTCAATTCGATTGGATCAACCATGCAGCCTTTTTGACGAAGACCCTGAATAGCCCGGTCAATTTCATCAGTTTCTCCAGAAAATTCCACATCCATCCATCCGGTCGTCTCACGGACATCGGCCCGTCGAATACTGGGCACGACCTGGTATTCCTGCCCGATTTCATACAGGATGGGAGAAGGAATTTTATCTTCGGGATAACGAATGTGAAAGCGTAGTTTGGCCATCATGAACCTCCTGCGATTGCGGGGATGATGGAGACTTCATCTCCGTCCTTCAGTGGGGTATCTTTGCCCGTCAAAAACCGAATATCTTCTTCGTTGACATAGATATTGATGAACCGCCGAACCTCTCCCTGTTCATCATAGACTCGTTCCTTAATGCCGGGATGGGCAGACCCCAGGTTGTCAATAATTTCCGACACCGTGTTCCCTGCTATTTCCACCTCGCTTTTTCCTCCGGTCATGGGGCGCAAGGGAGTGGGAATTCTGACCTTAATCATGCTGACTCCTCTATGGCAAAAGTCTTAATAAAGTGACTGAGACTGGGCGGGATGCGAAATGGGCGTCCAACGGAATCGACGACCGCTTCCTGAGTTTTCAGTCCGTTACCGGTAATGTAGGCCACAGTCACATCATTTTTTTGAATGCGCCCTTGTTTTACCAATTTGCGAAGGACGCCGATCGTGACCCCTCCAGCGGTTTCAGCAAAAATCCCTTCCGTTTGAGCCAGAAGTTTAATGCTTTCCACTATTTCATCATCGGTGACGGCCTCCATGGCCCCTTGACTTTCCGCGGCAGTTTTTAAGGCATAGTATCCATCCGCCGGATTGCCGATGGCCAGGGATTTGGCAATGGTGTGTGGCTTCACCGGTTTAAAAAAATCACGATTCTCTCGAAATGCCGTGGCAATGGGGGAGCAGCCTTCTGCTTGCGCCCCGTTTACCTTGGTCTTTACCGAATCCACCAGGCCCAACTTCTCAAATTCTTTGAGGCCTTTCCAAATTTTCGTGAGCAAGGATCCCGAAGCCATGGGCACCACGACCTGATCCGGAGCCCGCCACCCTAATTGCTCGACCGTTTCAAAAGCCAAGGTTTTCGAGCCTTCAGCATAATAGGGGCGGATGTTGATGTTGACGAATGCCCAGTGACGTTCTCCCGCGATTTCGCTGCAAAGTCGATTGACATCATCATAGTTCCCTTCAATTTCCACGACATTGGGACGATAAATCAGATTCCCCAGGACCTTCGCGGCTTCCAGGTCGCCGGGAATGAATACATAGCATTTCATCCCTGCGGATGCTGCATGGGCCGACACCGAATTTGCCAGATTGCCGGTTGAGGCACAGGCGACTGTTTCAAAGCCCAGTTCTCTGGCTCGAGTTAAGGCAATGGCCACCACGCGATCTTTAAACGACAGCGTCGGATGATTGACGCAATCATTTTTTATGTACAGGTTGTCCAGGCCGAGGAATGCCCCAAGGTTTTTGGCATGAACCAGCGGGGTAAATCCGGCATGAAGACCGATGAAATTCGTGCCTTCTACGGGGAGCAGATCCACATATCGCCAAAGGCTGTGAGGGCCGGATGCAATCTTTTCACGCGTCATGACCTGTTTGATGGCGGCATAATCGTATTTGACTTCCAGTGGCCCAAAGCACAATTCACAAACATGAATATCCTGGGTAGGATATTCTTTCCCGCACTCCCGACAGACCAGAGCTTGCATTTTTTTCATAGCATCATCCTCCCCTCTTAACCGGTGGGGTTTATCCGTTGGTTAGCGTTGTAGCCGATGGTTGAAGTTGGCACGCCTCTTGTTCATAGTCGATGAGTTCCGTCAACGAAGGATTTGGGCCGCAAAGTGCACAGGAAGGATTCCGTTTGACGCGAATTTCTCGAAACGCGGTGGTGCGTGCGTCAAAATCCAGGATGCGGTTCGTTAATGGGGTTCCAATGTTGAGGATGAGTTTCATGGCCTCTGTGGCCTGAATGGTCCCAATAATTCCCGCAACGACTCCAATGATCCCGGCCTCCTGACAGGTAGGAACCACGCCGGCCGGCGGCGGATTTTTGAAAATACAACGATAGCAGGCGGATTGATTGGGAATAATAGTGAAGGCCCGTCCTTCAAACCGCAGAATTCCCCCATGGACGAGGGGCTTATTCTCCATATAACAGGCGTCATTAATCAAAAATTTTGCCGGGAAGTTGTCGACGCCATCGATAACGATATCGTATTGGCTGATCAGGTCCCGAGCATTGCGAGACGTCAATCGTTCTTCATGCATGTTGACCTGGACATCAGGGTTTAAGGCCAGAATTTTTTCCTTGGCCGAAAGCACCTTGGACCGTCCTACATCCGGAGTATGGTGAAGGATTTGTCGTTGCAGGTTGGAAAGATCCACCACATCGCTATCAATCAATCCAATGGTGCCAATGCCGGCTGCGGCAAGATAATAGGCGACAGGGCATCCCAGGCCCCCGGCTCCAACGACAAAGACTTTCGCTTGAGACAATTTTTTCTGTCCCTTGCCGCCCACTTCGGGTAGTAAAATGTGCCGGCTATAACGGGTAATCTGATCTTCTGTGAAACTCATAGGATCTCTGACCTTTTACGGTGTATGGGGTCATCCCCCATATTAGATAGAGGAGAATGAGGGGTGTTGATTTTCAAAAATGATTCTTGGCCATGAGAATTTTTCTCAGCAAGCCGATATGCCCCGGCATATTTTAATTTTCCTTATCTCGTTTGAGGAAGCGATCTTGTGGGCTTCTCCTCATCCTGGCTCTTCCTTTATGGGAATGGTTTAGTGGAAATCCCTTAGATATTGAAATATTTCTCAATACTTAGATATCGTTCACCCGTATCGCAGAGAATCGTCACCACATTCTTATTCGGCCCTAAGGATTCCGCGACCTTTTGAGCCGCAAACACATTGGCTCCTGCAGAAATCCCCACCAGGAGCCCTTCCTTCCTGGCAAGTTGCTTTGTGGTTTGGTACGCCTCTTCATCTGTCACGGTCATAATTTCATCAATGAGTGAGCGATTCAGCACCTTGGGGACGAAGCCTGCGCCGATCCCTTGGATTCTGTGTGGCCCGGGTTCTCCTCCGGACAAGACGGGAGAGCCGGCTGGCTCCAGCGCAATCACCTTGACCGAGGGATTTTTTTCTTTAAACAGTTCTCCGCAGCCGGTAATCGTTCCGCCGGTGCCCACTGCCGCCACGAATGCATCCACCTTTCCATCCAAGGCCTCCCAGATTTCCAAAGCCGTGGTCTTGCGATGCATGGCTGGATTGGCCGGATTAGAAAACTGGTTCGGCATGAAGTATTCGGGATTTTGGTCCAAAATACTCTCTGCTTCTTTAATTGATCCACGCATTCCTTCCCGAGCGGGAGTCAACACCAATTGCGCGCCATACGAGGAGAGCAGACTGGCCCGTTCCAGGCTCATCCCTTCCGGCATGACGAGAATCAGTTTATAACCCCGAACCGCAGACACCAAGGCTAACCCGATGCCGGTATTGCCGCTGGTGGGTTCCACGATGGTTCCGCCCGGCTTGAGCAGTCCCTTCTCCTCTGCCTCATCGATCATATTCAGGCAGATGCGGTCTTTCACGCTGCCGCCGGGATTGTAAAACTCCGCCTTCCCATAAATTATGGCCCCGCCTGGGGGGGAAAGCCGGTTTAATCGTACTAACGGAGTATGCCCGATGCCATCCGTAATGTTCCGAAGAAATGTGGCACTCACACGCCACCGCCCATGAAAAACAAAAACTCCAGTTTATCGCCATCTTTAATGGAGGTGGTTCCTAGTTGCTCCTGATCAACCATCTGCGTATTCAGTTCTACCGCGACAAGTTGCGGGTCAATATCTTTGGTTTTCAAGACGTCTAGCACCGTCGAAACCTCCAGGGTTTCAGGTTTACCATTGATCGTCAATTGCATACCGTGCTCCAAACGTAAGTACTGAGAATCCCTAAACAAAAAAACGTAACAAACCCCCACGAAGGGAGTCAAGAAATAGGGTGATTAGGTGACTTCGCGCAACAGCGGCACCAGGTCTTTGGCACGGCCTTGAAAGGCCACGTCCACAACAGAGGAGTTTGGCGTCGGGTCCAAATTCAGCTCGACCACTAATGCGCCACCCTCTTTGGCAATCGAAGCAAAGGATGCAGCCGGATAGACCACGCCTGACGTGCCAATGATGAGAAGAATATCACAAGTACGCAAAGCCTGATAACTGCGGTTCATATCTTCCTGATCCAATGATTCTCCAAACCACACAATATGAGGGCGTAACAACCCCGAACAGTCCGTGCAGGTGGGTGGATAGACCAAAGGCCGGTCGCGGTTCGGCGAAATCCGCTTGCATTGCGTACAACGCACTTTCCACATATTGCCATGGATTTCGGAAAGACGTTGCGAGCCCGCCAGGGCATGAAGTCCATCAACGTTCTGCGTGATGAGCCAGAAGTGTTCAATCCGTCGTTCCAGTTCAACGAGGGTTTCGTGTGCCACATTCGGGTGCTTGGTTCCGACCAATTCACGTCGCCAGTTATACCACTCCCAAACAAGTTTCGGGTCCCGGGCAAATGCCTCCGGCGATGCCAGTTCTTCAGGTCGGTAATTTTTCCACAAGCCTTCGGGTCCGCGAAACGTCGGCACGCCGCTATCCGCGGAAATTCCCGCGCCGGTAAGGACCGTGACCGAACGGGCTTTAGAAATACGGTCACGTACATCAAGAATCGTCAGACCATTAGGCATGAAGGATTTTCTATCTAAAAGTATTATGTTCCACTGACGTTAAATCCAGGCTGCGCTCCACCGGCCTTCCGCCAACTACCTGGTGTCCAGATCTTTTTCCGTAACTGCCTCAAGTTTTTTGTTTTCGTCCATTTAGGCACTAACGGGAGTCACCGCGTGCCGTGAAATGGTTTCTGACGAATTTTTTCACCTAGAACCTTTAACCAGCCTGACCGGACTTCAATTTTTCCGACCCCCCTTATAATTTCGTCAGCTAGCAAGCATTTCACCAGGAACTGTGAAATTAGATGGAATGGGAGCATAAGGATTTCGCAAGACTTTAATGAGTCTGCGTAAGGTATTGAATTTATTTATTCCTTCGCCTGTTGGAATTGAAACAGGAGCCGTGGTTAGGATAATTGCCCAGATCCTAGTATTGAAAGCCGGTCCAAAACACCGACTCAGTCCTTGAGCAATGATTTCCAAGTAGAGAGGAATATCTCTTGCTGAGACATGGCTCACGGCTAGGTCGATGAAAATTATTCCTGGTCCATCTTTTGGAATTTGCTGTCTTTTGCGGTTAAAGGTTTCGACAACTTTTGCTAAGTTGTGAGAATTGATTGTATGTAAATACACTCTCCAGTGATCTTCAAGGAACTTCTTTCCTGATTCATCTTTTGCAACGCGGGCGGCAGCCCATGCCGGGTTTTGCCCGCCAGGAATAAAAATTCCATTTCTTGAAGCGAATGGCGGATTCCCAAGGGTCATCCAATACCCATCTCCTTCAGGAGGAGGCAATGGGGGTGCGTAGATACCATAACCTAATCCGTGGAAAAGATATTCATTTGTATTTGGACTGAGGTGCTTTAGATTATTAATGATTTCTGGGATAATTTCTTCCTCAAGTGTGCTCAGTATTACGACAATAATTTCTAGGCCAGCATGATTTTGTTCTTTTATTAGAGACAGCAGATTTTTTGTCGGACCTTCTGGTTTAGGCTTTAAAGGTATGTACGGGTCCCTTTGAGTACATTCAGCGTGCAAATTAAGGCTCCCCCTTGAAAGAAGAAGATCTGCCGTTTTGGATCCCTGGGAGGGGATGATAAATTTAGTTTCAAACCCTTCTCTGACGCATAGCCCAGAAGCATAAATTTCATACCACACCTTCAGAAATTCATTGGCTTTAAGTCTTGTGTGAATGGCGGTCTTATAGTTTTCCAAATTCCTGGCTAATCTCAAATCTTCAGCAAGACTGGTCAGGGAAATCTTTTTTTCGGATATCTCGAAAACACCTTTTGTAGGATATTCGCTTAAGGCTATCCTAGTTTCCTTCCATTGTGAGGGAACTGGATGGGATGTCTTATGGAGGTTAGCTTTCTTTGTAAGCCATTTGACTCCAAATTCCTCTTCAATAGTTTTGACTGCATTTTGATGATTCGTCAGGCTAGCCAAACGTAACACGTTAATGCTCCGGGAATCATATTGATAGAAAAGACCAAATGAGCCACGCCACGAGCAAGCTATTGAGGGAATTTTCCCCTGCCGGTGTCAGGAATTCTCTTATTCCTTATAGAGGCGGATGGTGACTTTTTGCCCTTTAATTCTTGTCCGGCCTAGAGCCTTGATAATGCCATGGACATGCTCTTCAGGCACTTTGACCAGAGAGAATTGATCGGAGACTTTAATGGGGCCAATGACATTCGAATTAATTCCGGCCTCGTTGGCGATGGCACCGACCAGATCTCCTGTGCGGACCCCTGCCATTCGACCGGCGTTCACATGCAAGGTTGCCATGCTTGTGGATTGACGGTGACGTTCCCGCCTGCCGGCGGCCCTACCCCCTCCACCTCCTCTGAGAGCCCTTCCAGTGTCTTGGAGATCCGATGGCCCTCGCCTTGGCCGTCTGGACGTCTGGGATGTGTCAGGTGCCCGGTCCCGTATTGTAGGAATATCCTCTTCCACCCGATTACCTGTTTTTGACCCATAGGCCAATTGAAGGGCGGCTGCGGCGACATCCGCAGGGTCAAATTTTTCGGTGAGGGTGGTGACGACGACTCGGAATGGCTCAAAGTCGTTGGCCTTGAGAATTTCTTGAATAGAAACGCCAATCTGTCCAAGGCGCTTGGCTTGAAGATCGGCCCCCGTCGGGAGGGTGCCCATCTCGACTTTGGATTTGGTCACCCGCTCAATATTTTGCAGCAGCCAGCGCTCCCGGGATTCCACAAGGGTGATAGCTTCACCAGCCCGTCCGGCGCGTCCGGTTCGTCCGATACGATGGACGTAGGCTTCGGGAGAGGACGGGACATCGTAATTCACGACGTGTGAAACGTGAGGAATATCCAGACCCCGGGCCGCCACGTCCGTCGCAACAAGCAGCTCGGTTTTCCCGGCACGAAACGATTGCATCACCCGATCTCGTTGAGCCTGGTTCATCCCGCCATGCAGGCCTTCTCCCCGGTATCCGCGGCCGTTGAGCATGGAGGTCAGCTCATCGACTTCCAAGCGTGTTCGGCAAAACACCAGGGCGGACTTTGGACTGGACATATCCAGGATTCTGGCAAGGGCCGCCACTTTATGTGGCCTGGCCACAAGATAGGCCGTCTGGTGCACCCGAGGAGTCATCCCGGCCTTTACGGGTTCCTTGATGATCTGAATCTCGATGGGGTTGCGTAGATGATGTCGTGCGATGGATGCAATGCGTGGAGGCATGGTTGCTGAAAATAGTGCGGTCTGCCTGGTCGTCGGCGTTTGTTTCAGAATGGCATCCAGATCTTCTGCGAACCCCATATTCAGCATCTCATCAGCTTCATCCAGGACCACGATCTGAAGGTCTTTGAGATGAAGAGTTTTGCGCCGGATATGGTCCAGTGCCCGGCCTGGCGTCGCCACAACGATATCAACCCCGCGTTTCAACGCGATGAGCTGTGGTCGGATGGCTTGACCTCCATAAACCGCGAGGATGGCGATGGCCTGTTGCTTCCCATAACGTTGGACAGCCTCACAAACTTGTATGGCCAATTCGCGGGTGGGCACGAGAATAAGGGCTGAAGGATGTGGCTGCTTGGGCGAATGGGCAAGACGCTGGAGCAAGGGAAGCGTGAATGCAGCGGTTTTTCCAGTTCCGGTTGCGGCACGCCCCAGAAGGTCGTTTCCGGCCAATAGCGGTGGAATGGCTTCGCGTTGGATGGGGGTGGGCTCTTCATATCCTAATGCCTCGAGCGTGGTCAGCAGCGCCGCTTCAAGGCCAAGAGCGGCAAAGCCGGGTGAAAAGCCCTTCATCGTTGGAGCCGTGGGTGAGTTGGAGGCATCGTGTTTCATGACGGTTTTGCAACCTTTCTGGATGAGGTCCTGATATTGTGTGCAGGCCGACTTTGTGCCGGTCTGTCGATATGTGGTGTTCGTTAAAGACGAAAAGAAGGGACGGTGGAAACCGTCTTCCTTGGGCTGGTTGGCCTCACCTTTAAGAGACTGGGCCTTCTTACCGTTGTCCTACCCCGCGACCCGATGGTCGTGTCGCGCCGGGCAGCATATGGTCCCTGACCATGATGACGAAACCGTGAAAGGTCACGACAACTCGTGACCTCTTTTAAGGGATGTCTGCCTGTCGGTTATGTGGGGTGGTCGTCTAACGAGCCTTACCTGTCTATACTTCTTTTACCAGGAAGGGGAAACCAATTCCTAGCTCTCTGTATGAAAAATGATTCTTGGTGGGCTCAAAATGGCAGGTGGGAGAAGCGTGCGTTGAAGCTTTTTCACAATAAAATGACTTGTGAATCGGGTAGAATTTTGAGAAATTGACGGGTCTTAGTGTTTCCATTTGTCAAAGTAGCAGGTTCTGCCATCTATCACGCGTCAGGAGGTTGATATGGTGAAGGTTCTGGGTCTTGTGGGCGGGTTGGTGCTGGGTATTCAGACCACGGTCTGTGCAGGCGTGGTTTTTCATGTCGAGACCTCCTTTCCCAATCGGACAGCGGTCCCTTCCAGAATCGACGCGATGACGGTTGACGGGAAGAAACTGAAAATGACGATCAATGAGGCGGGAACCACGCAATCTACATTTATTTATCGAGGCGATCTGGAGGAAATTCTGCTGATCAATCATGGAGATCAGACCTGGCGTGCGATGGACAAGGCCACGATGGTTAGTCTTGGCCAACAGATCAACCCGGCCATGGAAAAGATGCAGGAAATGTTGAAGAGTATGCCACCGGAACGACGAGCCATGATGGAAAAGATGTTTGCCGGGCAGGGGATTAATCCTGCCATGTTGGGCGGGAAGGTCGAGATGCAGGTCAAAAAAACGGGCGAAAGGCAGACCATCAATGGCTATCCCTGTGTGAAATATGAAACCTGGCGGGAAAGCGAAAAAGTTGCAGAACATTGCGTGAGTGATTGGAAGCAGGTTCCCGGCAGCCAGGAAGCCCGAGGCGTGTTTCAAGATATGGCTGCCTTTTCTCAGGAGGTCTGGCAAGGAGCATTCAAAGGTAATGGAGGTCCAGCGTCGTTTTTTGAATCCCTAGGGAAAATTGAAGGCTACCCGGTGTTCACGAGAATTTTCTCCAATGAAACCATTGTCACAGAAAGCCGGTTGACCGGAGTAGAGGAGAAGTCGGTCGCCGCGAAGGAATTTGACCCTCCCGACGATTATGTCAAAAAAGATTTCTTGCCGAAAAATCTTTCCTCTCCCATGGGGCAATAGGAGAGAAGAGCATTGCTGAGTTTCAGGTTTCTCTCCCTGGACTCTGATCCTTCGCATCCGGTTCAGGATGCCCGGTGGATAAAGGTGGATGAGGCCTACCAGAAGCATATGGGCGCCGGTCACTGTCTGCGTGGTCCGATCGAATTTTCTATACAAGAGAATTCCATTATCTCCCTCGTTGATCCTTCATGACCCTCATCTTGATTTGAATGCCCACCGTGCGGTGGTACGTGTGGTGGCGCCTCCCCCAATGTTCGGCGGAATGATAGGCGAGGTGATGGCATTGGCCCAGATGGTATTGGGCATACTGCACAAGGATATTAGGAAGTTGAGGAACGCAGATTCCGTGCCATAAGAAATCCTTCCGGCATCCGGTTTCACATGCCCGTTCTTCATGGTAGTTTCGAAGCATGAAGAAAACTCCAGTTGATACTTGGCTGACAGATCCCCTTAACAGCTTTCTTGGCAGGCAGACCACCAGTGGCATGGTGCTATTCGTTGCCGCCCTGCTGGCATTGATCGTGGCCAATTCTCCCTTTGCGGACGCCTACCACCATCTTTGGGACAACGAAATCTCAGTCGGGTTTAACGATTTCGTGATCACCAAGACCCTGCACCATTGGATCAATGATGGGTTGATGGCTGTCTTCTTCTTTGTGATCGGGTTGGAACTGAAGCGCGAGATCATGGCGGGTGAACTAAGCAATCCCCGTGATGCGCTGCTCCCTATCGCAGCGGGGGTAGGCGGCATGGTTGTGCCGGCGTTGATCTATCTGGCGTTCAATTCGTCGGGCGACGCCAGTGACGGATGGGGCATTCCCATGGCGACCGATATCGCCTTCGCGCTCGGCATCATCTCCCTGTTGGGCAACAGGGTCCCATTATCACTTAAAGTATTTCTGACCGCTCTTGCGATCGCGGATGACCTGGGCGCGGTGCTGGTCATTGCAGTTTTTTATACATCACACATCGATCTCATCAATCTGGCGGCCGGTGCGGGATTCATGATCCTGCTGGTGACGTCCAACCTGCTGGGTGTCCGCAACATTTTGTGGTATGGACTGCTGGGAATCGGCGGCCTGTGGCTGGCGTTTCTCTTATCAGGAGTGCATGCCACCATTGCCGCGGTGCTGGCCGCATTCACGATTCCTGCCAATGTGAAAATCTCGGACAAGGGATTCGTTTCACGCATTAAAACATTGGGGGACAGATTCGAGACAGCCAAAAGCAATGACCTGACTCTGGTGACAGATGAGCAACTCCATGTGCTTGAAGACATTCGCGCGGTGGCCAGGGAGGCACTGACTCCGCTCCAACGGCTGGAACATGGCATGCACCCCTTCGTGGCGTTTGTGGTGATGCCGGTCTTTGCGTTGGCGAATGCCGGCATCAGCTTTCCGGCTGACTTCATGAATCAGTTGGCCAGTCCGGTCACATTAGGAGTGGCATCGGGACTGCTCGGGGGAAAGGTGTTGGGCATCATGGGCATGTGCTACATCCTGATTCATTGGCGGTGGGCCTCTTTTCCGGAACAGACCGGCTGGCGGCATCTCTTTGGTGCTGCGATGCTTGCTTCGGTGGGGTTTACGATGTCGCTGTTTATCACCGGACTGGCTTTCAACGATGACGTATTGATCCTCCAAGCCAAGTTGGGCATCCTGCTGGCCTCGTTGATAGGTGGAATTTCTGGGTACTTTCTGCTGCGGCGGGCAGGATGAATTTCTCAATAGAAGACTGTGGATTGTGCAGTGGAAATGTGCCGTGCGGGAAGTTGCAAAATGATCAAACCCGAGGCTGGAAATGCTTCAGGAAGATTATTTGCGAGGGCTACCGCTACAGGACTGCTATACCCACGTGAAATTTTTTCTCGTGTACGTTACCGGGATTCAATGAGTTGGATCGCATGCTCCGCAGCCGACCGCACTTCGGGATCGGTTTCTTTTTCCAACAATGTTGAGAGTGGAGAGAGAAACGTGGTGTCGCCAATCTCGCCAAGTTGGGTCATGGCCGCCCCCCGTTCAGTGGGTTGCGCTTTTTTGGCAACCGTCCATAAGACTGCTTGCGCTTCAGGGGTATGAAACTCCCCCTGTCCGAGTTCCTGAATGATATTCAACCTGGCGCGTTGTTGGACAATAGCCTGAGTCGCTCCCCGGGCTCCGGCCGCATTCACCAACTCTTTTTGGGTAAAGGGCCTTACCAACACCTCCATTAACATCTCCTGTGCATTCTGGTCCCGATCAATATGTCCCCGAATCAGATCTCCAACAAAACAGTAATACGGATCTTCCTCCAGATTACCAATCGCGTCCCAATACAGACTTCCGAGGGGAACCGCATTGGGTTCTGCTTCAAAGTGATGTGAAAAGATTTTGCCTAAACGGTCATGCACCAGCTTCATGTCGTAGCGGATTGCCGTCGCTTGTTCCAATACCTGAAACTGTCCGCTGGGTATTTCCTCATATTGAATGTATAGCATCGCATCATGTGGTTGCTTGGGATCAAAGACCACCTGAAACCCCGCATCTTCCAGTTTGAGTTTCAAGGTCACCCCCACATTGTAGGGTGGACTCGGCACATTCAACCACGTTTGGACAGTGCCGGCGACGAGTATGGTCTGAATGTTCTGTAGGATTTTTTGATCCTCCTGCGACCATGAGGACTTGGTCAGCGGCTCCTCATGTGCCCACAGTCCATCCGTGAGAGAAATCACCAGGGTCAGACTGATCAGCAGGACGGACGCGCTCCGAGCAGGCCTCAGGTATCGGATCCCTAATCGCTGCCGTGGCCGCTCGGCATGTCGTTCATGTTCGTATCGTGGGGAGAAAAAGAAAAGAAGTCTGCTCGGATTGCATCGGCTGAGACTGTGAAGCATAGAACGCTCCATTGGGTTGGACGACTCTGGTCTCTCCGGCCATCAAGAACGTAGTAGGTATACCCTATCAAGAGTGAATGCGAAATTCCAAATCTTCCTGATGTCATGCTGACCCTTCTAGTTCTTCTTTTTCCTCTTCACACCTTGACTAATTTAATGAATTGACCAAAAATCTCCTCTCAGCCGATCCTCGCATCTGCGATGGAAAATAAACTGGAACAGAAGAAGGCTCGTTCACACTGACACGCCCAACCGTAATTCGGAGGTACCTTCATGACGACATCCGCGCAGCATCCCTACCACCCGATTATCTATGTCCGTGGCTTCGCAGCGACACAGAGCGAGATTGAGGAAACGGTGGCCGACCCTTATATGGGATTTAATATTGGCTCGACCAAATCGCGCACGGCCTGGACCGGCGACGTGAAGCGTTTTTATTTTGAGTCGCCCCTCGTGCGGTTAATGAGCGACCACGAATATGAGGATGTGTTTGTGGATGGAGACGACCTCGTGTTAGCTGAGCGTACCGAGTATCCCGTCCCATACCGCTCGATTATCATCTACCGCTATTACGATGAAGCCTCAAAAGACTTTGGGGATGGCAAGACGCCGCCCATCGAGCACTTCGCCAAAGGCCTGGGCACTCTCATTCTGCGCCTGCGCGAAAAGGTCTGTGCGAATAAGGCCAATAAAGTCACGTCCAAAGACTTTCGCGTGTATCTCGTGGCGCATTCCATGGGAGGGCTGATCTGCCGGGCCTTTCTACAGAATACGAAACTCGGCTCAGCGGAGGCGCGAGGTGCGGTTAATAAGGTCTTTACCTATGCCACGCCTCACAATGGTATTGACATGCGGATCGTACGCAATGTTCCGGGCTGGCTCTCGTTCGGCGATATCAATAACTTCAATCGCGGCAAAATGGCCTCCTATCTTGCGGTGCCCAAGGGTAATGACGTTTCGGTGGTGAAAAACTTTCCGCCCGAGCGCATCTTTAATCTGGTCGGCACCGATTCACGCGATTATACCGTGGCCGGCGGCATCTCGGCGTGGGCGGCGGGCGATGCCAGCGACGGTCTGGTGCGCCTCGAGAATGCCACCACGCATGGCGCGGGTCCCAACGGCAAGGATGTGAGTTCGCCCCGCGCGTTTGTGCACAGGAGCCATTCGGGCCATTACGGTATTGTGAACTCCGAGGAAGGCTACCAGAACCTCACGCGGTTCCTGTTCGGTAAATTGCGCGTGGATGGCATTCTGAACATCGACGACATCACGTTACCGGTGGAGGTGCAAAAGGCACTTGACGACGGTAAGACAGTGCGGGCGTCGTATCAGTTCGAAATTGCCGCCAGCGTGCGCGGCTGTCAGTGGCAGATGACGCGGCGCGAGGTGCGCGAGAGTTCGGCAATCTTCCGGAGCTACGATGAACTCTTTCCCGGAAAGGCCGGGACCAAGCGCAAGCCGGATCGCACGAAGAGTCCACACCTCTTCTCCATTTTTCTTGATCCGAACAAGAGCGTCAAAACTTCAAAATCCGTTAGCTTCGCCTTCGATATCAAGGTCCTGGTACCCGATTACGTTGTGGATGGCCTGTTGTTTATGAAACGGCACTACGAGGGTGGGTTCATCTATCGTGAGCTGGTTCTCGTCGAGGCCTTCCCCGATGATACGGAACCGGCTGGTTGGCGCATCAAGTATGGCTACCAGGACATGAATCCCGGCAAACCCGGTAAAGACGTAGACACCCGTCCTCTCATCAAGGGAAAACCGAATTCCGGCATTGCTTTCGATATCCCCATCGAGCAGAACGCTCGCCCCGGCCTGGTTGGAACGTTACGCATCGAAGCCCGGCCATGGGCTTGAGTAGGGGATGACGTGAGCGGGCTCCGAACTGCCGAATGGACAGCATTGTTCGTACCGTAAATTATTTCTATATGCGGTATTGGGCTTTCTGGGTTAAACTCACATAATTAAAATTGGGAGGTATCGTGATGAATACAAAACTGAAAAACCTTCCAGTCGACGAGCGAATCAAGCTCGTTGAAGAATTATGGGATAGCATTGCCTCCGATCAGAAGGTGCTACCCCTTACCGACGAGCAAAAGGCGGAACTCGATAAACGTCTCGATGCCTACGAAGTCGATAGAAACCCTGGTCGCATCGCAACCGAATCTATCAGGGAAATTCGGCGCAAGTTGTGACTCGTTTATGCGGATATTTCTAAATCATTATTAGTCAAAATAAGTAAATGACAACTCGTACGATATCCGAGGCGCTTTTCGAACGGTTCTGCACAGAAACGGATATTCCGTTCACATGCCTGTCGCCAGACCCATCTATAGGTCGGCGCACTCCCGATTATGAGGTTTACTGGCAGAACCCACCTGTCCTCGTCGAGGTAAAACAGATCGATCCCAATCGCGACGACAAAGCATTGCGCTCCCTAATTGCCGACACCGGGGAATACATTTCCAGGGACGTACCTGGGCATAGACTGCGCGGAAGAATCTCGAAGGCGGGTCGCAACTTCGAGCCCGTGCCAAATTGGACCAGCCCACGCTGGTTGTCGTCTTCAAAAATGTTGGCGTTCTTCGCGGCTTCACTGACGAGCATGCGGTCATGTCCGCGATGTACGGGTTGTACCAAGTCGATATTACTACCAGCCGTGGACCAGGTGCCCGAGTTCTGTCGGTCGCCCGTCGTCTTGGTGGAGGTCGTAGCATGACGCTCAAGCACAACACAAAAGTGAGTGGAGTTGCGGTGCTATTCGAGTCACCCAAAGGTCCGTACCTTGTCGTCTATCACAACCGTTTCGCCGCTAGGCCGCTTCAGCCAGACATCCTGCGACATCCCAGGATCTTCCAGCGCTGGATTCGGGAAGGAGACGGAAGTGAGTTTCCCAAGTGGGTCGACCTTCAATGACTGTCTGCCCAATTTTTCGCACCAACAGACTGGAAACCCAGGGAGCATCCTTTTCAAGGAGTTCGCCGCATCTGGCAGAGTCTGGAACGCGTGGAGGTGAAAATCCCGCAGATGAACGAAAAATGCGCGGGGCTGGACCAATAGATCCGCCGCCGCCTCCGCTGTTATGGACTCAAACAAAAGAAGCGACCATATACGGTCGTCCGCTTTCTGCAGAGCTTGGGTGTATCCGTGCGGCGAGCGTGGTCGGGGGACTGTCAATGACGTCGCTGGTGAAGAGCCTCATAACATCCTGCCGTGAAGCAGAGAATGGATCTCACTGAACGGTTTGAGTTGCTCCAATCCGGAGGAAATCTCCGTATACACAGCATTACACCTTAAATAGTCCTTCAAAGGATTTTAGATCAACAGCCTTGCAATTGCCACAGAGTTCGCAAGTTTGGACTAGTTTAAAATCCGTTGCTCCTACGCTTAGCAAGGAAGTATCTGTTTGTATTTTTTCTCCTGCTTTTTCAATTTCACTTTTGAGCTTACTATACGTCAAACTAAATATATTTTCACAAGAAGGGTTGCTACAAAATAAGTTTGCACACTGAAGATCGAACACATTGCCTTCTTTTGGTAAAAAAAATACGCCCAATATGGAATTTTGAGGAACCCCTTCAATCGGTAATTCAATCCATTCATTTGAACTTAATAAGTATTGGCAGACGTAAAAGCCAGAAAAAATTCCACCGCAAACTTCACTTCCAATAGTTAAAGAGGGCGCAAACTGCGATTCCCTTAATGTTCTGCCAGACCAGCCGCCATTTTCCTCGTCCAATATTTGCACCAAGACTCTCTCTCCAAAAAATCCTCTGTGTTTCATTGTAGCCGCTGTATCAAGTTCGATCAGTATTATGCCCCATTTCTGTCCTAGAGGGAGTGCGCGAGGTCGCATATCAGGATCCACCATCTGTAAGAGAGCGGCTAAATTATATTTTGACTCTCGACTGCAACGCTCACATTCTATTGAAAAAATCGCTGTAGAGTCGGTTCGTAGGTCATATTCCAATTGGGCTATGGCCATTCTCACTTCAATGTTTAAAGGCGTATTATGACACCCAGACGTTGAACAAGGCACATACATCTTCCCCTGTTTTGGTATATATAGATTTCTTTTAACCACCTTGTATTCTCCTGGCCAAATCCTGTAGTCGTTGCCTAGCTTCTTGGGCTTCGTCAGCGAGCTCCGATGCATTTGATGCAATCTCAAGGAATTCTTTCCAAGAATTAGCGGCATCGGATAATCTACCGGCTTTCTCCTCAGCAAATGCCTTAATATACCAAACCTTAGAATCATGTAGGCGTTCGCTAAACATCAGAGCTTGATTGAAACACTCAATCGCTTCATCAAAATGTTCCGAATAGGTAAGGCTTATACCTTTTCCCTCCCAAGCCATAGCATTTCTGGGATCAAGGACAAGGGCTTGATCGAAGCACTGAATTGAATCATCTAGTCGGTTTAAATTTCTTAGAGTCTCTCCCTTATTACACCAAAATCCTGGATGATGCGAAGCAAGTTGAAGAGCCCTGGCAAAACAGCCAATCGCTTCGTCCAAGCAATTTAGTTGGTTTAAACAAAGCCCTTTATTATTCCAAGCCCCTGCTTCTCGTGGATTTAGGTTGAGGGCTTGGTTAAAGCATCGTAGTGCCTCATTAAAATTACCTTTCTCGCTATAAGCAACCCCCATGTTGGTCCATACGAATGCATCCTGTGAATCAAACTCAATGGCTTTTTCAAAACAGCCAATCGCTTCGTCGAAGTGACCAAGTCGAGTGAGACTGTTGCCCATGTTGCTCCAATCCCAGCACCCACCTGTCTTAGTCGTAGGCAGTTTGAAAACCTTGCCGGTCTGACGATGGAGAATCTTTTCAAGGTCCTCCCGCAATTGCCCAAAAGCTGAGTATCTTTGTCGAGAGTCTTTCTCAAGACAACGTTGGATTAGAGGCCAAAGGGGTGAATTCAGCCTTGGAGCAGAATGGACACGGTGCAAGTTGTACATCGCCATCCAAAATCGATTTGCCTCATCTGTAGAATTATCTTTAGGCAAAGAAGTCAGAAAAGGCAGCTTGCCACTTGCTGCCATTTGATATAGAACAACCCCAAAACTATATACATCGCTTCTTTCATCACATTTTGCAGCATCGGTGAATTGCTCTGGAGGCATATGAGTGGGGGTACCAAAGCCCACTCCAGCTGAAGTCTGTCCTGATAGCCCGACCCTTTCATGCTGATTGTTCACCCTGATTCCCATATCTCTTGATGCACCCAAAACTTTTGCTATACCAAAGTCCGATATTTTAACCGTTTTATTTTCGCTGATCATGATATTGGCCGGTTTAATGTCTCGGTGGCTGCGAAGTCCATGAGAATAGGCGTGTTCCATTCCGTAGCAAAATTGAATGCCCCATCGAAGGGTTTGAATCAAATCCGGCGGATCATGCCGTAGGACATTCTCAAGTGAATTCAAGCTGTTTTCACCAGGTGCTATATATTCCATGACGATATAAAGCCGACCTGCAATTTCATCAATATAGTGGACTCGCACAAGGAATGGATGCGATCCTAAACCCATCCAGACATGAGCTTCTTTCCAAAACTGTTCTCTGATTTGAACATCATGAAGATACTCATCACGAAATGTCTTCAAAGCATAAACTTCATGAGTTTCGTGTGAATAGACCAGATAGACGACACCAAAACCTCCGATCCCGAGAAGCTCGAAAACTTGGTAGTTTTGGCCTATAAAATCGCCTTCTTTATAAACCGAAGGCAATGAACCGTCATGAAATTGATTCACCTTATACTTTCCCACCTGTGTTCTACATTCGCTGAAGAACTTGATGCCATAAGCGATTTTCCAGCTCCGATGTATGGGATATGGATCATTTCAACATCGGAAGGAGGGGACACCTCGAGTTCAAGAGGGATCGGTGGTGGAACCGCTTCCATTCGGAGGGATTTCATTTTCAGAAAAACAGCGCAGGATCCCCCTCAGCTTGCTGAGGGGAGGAATGCGCAATTGTAATTAGACAACACGTTTAAAAGATGCCCCCCAGCTTGCTGAGGGGAGTTTCACTGTGAAGGAAACCGAAGACCGCATAAAAGTATCAATAATTCAACGAATTACGTACAATGGCTAAATGGACAAAAAACATACAGGAGCCAGTATTGCGGGTTTTGGATTTTGGCTAATGGTAGCAGTAGCAGAATTATCAAGTTTTTCTCCGCCACAATGGATTCTTGTTTTGGCTTTTTGTGTTGGTCTAATCATGATTGTTTATGGGACAAAACCCTGGATAAAGGAGGCTTATAGTGGCTTAAAAATAATTCATTTTCAGTGGCCTTTTTACCTGAAGAATACAAGTGTATCCCATAATTTATATCAAGGAATTTCAGCCGGGCAATTGTCTGACAGCCCACTGGTAGTTCAATTTCATGAAAACTGTTTTGAGGAATGCCTTGAAAAGAATGATAATGGAATTGTTCGAGGTTCAAGAAAGACATACTGGATCGAACTTCATGCCTCTGGCAAGGATTTCCTTGGTGTAGAGGTGCTGGTCATTCGTATGGACCTCCTTTCACAGACTGATTACCAACGAGGTCAGCTCATTTCTTTGCCATCAAACACCAGATTACCTAATAGGGATGATGAAAACTACATCATGAATATTCCTGGGAATTCAAAAGTATGCGTGTCTGTTGTGTCATTTAGCGACGCCGTAATGAATTCTTTTCGGTTGGAAACGGAACCGTATCAAACGTCGTCAGGCGAATGGGGAAATAGAAATTTCCCTGCTTTTCCTGAAAATGTTTATAAATTGTGGTTGGGTCTATTCTCAGAAGGACAATTTATTAAAAGTATTGAGGGAATAGTTGCCATGAAAAATGAAAGACCGAATGTGGAATTTTATGAATGACTTTATTTAGGAGAACCATTTAATGAGATGTCGACGGATTCCACGGTATATTTCCGGATAGACCAAAAGCGTCCGTTTTAGAAACTGGAAGCCGGCATCCACTTGCAAAAGAAAGTCATGGCCCAATCCTTTCCTTCGTTCTTCATACCATCGAAACGCCTCGGAAAGGTCCTGTTCCGCTTCTGGAAGAACGGTCAGGTTAAAGGCCATCTTAGCGGGTTATTCGTTTGAAAACCGATTCCCATGGAGAGCCGGCGGCGGGGTTCTGATGATAGACATTGAGCCGTTCATCCAGTAAAGCTTTTTCCTCTTCCGTGAGTTTCACCACGTCAGCCTGACTTGCCATAGTATCCCAAATATCCTCAAAAAGCTGGATGCGTTCTGGAATGGATAAGCGAAGGGTATCGGGTGCGGTCAGTTTATTCATCGTCTCCTCCCATCGTAGAATGGCTTCGTCCTGAAGTGGTAGCTAAGTATAGGTGAAGGCTGTTCGTATGACAATTTTGGCTTCCATGAAATTACCGTTGAGGTCACCAAATAGTACCCTCCTCTCTCAGGCGAGGCTCTATTATCTCTGTCACAAGAATTATTCAATCACCTGATACCTGCGATCGAATGCCTCGATGGCTTTGCCTTTACGCTTGGAATTTCCTCGTGCCACTTTTCCTGTTACGAGCCCTCTGTTTTCCTGCGGTGCTGAAAAAGGTTTAGGATAAGGGGAATTGAAACTCAGGTTTTCCCTTATTATTTTTTGGGGAGGGGTTGGAGATGCCATGAAGCGCGTGATGAGCATTGTTCTGTGTGTGTTGTTAGGGATTTTCTTTGTTGTGGCAGGGGGAGCCAAGCTCATGGGCAGTCCATCTCAGGTTGAACATTTTGCGCAATGGGGGTATCCCTTTTGGTTTCTGTATTTGACCGGAATGGTTGAGGTCGGAGGCGGGATCTGTTTATTTATTCCAAAGACGCAATGGTATGGCATTGTGGTCTTGGGTTTGACCATGGTGGGTGCGGCATTGACCCATCTGAGAGCTGGAGAAATGGGTGCTGTGCCGGTTCCACTTGTGCTGCTTGGTCTTCTGGTCCTGTTGGCTTGGACGGTGAAAAAAACGTCCAGGAAGAATGGAGCCAATCATTGGCCTCCTGAATAACAAATCGGTTTAAGCGTCATACAGGTTCCGGTCCGCACGAAATTCTACAAAAAAATCGCTTGGGTTTTTCCTTCACATTTCCGTAGGGATTTATTGGTAAGGGGCTCTCCCGTGGCGGATGTGCCTGCATCACACGTTGGCTAGCCGAGCCTGGATGAGTTTGGGTCTTTTGAAAAAAGCCGCCAGCGGCGTTCTCGCCGTTTTCCCGTGCTCACGTACTACGCGTACGCTCCGCGCGTAAAAACGGCTGCGGCCTTGCTGGACGGACTTTTTTGAATCGATCCGTAGCCTTTGATGAGTAATCTAATCCTGCGCAAATTTGCCCTTGAACATCCTTATTATTCAACACTCACAGTTTGAATAACTCGCCGGTGACCCATCAATACAGGGGTTTTTGTATTGCCCCATTCCTGGTAGACCCCTCACATTTTTCAGACTCCTTTCATCTTTCCATTCCTTGACCAGGCAAGTGGTCATTCCATAACCTCAGGAACAGGCATCATTTACCATTTATTCCATGTGAAGAGGGAAGAGAAAAAGGAGGTCTGATCATGACACCCACATTTGGACTCGCGCGATCGGTCTTTTTGAGAAAATTCCCGGTTGCTATCACAGCCATGACCATGATGATACTGGCGTGCACGGTTGGGATGCTGCCCGTGTTCGCTGGCCAACATCCGCATTCTCAAACGCTACGTGGCACGGTAGAGGGCAATGGCCATGCGCAACGCGGGTATAAGGTCTCGCTCTATGCGGCTGAGGCAGGCGGCCATGGGAATGGTCAAGTGCTTGGAACGGCTAGAACCGATGGCGATGGGAAATTCAAGATCCGCTACCGGTTGCCGCATGGTCAGCAATCCGTCCTCTTTGTCATCGCCGAACATGGACCGGTCATGCTGGCCGGCGTGATTGGAACCGACCATCAGGTTCCCCACGTCGTCCTGGTCAATGAACGCACGACGGTTGCCAGCGGAACCGCTTTTGCTCAATTCGTCGATGGACGGAATATTCACGGCAACACCTACGGCATGATCAACGCCGTCAAGATGGCGGAGAACATGGCCAATCCGGAGACCGGAGACATTGGCGAGGTGCTCTTCAATAAACCAAACGGAACCGAGACGTCGACATATCCGACCTTCAATTCCCTCACCAACGTAATTGCGGGCTGTGTAGGTGATGACGCCAACTGTCAGGCACTGTTTGAGGCGACGACACCGGAGGGTGGACCCGCGCCGACCACAGTATTGCAAGCTGTCGCCAACATTGCCAAATACCCGTCGTATCCAGGTTATCCGACAGACACGGATGATCCGCTGTATCAGTTGTCGCTATTGGACCCGGTCAATCAGCCGGCCTTGACGTCACGTCCGACGAGTTGGCTGTTGTTCATCAAATTCAACGGGGGACAGCACAACATCTATGATCCGTTCAACCTCATGAGCGGCCCTGGCCAAATCGCCTTTGACGAAGGCGGGTTCGCCTGGATCAACGATAACTATCGTCCGACATTCTCAAATGAAATTGCCTGTGCCGGCCAGCGCTTGATTAAACTGTATCCCTGGGGTGAGACCTTCCCCGGATCGCCGTACTTCGGCGGCGGTCTCAGCGGGGTGGGGTTCGGTATTACACTCGACCCGCACGGCAAGGTCTGGGTGGGCAATTTTGGATTTGAGGCACCGGCCTGTGCGGATACCACCGTCGACCCCATGCCTGATCCGCTTTTAAAAATACCGGCCGCGCATGACAGCGTCTCGGTTTTCCGTCCCGATGGCAGTTCGATCTCCGGCTTTGATGGATTCAGTGTGGGCCATATCTGGTGGCCACAGGCCACCGTATCGGACAAGAAAGGGAACATCTGGCTAGCCAACTGCGGAAACGACACGGTCACCTTTATCCCGCATGGCAAGGCTTCGCATGCAAGGAATATTGTGCTTCCAGGCGGACGGGGAGCAGCCGGCAACTTCACCCCGTCTATCCCGGATACGGAGCCGAATTCGGATGCGCCACTTCTTAAACCGTTTGCAATCGCGATCGATCCGAAGGGCCGTGCGTGGGTAACCGCCAACCAGGCAGAATATGTCCATCCAGGCACGGATGATCCGAGCGAGGCGGTTGGCGGCGTGTACCGTATTTCCTCCGATGGCACCGTGGAAACCTTATCGAACCTCGACGCCAACAACGTCCCGGTGTTGTCATGGCCGATGGGAATTTCCGGCGACAGCAAGGGAAACATGTGGGTCTCGAACTCCAATTCGGTGAAAGTTCCCTGCGTCGACCCACTCGACCCCCAAGACGGAGAGCAGGGTCCCTCCATCACGCTGTATCCCGCTGATGACATTGCTCCTACTGTATACACTGGTGGCGGTCTTACCGTTCCCTGGGGCAACGCGGTCGACGGGAACGACACGCTATGGGTGTTTAATTTTGGCCAGAAACCTACCCGCGACGTCGATGAAAACACTGTGTGGCCGGATACGCCGCTCTCGCATTTCTGTGGTGCGGATCCCGGCAAATGCCCGTTAAATAAAAGGAAGGGTGACCCCATTTCACCGCCCACCGGGTACGTGAGTGATGCGTTGGACCGGATTACGGGCGGTGGTATCGATCCGTCCGGAAACGTCTGGCTCCTCAACAATTGGAAAAAAACCGGTCCTTACGGGCCGGTCTATAACACCAATCCGGGTGGCAATTCGTTCGTGATCGTTCCGGGCGCCGCCGGACCCGTGAAGACACCGCTCATCGGACCGCCGCAATCATTTGACCAAACAGGCCACCGAAGGGACCGGCGAAACGGCCACAGGAGAGACCACCGATATGGCCATCGGGACCATTCACCTTACGGAGGGCCTGATCGGGATTGATAATTATGATACCCGACAGCGCCATAACCTAAAATGAAATTTTACCGTCGTTGTGTATCGTCGTGTGGCGGTGCTCTCCCCCATTTAACCGTGGGGTAGGGTACCGCTGTTCTGGCGTGCCAGCTCTCTTCTCCCATTAGTTGATGGCATGTCCTGCTGCCGCTTGATGCCACCATTTTCTGTGCTCATGACACATGCTTCTGCCCTCGCTTTTCAATAAGCCTGCCCACTCTTGCAGATTCGAGGAAATTTTCTGTGAAGCCTCCCGCCTCAATGTGTTTGCTCAGAGAATGTTTTCCATGTGTGTGACCGTCAGCTTGTGAGTGTTCGCAGGCTGGTGAACGGGCTTTGGCGAACATCCGCGGTTTTTTATGCTGAACAATAGGAAGATGCCGTGAGAATGACGACATATTTCAGCGCTATATGCTCTGCCAAATTTTTTGACAAAAAATAGGGGAAATGGTACCAAAAGCGAAATGTATGTCTCTTGAGGTTGTTATCGCCGACCATTCAAAAAGAACATTTTTTTCACCTCATCATCACGGAGAGTATGTCATGCACACCTGGATGTTTTCGGGTATGGGGCTCATGTTCGTTTCGTGTATTTTGGGCACGGTCAGCGCACTGGCACCTCCGTCGGCAAGCGCGCAAGCCACCGACACGTCCCCGGCCGGTATGGTTGCGTTCTTTCCGCAAAGCCAATGTCCGACTGGATGGGAGCCAGCGCCCTATGCACAGGGACGGCTCCTGCTCGGCGTGACCGACCTCACGACCTACGATCTGGCGAAAACGGTCGGCACCCCCCTGACAAATCTCCAGGCCCCCGTACACCAGCATCCGTTCACCGCAGACCTCAACCTCAGCGAAAAACACTTGTCAGGCGGCGACTGCGGCTGCTGTACAGGTAACGCTGTGCACAAGAGCGACAGTAGCCATAACTACACGGTCAAGGGACCGACCCAGAATGGCGGTTCCTCGGATCTTCCCCTATTCCAGATTCTTGCGTGCGAGAAGAAGGACAGCGAACAATCCCCCCCACCGACAGACGATTACGGCACCTCCTCCCTGGCCTTCTTTAATCTTCAATCCTGTCCGGCCAACTGGCAGCCGGCCGTTGGATATCCCCAAGGGTATCAGGTAACGTGGAACGGATCCCAGAACTACAAGGTTGTAATCATCTTCGACGGGACGGATAGTGACAAGGATGGTGTTCTGAGGGGACGTGGTTCCGACCCATCAAAGATCGCAGGAGGCAAAACGAACGAACTAAACTTTTGGAACATGGTCGTGTTTCAGAATAATCAAAAAAAGGTCGCATTCACGTGGAACACACAAAAGTCCCGCCCCGATTTCAACTTCAATTACACCATTGCCACCAAAGAAGTATCTGCCACGGTGCAGTTCTCTGAAGAAAGCGGTCTGAACGTCGGCATGCCGGGAACGGGTAACACTGACTATAACTTTTTCTCGAATCAAGCAGCCGGCAATCTCTGGCTCGTCCATGCAGGAAAAACCGATTCTCCCGTCAAGGGTCCGCTGGGAAACACTCAATTCACGGAGAGCACCCCTTCGTCCACCGTGGACGGCTATTTCGTCATGCCCTTCGAAGCGCCCCCGGAGGGAACCGTCGGAACCCTGGTTGGCAATCCCTATGGGAACGGCGAGCAGCGAACACATAGCCACCCGCTGACCTCCAGCATTAGTCTGGGCTCGTATGAATACGAGAAGTTTCTAGGCGGTTGCAGCAACCTGACCAGCGACGGATCGCACAGTTTCACCGGGACAACCGAGGCGGATTTTGACAATGTTCCCTATGCACAGCTTCTTCTGTGCGAGCGGGAACCAAACTTTTCAAGCGCGAACCCGCCCTCCGTCCCATCCGACATCGTGACGTTTTATGCAAGTCAGAATTGTCCCTATCCCTGGAAGTCGAGCGCGACAGGGACCGGCCGCTTTCTGGTCGGTCTCCCTGATGAGGGCACCCCCAACGAGGCTTTCGGCAGTGGCACACCGCTCACGTCTCCCGGGACCAGGGTTACGCATACCCATGGCTTGAAAGGATCGGTTACGCTGAGCGACAAACAGCAAGTTGCCCTCGCTAAAGGGTCCAACTCAGGCAAATTCGGCACGACCGGTACCTATACTTACGGCGGTACCACCAACCCGGGCGACTTCGACTTGCCCTACCTCACGACGGCAAACTGCCAGCCCTGTATAGGACCCAATGATGCGAATCCGGTCTGCCATGAACAGGTGCAGGGAAAACAATAGAAATTCCCAACTTTCACAAGTCTTTTTTGGGAACTTAAGGAGGGGACATGACGGCAGCGATCACGAACATCACCATCGGCGTGAATCTCATCGACGATTACTTGTTGACCCAGGAAGCACCGGTCCTCCATGCGCTCACGCGGAATCTGTTTGCGGTGGTGCAAAATCCGGCCAGTCACGAGCCCACCAGCGAACTATGGCCACTCAACGGGGGCTGGGAGCCGGTCCACTTGGAGAGTATGTCATGCAGACCTTGATGTTTTCGCCTATGGGGCTCATGTTCGTTTCGTGTATTTTGAGCACGGTCAGCGCACTGTCACCTCCGTCGGCAATCGCGCAAGCCACCGACACGTCCCCGGCCGGTATGGTCGCGTTCTTTCCGCAAAGCCAATGTCCGACTGGATGGGAGCCTGCGCCCTACGCACAGGGTCGGCTCCTGCTCGGCGCAACTGACCTCACGACCTATGATCTGGCGAAAACGGTCGGCACTCCCCTGACGAACCTCCAAGCCCCTGTGCACCAGCATGCCTTTACGGTTCCGCTCGACCTTGCCAAAAAAGATCTCAATAATGGGGACTGCGGGGGGAGCACGTGCAATTGCCAGCATAAGAGCGACGGTTCCCATAAGTACACTGTGATGGGGACGACACTGAATGGAGGGTCCTCCGACCTTCCGCTGTTCCAAATGCTGGCCTGCGAGAAAAAGGCCAGCGGTCAATCTCCGCCTCCGACCGACGGCTATGGAACCTCGGCGTTGGCTTTCTTTAGTCTCCAGTCCTGTCCGGCCAACTGGCAGCCGGCCGTCGGGTATCCTCAAGGGTATCAGGTAACGTGGAACGGACCTCAGAACTACAAGGTGGTGATTACCTTTGACGGGACGGATAGTGACAAGGATGGTGTTCTGAGGGGACGTGGCTCCGACCCGTCGAAGATCGCGGGAGGCAAAACGAACGAGTTGGATGTTTGGAACATGGTCGTGTTTCAAAATAATCAAAAAATCGCCACTTTCTCTTGGAATACACAAAAATCCCGTTCTGATTTCAATTTCAACTATGCCCTTGCCAGCAAGGAAGTGTACGCCACCGTTCAGTTCTCTGAAGAAAACGGACTGAACGTCGGCATGCCGGGAACGGGTAACACTGACTACAACTTCTTCTCGAATCAAGCAGTCGGCAATCTCTGGCTCGTCCATGCAGGAAAAACCGATTCTCCCGTCAAGGGTCCGCTGGGAAACACTCAATTCACGGAGAACACTCCCACATCCACGGTTGACGGCTATTTCGTCATGCCGTTCGAAGCGCCCCCGGACGGAACCGTCGGAACCCTGGTTGGGAATCCCTATGGGAATGGTGAGCAGCGCTCGCATAGCCATGCTCTCACCTCAAGTATCAACCTGGACTCGTATCAATTTGAGAAAGTGTTGGGGAGCTGCAGTGCATTGACCGCTTCCGGTGCGCACAGTTTCAGCGGGTCGACCGATACGGCCTTCAACAATATTCCCTATACACAACTCCTGCTCTGTGAGCGGGAGCCCAACTTCTCCACACCCAATCCACCCCCGGTTCCGTCCGACATTGTAACGTTTTATGCAAGCCAGAATTGTCCGTATCCCTGGAAATCGAGTGCGACAGGCACGGGCCGCTTTCTCGTCGGCCTGCCTGATGGGGGAACCCCGAACGAAGGCTTCGGCAGCGGCACTCCACTCACGTCTCCCGGCACCAGGATTCCACATACGCATGGCCTGAAAGGATCGGTCAAGCTGGACGATGTCCAGCATGTTGCTCTCGCCAAAGGGAGCAACTCACCCCATTTCGGTACGGCCGGGACCTACGACTATGGCGGGTCGACCGATCCGGCGAATTTCAATGTGCCCTACCTGACGACGGCGAACTGCCAGCCCTGTATAGGGCCCAATGATGCGAATCCGGTCTGCCACGAACAGGTGCAGGGAAAGCAATAGAAAATCCCAACTCACAATAATCTCTTTAGCGATCAAAAGGAGCGGACATGACGGCAGCGATCACGAACATCACCATCGGCGTGAATCTCATCGACGATTATTTGTTGACCCAGGAAGCGCCGGTCTCCAATGCGCTCACGCGGAATCTGTTTGCGGTGGTGCAAAATCCGGCCAGTCACGATCCCACGAGCGAACTGTTGACGCTCGACGGGGCCGGGGAGCCGGTCCACTTCTATCCGGACCCCACGTCCCAATCGGGTTGGGTGACCGTGAAGCTCGGGGTCAAGGCTCCGGCCAATACCGGTCCCTGCCATCGCCTCCTGGGGTTCTACCACCAGGGCACCCTCAACGCCCTCTGCTACTACCCCTTGCCGAAGGGCGGCAGCAGCGCGGTGTGGATGCAGTCGTCTACTCCCGGCACCTGGGAGCCTGCCTCATTGTCCGCCACGGCAAAGAACTGGATCGGGTACACCTTTCAGACGGATCAGTATGTGGACGCCGCCGGCCATGCCTATTTGTACGGGGTCACGGGCAACGTCACCCCCCACTCCTTCTTCGTCCTGACCTACTCCACCAACCCGCAAACCGGCGCTCCACAATGGATGCCGATCGCCGAGCGCTATCCTTCCCAGTTCACGCCTGAAATTTCAGACCCGGATACTGCGGCCTTTCGCCTCACCGAAGGGACGGGCGGAAGCGGGACGGTCACGGTCCTCTGGGTCGACGGCAGCAACATCTCCCATGAGGACGCGACCGTGACCTGGTCGCAACAAAACAATCAACAGACGGCCACGTTTACCTGGAGCGAGCAATCCTCCACGTTTAATCCCGGGAAAGGCCCGCTGACCGCCGACAATCTCTATGCGGTCCCCGGCGAGCTGGGTAGCGGGCATGTGCTGCTGCTCGATGCCACCAACACGCTCTGGCTGGTGGAGAATTTCTATGCCGCGCAGCCGTCGATTACGCAGTTGACCGGGCTTGCGAGTCAACCGAAGAGCGCGACGGCGGTGGGGGTGGGCGTCGACAGCAGCCAGACCGTGACCATCTTTGCCATTGAACCGGGCAGCGATTATCTGTGGTATCTCCAGCAGACGGGCAGTGGCTCGCTCACCTTCGGCAGTTGGGTGCAGTTGGGCGGTACGCTGCTTACGCTTAATTGTCCGGCATACATGCGGGCGGGGCCGGAGTTGTTCTCGGCCGGACTCGCGACGGATCCACAGTCAGGCGCGAGCGCCCCTGCGGTCTTTCACATGGATCAGAATCTGCCCGGCGGGCCCCAGGGCCCTGGCGATTCCCCAGGCACGCAGGTCTGGTCAACCCGCAAGGTCTCCGCGCCGCCGGCGCCGGCCAATACGACGCCGACTCAAACGGCCACGTATTCCATGGAGCTGGCGGGGTTTGATGCCGGCAACAATCCTGTCGCGGCCGGCACGGTTACGGTCACGGCCGATCAGGCAGTCACCGTGGTCTGGAACAGTTATGCCTATCACATCAGCCCCACCACGCCGCTCACGGTGGAGCTGGACGGCGCGGGGCAGGCCACGGTCCTTTATGAAGCGGTGGGCCTGACGCCGCCGGTCATCACCTTCACCGCCGTGGATACCGGCAACACCATCACCGGGTCGCGGTGGTGCCGGGGCGATGTGGTCCAGTACATTGAAGCCCTGGACGGGACGCCCCTGGCGCCGCTGCCGGACTCGGTGACCCCCCAACTGCAAACGGTGACCGGCACGGACCTGATCAACCAAGGGTTGACGGGGGGCGGTTACCAGCAAACCGGCCCTGCCAACACCGCTGCGCAGGCCATCAATTCCGCGGGGAATTGGATGAACCAAAATCCGGCAGACTCCACCGGGCAGGGGACCATCGACCTGAGCCAGATTAAGACGCCGCATTGGGAGATCGACTTCACCCATCCGGAGGGTCCGCGGTTCCGCGTGCTCACCGAGGAGGAGGCGCGTGATCTGTTGAACAATCGGCGCACCACGGGCCAGCTGGGCTCTTTCGGCAGCGTTTTCGGGGATGTGGCGCATTTCTTCAAGCACGAGTTCGATCAGCTGACCTATTTTGCCGCCACGGTTACCGACGATGTGTTGAATATCGTCTTCAATGATTTGGAGCCGTTTGTCATCTCGACCATCAAGCAAGCGGGCGCGGCGCTCGAAACGATCTTCTCGAAAATCCGGCAGCTCGCGGACGAGATCTACAAGGTCCTTCAGGAAGTCATCGCCTGGTTGAAAATGCTCTTTGATTGGGACGATATTCTTAATACGCATAATGTGATCAAAGAATGCGTCACCCAGACGTTGATCAACATGAATAACTCCATCGAGTACGCCCAAACACTCGTCGACAGTGAATTCGCAACGTTGCAGGCGGAAGTGAAGACTGTCTTCCAAAATCTCGAATCAAACTTTGAATCGGTCCAGGGACAGTCCTACAACGATTTTGTCAACAGCACGTCGGGGAGTCAGAATACCTTGGCTGGAACGACCACCCAAAACACGCAGAAACAGCATGCTTCCAAATGCCAATACGTGTACAGCCGGTCGAAACCCTCGTTCAGTGGCAACGGTGCAACCGCGATGGCACTGCAAGGCTTTGGGGGAACGCCAGGAAATACCGACCCGACGACAGTCATCACGGATGCGGTCAAACAGTACATCTATAGCGGAAATACCTCCGATCAGAATACTCAGACGTTCAATGCCACCAGTGGCAAATTGCAGGATTTCGTCACCGGAAAAATCACCGATCCCAGTAGCTTCTTTGATCTGATTATTCTTGATTTGCTGACGGCAGCGGAAGATCTCGTTCTTTTTATTATGGACGGGATTGAATACGTCATTAATGCGATCCTCTCCTTGGCCTCCTCGGCGATCGAGGCGTTTACGGCAATGATCACGGCAAGCATCGACATTCCGATCATCACGTGGCTGTGGAAGAACGTGATCACGAAGGGGGACGCGTTCACCTTACTCGATCTGCTTTGTCTCATCTTTGCGGTGCCGGCCACCATCCTATACAAGCTCATCGGCAGCAAATTAGTGCAACCCAACCAACCCGCTCAGGCTCCGTTCTCCAGCAGCGACGTGACCACGATCAAGAATGCCGGTCTCCCGTGGCCCACGATACCCTCTCAGGGTGCGCCAACGGAAGGAGCGCAGGTGGCAGGTTCGCAATTGCCCTCGTTGCTGTTGGCGAATCTCAATATCTGCTCAGGATATTTCTTGACGTTGAGCGGGGCGTTTACGGTTCTTGGGGATACCCTGGCCTGGCAAACTCAACAAAGCGGTACCAACGAACCCAACCCTCTCAACAAATTTGTGTCCATGATGAGCCTCATTCCGCGTTGGGAGACCTTCGGCGTCAGTGTCCCGGTTGGCATTCTCCAAAAACCGAAGAATGAGTGGAGCAAGGCTGATCAATGGACCATGTGGTTGTGGGCCACGCGGGGGTCGGTCATCCTGGTGGATACCATTTTTACAGGAGTATCTGCCTTTGAGGCTAATGCCAAATACCTCAAGACCTTTGGGCCGGCCTTGAAAACCACAATGGGGCTGGGCCTCGAGGCCGTAGGCACTGTCGCCGCGGTCTATCAGCTCAAGGACACGAACTATAGTGCCTGGGTGCCGGCGAATGAATGGATACGGCCGATACCCAGTGTTTTCAAGTTTCTGATGTACTTCGATGCGGAATCGCCCGCTTGGGTTCCGGTGCCCTGGTTACTCGGCATTGATGTCCTATTTGGGATCGGATCGAGCGTCACGCAAATTGGCGGCACGGTGTATAAATACCAGCATTCCAGCTAGCCGACCGGGATTCAGGACTGATTGCCCGTGGAGGTTCCTGGCTCCATCGAGATGGGGAAAGGTTCTTCGCCCTCTTTATCCGGCCTTAAAATCATATGGCGGCTTACCGACGTGACTGGAGATGTGTTACCAATCGAATTGACACTGTAGCCAGTGAGCGCCGCTGTGAATGGCAGATGCCGTGCTACGAGGTGTGCGAAAAATTCGCCATCTTCTTGAGATATGAATGGCTGTTTCCAGGGAAGGCTCACACTCAACGCAAGCCATGCGTTCTGGAAATGGATAAGCGAAGGGTCTAGGCTGCAGCCGGGTTTTCATAGTCTCTTCCCATCGTACAACGGCTTTCTTCAAGGATGGCAATATTGATAGGTGAAGCCTGTTCGACTGACAGTCTGTCTTTGAGGAAAATATTAATGGAAGTTTCTTATCCGGTTTTTTAATCCCTCCGATGTTGGATGTTGTCCTCTATGAGCCAGAGATTCCGCCGAACACCGGGAATATTATTCGGTTATGTGCCAACACCGGATTCGGTTTGCATCTGATTCATCCGTTAGGATTTGAATTGGATGACAAGCGGGCCCGTCGGGCCGGGTTGGATTATCATGAATTGGCCCGGATGAAGGATTATCCCACCCTGCAGGATTATCTGGATGCTCAAAAGCCCTCGCGTATTTTTGCGTTCACCACAAAAGGACAGCGACTCTATCACGACGTGGCTTTTCAGCCTGGCGATGCCTTGTACTTTGGTCCCGAGACGCGGGGTTTGCCTGCTCATATTTTAGAAGCGCTTCCTTCCACGCATCGTTTGCGCATCCCCATGCGGCCCGATTCTCGTAGTTTAAACTTGAGCAATGCTGTTGCCGTCGTCGTCTATGAGGCCTGGCGGCAGTTGCAGTTTCATGGTGCCAAGTAAGACAAATGTCCGTAGGCGAGCGGGGGCAATTCTGATAGAGTAGGTCCAATCCAATTTGGCTGTTATGCGGCATTCTGAGATGAACCATCTTGGGGATTGTCCGTCCTGGGCACGGATCCTTCGCGTGGCTCAGGATGACAGCTATCTAAAAAATCACACGAAGTTTTATCAATAAAGAAAAGGTGGTCGGATGAAGGAGATTTTGTTTGTGGGGGCGGGGTCAGTTGGGGGATATTTTGGGGCGCACTTGGCTCGTCACCATCCGAATGTGTCGTTCCTCCTGCGACCGCGTACCAGGGAGGCCGTGGCTAAAAACGGGCTGACCATCCGGAGCGCGATTGGTGAGAGCTTTACCGTGCATCCCCCCGTAGCTTCAGATCCCGAGGAGCTGCCCTCACCGGACCTGATTGTGCTGGGGATCAAAGCCTATGATCTGGATGAGGCAATGAACCAGATTGAGCCGGTGCTGAAACCGGATACCATTATTCTGACCTTGCAAAACGGGGTGACGATTGAGGATACCCTGATGGTCCGATTTGGCCGGGAGCGGATTGTGGGCGGAGTGGCATTTATCTATAGCAGGATCGCCGACCCGGGGGTGATCGACCATTATAAAAAAGGCATGCTGACTCTTGGCGAACCGTTGGGGATGGAAACTCCCAGACTTCAAGCCATCCTGGCCTTATTGAAAGGGGCAGGGATTCCCTGTTTCATTAATCCTGATATCCGGCGGGCCAAGTGGGAGAAAATGTGTTGGAATTGTGTGTTTAACCCGTTGACGGTGTTGCTGAATGATCGGGTGGCAAAAGCGTTGGATCATCCGGAGTTTCAACCGGTCATCGCGACCATCGTGCGGGAAGTCTCGGCCGTGGCCATGGCGGTGCACCGTGTGCCGTTGGATGAGGATATGCCGGAGAAGGTCGTCAAGTGGGCTCAAGAACTTCGGGATATTCATACGTCGATGTATGATGATTGGTCGGCCGGACGACCCACTGAGATTGATGAGCTGAATGGTTTTATTAGCGACCAAGGCAAGGCGTTTGGGGTGCCCACTCCGATGAACGACATGTTGACGGCGTTCATTAAGGCCATGACCGCATCCAGGCCTTCTACCGAGGCAGCGATACAGCTAGACGGGGCCATTTTGCAGACTCTCCACTTTACGCGAACGACGCTGGCACAACTTCCTGCAACGCATCAGGTGTCTGAATTGCCCACCTTGATGCCGGGGATGAAGGTGCGCGGCATAAAATTTCAAGCAATACTTGATGTTGTAACACTTAATGTGGGAGCCGACCATGTGACCTTCGAATCGCAGGACGGAAAATTCTCAGCCTGTCTGACAATCAAGCAAGCTGCAGAATTCGGCATTCTGGTGTATGAACAGAATGGCGCGCCGTTTCCTTCCGAACGAGGCGGGCCGTTTCGGTTGGTCACCCCAGGATTGGGTGATTTGTGCGCCAATGTGAAACAGGTTGGCAAAATCATCTTTTCAAAGGGTCTGATTTCGGATAGCCGTCCACCTCAAGTCTGTCCAGAGAAAGAATAAATGTTATGCAGACTTCGCACCAGGTTCCTCTCATCTACAATTTGTTCCCTCGCCTGGCCGGTCCTTGTGATCGCTGGATCTCGCACGCGGAACGGGCTGCAGGCATGGGGTTTAATTGGCTCTTTGTGAATCCCATTCATCTCCCGGGATTCTCGGGAAGTTTATACGCGATCAAAGAATATAATCTCCTGAATCCGGCATTTCTACCGGAAGGGACTCAGGACCAGCGCCTTGATGTGTTACGTCCTACGCTTCAACACATTGCCCAAAGTGGCCTGGCGCCAATGGTGGATCTGGTCTTGAACCACACGGCCATCGATTCCTCCTTAGTGTCACAGCACCCCGACTGGTATATGCGGGATGGTCAGGGAAAAATTGAACATCCGTATGCGGTTGATCCGGATGACCCCGGCAAGAAAACGGTGTGGGGCGATTTAGCCGAAATTGATAATCGGCATTCTCCGGACCGGGAGCATCTCTGGGAGTTTTGGGGGCAATTGGTTGACCGGTATCTTGAATTGGGGTTTCAGGGATTTCGGTGTGACGCGGCCTATAAAGTTCCCGGTGAGTTGTGGCGCTTTCTTATTCACCGGGCGCAACGCGTGAATCCGCAGGCCGTATTTTGGGCGGAGAATCTTGGTTGTACCCTGGAGCAGACGCGCGCACTGGGAGAAGCGGGATTTCATTTTTTTTGTAACAGCTCCAAATGGTGGAATTTCAAAGATGCCTGGTGTTTGAACCAGCATCGGGAATTTCAGGCTATGCCGTCTATTGGGTTTCCTGAATCGCATGATACCCCGCGTCTGGCTGCTGAGTCTGGAGGGAGTGAGGCGGTTCAACGCCAACGCTATGCCTTTGCCGCCTTGTTCTCAACCGGCCTCATGATCCCGATGGGGTATGAGTTTGGATTTCAGCGGTCGTTGCATGTGGTGGAGACCACTCCCGATGATTGGGAATCCCCCCGATGGGATTTGCAGAGTTTTATCCGTGCGGTGAATCACTGGAAATTGGAGGTGCCGCTCTGGCAAGGGGAGGGGGATCTAGTTCAACGGTCGATGACCAACCCCAATCTGTGCGTTTTGGAGCGGCGGTCGTTGGAAAATCCGCACAGTTGGGCACTCCTCTGCCTCAATACCAATGCTCATGAGCCGGTTGAGGTGGCCATTGGTGAGTTGGGCCCTCTACCGTCTTCTCCCGGAATGTGGCGTGTCAGTTCGCTGGATCAGCATCCTGGTTCCCATTCCATCCCTGAGCGGGTCGTGTTTCAGCCAGCCGAAGTCATTGTGATTACAGCCTTTTAAGTGTGGCCTTGAGATTGCAACTGAATAGGAGGAGCCGTAAAATGCTCCCTTCTTATTTACAGAGTTTAATTATGGGATTTTTGGGAAAGGACGAGAAGTATGTCAGAGCGGACGTTAGCGATTATTAAGCCTGATGCGGTGGCCAAACATGCGATTGGTGATATTATCCGCCGCTATGAAGAGGCCGGGTTGTTTCCGGTTGCGATGAAAATGATGCGGTTATCCAAAGGGGTGGCGGAAGGGTTTTATGCTGTGCATCGAGAACGCCCCTTCTTTAATGACTTGACGACCTATATGAGTTCGGGGCCGGTGGTGGTTGTGGTCCTGGAAGGGAAGGACGCAGTCAAAACACACCGTGATTTGATGGGAGCGACCGACCCCAAAAAAGCCGATCCGGGTACCATTCGAGCTGCACATGGGGCTTCTATTGAGGCCAATGCTGTGCATGGGTCCGATTCTACGGAGAATGCTCAAATTGAGATTCGGTACTTTTTCGCAGAATCCAATCTGGGCTAGTGGAAGACCATACTGAGCTGTATTTCTAAAATCCACTGACTCCGGTACGCTGCCCGCCGAAAACGGCGGGCATGTTTCTCCTCATAAATCTAGTGTATAGGTTGAGGATTAATTTCCCTCTACGCACGTATTGCCATATGACAACATGGTTGAAAATGTGTAGTTTGCTGTTGTGCCTGGGGCTCTTGGCCGGATGCGGGCGGACACGTCCTCCCCAGGGACCACCGTTGAGTGGTGCCATTCCTCCCCCTGCCGTCGAGTCCGTGCCGGAGGATCGCGATGAAGGCATTGAGTCATCCCTACCTGACGTACCTCCGGATATTCAACAAATTCACGCAGAACTCTTTCAACGGTCGAAGGATGATTTCGAGAGAAAAGCCTATCCGCAGGCTATTAGGGGACTGACGCGTTTGCTGGCGCTTCTCCCTCAAGAGCCCATTGAAGCAGAAAGCCGATGGTTGCTGGCTCAAGCCTATCGTCAGGTTGGGGAATGGGAAGCCGCCAGGGATCAGTACCGTATACTCACCGTTGCGGGAAGCGCCAATCCTTATCAAGCCGGCGCTCAATTGCAGTTCAATGAACTTCAACGGTTACTTGAACAATTCACGATGCCTCCTCTCGACACTCAGGCCATCCGGTTAACCCTTGAACAATTGCCGGCCAGTGGAGGGTTTGACGAGGGAATTAAAAAGATGAAGGCCGATGGCATCACCACCCTATTGATTGATTTGGGTTGTGAGGGAGCCGGATTCCACACCGATCAACAGCGGACGTCGAGGGCGTCTCGCCATCTGCTTGATCTCCAGACGCTCCTGCGCTCATATGTGGAACGAAGTCATCAGTTGCATCTGTTGGTGTATGTGGGAGTGAATCTCCGTTGTATTGGCAATTGGCATGATTCCCCTCTGCCGGAATGGCGGGATGGCAGGTATAATACGACCACACGTCAGGTTCAGGATTCCCGCTTTTTTGATATTTTTCACCCGGAGTATCAACGGTTTCTCGATCAATTTCTCACGCATCTTTCCGAGGAAAACGTGGATGGTCTTGTGTTTCTCGACGATTATCCCATGGGGGTATATGACGGGATGTCGCCGTCGGGATTGACCCGTTTTCAAACCGCCTTTGGTGTGAGTTTTGATCCCGTACGTACCTTTCAGTCTGGGTTTGATCCCCTCAAAGCATCGAAATTGGCGAGTCGATCAACCCGGCCTTCAGGCGCTCCTATGGAAGATTCCGTGTTTTGGCGCTGGGCGGGGTGGAAAGCTCGTGAGCGATTGACCGTTCTTGAGCAGTTGATTGGCCATCTTCGCAAACGCCACTTGACGGTTCAATGTGGTCTGGAGCTCCATCCACATGGATTGACCGATCCGGTTCGGGCTCTGGTGGACTATGCCCAGGACGCAATGGAAGCCATCCGGCGCCCGTTTTCATTTTTCTTTGTGCGGCCGGAAATTGACCGTCACTCCTCGTCCGATCAAGTGTCGGCGATTGAGAAGCTGCGGCGAATTTCGACGAAGGCGGTATTAACCCGCTTGCTACCCGTACTTGACGATCCGCGGCGGGTTTGGGTGAGTATGCCGGCAGAGAGAGGAAAGCGCATTGTGCCGGGAAGAGCCGGGAGCAGTACCTCACTGCTCGGTGAGTTTCCTTCGGGAATCGGTGTCGTGCACGATCTTCGCGCATTTTCTTGAGTGCTCCCGTAGAGTCCCTGTCACATTGAGATGGGGACACTCACTTCATGAGGCGTATGGGAGACATCAGACAACTATGACCGCCATCATCGTTTTGAACAAAAGGGGGTAGGAATGGAGCCACAGGATTTACGATTTCACAAGGAACACGAATGGATTCGCATTGAAGGGAAAAAGGCGACCTTAGGCATTAGTCAATTTGCTCAGGATGCCCTGGGAGATGTGGTCTTTGTGGATGTTCCGAAAGTAGGAACCTTGCTGCAAGCCGAAGATCAATTGGGAGAAGTGGAGTCGACCAAAGCCACTTCGACGATTTACACGCCGGTCACCGGAAAAATTCTTCAAGTGAATACGGAACTTCAGGATCATCCCGAACTACTCAATCAGGATCCCTATGGCAAGGGGTGGATCGCGGTGCTGGAATTGGCCAATCCAGGTGAGGTGGATGGATTGATGACACCGGAGCAATACACGGCATTTTTAGCCTCACAAGAATCATGACCACCTCGCCCCACATTGTCATTATCGGATCAGGTCCTGGTGGGTATGTGGCGGCTATTCGCGCCGCGCAATTAGGGGCCAAGGTGACGATCCTGGAGGAACAGGTGCTTGGAGGGGTGTGCCTGAATTGGGGTTGCATTCCCAGTAAAACCCTGTTGGGCTTTATTGATCTTGGCGAACGGGTTCGACATGCCCAGCCGTTTGGTCTCAAGATTGAGGGACCTGTGAGCTATGACCTCGCTCGCATGGTCGCACGTAAGGAGGAGGTGGTTCGTGGGCTTGTAAAGGGAATCGGCACCTTGTTGAAGCAGTGGAAAATTACCCACGTGCCGGGGCGAGGCGAATTGGCTAATGACCGGCAAGTGCGGGTCACCCATCTTGACGGGTCCTCTTCTACCATTGATGCCGATGCCATTATTCTTGCCACAGGGTCCTCCTGGCCTCAACTGCCCCAGTTTCCCATTGATGGTCAACGTGTGTTGACCAGTAAAGAGGCTCTGGATCTCACGGAGATTCCCGGGAGCATCATGATTGTCGGCGGTGGAGTAGAAGGATGTGAGTTTGCCTGCTTACTGAGCGGGTTGGGATCGGAAGTGAGTATTGTCGAAATGATGCCGTCCGTGCTGCCACTTGAGGATGAAGATACGATCTCCACCATGACGCGTGAGTTGAAAAAACGCAAGATTCAACTCTATCTCAATACGCAGATTACCAATTGGGCGGCTGTTGATGAGGGAGTGCGAGCAACGCTGGCTTCGGGAGAAGAACTGGTGACAGGCCACCTGCTGGTTTCGGTCGGGCGTCGCCTGAATTCCGGCCGGTTAGGGCTGGAACAGGTTGGTGTACAGGTGGGAACCAAGGGGGAGATTCTGGTCAATGAAAAAATGGAAACCTCCGTCCCCGGTATTTACGCGATTGGAGATGTGACGGGAAAATTCATGTTGGCGCATGTGGCCTCGGCTCAAGGAAAAGTGGCCGTCTCAAACGCGATGGGCCGGCCGCAGGCCATTAACTATGATGTCATTCCTGCAGGGATTTTTACCTTGCCGGAAATCGGGCGTGTCGGACTGACTGAGGCCCAGGCCCGGGAACACGGGTTGGCGGTCGCGGTTGGGCGATTTAAATATGCCGGTCTCGGAAAAGCACAGGCCGTTGGTGAACCGTTTGGACATTTCAAAGTGATTTCGGATGAACAGACCAAGAAAATTCTTGGCGTCCATATTATCGGTGCTCATGCGGCGGACCTTATTCATGAAGCCGCCATGGCAATGCAGGGTGGGTTGACTGTTGAGGATCTCGCCAACATGATCCATGCGCATCCGACTTTTTCGGAAGGGTTGATGGAGGCAGCCGAGGATGTGGAGGGCATGGCCATTCACCAGGCGCGAAAGCGCTGATAATCATATGAAGCGAATTCATTGATTCAACATGAAAGACATTGAACCGCCAAGGTCGCTCGTCAGCTCGCTCCAAATATCTGATAGGCATTCAGGCAAAATTTCCTGGGGAAGCTCGCTCCTATTAAAAATGGCCTTGTTGGGAATGGGGGTGTTTTTCGTTTATTGGGTTGGTTGGCCGCAACCGTCTCTTTCTCCAGTGGCTCCACCCAAAAATTTAGGTGTTCAGCCATCACATACCCTTCCTTCCGGTTCCGCGGGTGATCCTGACGAGGTTGTGAGCGGGGCACCACTTTCGGGGAGAAATGTCTTCCAGCCTCTTCAGGTGGGAGTTGAGGGAGAAGAGGGGCAATTCAGGGAAGTCGCGGCGTTTACCGTGGACTTGAATGACGGCACCTTAGCTGAGTTAGAGCATCTTCCTGGTATTGGGCCAATCCTGGCAGGACGAATTGTGGCACATCGAACGTCTCATGGAGCATTTCGACGCATTGAAGATTTGGCTCTGGTGCCGGGTATTGGAAAAAAACGGTTGGAGCAACTGCGCCCCCTGGTTGGTGTCCGGGCCTCAACCATGGCGATAGGGATCGGGAGTTAATTTTTCACTTTCACATAGCGTGGCTTACAAGATGACACCTTCAGAAATCAACCGGCAGTTGGACCTTATTCTTCGGGGAACCGTGGAGGTCATTCAGCTCGACGAATTAACAGCCAAATTAGCGGAGTCGCTAAAAGAACAGCGTCCTCTCAGGATTAAAGCCGGGTTTGATCCTACGGCGCCGGACCTGCATTTGGGCCATACCGTGTTAATCCAAAAACTCAAGCACTTTCAGGAGTTGGGCCATCAAGTTATTTTTCTCATTGGGGATTTTACCGGCATGATCGGTGATCCGACCGGGGTGTCGGAAACCCGGGTGGCTTTGACCAAAGAACAAGTGCTGGCCAATGCGAAAACCTATGAACAACAGATTTTCAAAACCCTGGACCCACAGAAAACCCGAATCGAATTTAATAGTCATTGGATGAGTGGCATGCGGGTCGAAAAAATGGTCGAGTTGTGTTCACATTATAGCGTGGCGCGCATGTTGGAGCGGGACGATTTCTCAAAACGATACCGAGAGCAAAAGCATATTAGTGTGCATGAATTTCTTTATCCTTTGGTGCAAGGGTACGACTCGGTGGTGTTGGAAGCCGATGTGGAGTTGGGTGGAACCGATCAGAAATTCAACCTCCTCGTCGGGCGTGACTTGCAGCGGGATTACGGCCAAAAACCGCAGGTGGTGCTCACCATGCCGTTGTTAGAAGGCACGGATGGAGTCCGGAAAATGAGTAAGAGCTTTGGTAATTATATCGCCTTGGAAGATCGTCCAGCAGACATGTTCGGGAAGCTGATGTCTATTAGCGATGTCCTGATGCTGCGCTATTACGAACTGTTGACGGTCCGCAATTTGGATGAGGTCAAGCGTCAACATCCGATGGAAGCCAAAATGGCTTTGGCCGAGCAGATTGTTCGACAATATCACGGAAGGGATGCCGTGGAAGAGGCCAAGGCTGATTTTCAACAGCGATTTCAAAAGCGGGATTTTCCCGATGAGCCGGATGCTCGCGTGAAACTGACTCCCACGGATTTTAACCACTCGCCAGATTATTCCATGTCTGTCGTTGACCTCCTGATGCGGACGGGTTTAGTGCCCAGTAAATCTGAGGCCAGGCGGCTCGTTTCCCAGGGAGGTGTCCAGGTGGACGGAGAAAAGCTTGCGGACCCCAACGGGATGATGACCTTCGAGCCTGGCCGATCGTATCCGATGAAAATTGGCAAGCGAAAATTCGCGATCATTGAATTCAGGGAATAGATACATCCGGATTTATTCGGGAGTGACTGGATTCGACGGCAGAGCCGATACAGCCACACTCAATTTTTTTGTACCTTGACTAAGCGTCAGGCCATACCTAGAATGCGAATCCTGATCTTGTGAGCGGGCGTAGCTCAGTGGTAGAGTCCTTGCTTCCCAAGCAAGTTGTCGGGGGTTCAAATCCCCTCGCCCGCTCCAAATCAATAAACTACTTAGACGGTTTCATTCTCCGCTCTACTCTCCATGTTGGCTATTTCTGTGCCAGTTGGAATTTCCCTTGCATTCCCAAAAGTCGAAAGCCCTTCAACTGCTTTTCGTAAGTGGTCAGGGGATAAATGAGAATACCGCTGCACCAGTCCGGTTCAGCTATGCCGGAGCGGGAGGCAATCGTGCGGTCAGATTGTCCACTCATGGCTAATCTGGACGCATGGGAGTGTTTGAGAGTGTGTCAGCGGTCCCTTCCTCTAATCTTGCCCGTTTAACCGCTGGAATAAAAATTCTGGCTCTTCTCCAAAGTGAGTGGGTGATTATAGACTGTTTTTCAGATGTGCTTGAGCATACAGGTCAGGACTTTCAGGCGGAGATACTCCTCATCGCGTAACCCATACGCCCTTCTCTGAATAACCCGAATCTTATTGTTGAGCCCCTCCACGAAACCAAGCGAGACCTTGCTCTCGGCCTGGCAATATGCGGCAATCCCGTCCCAGTGCCGCTCGATCATTTCCGCAAAGTCCTCGTAGGGCTTGAGGCGCTGCCACTTCAACGAAGCCTTCCAGTTCTCGAAAAACCGCCGGGCCCAGCCTTCGGTCTGATCCTCCCATAACTGGCCAAAGGATTCCTTTAACAGATACGCGGTGTTGAGCCGCTTGTTCGCGCCGAGGAGTTTTTTAAGCGCCCGCCGTCCCTCAAGGGTCAAGTTCGTCTTTCTGGACAGCAGTGTATACTTCTGCCCCTTGATAAACGACCGGTCCTGCTCGGCCAGCCGTTTGTATTCCTGTTTGCGTATCGTCTCGAGCGCCTGGCCCAAGTGTCTCATCACATGAAACTTGTCATACAGGATGGCCGCCTGAGTGGCGTGCTCCATGGTTGATTTCTCAAAAGCCCGCCACATGTCCATGACCACCAGCTTCAGCCCCACAGCTTTCTTTGCCTCTAACCACTCATAGAACAGATCCAGACTTTGCTCGGAGCGATCCATACCCCCGAACCAGATCGGCCGTCGCCGCACGAGATCGCTGACCACGTTCGGGTAGGTATGCCCCTTTTTGATCGAGAGCTCGTCAATGCCGATGGCCTTGGGGCTCGGCGTGCCGGTACGCCGGAGCTGTTCCCGCATATACTCCTTCTCCAGGCCCTTCACCGTCTTCCAGTCCAGCTTGAGTTCCCTCGCCACGTCCTTGACGGCGGTTTCGCGGCAGCGTCGCCCCACGTACCAAGCCAACCGCTTCGTGTAAAACGGGTTGTCGGCCAGCCACGGCACCTTCTCCTGCTTCACCTTGCCACACTGCCGACACAGGACCCGCCGGACCTCCACCGCCAGGTAAATGCGCAGCTCCCCACAGGACAGATCCCGAATGTGCCGGACCTTGCGATCGTAGAAACTCCGATGGGGGATCCCACAACATCCGCACCCCGTTTTTTTTGACGCCGCACCAGCCGAATAATCCGGGCCTGCGGATCGCCGAATATTCCCTTGATCGTGGCCCTCGGACAAAACCCAGGGAATCGGTATGTGTCCAGCAGGCTCTTGCTCGTTGCCATCCGGCAATCATGACAGAATTTTCCCTCGCTTCAAACACCGGATCTCCTTGTCCTGACTGCCGTTCTTGGCATCTATGCTCTGACTTCTACCCACTCGTTTGGGAGAAGACCCAAAATTCTAAAACAGAAGTTCCGTTGGTCCAAATGGGTTGCCGAGTTCTGACTGGGATAGACCATACGCCACACCCCTCCGGGGAGAATCTACGGAACCCACAGTGTGATCCTAAGCTCTCTTCTTTTTTATCTTTCTATTGAGGATTATCAAAATCTCAACCAATAATTTTCTTCTAAAAGTTTTCCTGAAACGTTAAATTGCAATTATTGAGGTCAAAATTTATGATGCCATAATCAGAGATTTCATAAGGATAATAAAGAAGTGACCTTGCATATTTCGTTTGCTTCACCCCAGTTCATTTTTCATGTTTCGGATCGACGGTTCATTAATATTCCAGATTGTACGAATTATGATGCCCATGGGAATAAGGCGATTTTTCTTACTTGCAAAGATGCTCAGCTCCTCATTTCATACTATGGAATCGGTTCTATCCATAAAATAGGGATGGACACATGGATAGCGGATCAGTTCAAGGATATGGACTCAAGAAGCCTATTCAGTGGAGAGATTGCAGAACTTCTTCGCGAAAGAGCGACTGCGTGGTTTCGTCAAATCCAATCCATGGGCATCGAAGGTGAGACTCTTCGTCATTCTTTTGTGATGGTTGGAAAACCGAATGTAGGATTCACTTTTCTTACAATGGTGTCAAATTATGATTCCGTGGAAGAGTCTGAGGAATTCCCTGTCGCACAACCATTTTTTAATACAACCCAAAAAATTTGTTCGGAAAGTTTTTATATAGGGATTGCAGGGGGATGTCATCAAAGTATACCCGAGGAAGAGAAGGAACTGTTATTTCGCCTTGTCATGCTACGCAGTTCCTGGCCGAGAAAGCGTGGGCCTAAAATTTTAGACTTAATAAACGTCGTGGTCCGATTGATTTGCCGTACCGCCGATATCACTCCGCTCGTAGGTCGAAATTGTATGAGCATATTTATGGACCCAGACCATGAAACTCCTCAGTGTCGCTACCATCCATGGCAATCTTTGCCCAATTTTTTCAATCCAATAGTTGTTAACCATAATTTTAGTTTTAAAAGAGGGGATGTCTGGGGAAAGGAAAATAAAATGACTCAGAGGGAAATCGTCCTAGATCACATTAATAGTATAGGTTACGACCCCAAGTTCTCTCCAATCCCCAATCCTCATGCCTTAATGTATTTGTCTACCGGATTGCATTCTCTGGCCAAATTTGTACGAAATAAGGAAATTAAAATTATCGAAAAATATAAAAAACGAGGTATTAATCCTCCGATGGTTATGGTGTTGTCGAATCATGAAATTGATCCGATTCTCCATAGTATGTTCAATTGGTATGCCACGGACCTTGTGAACTTTATTCGGCTGATTGGTCTTATTGATGCCCTTCAAATCAATAAATTGAAATATAAGGATGTTTCCCAAGACGCAACGATTCGGACTAAAATAAATGAGCATTGTACAAACTATATTAAGAAAGTTCATCCAGACATATACCTATGGCGTAACAAAGTTTCGGCACATTTCGCCTTAACGTATCCACGTAAAGGAGACAATTTGGCTACTTTGGAGTCATCGGTAATGTTTCCTGTTTCCTATGAGAGACCATATTTAGAGGCCGGAGGGCTAAAATGGGTCCTAGGAGAAGATGAATCACAATTGCCCAATTGGAAATTAACAAAGGTATTTGAGGATCTAATGGCTAGATATTGGCCGGAAAGAAAAATTCCCGAACTTCCAGCTTATCAATAATTAGGGTTCTGAAGTGCTTCCTTCACCCAGCGCAGAAATACGGTCCCCGGAATTTAATTTTTTGTTACCTTTTTTAAGAAACAAGGTTGGGGCACATCCGGTCTTTTTCTTTTGGGACCCCCACTCCTTCCCCCATTTCCGTTAATCAGTCATTCTTGTAGTGTTGATAAATGTTTTGCCTACCAATGGAGAAAGGGATTTCCAAAGCTTGAGTGAGTAGAGTTTCTATTTAAATGAAAATTCTAAGGGCCCTCATCATGGGGAAAACAAATAAATTTTTGTTTTGAACGTTTAAAATAGGTTTTATCTGCCTGATTATTTTAGGGAGCCACGCCCGTGTGTAAGCTTCCCCAAAATATGGACAGGCGAAAAGTAGAGCTTTCTGATCAGGCCAAAAGCCAGTGGCTTGGTGTTGCCAAACAAGCGCCAGGGTTCAAAATGGCGACGCTAGTAGAGGTGGACCCCATTCATTGGACAGAAATTCTTAGATGCTAAGTGGAATCTTCTGCGATATATTCCCTTCAACGAAAGGAGCAGAAGATGGCAAAACGGACCCGACGAAATCACTCGCCCGCGTTTAAGGCCAAAGTGGCCGTGGCCGCCCTGCGAGGAGATCGCACCCTGGCGGAGTTAGCCGAGCAGTTTGACGTGCATCCGAATCAGATCCAAGACTGGAAACAGAAATTGGTCACCAAGGCAGAAGCAGTCTTTGGGGCGGATGTCGCCGATACCGCTGACCATGACCGGATACAACAAAAGCTGCATGCCAAGATTGGCCAGCTGACGATGGAGAAGGATTTTTTAGCCAACGCGCTCGGACATGGCCGATGAACGAGCGCAAGGCGAGGATCACCGTTAAGGCAGGGCTCTCCGTGATTCGTCAGTGTCAACTCCTCGCTGTGCCGCGTTCGAGTGTCTATGCTCGTCACCGGGATGTAGCGAAGGCCGACCTTGAACTGATGCGACAGATCGACGAACTCTATCTGAAATGGCCGTTTTATGGCAGTCGGCGCATGAGCGAGGAACTCCGGCAGCGCGGGTATGTGTTCAATCGCAAGCGCGTGCAACGGCTGATGCGTCAGATGGGTCTCCGGGCTGTGTATCCGAAGCCGCGCACGAGTCAACCGGGGGCCGGGCATAAAACTACCCCTATCTCCTCACCGGCCTCACCATTGATCGGCCCAATCAGGTGTGGGCGAGTGACATCTGCTATGTGCCGATGGCCAAGGGATTCATGTATCTGACCGTCATCATGGATTGGTATTCCCGCCGGGTGCTCGCTTGGCGGGTGTCGAATACGCTGGATGCCGAACCCTGTAGCGCTGCCCTGGAGGAGGCCTTGGCTCGCTATGGAGTTCCGGAGATCTTTAACACTGACCAAGGGGCTCAATACACCAGTGAGGCGTTCACGGCCGTGCTGCGGAGGCATGACGTCAAGATCAGCATGGATGGGAAAGGCCGTTGGGTTGACAATGTCTTTGTGGAACGCTTATGGCGCAGTGCGAAGTATGAGGATATCTACCTGCGGGCCTATGAAACGCCGGCAGTTCTCCGCATGGGGTTAACCCATTACTTCCAGTTCTATAATGCCCAACGCCGGCATCAAACGTTGAACCGACAGACACCGGATGCCGTGTATTTTAAAGATGCAATCGTGGAGCAGGTCGCATAATGGCACGCAGAAATTTCACTTATCGAGCTGTCCAAAAAACGGGGACCAATTCTAGTTCAAATTGGGAATTGTAGGGGGGAAGCTCAAGGGGTTCACTCATTCCTGTATGGATAGGTGGCGCAACGAGAGTAGGTGCGTCAACAAGTATCATGCAGGCTTGAGGAGGATTTCCTAATGCAATGTGGACTTCAGATTTTACCGGATGCCGTCGTTATTCGAATATTGGGTTTGCCGGATCATTCTCTCGGGGAGGTGTTTGAAAAGGCGGCAGCGCGAGCGATAGGTCTGGACTATCGAAAAGTCGTCGTTGATTTTTCTGAGGTGGAATCCATGGGCCCGATGGGGCTGACATTTTGTGGCTATGGACTCTATCACCTTCAGCAATTATGTATTCCTGTTGCACTGATTCAACCTCCGGCCTCCCTCCTTCCTGTTCTTTGCCGGCATGGGATGAAAGAGTTTCCAGTAGCCCTTTCACATGAATCTGATGTCAGAACGCTGAATTAATTCGCGTTCTTTCCTGCCGTGGGAAACAATCGCTCATTTTAGCCCCAAGGGTTTTGAAACAATCCGGATTGACAGAAAGACCAAAAAAAAAGGGACTTGGCATGGCCAAGTCCCTTTTTCGCATTGCGCATAATTTACGAATTAGAGTTGCCGTAGTGCAGTCACTCTCGCTTCGATTGGCGGGTGGGTCGCAAATACCTGCATGAAACTGTGCGATTTTCCGGATATCTTCATCGTAGCCAGCGCATCTTGGGAGCTATATTCAAATTGGGTGCGTTGTACCCAACGATCAATGCCCTCCAGAGCAGAGATCATATGTTCTTTGCCTACAGTGTTGGCTGCGAACCGGTCGGCTGCAAATTCCCGACGGCGGGACCACCAGCTAATGGGAATCATCGCCAGGACGGAGAGAACGATTTGCAACACGATATACACTCCAAATCCTAGCGCCTCATTACGTTCCGCTACCTGCCGATAGATAAAGCGGCTAATAAAGTAGACAAAGGTATTCATCAGGCCTGCCAACACGGTTGTGGTAAACATATCGCCGTTGTAGACATGGCCCATTTCATGAGCCAGGACGGCTCGCACTTCACCTTCATTAAGGTTGTTGAGCAGGCCGGTTGATACGGCCACCATCGAGTTGTTTCTTGTGGGCCCCGTGGCAAACGCATTAGGGTCTGGCGATTCATAAATCCATACTTCCGGCATGGAAATGTTTAACTTTTCAGATATTTTTTGGACGGTGTCAAACACGAGCCTTTCCGCCTGGTTTCGCGGTTCTGTGATTTGCGTGCAGTCTATAAAGGCCCTGGCCATTTGTTTGGAAAAGGCCAAACTGATAAATGCACCACCAAATCCAATGACAAATGCCCATAACAGATCCATTTGAGCGATTGATCCACGGAGATCGATTCCGAAGGCCGGGAGAATCATCTCAGATAACACGGTGAACGAAATTGAGAGGGTAATAAAGATGAGGATATTGGCAATCAGTAATAAACCAATTCCTTTAAGTTTTTTCATAGACAATCTCCCTTAATTGTTCCACATCCGCTTGTGGAAACACGCTAATTTGTTCGACTTCATGAATGATTAAATGATCCCTTTACCAGTGTCCTCAAAACCGACTTTAGGTTTCAACTTGTTGGAAGATAACACCTTTTCCATGAGAGTCAAGAGAGGCAAAAGCGTGACCCTCGCCTGGAAAACCGTTATGATATCTTTACCGATGAGGAGATCATTTATTCTAGACATTTTTTCTGTAAAACATTATACACGATTGATATTGAGTCTTGTCGTGGTGACGGGCTATGGGAGTCTTTCCGACCGTCTATACGCCCAATTGTCGGAGTCTTCCCTGCCTCCAGTGGAGGAACCTTTCGGGCAACAGGTCATGATCAGTATGGAAAGTTATGCCTTTACGCCATCGGAAGTGGTGGTGAAAGCCGGTAAACCCCTGACCCTGACTCTGAGTAATCAGTCCTTTTTGGTTCCTCATAATTTTTTGCTGGATGACCCCGGCGGCATGCGTCTGGTGGACGTGGATATTTCCAGCGGCGATACGAAAGCTGTCACCCTCACATTGACCGAGCCCGGCATCTACCCTTTTTATTGCGATAAACAGCTTCTGTTCTTTCCCACGCATCGTGAGCAAGGGATGGAAGGCCGTCTCATCGTTCGCTAGCTTATGCGCCTTTCTCCACCGGATCAACACCTCCTCGGGGAGGTGCTCAAGCGGGTTTCCCGCTCTTTTTATTTAACCCTGGCAATCCTGCCCCGCGCGGTTCGTTCACAAATTGGTCTGGCCTATTTGTTGGCCAGAGCTGCGGATACGATCGCCGATACGGGAAAACTAGAGGATGGGGTCCGCCTGGAATGTTTACGTCTGTTAAAAGGGCAGCTATGGGGAAGTGCCGCCGATTTGGCACAAATCAAAAAAATCCAGGTGCAAGTCCTCACGAAACAAAGTAATCCTGATGAGCGCCGCTTGTTGGAAGAATTGGAGGGGTGTTTCCGAATTTACCAACAATTTAGCCCAACCGACCGGTCTCAGATTGCGCAGGTTCTGTCGGTGCTGATTGGAGGGATGGAATTTGACCTCCATCAGTTTCCCCAAAAATCGGAAGGGCAGCCAGTACGCGCCTTACAGGCGATTCATGAATTTGAATATTATACCTATGCGGTTGCGGGATGTGTGGGAGAGTTTTGGACGAAGATGGTATGCAGCCACCTTCCGGGATTTCGAGGGTGGGATCAGGCCTGCATGATTCCTCTTGGCATTCGCTATGGGAAGGGGTTGCAAATGGTCAATATTCTAAGGGATTTGCCACTGGATTTGAGAAATGGGCGGTGTTATATCCCGACAGTGTTGCTGGATCAAGTATCTCTTACTCCCCGGCAACTGCTCGATGAGAGCTCTGCACCCGCATTTCGCCCCCTCTTCAGAAAATTAATACAGGAGGCGCGAGATCATTTAGATCAAGGATGGCGCTATACAATGGCCATACCCCGCCTGGAGATTCGCCTTCGGTTGGCCTGCATGTGGCCGATTTTGATCGGGATCCGTACCTTACAACAGTTGTCGGTGTCCCCGCTTGTGCTAAGTCCGCACTCACCAATCAAAATTGCACGGAGGGATGTCTATCAAATCGTGGCGTCAACCGGACTCACCGGTGGCTGTGGTACTGTGGGTACGGCCTATTGGGGATATTGGAGGAAGCGGATTATTTAATTTACTCTTGCTTCGGTATGAGAAGTTTTTCGCCTTTGCGGAAGACTCCGTAAATGGCCTGAGATGGGCAGGCATCCAGACAGAGGCGGCACGATTCCATGCACCGTGACGAATCGAATTTGTAGGGAGGAGTCGAAAGCCAGGCTCCTGTCGGACAAATTGGAATGCAGATCGCATTATGGGTGCAACGGTCCGGATGTCGGACCAAGTGGTCTCTTCTCACCATCATAGGGCTCACTCCTTCAAAAAGGGCTCCGGAAAACATTTCAAGCATATTCATTGTGAATGATGATTCTCCCTGTCCCATTGTTTGACTAAATCCTGAATGCGCGATTTGAGTTCAGGAATTCGATCAAGGTTGTTATCAATGGCATTCAGAATATTTTCTAACCTGGCCATGCGTCCCAATTCCTGATCCAGGCGTGTCAGATGATCGTATTCCGTGAATGCGGCGGCATGAATGGATTCAAGATGTGGACGAGCGGCCACGAGCCCGGCTGTCACCATTTGCGGTTCGTCATGAACGGGCGGGGTAACAACAAATCGGCCTTCAGATAGGAGGAGGACGGTATGGGGGGCATGTCCGGGAATCGGGAGGACTCGTTCAATGGAGGCTCCTATCCCCTGGTCCCAGGAGGAGAGCCAGCCGGGAAAGGACTTTAAAAAGGCCACTTTTCGTAAGTTGGCTTTCCATTTGTCTTCATTGCCCATAAGATGAAGGCCATGCGCCAGGTAGTGGCGACAGATTTAGGGGACCAGTGGTCCGAGTGTAAAAGGACAAGGCATTAGGAATTGACTGTGGGTAACGAACCATTTTTCCCTGGCATCAGGAGCCGTTCCACAATTTCCCCTTTACCGATATGTCGCTCCATGATTTCGGTGACATCAGCTTCCTGGCCAACCCAATACCAAATGCCTTCGGGATAGATGACGACGCTAGGTCCGTACTCACATTGGTCCAGACATCCGGCTTTGTTTGCACGGACAATGCCTTTTAACCCTAACCGCTCGACTTCTTTTTTAAAAAAAGCATGTAATCCGACGGATCCCAAGGCAGCGCAACATCCCCGTGGATCTCCCTTGGGCCGTTCATTGATGCACACGAAAATATGATGTGTGAATTTACTCATACTCGTTAAATTCCCATGATAATAACCGAAAAAAGCAAAGGGAAAATAAAGAGCCGATCTTACCTGAGGATTCAGGAACCTGTCCAGGTCACGGGAACGGGTCGCTTGGAAAGTCCTCGTATTTATTGGACAAAACGTAGATAGTTGGTGAATAGGATGTGGGCCGACCTCAGGGCCACAGAGAGGTGAAAGGGGTTAAGAATATGGTGATTGGGATCCCAAAAGAAATTAAGGATCATGAATTTCGTGTGGCACTGACTCCCCATGGCGTGAAGGAATTGTGTGGTCGCGGGCATCGGGTCGTCATTCAACAGGGAGCCGGAGAGGGGAGTGGGTTCAGTGATGACCTCTATCGGCAAGCAGGTGCAGTTCTGGCCCAAACGATGGAAGCGACGTATGGAGAGGCTCAACTCATTGTGAAGGTCAAGGAACCGCAATCTGAAGAGTGGATTTTTCTGAGGAAAGATCATGTGGTCTTTACTTACCTGCACCTGGCGGCCTCCAAAGCCTTGACAGAGGCTTTGCTGAGAATCGGGTGCGCAGCCATCGCCTACGAAACGACTGAGGATGCAAAGGGACAATTTCCTCTTTTGCGTCCCATGAGTGAAATTGCCGGACGAATGTCGGTACAAATTGGGGCACATTATTTGGAAAAACAACGTGGAGGTTCCGGGGTCTTGTTAGGTGGGGTGCCTGGAGTTCCACCAGGGGAGGTCGTGGTATTGGGCTCGGGGGTCGTGGGGACCTCTGCCGTAAAGATTGCGGTGGGGATGGGAGCCAATGTCACGGTGTTAAGTCTGGATCTCTGGCAGTTACGCATGTTGGATGATCACTATCCCGGTCGCCTCGTCACCGTGGCTTCCACCCAGTCCATGATTCACCACTTTCTTGCGCGCGCAGATCTTGTGATTGGAGCCGTGTATCTACCTGCGGCACGAACGCCTCGGGTGATCACGAGATCCATGATTTCGGACATGAAACCGGGATCAGTGGTGGTCGATGTTTCGGTTGATCAGGGTGGGTGTGCGGAGACGACCAGCCCGACCACGCATAGCGATCCGGTCTATGTTGTTGATGGAGTCCTGCATTATGCCGTCGCAAATATTCCTGGAATTGTTCCATATACATCGACTTTAGCCTTGACCAACGCCACGCTACCTTTTATAGTCCAGCTGGTCGAAGAAGGGTTGGAAGGTTCGTTGCGCAACCATCCTGGCTTACGAAATGGATTGAACGTGTTCAGTAGTCGTGTGACATGCCAAGCCGTTGCCGATGCTCATGGATTATCGTATGAGCCTTTTCCTTCTTGATCAGTAGACTCGTAATGATCGGGGCGTAGCGCAGACCGGTAGCGCACCGCGTTCGGGACGCGGGGGTCGGAGGTTCAAATCCTCTCGCCCCGACCAGTTATCAATATTCCACTGAATGTTTTTCTCCTACAGTGGTTTTCTGTTTTTTTACATATTCTATCAACAGCGAGAGTGTCTCACGCCAAAAATATTTGGGAGACATTCGTCCTGTAAGGCACAAATCCCTTTAGGGCGGCAAGACCACGCAATGACCGATGTTTGAATCGGGAATGGAGAGGGGCCGTCTCTGAGAAATAGAGACGAATTGGTCAGATGGATAGCCTAGGAATAATTTTCGGCGGCCTCGGTTTGTGTCTCGCGAGTGTGGCGCTCTGGTCTATTCGGCGACTCCATCAGGAGCTTATACGCCTGAAACGTGAGCAATATAATCTTGAGCGGAAGGTGGGCGCACTTTCTGGAAAAATCGAATCAGTCGTAGAGCCTTTACGCATCCAGACGGCACTCCTGGCTCGAGGTCAGCGTGTCTCCGATACGTTGATTAGAAATGGCCTGCTGTATCACGAGATTTCCGGCACGGATGCAGCACAATTGGTGGCGCCATCTTCCTCCTCATCGAATGTTTTCGTGTTGGATGTCCGCACCAGAGCTGAATTTGCCAAACAGCGAATTCCGGGAGCAACTTTAATTCCTGTTGAGGATTTAGAAATACGGTATCAGGCGGAACTTCCGATTGAATCTGATAAAATCCTGGTGTATTGCGCGGGTGGTGATCGGAGTCGTCTTGCCTGCGATTTTCTGAGTCGACATAATTATCCTAATATTTATCTTCTGAAAAATGGATTACAAGGGTGGACGGGCCCCCTGGAAGGGGATTCGAGTGGAGCCCTCATTCAAATATTGTCTAAATCACGGGTGTCTTCACCTTCTGTAGAATAGATCCACGTATTCATCGTTTAAGGAATGGAATTATGCAGTCAGATTTAATTGTTTTGAATGTGATGGGTCCTTATCGGGAACCGCGCGAGCCGGCCTTTTCCTATGATTATTCCGTTCAGCGACCTGATTGGGCAACCGCACAGGGAGTAAGAGTGAAGGTCTCGATTGAACTGGAGTTGGACTATTTGAAAAACTCGATTCTAGGAGTCGTGGGCGGATCGGTTGGGCAACAGCTTCGAATTAATCAAATCCTTTCGCGAGCCATTGCAGATAAAAAACTTGAGATTGCCGACGCGGATGGATTGCTGGCTGAGCGTCTGGATGTGATGATTGGGCCTTTTACAGGCGACTCCATTTCCCTGTTTGCTGAGTTGGATCAGTGGATGAAGGCTGAACAGGCTGTCCTGCGGAAATCTATCCACGATCAGACGGGACTCTGAACGCCACAGAATTTTTTTTGGAGTCAATCTCAGCAGGAGGTATGAGACTCTTCTCCCCCTCGCACATCTCAAATGTATTAGAAGACGCGTTGATAGCGTTTTGAATACACCCCCGTCTCCTCCTCACCAAATCCCAGGGACGCATGCTCCGGCGAGTTTTTATTGTACAGGTCAATAGCATAGTGGCCGCGGACATTTTCCATCGCCACTTCGTATGGAATGGAGCTGGGATAAAATTCCCCAGGGGCATGAGCCCCCCGGCCTAAGGCCTTGGCTGATTCGGTCACGCCGTATTGGGCTTCTGAAAAAATATAGATGTCGGCAATGGCGAATTCCCCGAGTTTGTCTCCCGGTGTGGTGGGTGGCAGAAGGGTGTCCAGCGTATTCTCCAGGCGGGCTTTTTGGAAATATTGCAACAGCGCCACCACCTGACTATCTGTGGTGGCCGGAGGAACCAGAATGGTGATGGCTTTCATATCCGCGACGGTTCCGGTCGCCTCATATGTCGGAATGAGATCAGTCGATACGATGTCGTGGAGGCCCACGGGGGTCTTGGGCGTGGTTCCCGGTCCCTGATTGGGTAAATTTTTGGATTTAGGAATGATGAGGGTGATGAACAGCCATAAACCAAAAATGACGCCAAACACCACGATAAGTGGGTGGATGCCTACCCGTCGACCCTCTGTTGGTTCTTCTTCCTGGCTCACGTTGTGGCTCCTTCGATGCTTTCGGAAATCTGTGGTGGTTGCCGTTCCAGATGTTTGGCCGCATCCCACCATTTATCGAGTTGCGGAAGCGTATAGTCGCGAAGATCCTTCCCTTCCAACGCAGCTTGTGATTCAACGAAATGAAACCTGGAGATAAATTTATTGGTGGCACGTCGTAACGCCTCTTCAGGATTGACTCGAAGGAACCGCGAGACATTGACTAAGGCAAAGAACACATCCCCCAACTCTTCTTCAATGGTGCTTTGAACCATCGGGTTTTCTGGTCGAGGAGTCCCTTCCGAGGGCGACGGATTACTTTGCGCAGCGGCAGCATATAATTCATTCAATTCTTCTTTGAATTTCTCCAAGGCCGGCTCAATGGTCTTCCAATCAAATCCTGCGCGAGAGGCCCGTTTTTGGACTTGAAAGGCACGCTGGAGAGCTGGAGCGATTTTGGGAATCCCTTGTAAAAGTGACTGATGTCCCGGTTGAGTGGCTTGTTCTTGTTGTTTGAGTCGATCCCATTGCCGGCTTACATCGTGGGCTGTTGTGACAGGTGAAGCATCGGTGGTCTGTTGAAAAACATGGGGGTGGCGTCGAATCAGTTTATCGGCTAACCCGTTGGCCACGTCATTGAATGAAAATTGATTCTGTTCTGAGGCGATTTGTGTGTGAAACATAATCTGAAGCAAGAGATCGCCCAATTCCTCCTTGAGGGCGGAAGGCTGACCGGCATCTATGGCTTCCAGCACCTCATACGTTTCCTCAAGAAGATGGGGTTTGAGGGACTGACTCGTTTGTTCACGGTCCCAAGGGCAGCCGTCGGGTCCACGCAATCTGGACATGATCGCCAGTAATTCCGACAAACATGTTGTCGGAGAAGCGGAGGAGGAATTTTCCGGAGATGGTTGAGTCATGAGACTGCCAAAAATTTTGAGTTAGGTGCGAGGGCATTATACCCGTTTTTTCCCTCAGTGTAAGTCCTGGATTCTTGATAGAGACCACCGGTTAGTGCTACTGTTTTCTCACTATAGGAGGTATCCGATGAGCGAAGAAGAACCAGGGTTTGTGATTCGGGATAAACGAGGGCGATCGGAGCCAGAAGCCTTTACTCCACCACCGCCAGAGTCCTCTATGGCGCAACCCCATTCTTCGGCAGAATCATCTCATGCGCCTCATCCTCCCTTGTCATTTTCATCGTTTGTTTTTTCCCTTGGAACCTCATCTCTCATGCTGATGGGAGAGTCTTTGGATCCCCAACAGCCCGCACCGCCCATGAATCTTCCCCAGGCCAAGGAAATTGTTGATATCTTATCTTTGCTGGAAGAGAAGACCAAAGGAAATCTTACGTCTGAAGAAGCGTCCGTCTTAGGAGATATGCTCTATACCCTGCGGATGAAATATGTCAGCGTCACGTCAGGGAAGGGCAGTACGGTTTCTCCCTGATTCCTGGCGAATCCTCTTCCTTCCCGCAAACTTCCAGGCGAGTGCTTCTCATTTCGCCCATAGGCAGACAGACGAATCGATAGTGGGGATGTGGTCGCGCCTTGCGCTGTTCCTGTTCTTGATCAATAATGATCATAGTTGACTGGCCCTTGGATGATATTCTCCCACTGACACGCCGTGAACCTTCTCTCAGAACCGCTCACTGAATCCCGGAAATTTCCTCGAACGGGGTTGCCGTCCACGTCGAGCGAGCCGGGTGTTCCCTCCCACAGTTCCGCCTCGAAGCAGAAACGGCATCATTATAGGCCTGTCTGGATTGTATTGGTTTTGTTGTTGCCCTGCCTGGCCCTTACCCTCTATTACGCCCGGTATGGCTTATCAGGACCCCTGCAACCGGATTCGATACTTCCAAGCCCCAGCTATGCCCTGGTGCTTTTTCTGGTGTACCTGGATAGCGTCGGATTGGTGGCGCTCACCCTTCTGTTGTCTCGAAATTTAATTCGGGCCTTTTTCGAAAAGCGTCATAAGCTGTTGGGGAAGGGGTTCCGGTCAAAGTTGGTCGCGGCCTTTATCGGCTTTGCTCTGATTCCCACTGTGCTGCTGGCCTTGGTGGCCAGCGGGGTCATCAGTGAAGTCATCGACGTGTGGTTTAATGATCAGATTATGCAGGTCCTACGGGACTCGGAAGAAGTCGCCCATCTCTATCAAGAGGAACGCGAATCATTAACAGCGGATACGGCGCGCGCCATTAGCAAGGAAATTTTTCGAGAAGATATATTAAAGCCGGAACATCGGGAATTATTGAAAGCCATTATGGCCCGCATGCAACAGGAATATCATTTAGCGGGCGTGGAGGTCTTTTCGCCAAAAATGGAAACCTTGGCCCGCATGATGGATCCCAAGTTGTCTGATGCGGTGTTGAGCCTTCCTGTAGGGCAATTGGTGCTCCATGTCTTGGATACGGGTCAGCCTATGTCTTCGGCCCAGGAAGCTCCGGTGGGGAAACTGATCCGGGCAGCGGCGCCGATCAGGGGAAATGGTCAAACTGACCGAGTGTTTGGCGTGGTGGTGGTGTCGTCCTATGTGCCGGAAGTCCTGGTGATGAAAATGGATGGGATTGCCAAACAATTTGAGGAATACCGGCAGATCATCTCCATGAAAAATCCGATCAAGGGTGGAGCCTATTTGTTTGTGGCCGTGGTAACGGTGCTGATTTTATTTGGCGCCACCTGGTTCGGGTTTTATGTGGCCCGAGGCATTACGGTCCCCATACAACGACTGGCTGAAGGAACCGAAGCGGTAGCCAAAGGTAATTTAGATGTGAATATCGACGTCAAGGCCACGGATGAAATCGGAACTTTGGTCCAGTCGTTCAATCGCATGACGGCCGATCTGCGCACCAGTAAATCCAGTTTGGAAGAAGTGAATATGTCGCTCGTACGATCCAATGTGGAGATCGATCAACGTCGGGCCTACACCGAAGCGGTGGTGGAAACCATTGCGGCCGGAGTGTTATCGATCGATATGGCCGGTCTGATTTCCACCTTTAACCCCTCCGCTGAACGGATTATTGGAGTGAAGGGTGACGACTTGCGCGGACGACCGGTTCATGACGCGTTCAAGTCCTTCAATCTGCAATTGTTTCAGAAAGCCTATGACCAGATGCTCCAGGAACAGACGGAAAGTGTGTCCATGGATGGCCAGATGGAAACACCCAATGGCCGGCTCTTGACCGTAGGCCTCAATATTTCCAGAATGCAGAACGATGCCGGTTTGGACCTGGGCTTTGTGTTTGTGTTTGAAGATCGGACGGAATTCATTAAGGCGCAAAAAACGGCGGCCTGGCAGGAAGTGGCGCAACGCATTGCTCATGAAATTAAGAATCCCTTAACCCCGATTCAATTGTCGGCCCAGCGGTTGCGAAAAAAATACGCCGAAAAGTCGACAGGATTTGATGAAATATTCGATCAAGCCACCGGGGTCATTATTAGCGAAGTCACCCGGTTAAAAGGGATGGTCGATGAGTTTTCGAAATATGCCAGAATGCCGCTTCCCCAGATGCGGAAAGCATCCCTGCATGACATTATCGAGAAAGTGATCTCCCTCTATACGGGGGCGCATCGTGGCATTGAATTTATTGTCGAATTTGATGAAGACCTTCCGGCATTGAATTGTGATCCGGAGCATATGCACAGGGTGTTGGTTAATTTGTTTGATAACGCGATCCAGGCCATGAACGATCACGGCCGTCTCTGGGTGACGACGGAGTGCGATTGGCGGCGGCATCGGGCCGTGGTCAGGGTGGCGGATGAAGGGGTGGGTATTCAGCCCGATGATCACAAAATGTTGTTCGTGCCCTATTTTTCAAAAAAGCGAACGGGAACAGGGTTGGGATTAGCCATTGTGCATCGTATAATCTCCGATCACAATGGGACCATTCATGCGGAGAATCATCATCCAAAAGGTGCGTTATTCACATTCGAATTGCCGTTGTAGGGGAGGGGAGCGTCAGTGGCTGGACTGTCTTTTCTCCGGAAGGGTTGTCTCGCGTGACATACGTGAGTGACCATTCATTCCATACCTGATGGAGGGAGTATTGTGGCCGAGACCATTTGCCTGATTGATGACGAACCAGCCATTCTTAATACCTTAAGTAGCATTCTTGAGGATGAAGGCTATCAAGTGCTGGTGGCCAAGAGCGGCCTTGAGGCGCTCAAACTGGTCCGAAGTGAAGTGCCGGATTTAGTCATTTTGGATATCTGGATGCCGGAGATGGATGGGCTGGAGACATTGAAACGATTGCGCACTCAGTTTCCCAACATCCTGGTCGTGATGATGTCGGGGCATGGGTCCATTGAAACCGCCGTAAAATCCACAAAATTGGGTGCCTATGATTATTTGGAAAAGCCCCTAGACTTGGAAAAAGTCACCATACTAGTGCGCAATGCGTTGCACCAACGCAAGCTGGAAGAGGAAAACCTGAATCTCAGAATTCAGGTGGAGCGACGATTTGAATTGGTGGGCTCTTCTCCTCCTATGGAGCGGCTTCGCGAACTGATCGCGATGGCGGCTCCAGCCAATAGTCGCGTGTTGATTTCAGGGGCAAATGGGACAGGGAAAGAACTGGTGGCTCGCGCGATCCATTTGCAAAGCCCCCGGCATAATCGCTCCTTTGTGGAAATCAATTGTGCGGCGATTCCGGAAACGTTAATCGAGAGTGAGTTATTCGGTCATGAAAAAGGGGCCTTCAGTGGCGCCAGCTCCATGAAACGTGGCAAGTTCGAGCTGGCGGACGGAGGAACTCTGTTTTTGGATGAAATCGGGGACATGAGTCTGGCCACACAAGCCAAAGTGTTGCGTGCCCTTCAAGAGCAACAATTTACACGGGTTGGGGGAACAAAACTCATCAATGTTCAGGTCCGGGTCATTGCCGCATCCAATAAAGATTTGGGAGAAGAGATTGGGAAAGGGACGTTCCGTGAAGATCTGTATTACCGGTTAAATGTGTTGCCGATTGTGGTTCCGACACTCAAGGAGCGTCGAGACGATATCCCTGAGCTCGCGCAGCATTTTTTGCGACTGCATTCTGAAGAACAGGGCATGAAACCTAAAGAGTTTAGTCCGCAAGGCATGGAGGCGTTGCAGCGGCATGATTGGCCGGGCAATATTCGTGAACTCCGGAATTTGATTGAACGCTTATTAATCATGGTGCCGAAGACAATCATTGAGGCGGCAGATGTTGAGATGTTCCTTCAAGGGCGGGCGCCAAGCGGGGTGCCTTCCCTTGCCGTGGGCACCAATTATGATTCGCTCCGGGAAGCCCGGAATGCCTTTGAGCGTGAAGTCATTTCTCTTAAACTCAGGGAAAATAATTGGAATGTTTCCAAAACCGCTGATGAATTGAAAATCGAGCGGAGTCATTTACACAGAAAGATTAAGTTACTTCATGTTGAACTCCGGCCCGAACATTAAGCCTCGCAGGACTCCTTCTCCCACTTCTACTGAAACGTTGTCTCCCGGATCTTCCCATCCCCTCCACATTGAAAAATTGGTGGCCGGCGGATTCGGTCTCGGACGAGTGGATGGTCAGGTGGTGTTGTGTGCCGGTGGCATTCCCGGTGAAGCCCTTCAGGTGGAGATGCTCAGTCGGCGCAAAGGCGTGAGCCAAGGGAAAATCCTCCAGGTCCAGGATCCGGCTGAGATCCGGGTTGTTCCCCTCTGCCCGGTCGTCGGGCGATGTGGAGGATGCCAGCTTCAGCATATCCAATACGAAGCACAACTTTCTCAAAAACGATTGATTCTGGAAGATACCCTCCGTCGGATTGGAAAAATTTCCGATGTGCTGATTTCTCCGGTGATCCCGTCCCCAAGGCCCTATGGCTATCGGCAAGTCCTCCGAATGGGAATCGGAGAGGGACCTGACGGATTATTTCTGGGTTTTTTCGAATCAGGAACTCAACAACTGCTGCCGGTTGACACGTGTTTTTTGGTGGACGACATGGTGCAATCGGTGTTGGACTCGGTCCGGTCCAGCCTTCGCTCCCTGGTCATTGAGGGGATGAATTTAGAGAGTGTGGAAATCCGATGGTCCCAACTGGAGGAGGGCGGTCTGTTGGTATTCCGCGGTCGAGCCGTGACCAAAGAACACGTCGAACGTCTGATGCATGCCTGTTCCGGGATCGCCAACATCAAGGGTTTGATTTATGAGCGCGCGGATACGCCGGAACATGATTCGAGGCGTCGCGTGCGGCATGAGCCGATTGTGAGGGGAGCGGATCATGTATGGGAAGCCTTTAGAGGGTTGCGCTTGAAAATGGGGTTTCGGTCATTCATGCAGGCCAACTGGGACGTCTTTCAATTGTTGGGGAAGATGGTTGAGGAATGGCTGGGAAATCTGAAAAAGCAACGGATTTTGGAGTTGTATGCCGGAACCGGCCCCCTGGGTCTCAGCCTTGCGAGCCAGGGTGCTCAAGTGACCTGTGTGGAAGGGAATCCGTTTGCCATCCACGATGCCCGTGAGTCGCTACGCATCAATGAGATTACAGGGTGTCGTGTGCGAATCAGTTCAGTCGAATCCTATCTCATGACTGTCAAATCCGGCGCCTATGATGTTATCCTCCTTGACCCTCCGCGTGCGGGGCTCAATCCAAAAATTGTAGACCGATTGGGTGTCTTGCAAGTCCCCAAACTGTTCTATCTTTCTTGCGACGCCCCGTCATTGGCCCGGGATATCAAATCGTTATGTGAAAAGGGCTATACCGTTCAGCGCATGCAACCATTTGATATGTTTCCTCAGACGGCACACCTTGAAACATTAGTCGAATTGACGCTTTCAGCATTTGAATCAAACGACGGAGATTAAGGATACGCTCATGGCCACCTATCGAGAAGCGGGAGTTGATATTCAACAAGGCGATGATTTTGTCAAACGAATCGGCCCCATCGTTCGCTCCACCTTCCGACCTGAAGTCATGGGAGACATTGGAGGGTTCGGCGGCCTCTTTCGATTTCCTTCCGACCGTTATCGTGAGCCGATTCTGGTGTCCGGGACGGATGGCGTTGGGACCAAGGTCAAGATGGCCACCTTAATGAATCGACATGATTCGATCGGGATTGATTTGGTGGCGATGTGTGTCAACGATATTATTGTCAGCGGGGCGGAGCCGCTCTTTTTTCTGGATTATCTCGCGACGGGTCATCTTGAAGTGGAAGTCGGAGAAGCGATTATTCAGGGAATTGCCGAGGGATGCCGACAAGCCGGATGTGCGTTGATTGGTGGAGAAACCGCAGAAATGCCCTCATGTTACCCGCAGGGCGAATACGATCTGGCCGGTTTTGCGGTAGGAGTGGTGGAACGGTCGGAGATGTTGGGCCCGGAAAAAATTAAACACGGGGATGTGTTGATTGGAGTCGGGTCGAGTGGACTTCATAGTAATGGATACTCCCTGGCGCGAAAAGTCGCTCTTGAGCTGAAGGAGTGGTCTCCTGAGACCCGGGTACCCGGTTTGCTGGGCACAGTCGGGGAGGCGTTACTTATCCCGACGCTTATTTATGTGCAACTGGTCAAAGCGTTGTTGTCCCAGAGCCGAGTACACGGCCTGGCGCATATCACCGGTGGTGGAATTACCGGGAATGTGCCACGAGTCATTCCGGAGTCCTGCCAGGCGGTCATCGATCGAAGCACGTGGGCGCCACTCTCGTTGTTCACCGTTCTTCAAGAAGCAGGAGCCATTGATCAAGACGAAATGTTTCGCGTGTTTAACATGGGAATTGGTCTGGTCGTGGTGGGGCCCTCTGAAGAAACCAGCCGGATATTGAACATTATTCAGGAACAAGGGATGAAGGGCTGTGTCATTGGAGAGGTTCGAGATCGCCCGTCTTCTGAGCCAAAGCTTTCCTATTCGCATTAGAAGGTTGAAACTGTGTCGCTTGCCCTTGGGGTCTTAATCTCAGGCCGCGGATCAAATCTGGTGGCCATTCTGGATGCCATTGATCGTGGCTCGTTGGATGCGACTCTCAAGGTCGTAGCCAGCAACAAGGCCAATGCCGCGGGCTTAGAGCGCGCAAAGGAACGCGGGCTTCCCACGGTCTATCTGGATCCAAAACCTTTTGCCCGGGAAGCCAACCCGCGTGAAGCCTATGATCTGGCAATGGGTGCCCTTCTCCAGCAACATGGGGTGGAATATGTGGCCCTGGCGGGATATATGCGGATTGTGACCCCCGCCTTAATTCGAATGTATCCATCGAAGATCTTGAATATCCATCCCTCGCTTCTACCGGCGTTTCCAGGACTCGATGCCCAACGTCAAGCCTTGGAGTGGGGCGTAAAAGTCAGCGGTTGCACAGTGCATCTGGTGACGGAAGGGGTCGATGAAGGACCTATCATTGTGCAAGACGCGGTGCCTATTCTTGAGGGGGATACGGTTGAATCCTTATCCGCTCGTATTTTGGAAAAAGAGCACGAATGCTATCCGCAGGCTCTTCAATTAATGGCACAAAAACGGGTACATCTGGAAGGGCGCAAGGTACATATTCTTTCCTAGAACGAATTGTCGGACTTCAACGATTCATGGGCGAGTAAGGGGACTGCGGGCAGGCAAAAAAATGTGTCAGCGATGGCAACTCGACGAACAGTCAGTTATAATCCTGTGATATTTTTCAATTCATAAGGACTTCTTTTTTCCAACGCTTCACATCGTACGAATCCCAAGTGTGGGGGGCTAGCTCAGTTGGGAGAGCACTACGTTCGCAACGTAGGGGTCGCGGGTTCAACTCCCGTGCCCTCCACCATTTACATACTCTTCAGGTATTAACGCTTGAAAAAAGCCTTCAGGTCTTCACTTATAGGCTAATTGTCGGCCCTTTCTGCGATCAAATTAGTACCATCCGGACAATTTGCCAATAAGATAAAAACGTAGAAGAGGGAGGCCTAGGTTGTTTCCCTTTCCTATGGGCTAGTCGTCTTTTCGGTAACCCACCGATAGCCTTTTCCTCGCATGCATTGTTCAATAGCCTGGCCGCTCATGTCGGGATTGGCGCCAATTTTATCGCCCAGTGTCGCCGGTTGTGGTTCTTGAACTATTCCCATCGTTTGGCATTCGCGGTAGTCTTGTTGGACGGTATCGGGAGATGCCCCTTCTTTAACCCAATGGCCCCCAATACATCCCACAAAAAGACAAGTAACTCCGACAATAAAATAGGCTTTGTTCATGAAGCCCTCTCTCTTTTACTGAGTTGAGTTCTCAGCAGAAAGATCGTTGTGAAATATGGTCCATTCTATGATGGCTCTCGATCGTGCCAGGAAGAAACTAATCCGCCTCGTTTGAGAATTGCTAGGTGTGTTACCAGTTCGTCTTTTGAGGATTCATCCTCATGGGCATATGAATAGAACACTTTCATCGGTGTTTGCTGGTCACTGTCCATGAAGATCCCTCTCCGCTCCTTAAAAAGGAAATCCGTTTTTCTGATACTATTTCCGGTTGAAATTATCATTTGATAGTAATATTGCAACGCGGAAATAGTTAGATTCTACTCATTTCGAATTTCTGTCAAGGATCTTGATAATTTCCCAAAATTGTAGAATGGTATTGTGAATGAGGGGAGAGGAATCCGTTTACCATCCACGATGCCCGTGAGTCGCTAGGAATGCGATTACAGGGTGCCGTGTGCGGATCAGTTCAGTCGAATTCTATCTCATGACTGTCAAATCCGGCGCATACCGCATACGATGTTATTCTTCTGGATCCTCCACGTGCGGGGCTCAATCCAAAAATTATAGACCGCTTGAAAACCTTGCAAGTCCCGAAATTGTTCTATCTTTCTTGCAACGCTCCGTCATTGGCCCGGGATATCAACTCGTTGTGTGAAAAAGGCCCTACCGTTCAGCGGATGCAACCATTGGATATGTTTCCTCAGACGGCACATCTTGAAACATTAGTTGAATTGACGCTTTCAGCAATTGAACCGAACGACGGAGAGTAAGGATACACTCATGGCCACCTATCGAGAAGCGGGAGTTGATATTCAACGAGGCGATGGGTTTGTCAAACGAATCGGCCCCATGGTTCGCTCCACCTCTCGTCCTGAAGTTATGGGAGACATCGGGGGATTCGTCTGCTTCTTTCGGTTTCGTTCCGACCGCTATCGTGAGCCGATTCTGGTGGCTGGGACGGATGGCCTGGAATCTTCCGCACCCTCAAACACGGTTTCTTATATAACCGTGTTTCGGAGGGTAATTTCCCTGAACCTGTTTTCCTCGGGGGTAGGGCAGTCGGCTGGAAAGAAGCAAAGATCTAAGTTTGGCTTGCAGAGCGGTTTAGGCAAGCCGGAAGATTGGGGCGTGATGCTACCTCCATGCTTCGCCTACCACATGACCTTGCGGTGAAGGCGAGCGATGCCAATAATCCACCCGAATCACCGGCTCGTCAACATTCACCGCAGCTATACCGTTGAAGAAATCGCCAACCCACCTGTCGTTCACCGGAACACCGTTCGCGAGTGGATCAATCGTGGGCCTCCAACAGTTGATAAGAGACGCTCCTTGTTGGTCCGTAAAGCGACACTGCATGCCACCTTAGCGAACCTCAAGCGATTCTTTCAATGGTTGGCGGTCGAGCCGGCAATAAGTCGCGGATACGGTATTTTGACGCCGGGTATTTAAACCTATCCGAGAAGGACGTCATATTTGCCTATCTAAAATATTGTCAGTGTTTTAGCACCAGTGTCAGGTAGGAGGACGAGCTTATGTTGGAGGCTTTGCCGGAAATGCGCCGCCAATCATAGTTGCGTTCTCTCCCGTCTTGATGAGTCTGGAGCCGCCAGGACCGGTCAGTACCACTTCGCCCTCAGTCACCTGTACCGTCACGATTTCTAAGGACGGATCGTAGTCCACAGTGAATTCGGTGCCTCGGACTCCAATCACTGCAACACCGCAACGGACACAAAATCCCGATTGGCCTCCCCACCCCTTGATGAACCCTTCTATTTTACCGCGGATCAGATCCAGACACCCGTCCCGTTCAAATCTGTCCCAGTTTACGTGGAAATCGCTGATTTCGACCTCGGTGTTATCCCCCAAATTGAAGACCGACGGTCCTAAATCGTATGCCTCATCTCTGTCGGTGAACTCGAGTGCCACCCTTCCCCGACCGGTCCGAACCCGAGCATCCAAATGCAGGGCATAGCCTTTCCGGGCAGGTATCCATTGACGAACACCCGTTTCCTTCCGTTTCCCATCTTCATCGATTTCAATTTTTTTCACGAAAACGTCGACCTTACCGCGCAGGCCCACGAGATAGGCGGCAATATCGCCAGGAGCATTGCCCAACGCCCTGGCAAATTTCGGTGGGATAACAAGGGACGCACACAGCATGATCGCCGTAAGTAATATCAGTGAAATTTTCCGTATGGCTTGCAACTTGTGGCGTGTAGTCATGTTGGGGGATTCTCCGGAAAGGCGCCGCCGATCATGAGCACACCTTCTCCGGCTTTCATAAGTCTAGAGCCTCCTGGTCCAGTTAGTACCACTTGACCTTTGTGTGCCGTCACCTTGACCATCTCCTGAGATGGATCATAGTGAATTTCGAACTCACCGATTCCACGTAGCGAGCAAACGGCAACTCCTGCGCGGACACTGAAGCCGGAATTCTCACCCCATCCCTGAAGAAAATTTCGAATGGCACCTCGAAGTAAATCGATTACCAGGAAGGAATGGGACCGATTTTCGTAATTGATGCTGAAATCCCATAACCTCGCCTCAGTATTCTCCAGAATGTGGGTGGTGGTTGGATCAAAGCCCTTGGCTTCATCCCCGTCAGTAAACTCGATCCGAGCTCGACCTTGCCTGGTACGAATGTGATCCTTCAGATGCAATGCGTCACCGGCTTTGGCAGGAATCCATTTTCGGCCCAACGAGCGCCCGGACTCTGAGCGTTGCACCACGAATATTTCGACCTCACCTGAAAGGTGTATAATTTTTGCGGCAATATCGCCGGGAGCTGAGCCTAACCCGCCGACCGGTGTTGGGAACAGAAGCCCTACCAGCCATAGGCTCACTACGGTGCTGGTACCATAAGCCAAAATCTGGTTCCGTGATATTGTTCGCCCGGGATCGCCCCCATTCATGGCGATCACCTGTTCTCCAGATGCTTCGAGAGTTTCCGGACCCTGGCTGTAGCATCTTGATTGCCGTTTTGTTCCGCCAGGCGGTACCAACGCAAGCTTTGGGCCTCATTGCGCTCGACGCCAATCCCATGCTCCAGGACAGAGGCATAATTAAACTGACCATGCCTATTTCCCTTCTCGGCTGACCGGCGGTAATACTCTGCGGCCAGCCGCAGGTCTCTCTCTACTCCAACCCCTTTCTCGTAAGCCCAGCCCAACCTATTGTTCGCGGCCGCCGCCGCAGCGGTATCATCCATTTCGAGCACTCGTTTAAACATGGCCACTCCCTTGGCGGGATTTTTGGGAACGTCCTCACCATCGAAGTCACAGCCACCGGCCATATACACCCCCCAGGCATGCCCCTGGGCAGCCGCTTTACGTTGCCACTCGCAGCCCTTATGCATGTCTATCTCCGTCCCCCACCCGTTGAAGTAGGCCATCCCAAGGCTGTGTTCACTTTCCGCCACACCTTGTTCCGCACCGCGAGCCAGCCACCGGAATCCCTGGGGCGCATCCTTCTCGCCGCCAACTCCATCAATCAAGGCGCGACCATACCAGGTCTGGGCCAAGGCGTTGCCTTTCTCCGCGGCTTGGTGTAAAAGCTCGCGAGAGCGGACAGGGTCTTTCGGCACACCATTGCCCGTCCAATAATCGACCCCTAATCGATAGAGATTTTCGGCCGAAGGGGTCGGCGTACCATCTCCGATTCTGCTGTCGCTCGCGCTCCGACACTCCCCCGTCACATCGGAATAGGCAGCGTGCGAGCCTTGGCAGGGATCGCTTTGCCCCATCACGCCAAGGTCATCGCCTTGGGGCATGGCCACGTCGGGGATTAGCGTCTCGGCATCCTTTGTTTCGTCAGGGCCAGGAGCCTCGGTAGGTTTTGTCTCTCCAGCCTGACCGTTTGGTTCGCATGGTAGGGCATACAACTCAAACTTGCGCATGACATCGCGGGCTATGCGGCGCAGCACCTCATGATTGACTCCCTCGATGTTTCCAAAATTCACTAAAATACTCGCAGTCCGGCTTCCGATGCCTCCATATTGCAAAGGGCGCCCATTCGGCTTTGTTCCGAGGTTCGATGAGAACGATGTATTCCATTTACCGTCATAGCAGGTTCTCCCCTGTGTCGCAGGGGTACCTATAAATTGTACGTCCACATAAACGATTTCAGAAATATCGCTTCCAGGAATTGGAACCCTTAAAGGCGCGGAGCAAAGCAGGAAGCCTGCCTCACGAATTTCCGACACGACCCCACATGGCCCATCCCATTGATAGGGCGATGGATCGACATCATCCATCGCCATTTTTGTCCACTGGTGTGGAATCGGATTACGGGCCGACCACACCATGTTGTACATGAAAAGTAAGGCTACCAGGGAAAGCAGGATGTGTTTCATATCATCCTCCGTGTCAAAAAAATCCTGGGGCGTTCACCACTGCGAGGACAGATACATAGGGATTTCCGCGAAAGTACAGCTGATCAAATTAATTGTCAAACGAAAAGGAATCCTGAACCGTTTGGTGTCGGGTATTGGTTGTGGGGTGGAATGGGGCGGGTTTCGTGATATGGGCGGGATGATATCTAAAAATGTTCATGAACCTATCATGTTCACACTCCACATAAGTAATGTTTGCGAAGTGAACAGCCATTAGAAGGTCACTTTCTATTTGATTGAAGATCTTTGGTATAAAAATAATGTGATCTATAGTCTCGACCTCGAAACCTTTATGGACACCGACGGGGATGGGGTAGGGGACTTTGAGGGCCTGACGAGAAGACTGGACTATTTGCATGCCTTAGGAATCGGGACGATTTGGCTCTCCCCGTTTCAACCTTCACCAAACCGTGACAATGGGTATGACATCTCGGATTATTATGGTGTCGATCCTCGTCATGGGTCGAGCGGCGACTTTGTGGAGTTCATGCATCAGGTGCAAAAACGGGGAATCAAGGTCATCATGGACCTTGTGGTGAATCACACCTCGAAACAACATCGCTGGTTTCAGGATGCTTGTCAGAATAAAAATTCCTCCTATTTCGACTGGTATGTCTGGTCGAAAAAGCGTCCGTCTGACTGGAATCAAGGCTTGGTGTTCCCCGGTGTCCAAAAAGGAACTTGGACCTATGAAAAGATGGTCCAGGAATACTACTTTCATCGTTTTTATAATTTTCAACCAGATTTGAATATGGGAAATCCAGAAGTCCGTACGGAGATCAGGGGGAATATGGGATATTGGTTGGAATTAGGCGTGTCGGGATTTCGTGTCGACGCGGTACCGTTCATCATTGAAACACTGGCGCCCGGAAAAAAGAAACCGGTGATGCGGTACGAATACCTCAGTGAGATGCGGAATTTTCTGCAGTGGCGCTGTGGTGACGCCATCCTCTTGGGTGAGGCTAATGTCCTGCCCAAGCAAAATCAGCGATATTTCGGGAAGAATGCTGATGGCATCCACATGATGTTCAATTTTTATGTGAACCAGTATCTGTTTTATGCTTTGGCGACATCGGATATTGCTCCTCTTATTAATGCACTGAAAGCCACGCAGGATCTTCCGCCCACCGCACAATGGGGCCAGTTTCTCCGTAATCATGACGAACTCGATTTAGGCCGGCTGACTACTGAGCAGAGAGCGAAAGTGTATGCGAGATTCGGACCCGAAAAACGCATGCAACTGTACGATCGGGGTATCCGGCGACGTTTAGCGCCCATGTTGGGGGACCGACGGCAGATCGAGCTTGCTCATAGCCTGCTCTTCTCTCTGCCTGGCACGCCCGTGATCCGATACGGAGATGAGATTGGCATGGGCGATGATTTGGCCTTAAAAGAACGTGCGGCTGTGCGCACGCCTATGCAATGGTCTGATGAGGCCCAGGCTGGGTTCTCCACAGCGGATCACCCGATTCTTCCTGTCATTGAATCCGGTATGTATAGTTACAAACAGATTAATGTTGAAGCGCAACGACGGGATCCCGGCTCTTTGCTAAATTGGATGGCACGGATAATTCGTTTACGCAAAGAATGTCCGGAAATCGGCTGGGGCACGTGGAACATACTTCAAACAGGTTCCAAGAAAGTGCTCGGCATGCGATATGATTGGCGGGGCAATTCCCTGGTGGTGCTGCATAATTTCGATAAAAAACAGCAGGAAGTCCGGATTCGACCTGGAGTGGAAGGCGGAGATCGGTTAGTCAATCTTCTGGCAGAGGAAGAAAGTCACAGTCCTCCTTCCGGCATCCATAAAATGGCACTTGAATCGTACGGGTACCGCTGGTTCAGAGTAGGGGATTTGAATTATGCGATCCACCGGAAGCGGAGCTGAACTTCATGCATCGCGATGAGATAGAGATCCTTTTCCTAACTGTAGACTAGTGCGGATGTCATGGAGGCCATCGATAATATTTCTGCCCGCTTCCCCCTTTTCCATCATAAAATCGCTGAGTGTGGTCTAGAAACCTAACCCAATTTATGTTAATTGTGCATAATATTAGTTAACTTTATGTAGTATTATGCGATTTTCTAAAAAAAGCGAATACGCCTTGCGGGCCATGATGGAGCTGACTCAGGAGTTCGGGCAGGGACTCGTGCAAAGAAAATCCCTGGCGGAGCGGCAGAATATTCCATTGGGCTTTCTGGAAATGATTTTGTTGTCCTTAAAAAACGCGGGACTGATTGGGAGTCGTCGGGGCGCCCATGGCGGGGTGTATTTAATCAAGTCGCCCCGTGAAGTCACCTTGGGGCAGATTATTCGGCTTCTGGATGGCCCACTCGCACCGATCGCCTGTGTGAGTCAGACGGCGTATCAAAAATGCCAGGACTGTCCTCATGCGGCAACGACGGCGTGTCCGATTCAGCGCATCATGCTGGATGTGCGGAACGCCATTGCATCCGTTCTTGATCATTACACTCTTGAAGATTTTGTATTCCCCCGGCAGGGAGGGGAAGTCGTCAATATGAAAATACAACCGGTACCAGGTGCAACGCAGAAGAAAAAAAAGTCGTCGGAAAAATCATCTTAGTCAATCTTTTTGCTGTTCTCATGCGGCATGGTCAACGATAAGAGGAACCTATGGAAACTCATTGGCGTAGTGTGGTGAAGGGTGTGAGTTGGCGGGCAGTTGGGACGTTGGATACCACCCTTTTGGTGTTTATTTTTTCTGGAGAACTCCTTCTTGCCGCTTCGGTGGGGTTAACGGAATTGGTCACGAAAATATTTTTATATTGGCTTCATGAGCGAGTCTGGCAAAAGATACAATGGGGACGGATCTATCCGACAACCAGTTCACCATAAAAGGATAAAAAAATATGGCACGGTCAATATTGATGAGTGGGGCGCTGATGGCTTTCCTTGGTGTTGCGATTGGCGCCTTTGGCGCACATGGACTCAAGCCATTTCTTTCTGAACAGATGTTGACGGTCTTTGAAACCGGTGTGCGGTATCATTTGATCCATGCCCTGGGCATGCTCAGTGCGGGATTGAGTCTGGTTTATGTTCCCCTTCGCCAGTTCAGATGGGCCGGTTGGGCCTTTTCCCTGGGCATCGTGTTGTTTTCAGGAAGCCTGTATGTCATGTCCCTATCGGGTGCACGTGGATTGGGGATGATCACGCCTTTTGGAGGGCTGTGTTTTCTTGTGGGGTGGGGCCTGTTGGCGCGAGGCTACTGGAAAGCCTTTCCCCACCAAAAGGCTCCATTCTCTTCACCAGAGAGTAAGGAGTCGAGTCCTTAAAACCTCATGATTAAGACGTTGACCTTTCAGCCTCATGCAACATGTTTTTGACGATAAATGGCGGGCTGGCCTCTCCCATATACAGCGTACGATGGGGAAAGGGAATTTCAATGCCCTGTTGGTCAAAAGCTTTTTTCAGGCGTCGACGATATTCTCTCCCTACCATCCATTGCTTGATGGGTAGCGTTTTCAATCTGGCTTTAATGACAACCTCCGATTCGCCGAAGTCGTCTACTCCCAATATTTCAATGGGTTCGAGAATGTTTGGTCCAACCTCCGGGTCCGCTTGTAAATCCCTGCCTACCTCCTTCATGACGGAAGATACCCGATCGGTATCCTCTTTATAAGCTACACCTATGTTCATGACATAGTATGACCAGTCTTTGCTCATGTTGGCGAGGGTCGTGACGGTGCCATTCGGAAAAATATGAACCGTTCCTGACAGGTCGCGTAGGGTAATGGTCCGGAAGCTGATGGCTTCGACTAAACCACCGGTTCCATTCACCACGGCCACATCTCCAACCCGCACCTGGTTTTCTAAGATCATAAAAAATCCGTTAATGACATCCCGGACCAGATTTTGTGCGCCAAAGCCGACAGCCAGTCCCACGATGCCCGCACTGGCGATAATGGGTGTAATATCCAACCCTATCTGATCCAATCCCATCACCACGGCAACGACCCAGACCAAAGTGAGGCCAATGGTCAGAAGCAAGCCGATGAGAGTTTTAACCCGTTTTTCAGCGGCTAAACGATTCTTTTCATCGTTTTCCCTCACAGTGAGTAAAATGATTTCAAGTTTGTGGAGGCCGAAGCGAACGGCGCGGATTCCGATGTATGCGACGACTCCGATAAGAAGAAGCCGCAAGGTGGCTTCCATCATGACCAGCGACTTGGCTGTGAGAAAGGGAGTAAGCTTTTCAAAACCAAAAGATTCCATTATGACCTCCTTGAAGAGAAAGAGAATAGCCGGTTCCTTGAAGGCTTGGATCAACTCAGGCCAATTAAGGCTGAGTCAGAGTAGAAGACTTATTCTTTCAAGGGATTGGAGTATTGGCAAGCACGGAAGGGAGAGGATTGGCATGTTTCTCATATCCCGGCTGAAGTATGTGAGAAAGAAATCAGCTGAAGGATTTTTGTGAGGCGCTGTTTTTTCACCAACCTAGGGTTTATTTTCATGTCTTTCCCTTGACACATGGTATCTTGGGTGGTAAAAAATCCAAAATAGGTCGCCAAGGACAACGAAGTCCCATGGTCGGCCTCCCATACAATAGAACGCGGACAATGAAGTCCTCAGCCAAAGAAATTGGTTGGGGATTTTTTTTTGCCTTTTGACCCCATTCCCGTTCGTTGTCCTTGGGAAACCCAATAGAGTCTCGTCAATGGAGCGTGGCTGATCATTATCGGGGGAAGGTGGCGTCGGAAAATCCTGGTCGTGGTAGGGCGAGTGCGACCTCAAAAACACGGAGGGCTACATGATTGGAGACCTAATACCTGGAATCACCTTTCACCACTCACAGAAGGCTTGTCGGCGAGGAGGGCTATTGGGCCTTGGTCTTGCGCTGCTTGTGGTGGCTGGCGGAACGAGCGTGAGTGAGGCGGCGGTGTTAACCAAGGAGGATTTCAAACTCTATGGGTATGTGGAGGCCTCCTATACTCAAAATTTCAACTTTCCCAAAAATTCCGGGGCTAATGCCAATGATTTACGGATCTTTGACGGGGATGCCAACTCTTTCAGACCCAATATGGCTCAATTGGTCTTTGAAAAGGAAGCGACCAACGCCAGCAATGTCGTCGAGCGTGCCGGCTTTCGACTGAAATTAGATGTTGGTGAGGATGCGCAATTTACGGGTGGGCGAACCGGGGATGATATCGATTTCCAGGAAATGTATGTCCAGTATGTCGCCCCGATCGGAAACGGATTGGATATTCGAATTGGACGAATGAATAGCTTAGTGGGCTATGAAGTCATTGAGAGTCCCTACAATAACAATTTTTCCCGATCCTGGTTGTTTGGTTTGGGTCAGCCCTTTACGATCACCGGCCTTCGTCTGGCGTATGCCGTCAACGAACAGGTTTCAGTGTTAATGAGTGTGCTCAATTCTTATACCGGCTTGACGGAAGATAATAATAAGTCGAAATCTGTGGAAGGGTTAGTGTCTTATCGCCCCACTGAAGCGATTGGATTGAATGTGTATGGCATTGTTGGAAAGGAAAGTTCTAATACGCGATCGGGTTCTGGCACACGGGTTCTTATCGGTGGGTATGCGACCTACCAGGCTACGGATCAATTGGGTTTTGTGGTGGAAGGGTATTATGCCAATCAGGAAAATGGGAGTGCCATCAGCTCGGGTCGCAATGCCCGTTGGGATGGTGTCGCGGGGTATGCGATTTATGATTTCAATGAACAATGGGGTCTGCGTTTTCGGGGAGAAATTTGGGAGGACGCCGGAGGCGATCAGAGTTGTTTGGGGACGGCCGGATCCGGTGGAAATGCGAATGTCTGTGCCGTGTCAGCTCCAATCGCACAAACCCTTTGGGAGAACACGGTGACCCTTCAATATAAGCCGACTCCGTCACTGATCACCCGATTGGAATTTCGCTATGACAAATCAAATCAAAATGTCTTTCTAGATGGAAGAAATACTCTGACTAATAACCAACAGACACTGGCGGTTGAAGCCATTTTCCTCTTTTAAAGAAGAGGTCCAAGGAGCAAAAGACGATGAAGGTCTATATTCACAAAGCCAGTAGATCCATATTTTCGGCAGTCATGTCTGTTTTGGTCTTGAACGGGTTGGGCTCATCCGTGTGGGCTCAAGATGGAGGAGCGTCGGAACTCAGTGCCGGCGACACGGCTTGGGTGTTGATGTCCTCGGCCCTGGTGTTGGCCATGATCATCCCCGGATTGGCGTTGTTTTATGGCGGGATGGTCCGGAGTAAAAACGTGTTAAGCACAATGATGCATAGTTTTATTGCCGTCTGTCTCGTCAGCGTGGTGTGGGTGTTTTGGGGGTATAGCCTCGCATTTGCGCCGGACGTGGGAGGCGTCATAGGCAGACTCGACTGGTTGGGATTGATAGGGGTGGGACCCGAACCGCTTCAAGGTTCCACGATTCCCCATTTGGCCTTCATGGTGTTTCAGCTTATGTTTGCGGCGATTACCGTGGCGCTCATTAGTGGAGCCATTGCCGAGCGAATGAAATTTAGTGCCTTTGCCTTGTTTGCCGTGTTGTGGGTCACGTTCATTTATGCGCCTCTGGCTCATTGGGTGTGGGGAGGTGGCTGGCTCGCAGAATTAGGGGACTTGGATTTTGCCGGTGGGACCGTGGTTCATATCAGTTCGGGTGTGGCTGCGTTAGCCTGCGCGCTTGTCTTAGGAAAACGCCACGGATATGGTACCGACAATATGAGCCCCCATAACCTGCCGTTCACGGTCATCGGGGCCAGTTTGTTGTGGGTCGGGTGGTTTGGCTTTAACGCAGGAAGTGCTTTGGCGGCCAATGGGATTGCGGCAAGTGCCTTTGTGGCCACTCATGTAGCGACCGCCGCCGGAGCGTTAGCCTGGGTCGGCGTGGAGGGACTCTATCGAGGAAGAGCGACCGTGTTGGGCGCGGCCAGCGGTGCCGTGGCAGGTCTGGTGTCCATCACGCCAGCCGCCGGGTATGTGGGGCCCATCGGGGCGCTTCTGATTGGTTTTGGAGGAGGCGTGGTGTGTTATCTCGGAGTATTTTTAAAGCATAGACTGGGCTATGATGATGCCTTGGACGTGCTTGGCATCCATGGGATCGGAGGAACCTGGGGGGCAGTGGCCACCGGATTGTTTGCGAGCATGGGTGGAGGCACCGGGCTCTTTTTCGGAAACCCCTCGCAGGTCGTCATCCAAGTCATTGGAGTGGGCGCAACATGGGCGTTCTCATTTGTCGGCACCTATCTCATCCTCAAACTCGTTGAGGGCACGATCGGGTTACGTGTCACTCGAGAAGATGAGGTGCTCGGCTGTGATCTGACCCAACACCGGGAACGGGCCTATGGGTAATTCATACACAGGAGATGTGTTGGTTTCGAGAGCAAGAGGGGGCGGGAGAGTCCGTTGCCCGCGACGACGGAAAGCGATATTCAGCGTGTCTTAATCCAATGGAAGGATGGTTCCTATGAAGCTGATTCAAGCCATTATTAAACCCTTTAAGTTAGATGAAGTGAAAGATGCGTTGATCGAGTTGGGTATTCAGGGCATGACTGTCACCGAAGTGAAGGGATTTGGTCGTCAAAAAGGTCATAAAGAGACCTATCGTGGCACTGAATATCAGATTGAATTCGTTCCAAAAATTAAACTGGAAATTGCCTTGGCCGATGACCGGGTGGGAGAGGCTCTGGAAGCCATTATGCGTGCAGCCAAAACCGGCAGTATTGGGGATGGAAAGATTTTTGTTTCCGAGTTACATAGCGTCATCCGTATTCGTACGGGAGAATCGGGCGAAGGAGCGGTCTGACCATTGGCACCCGACCACATCACGTGTTTACTCGAGGAGGGGAAATGAATCTGTTGATTCCACGCTCAACGATGGGAAGATTGACCGGACTGGTGCTTGGCCTGAGTTTAACTCGACCCTTTGCTGTTTGGGCAGGTGAAGAGGGTTTGCCGAAAATTGATACGGGCGATACGGCCTGGCTCTTAATGTCTTCGGCGCTGGTGTTGTGTATGACGCTTCCCGGTCTGGCCTTATTCTACGGCGGACTGGTTCGCAAAAAAAATGTGCTCGGAACCATCATGCATACGATGGTAATTCTGTGTGTCATTAGCCTGGTTTGGGTGCTGTGCGGATACAGTTTAGCCTTTGGTCCTGATGTTGGAGGGTTCATTGGTAGCCTGGCATGGGTGGGTCTGAATGGTGTGGGATTGGATCCGAGTCCGCTGTATGCGTCGACTGTGCCCCATCAAGTCTTTATGTTCTTCCAGCTCATGTTTGCCGCCATCACCGTCGCTCTGATTACCGGCAGTGTGGCCGAGCGGATGAAATTTAAAGCTTTACTCATGTTTGCCGTCTTATGGTCCCTTCTGATCTATGCCCCGTTGGCCCATTGGGTATGGGGTGGCGGGTGGTTGGCCAAGCTTGGCGCTTTGGATTTTGCCGGAGGTGCGGTCGTCCATATCTCTTCCGGATTCGGAGCCTTGGTCTGTGCCGTGATGCTTGGGAAGCGCAAGGGATTTGGTGCAGAGCCGATGCCTCCACATGATTTGCCGATGACCGTCCTTGGTGCGGGCCTCCTCTGGTTCGGGTGGTTCGGCTTTAACGCAGGGAGTGCGCTAGGAGCCAATGGCGTGGCCGCGGCGGCGTTTCTTGCCACTCATACGGCCGCCTCGGCCGGGGGACTCAGTTGGATGGTGGCTGAATGGGCCCATAGAGGAAAACCAACTGTGTTAGGGGTCGCCAGTGGAGTGGTCGCGGGTTTGGCCACGGTGACGCCGGCTGCAGGATTTATCGGGCCGATGGCCGCCCTTCTGATTGGTCTGGTTGCCGGCACCGTTTGTTATATCGCGGTCGTATGGAAAATGCGGCTCGGCTATGATGATTCACTTGATGTCGTGGGCATTCATGGCGTGGGCGGGTTTATGGGCATATTAGCGACAGGATTATTTGCCTCCATCGGGGCTCAGGGTTTCTTTTTTGGAAACCCGGGACAGTTTGGTATACAAGTTGTATTGGCTTTGGTAACCTTGGCGTTTTCTGTCATCGGGACCTATCTCATTCTTAAAATCGTGGATGTGACAGTGGGGCTGAGAGTCTCCGCCCAGGACGAGGAAATGGGGTTGGATCTCAGTCAACACAACGAACGGGCCTATTCCTAACATGGAGGTTCGTGATTGAGCATGATGGGGTGGAACCGGAGTTGGCCTCCGATCCACGCCGGATGCGTGCGTGGTAACAGTTGAGGCGATGAGGGGGTTTTTTACTTTTATAAACAGTTGTGCCGGCGAAGGAGGTATTGAATGACCGCGAAAGAAGTGTTGGATTTTGCGAAGAAGAACAAGGTGGAAATGGTCGACGTCAAGTTTGTCGACCTTATGGGGACCTGGCAGCATTTTTCGATCCCGACATCAGAGTTGACGTTGGACCTCTTTAAAGAAGGTTCCGGATTTGATGGATCGTCTATTCGTGGCTGGCGCATGATCCAAAACAGCGACATGTTGGTGGTGCCTGACCCGAATACCGCCTGCATGGATCCATTTATGGAAATTCCGACGTTAAGCCTGATTGCCGACGTGCAGGATCCGATTACCCGGACCATCTACGAGCGGGATCCGCGTGGAGTGGCGCTTCGAGCGGAACAATATCTCAAAAGCACGAAAATCGGAGATATTTCCTACTGGGGCCCTGAAGCCGAATTTTTTATTTTTGACCATGTGTCGTTTGATCAAAACAGTCACTCCGGTTACTACTTTGTTGATTCAGAAGAGGGTATCTGGAATTCCGGAAAAGACGGAGTCAACCTCGGGTCCCGCCCGCGCCACAAGGAGGGCTATTTCCCCGTGGCCCCCGTCGACTCGCAACAGGATATCCGGTCAGAGATGTGCCGGGAAATGGAAAAAGCCGGAATCAGGGTGGAAAAGCATCATCATGAAGTGGCCACATCGGGCCAGGCCGAAATCGACCTTCGATTCGATACTCTGGTCAAGATGGCCGATCAGATGATGATGTACAAATATATTGTGCGCAATGTCGCGCGGCGGCATAACAAAACCGTGACCTTCATGCCCAAGCCGCTCTATGGGGATAATGGCACCGGAATGCATACGCATCAGAGCATTTGGAAAGACGGAAAGCCCCTGTTTGCCGGGAAGGAATATGCGGGTGTCTCACAGATGTGCTTATATTATATCGGCGGGATACTCAAACATGGTCCGGCCCTGGCCGCGCTCACCAATCCGATTACGAATTCGTACAAACGCCTGACCCCGGGCTTTGAAGCACCGGTGTTGTTGGCCTATTCCAGCCGGAACCGATCGGCGGGCATCCGGATTCCCATGTATTCTCCGAGTCCCAAGGCCAAGCGCATTGAGGTTCGATTCCCTGATCCTTCCTGCAACATGTATTTAGCCTTCAGTGCAATGCTGATGGCCGGATTGGACGGGATTCAAAATAAAATCCATCCAGGGGAAGCCATGGATAAAAATCTTTATGATTTAGAACCCGAGGAGTTAGGGAATATTCCTTCATTGCCTTCGAGTCTGGAACAGGCCTTAAAGGCGCTTGAGGATGATCATGAATTTCTCTTAAAAGGCGGAGTGTTTTCCGAGGACCTGCTTGAAGCCTGGATCGCCTATAAACGGTCCAATGAAATCGATGCCATTCGAGTCAGGCCACACCCGTATGAATACTTTATGTACTATGATGTGTAAGCATTGAACGTGAACCGTTCTGCCTGTCTGCGGGAAAGGTCAGTGGGTTTCCTAACGCCCGGGTATTCAATGAAGGGATGACGTCATGCCTTCTGATGCCCGGGCGTTAGCGTTTGGGAAACCGTCGAAGAAATTGTTCGTGAATTTTTCTCATCCTGGAGTGGATGGCATGCTCCAGATCGTCGGCCCCCTGAAGCCAGTTGGTGGTGTGCATTCCGAGCCGGCGAGCGAGAAACACCATTTCATCAGAACCGGATGGGGGCAGGACAAGGTCCTGGGCATGGCCACGGACAATTCTGAGTCCATCAATGAGTTGTCGGAAATACAGATAGTGGTCTTTGAGTTGGGCCCCCTCCTCAAGACTGAACAGGCCTTCCCCGCTCAGGTGATCGATGGCCTCGAGCGTATTGGGCGTACGAATGGAGGGATGGTCGTGGCCGTGCATGAGTTGAAGATATTGCACGGTATACTCCACATCAAGGAGGCCACCCGCTCCGTATTTCACATGCGTGGTTCCCGGCCGGACTAATTCCTTGGTCTGACGTTCACGAAGGTGGAGGGCGGTCTGCAAATCCCATGGGTCGGGGGCATAAACAAATTGGTCACGATGCTGCTCAACCGCTTTTCCGACCGCACGATTGCCGGCAAGAAACCGGAGCTTGATAAGGGCTTGTCGTTCAAAGGGGGCGGCTCCGCCCTCTGAAGTATAATACCGCTGAATTTCCTCGAGCGAATTGGCGAGGAGCCCCTTCTCTCCATGCGGCCGAAGCCGGGTATCCAGGTGGAAAATGCCTTCCTGCTTGGCTTCAATCCATTGGAGGAATTCCTGCGCCCAGCGTTCAAAATAATCCGAGGATACCCGCGTGGTCTGACCGCGCGGTGGTTTGCCCGGCATGTGATAGACGAACAGAATCTCGATATCGGAGGCATACCCTAATTCGCCGCCGCCGAGTTTCCCTAATCCAAAGATCGCCATCGACGGCGGAGCGGTGAGGGAGGCTTTTGGATTGATCGCCTGTTGAGAATGCAAAAGGGCCTGATTGAGAATGACGTCGGCGAGATTGGTCAGGGCTTGGGAAAACTGCGGGAGCGGACTATTCTCCAGGAGATGACGCATGTCGATGCGAAACAGTTCTTCATCTTTCCATTGATTCAAGCGTTGCTTTTTGTCGGCGGGAGTTTTGGCTTTGAGCAATAATGGCTCGATCGCCTTGCTGAGTATAGCTTTTGACCGGATCAATGGACCTTTTTGGTATTGATTCATCATGGGCAACAAATTGTTATGCTGCCGGCGGAGTAGGTCCTCCCACAGGTAATCACTGCTGCCAAAGAGTTGCGCCAGTCGTTCCAGAGTGGAAGCCTGGCTCAGTTTGGTGAGATGCGATGGGGTATTGGCCTGCTCTAACCATTGATCCAGGAATTGATCAAAATGGTCGAGCGCTTTCCCGGGGTCCGGTGCCCATCTCAGGTAATGGGTGAATTCTTTCAGTAAGGTGGCCGCCGTTCGCAGTTCCTGTTGTTCGGCTTTCCCCTGAATTTTTTCGCCCTGTCGCCCGCGGACGTAGAGACGGTTGCGGACGCGATGCTTCGCGACTTCAATCTTGGCTTTCACAATATAGATGCCGCGCATGGCCAGGGCATTGGCAAAGGTGTATAAAAACGCCGGCGTATCGGTTGAGCTGATATCCAGGATGGTTTCATGACTGCCACGCGGGTTGGAAAAGCTGATGTGCACCGGATGGACCATCTCCGTTGGTTTCTGCCTCATGTTCTCTAAATTTTCAATAAGTCGTCGATTGACCTGGCGACGGGCTTGCCGGATCTGATTCTTTTGAAGAAGGATGAGGAGGGCCGTCACCATCTCTTGAAGCTCACGTTGTTCGGGTTCTTCAAATTTCAAGTCTTCAAGCGCCTGCACGTGAAAGACATCCACCACAATTTTTCGGGTCAACCCTCGAGTCCCTTGTGGAGAACCACCCATCGGCATGTGTCCCGGAGTGGATTTCGTGGAAAGGGAAGTGGAAGGTGTGGTCTCCAGCGAGGTGAAAATCGTGGCCTCGCGAATGTCCAACCCAAAGGACGATAGGACGCCACAGAACACGGCAAATTCTGAAAAATAGTCGTACCCTACCAGGGTCAGTTGATATTGCCGGGTGGGGAGAGTCCTGATCGAGATAGCACAGGGTCGTTCAAACGTGAGCTGGTTTGCCAGAGCTAAATGGTCCAGGATAGCGGCGGGAGGAAAGCTGTCAAAATAATCAGGGTCCATCTGCCGGACAAAATCTCTGATCAAGGCCGGACGAAGATCAGGACATTGAGTTTGATACGACTGGATCCGCTTAACTTCGTTCATGGTGCCCGAGTATACTGAAAAATTGTTGCATTGTAAGGTCTGCCGCGCTCCCGTATAATTTTCCCTTTGACGATGAGCGCTTTCATACCACACGCAGCTTCTGAGGGTGATCCTCCTGCTTCTGCCCTTCCCGATCCGACGCCCTTACTGCTGGCTTCAGGACTTCCCTCCCAGGACGTGGCCCACATTCTTGAGGCCTACAGCCTTCAGGATTGGAAACGGGCCGACCAGAATCTGCAGGCCATGGCCGGGGAACCGGTCACCCGAAAAGCCCTGGCAACCATTCTGCACGCGGTTTTAAGCAGCGTGAGGCGAACGGCCGACCCGGATCAGGCCATTAATGAATGGGAACGGTATGTCGATTCCGGTATCCAACGGCTCCAACTGTTTCAATATTTAGCGATGGTCCCGCATGTGGTTGAAGTGTTGGGAGCGGCGTTCGGGAATAGTCCGGCCATGGCGCAAACCTTTATCCGTGATCCGTTACTCGTGTATTGGATTGAAGATGACGGGGTTCTGCGACGGCGGATGACGCGGGCCGCTCTTGAGACCCACGTGCAGGCTGCCCTCAGTACGGTGACGAGTTTTGAGGCAAAATGTGAAGCGTTACGACGGCTGAAGCGGCGCGAAATGCTCCGGATCGGGATTCGCGATCTCTTGGGCATCGCTACGCCGGTCGAAACCTATACGGTGTTATCGGATCTGGCCTCGGCTGTGATTCAGGCCGTTTATGAACTGGTGAACCGGGAGTTAACGCAGCGGTTTGGCGATTTTGGAGAGGGGACATCGACCGGGAAAAAGATAGACGGTTTCTCCGTGCTGGCCATGGGAAAACTCGGAGGATGGGAGCTTAATTATAGCTCGGATGTCGATCTGATTTATGTGTACCATGCCCCCGAAGGAAAGACCAAAGCGGGGAAGGGACAAACCAGTATTGCTCGGGCCCTGTATTGTGAAACCCTGGCCCGGGAACTCACGGCGGTCTTAACGGCGGCCACCGCGGAAGGGGCTTTGTTTCGAGTCGATCTCCGTCTCCGTCCGGAAGGAATGGTCGGGCCGTTGGCCTCGTCCCTTGAAGACGCGCTTCATTATTATGCGGGCCGAGGCCGAACCTGGGAACGTCTGGCCTTTCTCAAAGCCAAGCCCATTGCCGGGAATCTCCGTGTAGGGCAGGCCTTAATCAAGGGGCTGACAAACTTTGTGTATGGGAATGAAGAAGACGAAGGTCAGGTCTTTCCGGCTATTCATTCACTCCGGTCGCAAATTCTGGCCAAGATGATTCGACGAGGGGAAGTCGACCGGCATGTCAAACTGGGCATTGGAGGGATTCGGGAAATCGAATTTATTGTGCAAGCCCTTCAACTGCGTTGGGGACAGGCGTATCCTACAATCCGTGACCGGCAAACACTTAAAGCGTTGGTGAAGTTGAGACACATTGAGAAACTGACGGCACAGGAAGCGCGCCTTCTAAAAAAGTCGTATGTGTTTTTGAGAAACCTCGAGCACAAACTTCAAATGGTCCATGAATTTCAAACGCATCTGCTCCCGAGTAAGACGGGCGAGATGGCCAAATGTGCCGTCAGAATGGGTTACCTCAAACGGGGAACCGTGGGGCAGGCCACGGAAACGTTCCTGAACGACTATCGCCGGCATACTACCACCGTGCATCAGTTATACGAACGCATCCTGTGTTCGTCGTCATCCTAGCTGTTCGACGCTTTTTTTCTCAATATATACTTTTTTTTCGCCTTCCGTTTGACAGTCGCGTGACAGGGAAGGAGACGAATGTCGAGTGTGAATCGCTCTAAGGGGTTGAATTCCCGCTGGGGATTATTATCTTTATAGTGCGAGACAAATTCCGGACGTATACATTTTGATTGAGGGGGAAGCCAATGGACCTTAACCGAATGACGATCAAATTACAGGAAGCCTTGCAGGCTGCCTCAGGGATCGCGATGCGACGAAGCCATCAAGGGATTGATGTAGAACATCTCCTGCTGGCGTTGCTGGAGCAATCCGGGGGATTGGCTCACCCGATTTTAGAGCATACGGGAGTCTCTCCGACCGCGGTCAAAAATTCCGCAGAACAAGCATTGCAGAAGGTGCCCCAGGTTCAGGGGAGTGGGGCGCCTCCGGGTCAGGTGCATCTCTCTCCGCGTCTGGCAAAGGTGCTCAATCAGGCGGAAGCGGAAATGAAGGAACTTCGGGACGAATTCTTGAGTGTCGAGCATGTCATCCTGGCTATGGTGGCCGAAGGGGGCGTGTTTACTTCCATGGGACTCAAGCGGGATAAGGTCCTCGCCGGCCTTCAGGAAGTGCGGGGCAATCAACGCGTGACCAGCCAGGATCCCGAGGGCACGTATCAGGCATTAGAAAAATATGGTCGGGATTTGACCCGTTTGGCCAGCCAGGGAAAATTGGATCCGGTGATCGGCCGTGACGAAGAAATTCGTCGTGTGGTGCAGATCCTGTCCCGCCGCACCAAGAACAACCCGGTCCTGATCGGAGAACCGGGTGTAGGAAAAACGGCCATTGTCGAAGGTCTGGCACAACGAATCATCAAAGGGGATGTGCCGGAGGGACTGAAAAATAAACGCTTGATCGTGCTTGATATGGGTGCCCTGGTGGCGGGTGCCAAATTTCGCGGGGAATTTGAAGAGCGATTAAAAGCTGTCTTAAAAGAAATTCAATCCTCCCAGGGACAGATCCTCCTGTTTATCGATGAATTGCACACGGTCGTGGGGGCCGGAGCAGCGGAGGGATCCATGGATGCCGCCAACCTGCTGAAGCCGATGTTGGCCAGAGGGGAACTCCATCTGATCGGTGCCACCACGCTGGATGAATACCGGAAACATATTGAAAAAGATGCGGCCTTGGAGCGGCGGTTCCAACCGGTGGTGGTCGATCAGCCGTCGGTGGAAGATACCATTTCCATTCTGCGTGGATTAAAGGAGCGGTATGAAGTCCATCATGGCGTGCGTATCAAAGACTCGGCATTAGTGGCAGCCTCACGTCTGTCCAATCGCTATATCGGTGACCGGTTTCTGCCCGATAAAGCGATTGACCTCATCGACGAAGCCAGCGCGCGATTGCGAACCGAAATCGACAGCATGCCCGCCGAAATGGATGAGATCTCCCGAAAAGTCCTGCAGTTGGAAATCGAACGGGAAGCCTTAAAGAAAGAAACCGATGCCGCCAGCCGCACCCGGTTAACCCATATTGAGGAAGAGTTGAAAGCCAAACAGGCAGGGTTGAATGACTTGAAAACCCAATGGGATGCGGAGAAATCGTCGGTCGGCAAATTACAAACGATCCGGCAGGAGATCGAAGGCGTCAAACAGCAAATCGAACAGGCCGAGCGGCAGTATGACCTGAATCGCGTGGCGGAATTGCGCTATGGCACCTTGCCCAAACTGGAAAAATCCATGAAAGAGGAGGAAGAACGGCTGGCCAACCAGCAAGGCACCAGCCGTCTGCTCAAAGAAGAGGTCGATGAGGATGACATTGCCGAGGTCGTCAGCCGGTGGACAGGCATTCCCGTGAGCCGGTTACTCCAGGGCGAAGTGGAAAAACTGCTGCACCTCGATGAATGGTTACACAAACGCGTGATCGGTCAGGATGAAGCCGTCAAAGCAGTGGCCGAAGCCGTGTTGCGTGCCCGGTCCGGCATTAAAGATCCCAATCGCCCCATCGGGTCGTTCCTCTTCCTGGGACCGACCGGTGTCGGAAAAACCGAGTTGGCACGGGCCCTGGCGCATACTCTCTTCGATAACGAAGCCAACATGGTGCGTATCGATATGTCGGAGTACATGGAAAAGCATACCGTGGCCCGATTGATCGGCGCCCCTCCAGGGTATGTGGGCTATGAAGAAGGCGGACAGTTAACCGAAGCGGTGAGGCGCAGACCCTTCTCGGTCATCCTCTTCGATGAAATCGAAAAGGCGCATCATGATGTTTTTAACGTTCTCCTTCAAGTCTTAGATGACGGGCGGTTGACCGACTCACAGGGCCGAACGGTGGACTTCAAAAATACCGTGCTCATCATGACCTCGAATCTGGGCAGTCAGGATATTTTGGAAGCCCAGCAACGGAATATGGATTATGAAGCCATTCGCGCCTTAGTGCTCAAAGAAATCCAACAGCATTTCCGTCCGGAATTCTTAAACCGAGTCGATGAAATTGTGGTCTTCCATCCCTTAAAACGGGAGGAACTGGCGCAAATCGTCGAAATTCAATTGGAACGGCTCAGGGTCAGATTGGCGGACCGGCGGATGTCCCTGGAGCTCTCCCCGGCGGCCGTCGCCGATCTGGCTGCGCGAGGCTATGATCAGGTCTATGGCGCTCGTCCTTTGAAACGCCTGCTTCAACAGGAAATCGAAACACCGCTCTCCCGGTTGATCATCCAGGGCAAAGCGGTGGATGGCCAACGCATTGTGGGCGATCTGGTGGACGGCAAATTCGTCCTCACCGCCCGGGAAAATGTAGAGGCCTAACGCCACTCCATCAATCCAACGGGGAGAATGATCGTGGTGCTCCCCGTTGGATTGCCCTCCTCGACGGATTCCCGTCCAATCACCTGCCAAGATATTCAATGAACAGCATGAGGAAATAGCCACCGGAAGGAATAGCAAAGGCCTTCAAAATGGGTTGTTCGGCAAACGGGCAAAACGCCCCTTTCCTAAAGTTCTGCACATCGCTGATGGCCTTTTGTATTTGAGCTTTTCGTGTAGAGCTTGAACTCGTGCTCAACATGGACGTCAGGTCATTGAGAACGCGTCCCCGGGCGTTTTCAGCCGTTTGCCGGAAATGGAAGGCTGAAAAAATGGCCAGTCCGATGTTGCTTCCTATCACGATAAGAAGACTGATCGGCAGATCCCAGTCATCAAAAAATGAGGTACGTGACACAATCATGACCAAGACAATGATAAAGGGATAATAGATGAGGGTCCCAACCACTTCTGTGAGCTGACCACAAAACCACAGACCGTGTTGAATGTTGTCCAGCGCATCCTTCATTGAACTATGGAACCAGGGTTCGCGTGCCCTATTCCGTGGTGGCCATTCAACGCCTGGTTGTAACACCCACTTCACCATCCTGGCACAAAGCCGTGTGACATACACCACAAAAAACACCAGGAGCCACATGGTGACCACGCTCAGAATAAGAATCGCCTTATCCCAATTGAAGCACGTCTCACCCCGGCAGGGGGTGGTGGGAAATCCGATGAGCAAAAAGATCGGGAAGGCAAAAAGAATCAAGTAGACAACCGTCTGGACGACAACACGGGACCCTGCGCACCGTAGACCCATTAATGACGTATAGATGCGCCATGTTTCACGCATCGTATGTTTGGGGGGTGCGCTGCCCCTTGAAAAATCAGGACCAAATTCCATCCACTTTTTCCATTCGAAGCATCCGGAACATTCTCCTGGAGAGAGGTCGAATTCTGCTTCAAGTTGACGGAATTTGGCCTGCAGGATTCTGTATCCCCGGCAAAGAAAGCACAAACTCAAAAAGAACGCCCCCAACCGGAGTATTTCCGTTGGCCAGACACTGATACCTTCCAGCCAGACAAACGGTTCTCCATGCTCGAGTTGGTTGGTGATGGACACATACAGCCAGGAATAGCTACCGACGACCGCAAACAAGAAGGCCCAGAACATGGGAGACTTGGCCGCCGCTCCGGCAAGAAACACCGCTTTCCGGCTCATGGCCGCATAAATCAGCCAACTACTCAAAAGAATACATCCCAGCAGAAAGAATGTCCGTAAACCTATGGGAGGCGCCGGCTCTCCATGTTCAAGGTCCGGCCGTGAAACATGGATGGAGCGGGTGCCGTCACTCAGGTCGTACGCACCCGTGAGTCCGACCTCGAAAACTCTTGGCACTCGATGAAGGGAGGGTTGGTCTGGTGAGTTGTCGCATACCCCTTGAACAAACAATCCGGAAGCCGTGTGACACACGGTTTCAGGGTCAATGGCCAGCAACGTGGACAAGAACAACGAGGTTTGATAGGCATCTCGAAACGGGGGAATCGACCCTTGCACCTTGTCATCAAGACGAAGGCCGAAATGGGAGGCAATGAGAAGATTTCGAGTCCATTGGTATTGGTTCGGATGTAAGAGGCGGGCATCAAGATCGGTGGTAAAGAAAAGGACTCCGGGAAATTCCATGCGCAAGGCCTGGAGAAGAACCAGTTTATCGTAGACATCTCCAGCCAAAATACCTATGGCCTTAAAGCCGGGACAGGTTGGCCATGATCCTTCTCCCACACGGTCCAGACACTCTTCTCGAATCCTGCGATCCTCAGCTTGTATTTGCAAGGCTAACCGTCTCAAATAATCCAATTGGGCGGGACCTTCCGGTCGTTCAAGTCCCTTATTAATTTTAAAAAGGTTCTGGGAAAGGGTTCCGTCACCCTCGGATTTTCCTCCGGAGGCATTCGTACTCTGAGGAAGCTCACCGTCAATGCCACGAAGGTAGCTAAAGCGATGGGCCCAATCAGGCCAGTCGACGTCCCCCAAATTCCTGATCTTGGTAACCAGATCAAGATCCCGAGTACGATGAGTCACTTCAAGAAAGGTCAGTGGCAGTTTCCGCCCGTAGAGCGTATCCCATTCCCCGATCAAGGCAATGTGATCCGGTTCGTCGGTAAAATCTACGTTTCGTTTCTGTAATTCCTCTGCCAGTTCCCTGGCCAGTTCTTCGTCCGTACCGATGACACGATGCACATCAAAACCCAGGGACTTCATATACTTCCAGCACGCAGCTTCGCTGGAACACTGTTCCTTATCAATATTCAGGCCTTCAAACAGGACCGCCTCAGAGGCAGTGGCCGAATAGGAAAGATACTGAATAGCTGTTGAATCCTCTGTGGATGTATTTGAGGAAGAGGCCATTCGATGTCTTCCCAGAACTTCACTGATCATGGCGCGTAAGGTTCCGGAATGAAACGGGCCTAACGCCGTAAACGACATCGTGGCATCAACGGAATCGAGACGACTTCGTTCCTGTGGAGAGTCGGGTACCGAATCGTTCACAAAGGCCACGAGGTCTTCCAGGGACGCCAATGGATTTTTCTCAAGGTCTTGATCCTTGACCCAGAAGACCAGCACGTGGTCTTTTCCGGTGTTGTCCGGTTTAAACCATTCGAGAGGCACATCAAGGCCGGGGCAACTTTCATCCCAGCAGGTGTCTTTTCCCTGAAGCTTTGTGCGGTTCCACGAAAAATATCTGAAAAATTCCCCTTCCTCGGGGATATACCCCGCCTCTCCAAGAGCGGACACCACCGCATAGCGATGGCGTAACCGGTATTCGGTTCCGGAAGCAAAGGGAGTGCCTTCTGTGACGACAATCAGGGCTTTGAATGCGGGGGTGTGTTCCCCTATAGCCCTCGTGATCTCCTGTAACTGCATGCGTAAATTATGGTGGTCCCTGGTCCCTGAAGCATTGAGAGACCCCTGAGGTGACTGAGCCACAGTCTGAGCCTGATTGGCTTTGGGTTCGGCCTGTTTATGGGCCTTCACCGATGCGAAAGGGTCCTGCCACAGACGGCTTTGTACTCGCTTGTCACCAACGATCAGCGCCTGGCTTTGTTGTTCATGAACGGGCCGATCACTTTTAAAGGGTTGTTGGTAAAACAAAATTCCACCCAGCACGGTGAGCAGAATTAATAACCCCGTCACAGGAATTTTAAAATCGTCGCTTTTGTCAGAGGCCATGTGTCACTCGCAAATGTTCCCTGGAACCAGATAACTGCCGGATGAGGCTTTTCTTATTCATCTCATTGCTGATCGGGGAGGAAATATATTCGGGTAAACAATTCAAGGTGTTCATTGATCCATACTGCCGGATACGGTGCTGTTCCTCTGCTGTTCCTCACCTACAGGAAACTCAAGATTCATGCGAGCGCAGCGAATGACTCTCTCGCCACTGAGAGAAAGAATGATAAACCCGCGGAATGATAGAAAAAGAATAAAACAAAAGGAACGCCGATGGAAAACGGTATAGGTGTTGAGTGGTCGATTGCGTATCCAATCAGATACGACTCTGTATCCAATCAGGGTCTGTTGAAAAAAGCCGCCAGCGGCGTTCTCGCCATTTTTCCGTGCTCACGTACTCAGCGTACGCTCCGCGCGTAAAAATGGCTGCGGCCTTGCTGGGCCGACTTTTTTGAACCGACCCGGAGCCTTTGATGAGTCATCTAATCCTGGGCACATTTGCCCTTGAAAATCTTTATTATTCCACACTCGCAATCAGACACGTGGTCCTGTCATTCGTTGAAGGAATGGATTCTCGTCATTTTCATAGGAAGAACGTTGGTGATCATTCCACAATTCTCCGGGGGAACCTATCCGGTATGTACACATTGAAGAAGTGTGTGTTTGGGATGTCATCGTCGAACAGATTCGCAGACACGTCAAACCGTTATCGACCAAGGCAGGGGGCACACTTGACCGACGCATCCCCGCTGCTCACTCCTTCGGTCCGACGGCTTTACAACGAAGCCGCAGGCCGTCAAAATCGCCATCGCCCCAGGAGGCCTCGATGCCAATGGCAATTTGGTTGCTCGGGCAGGATACCTTCTCGCGCCGGCGTTCACAGTTTGGACGCCTGAACTTGTCACTGAGGTTGGCGTCAAAGAGAGTTCCATCCGGGCCCACACGCACGGCCCAGATCTCCGCCCCCTTAATCTTGTCGTCTTTCTTTTTCTTGTCGGTGGTACAGACCTGAATGGACTGGATAACATGATCGGCCTTGTCGAATTTAATCGTCTGTTTGTCGTGAACATTTTTCCCCGTGCACGGCGGCCGGATGGTTTTGTTCGATGTGCTTTCTGCGGCATGGCGACCATTTAAACTCCTGCGCAGTGTGCCGATATAGCACGCCTCGTTGCACAAAGCCTCTGCTTCATCTCGCCTCCTTGCTGTGATGATCCTCGAAAATGGGATCATACAAATTAGCGGGTTCTAACCCCCACAGCGGACGTCATTCTGAATTAATGAATCCTGATGAGGTCCATACACGTTTGAGGATGGTAAGAAATTCAGAAGGGAGACACCCTCAACGGAATTGTCATGCTGAGCCTCTTCGACTCCGCTCAGGGCAGGCGCGCGAAGCATCCGGCTGAGCCATGGCCTGGTTGGGTTGGGCTCAGATCCTTCGTTTTTCTCACGATGACAAGCAAAGGCACGGAGCCTTCTAGAGCTTGTCTGAGAGTAACGTCGAAGGGCTCGAGCCATAATTTCCGTATGATCCTCGAACATGCACGGCAGAAAAACTTCCAGGACATCTGTGCGAACCAATCGTTGAGGATCGCAGAAAAGGTCTCAGTCAGGAAGGTTATTCCTTCTGGCCGGTTTTTTTGATGATGTGGTACCCGAATTGGGTTTTGACGACCGGACTCAGACTGCCATGTCCCAGGCGTTTGACCGCATCTTCAAAGGCTTTCACCATTTTGCCGGGACCAAACCACCCCAGATCACCACTTTTGGAACCGCTGGGACAGGTTGAAAACTCCTTCGCCAGATCGGCAAACTTGGCTCCGGTTTTCAGACGTTTCCTCAGGTCCTCGGCCAATCCCTTTTCCTTCACGAGAATATGACTGGCTCTCCACTCCATACGTTCTCCTTTCAAACCCTTCTTCACAATCCGTTAAACAGAGGCACTTCGCTTTTTATGGGCAAATTATATGATGCGCTGGGAAAAAATGTCATCTCGAATTTCATGACGGCCAGCCCCCGGCAGTTTGGGACGCGCCTCATGGCCTGGGGAGCGTAGAGGTGACGGATTCCGGCGGAGTAAACACCTCGTTCACATCACTAAAAGAGCCTCCCGGAGTCGGCCCGCCACTGATGACGTACATGCGGTCATTCACGACCGCTGACCCGAGGCCGTGGCGTCCCGTCGGCATGGGGGCCATGGTCTGCCAGGCATCACGCGCCGGATCATAGGCCTCGTTTTCACGAAATGTTCCTTCTTCCTGTTCGCCGCCGAACACATATATTCGATTGCCCACACTGGACGCGGTGATACCACTGCGGGCAGTCGGAAGATCTGCAACCCGCGACCAGCGGTCGGTGACGGGGTCGTAGACTTCCGTGACAGCGAGATTCTGTCGATAGTCGCCGTTCAGGCGTCCTCCGATTGCGTAAATGTTCCCCGACACGGTTGCGGCCGCAAGGTGATCGCGAGGGGTCGGCAGCGGCGCTCGGACCGTCCAGGCATTGCGCTCCGGATCGAAGGCCTCGACGGCCGCGCTATTGGCCTTCCGGTCGTAGCCGCCGATGGCATAGAGCTTCCCGTCGTACTGTGCCACCGACAAGGCCCCGCGAGGGGTCGGCATCGGTGCGCGCTCGGCCCAGATGTCCGTGGCTGGATTGTAGGTATACACCGTGGCAACGGGATGCCAGATGCTGAGTCCCGATTGCCGGTAGCCCCCAATGACAAACAGTTTGCCGTCTGCCACTCCGAGACCCACATGGTGCAGGCCCACCGGCATTGGCGCTTTGGATGTCCATCGGTCGGTGGCCGGGTCATATTCCTGGAGGGATGGCGTAATTCCGAGATTAAGGATATTGCCGAAGGCGGGTTGCTCAAACCCGCCCACGACGTAAATTTTGCCGTCCAAGGTCGCGGCGGCCACCTCAGTCCGCATCGTGGGCGCAGGCTTGGCCGTCTGCCATACCCCCTGATCCGCCTCCGTCTGTATCGATTGAGCAGATACCGGCGGCACGATGAGGCAGAGCGCAATGAAGAACGGCAGAAGGACCAGGATAGGGCTGACCAAAGGCACATGGCTGAGGATTGCCGGGATGATCTGGTGTCGCATGGCTGGAAGTATAACAATCGAGGAATGGAAAATCTTCAATGTGCGTGATGACCACAGTGAGCCGCCCAAAAAAGCCGGACTCATCGACTCCTACAAGGACGTCGCGATGAATGGCCAACCGCGCTAGAAACCATTCCGCTCTACAGGTCACAGTGGATAGAAACACAGATATAGGGAGTGTTGAATAATAAGGATGTTCAAGGGCAAATTTGCCCAGGATTAGATTCCTCATCAAAGGCTCCGGGTCGGTTCAAAAAAGCATGCCCTGAGTCTTCCCGAATGGTCCGTCCAGTCCTGTCCTGAGGCCCCTCGAAGGAAAGGCCCCAGCCGTTTTTACGCGCGAAGCGTACGCTGAGTACGTGAGCACGGGAAAATGGCGAGAACGCCGCTGGCGGCTTTTTTCAACAGACCCATATAGGCGACCGCAACGATATAGGGATGGCAGAAAAATACTAATTTCCGAGGGCATATGGACTCCTGAAACTTTCCATCCTGAAAGAGCATTCATTGTCGGGATTGTCTTCCACCATGGATCATCTTTCGTGCTTCTACGACCGGGTATTTTCCTGCCGCTACCAGGTGACATTTTGGAAGAGGTCGGGTAATCTAGGCCCTCTGTGGGAGTGGGAAAGAGGAATATGTCCATCAACGTGATTGGTCCCGGTTGACCGACCTTTGATGTCCACTCTCAGCACCTCATGACGGGATGATTGTGAAGTACGTAACAGGTTGTCTGATAGTGCTGGGCTGTCTGGCTCTAGCAGAATTTTTGGAGATCCCCTCCGTTTCCGGGCAAACACTCCCGGCCGCTTTCGAAATCGCGTCCGCCGAAGTTGAAAATTCCCAACAAAACCTTCGGGACAGTGAGGGCACCACGCTGACTCCCTTCGACCAGTCCAAGGGGAGCGATGAGGATGTGGAGCTGACCCGGCGTATTCGGCAGTCAATAATGGCCGATAAGACCTTATCCATGAACGCCCACAATATTAAGATCGTGACCTTGAATGGAAAAGCCACGTTACGGGGACCGGTGGAGACGCATGATGAGCGAAGGCGGATTTTGAATATGGCCACGTTAGTTGTCGGCCTGAACAATGTCATCAACCTGCTAGAAGTTGTAAAAGAATAACTACCCTCGTTATCCCCCGGAAAAGGAGCATCAGATGGCTAAAGCTGTTTTTTGTATTGCGACAACTTTTTTGCAAGCCGAGCAAATCGTCGACAATCTCAAGATAGCGGGCTTCTCCAGTAACGATATCTCGGTGCTCTTTCCGGACACCCATGGGGCCAAAGCTTTAGCGCATGAAAAGCACACGAAAGCTCCGGAGGGAGCCGTCACCGGAGCCGGAGCGGGTGGGGTGTTGGGTGGAGCCCTTGGGTGGCTGGTGGGCATTGGGGCATTGGCGCTCCCCGGCATTGGTCCGTTTGTGGCTGCCGGCCCGATTATGGCCGCGCTGGGCGGTGCGGCCGTTGGAGCGACGGTGGGAGGCCTGACCGGCGGACTGGTCGGCATGGGCATCCCGGAGTATGAAGCCAAGCTCTATGAAGGAAAGATTAAAGAAGGCAAAATCCTGATTTCGGTACATTCAGAAAATACCGATACGACGGACCGCGCCAGAACAATCTTCAAAAATGAGGGTGCCGAAGATATTGCCACCTCGGATGAGGCCCCGGTCAATTCCTAAATGAGGTGAAGAACAGAAACGAGGCCAATCCCAAACGCAATAGACGATCCACGCTTTCCTTGCGGTCACAGGCCCACCTCAAAAGGTGGGCCTGTGCGCCTAACGTGTATGCCAGGTTTATCTGCCGGGAGTATTGAAAAAGGCCGCTGGCGGACTTTTTCAATACCCTGCTAGCGCACGATCTGGGCTTTGGCTCCGCTGGCGATGGGCTCCTCAGTTGTCGCCATGATCGGGGTCAGAAAGCGCGACTCCGCCTTGAAATGATACAGATCCGTGGCAGGATCGTATTCAAGGATCTGGCTTCGCAAGGTGCCTTGATAGGTAAAGGCCTTCTCGCCGGGCGGGACCGAAAAATTGATCGTCTCGGTTGTGGCCGTGGAATATTGTTCGGTAAACGAGATAGAAAATCCCACGGTGAATTTTCCCTTTACCAGCACAACACCCGCCTCAAATGTTGCACCGATGTCGATCTTCTGGGTGCTGGAAAAGATAAAACCGGTCGTGACGCTTTTCGCGTAGGATGACGTGGCCTTGGAGTGGGTATTGTCTATGCTTCCAATATTTTGCAAATCCGGAGAAAAGAGAACCAGAACCTGCGCTTTTTGTGAATCGGCCAGCAACGGCAGGCTTTTACGGAACGTGTCGGCATCGGCCGGGGGGCGTTGGTCATAAATTTCCACCGTGGTATCTTTCACGGGAATGCCGTCAAGTAGACCGCCTTTGCCTCCAAAGGCATAACCCTTGAAATGTGCCTTCGCGGCCGCGAGATCTGCATTCATGACATTGAGGTCGCTGTAAAGAACGGCCCGTGCATCAACCGTCAACGTGGTATCGTGCTTCATGGCCTCTTTTTTTTCCTTGAAGTCCTTGATAATCAAGTGCCAATCCACGGCAAGCACCCCGATGGCATCCGCCTCCTTTTTGACCGGATCATAGTTCTCGACAAGAAACACGACGCGACTGTCTTTCTTGTTGTAATCCTTCGCACTGGCATCGTTCAGGGGACTGATTGCGTTGGAAAATACCGATTTAATGGAGTCTTTGTTCAGCCCCTTGATGAGTGCTGATGAAGCGGTTAGCGCCAGACTGGTAAAAGCATCCTTGATCGAATCCACGGAGTCGTAGCGTTTTACAAATTTCTCATGATCGGCGGTTCCGGTAAAGCTGGGTCGGTTGGCGCGAAGCCAATCGAAGTGTTGGGGATAAATTAAATATTCCAAGTCGGCCGCATAGCCTAACGCTGTGCTGTCCGGTTCCCAGTTTCCGACCGATGATTCGGCCCATTCACCCACCAGCCCTTTGAGACGGTTTTCCCCTTTTTCAGCGGGTTTGAGAATTTGGTAGGTTTGGATAAGTCCGTCCGGAATGGTGGCTTCAACCTCGGAAATGAATTTCGACAGCATTTTTTTATCGGTATACTTGCACGTGAGACCGATGTTGTTCAGTTGTTTTTGAAGTACATCCGGGGTGAGTTCCGTAGGCGTAGCCCGAGTCAGGTCGATCTTAATCGTCTTTCGTGGGATCGGCATAGAAATTCCCTCCTGAAATTCCTTTGAGGTTGACATGAGCACAGACTTTTGAAATTTTTTGTCGACTCTTCAATTTGAGTCAACAGAGGGTGACAAAGGTTAGGTCAATGGTGATGAGGTATTCGTATCCTTTTTTTGTTTTTCGAATGATCTGTCGTGTGTACAACCTCCTGATTGAGATGAGTGAATGGCAACGGAAGACCTGGAGTATGCCAGCAGAATTACATGAGTGCAATACCGCAGAGACTGATCTGAGCCTCTGAATACTGTTGATTGCGCATACTGATTCATGCTCATCCAGGAATAAATCATGAAAACAGGGAAAGATCTTTTGACGCTGCCCTTGCCACTGTGTGGGATAGGAAGAGGTGCTATTGGTTTGTGGGTTCGCGGAAAACCCTTTTTCATAGAATTCCCTGAAAGGTTCGTTATCGTTCGACGCCTGCCGGCTGGCTCCCAGGAGGGCCGCTCCTCGCATCCGGCGGCCCTTGTGTGAGCCCTTCGAGAAACCTCAGGACAGGCCTTGCGAGTTGGGCCGCTCTTCAAAAAGTTAGCGACCCTCCTCTTCACTGAGGCCAGACGGGGCGTCAATGGTTTTGGGTCCTTTTGCCGAAACAAAAGGACCTCGGCTGCCGGGCCGAACCCCGACATCCAAAAAATTTCCCACCATGCTGACATTGTTGATCAGACATTCGACGCCGGGGCCGAAACCCCGGAAATAACACACTCTCTCTTCACCTTCAATCTTGCAACCCGGATTCATGGCTACAATTAAAGGCGGGAGCCTGGGGTGGAAGGAATTGGATTGGTGACTTCTCATAGGGTCTTGGCTATACTTTTAATCTCACGCATCCTATTGCCGAAAGATTAGGTTAAGGAGAAGCATCATGCCCGCCATTAATTGGCGAGACTACATCGTGTCCGATCCAGCAATTTTGGGTGGAAAACCAGCTCTCAAGGGAACTCGTCTGTCTGTAGAGTTCGTGCTTGATTTGCTGGCGGCAGGATGGGACCAAACTGCGTTATGTGACAATTACCCCAACCTGACTGAGGATCGCATTCGTGCTGTGCTGGCGTATGCTGCGGAAATCTTCCGGGAGGAACGGTTCTATTTGCTGCCGCCGACCGGAACGTCCGCATGAGTGAACGGTATCTTGCCGACGAAAATTTTCCTGCCTTAATCGTCCAATTACTTCGAACGCACGGCCATGATGTCCTGTATGTAGCGGAGTCACTGATAGCGGCTTCTGATGAGGAGGTGTTGCGCGAAGCCGTAACTCAATCTCGTGTGTTGCTGACTTTCGATCGTGATTTTGGCGAACTGGTGTTTCGTTGTCGGCAACAGTCTGCTCCCGGCATTGTCTTGTTTCGTCTGGGCGGACAATCCCCTATTGAGCAGATGTCGTTTTTGCAGATCTTCTTTTCATCTCAGCCGAAGCTACAAGGCTTTTTCACGGTCGCGAGTCCCGGGCATTTTCGCCAGGTTCGTCTTGGTGAATTCAGTGAAGATCCGGAAGAAAAAACCCCTTAAAAATACCAGATAGCCTAGAAGCTGTGGACGAAAGTTGTTAATGAGCAATCGCTCCCTTGCGCGTCATTTCCTGGGGGACGAGCATCACAAGTCCCTCTGTTATCCTTCACCGTTTTGTTTTGTTGCTTTTCTTTGTCATCCAAGCCACCTGCAGGTCGGCTCACTGGGACATCGCGCTAAACACCAGTCACACCGTTAATCCGACGCCTGCCGGCTGGTCCTAAGGAGGGACGCTCTTTATCAGTTGGCGGACCTTGTTTGAGCCCTTCGAGAAACCTCAGGACAGGCCTTGCGAGTTGGCCGCTCTTCTCCGGATTAGCGTCCCTCCTCTTCAATGAGACCAGACGGGGCGTCAATGGGTTTGGCCACTTTGACCGAAACCAAAGTGGCTCGGCTGCCGGGCCGAACCCCGGCAATTATAAAAACTGTCCTATCACCTCAGCCAAGGTTGAATAGGCATCCATTTTTCCGCAGTCAGTCCATGTCATTCCTCTTCTCCTAACCTCTCCCCCCCAACTCCAATTCTCCCCACATCATTCAGCTTCGTCCCCCATGCACCGATAAAGACAACAAACACCACATACTCAATTCCCACGCTTAGACTGAGAGCCAACACCTATGGACCACGCCACCAGAACACGCCTCGAACGCAATATCTTTCCCCCTGCGCATCAAGCCTGTGATCCCTGGGACACCTTTCCGTGGCACACAGGCCGGGGAGGAGCCATCGATACCCATGTCACGCATTCATCCCAAGCGCTCGCGATCGATGTCTTCGGCACCATCAAAACCTCCGCTGATTGCGAGGCGATTCTCGATGCTCTGGCAACCAATCTGGGGGTGCCGACCGGCGGTCCCTGGGAGATCACCTTGGAATGGCGTGCGCGCCCATCATTGCTCAATGAACCTTGTCCGACCCAAGTGGATGTCTATGCGGAAAATCCCCATTCCGTGATCATGTTTGAATGTAAATTTACGGAGCAGGATGGAGGGGTGTGCTCGCAAACGGTGCGGCGCAATGGCTCCGCTCCGTGCAACGGAAACTATGCGCAGCAAGCTAAGCGAGTCATCGATCTGACCAGTCGTTGCGCCTTAAGCGAAAAAGACATTCAGTATTGGGACATCATTCCGAAAGTCTTTCACCTTGATGCCCAAACCGATTACCACCCCTGTCCATTCGCCGGACCGGCCTACCAATGGATGCGCACTCTCGTCGTGGCCTATAAACTGGCGCGGCAGAAAAATAAGCAACCGGCGGTGGTCATCGTCTATGCGGACAGCGCCGATCTGCCCATGGCCCAAAAGGTCAAGGCCCCGGAATGGAGCGTATTCACCCGGACGGTCAGACAGGATCAGGTCCAGTTCCTCGTGCGGTCGTATCAGGAAATTCTCACATGTGCGCAAGAGGCAAGCCGAGTCGGCAGCGGGGAGGATACCGTATGGATAGCGTTACAGGAATGGGTCAACAACAAAATACTACGTGGCAACAAACACCGGAGGAAACCACAGGGCAGGAGCCGCACCACCCGACAGACGGTCTCACAAAATAGAAGATAAACAGCCCGCCTCCGCCTGATCAGCAATCTTGAAGCGTCATTCCGAACACACGCAATCGAGTCTCTCCCTTTTCTCGCTCCAACATCTCGGCATATTGTTGGCAAACCTTTCTCTCCACGTTGTCATCCTACACAGCATCTTTTTTTTCGACGCCTGCCGGCTGGCTCCCAGGAGGGGCGCTCTTCGCATCTAGCGGCCCTTGTCTGAGCCCGGCGAGTTGGGCCGCTCTTCAAAGAGTTCGCGTCCCTCCTCTTCCAGAAGGCCAGACGGGGCGTCAATGGTTTTGGTCCCTTTTGCCGAAACAAAAGTGGCTCGTCGTCCGGGGTCGAAACCCCGGCATGCACTGAAAAATGTCCCGGCACGGGCTGAGCCGAATAAAAGACCTATTCAGCTCACTTTATTCAACTTTATTGAGCCGAATATATGGTACAATCGGCTCATGACCTATAACTGGCAACAACCGGACTGGCCGGACTTCCAATACGATCTCACCATCGTTGAGGACGCCTTACTGGCATTTGCCGAAAAAACAGGAAGAGCCAGCGGCCTATTGAGCGGATTACCGGAAGAAACGCAGACGGAAGCCATCATCGAGATGATGGTCGTGGAAGCGCTCAAGACCTCAGAAATTGAAGGCGAATATTTGAGTCGTCAGGATGTCCTCTCCTCCATTCGGAAAAATCTGGGACTGGGACAGCCCGGCGAACAGGTGCGGGATCAACGGGCGCAAGGTGCCGCCGCGCTTATGACGGATGTACGCAACAGGTATGCCGGGGCTCTGACCAAAGACACCCTGTGTTCCTGGCACCGCATGATCATGCAGGGGAGTCGTGGCATCACCGTCGGGAAATGGCGAAGCCATACGGAACCCATGCAGGTGGTATCCGGCCCGATCGGCAAACCCCGCATTCATTTTGAAGCCCCGCCCTCAACCCGGGTTTCCCAAGAAATGTCACGGTTCATCACCTGGTTTAATGAAACCGGCCCACAGGGCACCAAGGACATCAAAAAACCCCTGATCCGCTCCGCCATCGCCCATATATATTTTGAATCCATCCACCCATTTGAGGACGGAAACGGCCGCATCGGGCGCGCCCTGTCGGAAAAAGCGTTATCGCAAGGTCTCGGGCGGCCGGCTCTGCTCAGCCTCTCTCGTGCCATTGAGGCGAACCGCGCACACTATTATGAAGCCTTGCAGAATGCCCAACAATCCAACCACATCACACCCTGGATCAGCTGGTTTGTAAACATGGCACTGGCTGCGCAACATCAGGCAGAAGAGCAGATTGAATTCACCTTGCGAAAAACGAAATTTTTCGATCGCCTCAAAGATCAACTCAATTCACGACAGATGCAGGTGGTGCAGCGGATCCTGGAAGAAGGACCAAGCGGGTTCGCAGGCGGGATGAATGCCAAAAAATATATGGCCATCGCCCACACCTCCAAAGCGACAGCCACACGGGATTTACAGAGCCTGGTGGAACAAGGCGCACTCACTCTGGTAGGTGGCGGCCGCAGCACACGATATGAGATCAATCTCGGCCAATAAGGAAGAAGAATAAAAAAGGGAAACACGGGAAGTGTATCGGCGACGCTCAGGGCAGAGGCCAAGCGAAGGATCTGTGCCCCTCCCAACTCCAAACATCCAAACGCGACGCCCCTCCGGCCCTCCAGACATTCGTCATTGAGCATCTATCTTCGCATCCTTCCCATCACCTTCAGGTCGGCCAAGTGCGGCGGCGTGCCAATCAGCGGCACATTGATCCGACGCCTGCCGGCTGGCTCCCGGAGGGACGCTCTTATCCGCTAGCGGACCTTGTTTGAGCCAGGCGAGTTGGGCCGCTCTTCAAAGAGTTCGCGTCCCTCCTCCTCAATAAAGCCAGACGGGGCGTCAATGGTTTTGGCCACTTTTGCCGAAACAAAAGTGGCTCGTCGTCCGGGGTCGAAACCCCGGTATGGAAGAGACACAGTGGGAAGCGGAGTTAGACTGAAACCTCCACGTATTCGACCTGGCAACTCGGAGGTGGGAGGGGTTGTCCATCGGCCTGTAGTCCTTCGAGATGGAATGCAATCGCTTCTCGTATAAGTGTTTCCGTTTCATCCAGGGTTGTCCCGGTTGCCACACACCCAGGTAAATCAGGCACATACGCCGCAAAGTTTGCGGGCGATTTTTCAATCACAAAGGCATATCGCATACGGTCCTCCTACTTTTTCCAGCCGGCTTCTGTGAAATCCATCTTGCGACTGTTCGGCTGTAAAAAGAGAGAGAAGCGAAACACAACGTTCCGAGAGGCAGATGGGTGACGCAGCATGGGGATTTGAGTTATCGAGAAGCCAACTCACGAGCGTGAGTGATCTCGCGTTTGCCAACCGGACGAACCTGAAGAACCTCCAATGTCACGACTGCAGCGGTTTTTCCTTCCAGGGTAGCAAATTCCACCTCATAGGCCTGCTTGTCCTGATAGACATGAACGATCGTCCCGACATCTCCGGCCACAAGGCCTTCAGAGGGAACGTCAACAACTAAAACTACACGGTCATGTTCTTTAATCATGGTCAAGACTCCTGTTCGCGTGGATGGGCCGTCACCAACCGAGGTTTCACGCGCAATGGTCTTTCACTTCGACGGTGATGGAGAGGAGCCGGACGCAGCCAACGCCGAGCTTTCACGGTCGAGGCCAGACAGAGCCTTCTGAATCAGTTCAACTTCACGTGATTCGAAGTAGGGCTCGCCGCATTGGGAGCAGACCCACGCAGGAACAGCATCCCAGGACACATGATAACCATTTCGATCCAAACTGAATGGGGCGGTCCCTCGGACCATCCGGCCTTTGCAATGGACACATTCCATAACTAACGCCTCCTTCGATAGTCGGGCGACCACTGATCGGGTTGGGGGAGATAGGCGGTAATCACCGCTAGAAAATCCTCTTTGGTGGAAAGGAAATCCATCGCCTCCATGAATCAGCACGGCATCGAGATGGAACAGAAATCCTTCATTGAATCAAATCCGCACCGGTAAAGGGGGGAGGGGAGGACGTACGCCCATCATAGCGTACGAATACAGAGAAAAAAACTATTTAAGAAGCGATGGTTCGAGGCAAGAACAATCTCCCTTCCACTCGTCATCCCCGCTGGTCGTCACGGGGCACCCAACTTGTGTAACACAGAGCCGTCACCCTTCCCACCAGATTGTCATTCTGAGCCGCAGGCGAAGAATCTATGCCCAGCCAGAGGACCAACGAATCCACCTTCATGTCGGCCAAGTGCAGCGGCGTGCCAATCAGCGGCCCATTGACCCGACGCCTGCCGGCTGGCTCCCAGAAGGGACGCTCTTCGCATCTGGCGGCCCTTGTTTGAGCCTTGCGAGTTGGGCCGCTCTTCAAAAAGTTCGAGTCCCTCCTCTTCAATAAAGCCAGACGGGGCGTCAATGGTTTTGGGTCCTTTTGCCGAAACAAAAGGACCTCGTCGTCCGGGGTCGAAACCCCGGCATCAAACAGTATGCAACGAGAAGGCGTGATGAGGAAGAAATCCCGGAGCGCTATTCCCCCAACACGCGTGGTGACTGCCTGGTGGTATTCCGATTTGATAAAGGTCACGCCCGTCCCCGTTTTTCGCGAATGTCGGTCTTGGTCATGCCCTTCAGTGCTCCCTTCAGGTTTTGATACGGCACCTCCGGTATCAGGGTAATGACGCCCCCCTTTTCTACGACCTGCAAACGCTGCTGAGGGCGGAGGCGAAGTTTCTCGCGCACGTCCTTGGGAATCACAATTTGAAATTTCGGTGAAATCGTGGTCGTGGCCATATCAAACCTCCTTACCAATGCATGAGCTGCCATGCTATCGACATTCGGCTGGGTAGTTGAGCGGGGGGGCTTACGCAAAGACTTGTCTGCGTCTCAATGTGAAAAAACTTTCATCCAGATAACGAGAGTTAACCCAACGCCATTTGAATGGATCTTTTATGAAACTGAAGCTCTGCCAATCGGTTGAATGTGACGTAAATGCGTGGGGCAGGCGAAAGAGGCCTAAGAGACTGACTTCAGGATACACTGCCCGCGGGTTGGGCGTTTTTGATGAGGACGGTGGGTTGCGGATTGTTTGGGGGGACAGGTAAGTGTTCAGTTTGTAAGAGGGTGATATGCTCATCCATTCCCCAACGAGCGTGATACAGGCAATCTTCAATGGAATGCCCTGTGCCCGAGAAGCCTTCGAGATCCGGAGAATAAAATCCGAAAAATGTGGGATCGTCGGTTGCTTCAATGATAAGAGAATAGGGTAAATCAATCATAGCCTGTTCCTTTATTGTTTGATCCGGGCAGCCTTCAAAATGGCATGACATGTTCCCGATGGGACCTCTTTTTTACCATGATAATCGACGCGAATGAGTTTGTCATGACCACGTTTCTGATAATATCGAATGGAGCCTTTCTCTTTTAACAAGTAACAAGAAAAATTCTGAAGTCCTGAACGGTTCGTCTTCTGAAGTCCGACGCCTTCTAGTCAGCCCTAGAGGCGATCATCCGGACCAAATGGCTGGCCCTGCTTGAGAAGCGCGAGTTGATGCAATACTTTTCTTTAGGCTCCCCTGGCCTGGTGGCATGGCCGAGCAGTGCAACCGGCACCGGAGAAAAGGCGGGCATTGTTTGAGCCAGGCGAGTTTGCCCGCCGCCGGTGTCGGTGAACCGCGGAGGACACCCGAAGGGCCATGCCACGGCCAAAATGGTTTTGGCTACTTTTGCCGAAACAAAAGTGGCTCGGCCGCCGGGACGAAACCCCGGCATCTAAATATCATTGCTCTGCGCCTCCTCAAACAACGCATTACACTCTTCTTCCAGAATCCCCCCAATCACTTTCGTATTCCGAAATGGCGTCCGCCGCGCCACCTCCTCGGCTCGAATATCGATTTGCCGAAAACCGAGTTGTTGAAGAAACGGAATCGACGTCCCAAAGTACACGGTAGCAATGCCGGTCCACTCAATCGCACTCTGACACATGGGGCAGGGTTCAGCGGTCGTGTATAAATCAAGTGCGGTCCAATCCACCGGTGCATGCTTGGCCGCACAACGATTGATGACATCGATTTCGCCGTGGAGCGTGGGATTACGAGATGACCGATTGTACCCTTTCGCGAGAACCTCTCCGGTTGTCCGTCGAACGATGACGGCTCCGAATGGATACCGGGGGACCTTCTTCGCCATGGCAATGGCCAGGCGCATATAATCATCGGGACTCATGTGCTGTTGAGTGTTTCGCATGCTTTAAGGAAGGACCACTGGTTCATTCTGCATTTTCTGCAAGGCATCTTCCACTTTTTTCTCTATCTGGGAATCAACTATCCCAAAAAAGAGTTAATCCCTTTCCTTCCACTACAGGTATTCTTGCAGGTCGCTGACAGAAATTCATCCTTCCCTGTCTTGCCCGACATCTTTTAAAGGAAAATCATCTTTTCTTGTCCCTCAATCTATCCCCTCTCCGTCATCCCGGAAATTCGTTATCGGGCATCCATCTTCATCCGCTCTCCCAATTTTTTTGAGAATTCGATAAGTTGGGCGAGTAATGAGCTTGGAGTCGATGGTGAGAGAGTATGGAGGGGGTTTTTGAGGCTTTAGATGAGCCCTTTTTATTCAGTTTTATGGAGTGTTGAACCGATGAATGAGAAGGAGAGACTCCTCTTCTGGATCGAAGGCCCTCCCCAGTGATTGGCTTTAAATACGTTGTATGGAACTGCAGACAATTCCAAAAACTTGGTCAATAGGAGACGAAACAATGGCCCAATCGACTTGCACCATGTCCTTCCTTCGTAATGATCTACAGGTGACTCGATTATGGAACAGGCAGTGTCCCGTGAGAAACTGTTCCACGGATATGAGCCGCCATAAAGCTCCGTTTCTAAAATATAAGGGAACCATGCGGTATCTGCCTTTTTGTCCTGAACACGGCATTCGAGTTCATAGCAATGGGTTTGTCTATCACAACGGGCAGGATCGAAAAGCCCTCATTATGGCTACCAAGAGAAATTTATTATTCCACAGTGACTATTACATTGAAAATTTTCTTAAAAACGGCAATAAATTGGAGTCCGGGCGGTTATGTTATGAAAATAGCGAAGACGCCCTTACCTACAATGTGTTTACGGAGTTGCTCGCCAATGGGGAAGCTTTGCAGAGGCTCGTCAGTCATTTTTTGCGGAGAAAAGTTGAGGAAGAAGTGGAGCTCTATTTGTGGGGAGGAAAGATCGACCTGAAGGATCGGACCTTTAGCAAATATACCCCTTTGGAAGAAGTTCGCCGTCATTTAGAGGGAGACGTGAAACGATTCGGGACGGAGCCGGATATTATGTTGATCGTCCCTCAGAAGGCGGTCATTTGTATCGAGGCGAAATTTGGGAGTAAAAACTCGTTGGCCGGGGATACAGAAGAGAGCGAGGGGGATAAACCAAAGAAAAAAGAAAAGCTTATCCAAAGGTATTGCACCAACAATACGATCATCGACGCCAGTCAAATTATCGCCCTTGAAAACCTGCCACCCCTGTTCTATGAACAATTATTTCGAAATATTATCTTTGCGGCTTCTATGGCCAAACTGGAAGGTGATGCAGAGTGGCATGTGGTGAACCTCCGGAACCAACATGTCATGAATGTGAAAAGAGGAAGGCCGGAGAGCCATCCCGTTATGCGAAATATGCGCTCCCTATTAAAGCCCAAGTATAAGAAACATTTTTCTCATATGACGTGGGAAGACCTCTTCCAATTGACCATAAAAGGGCAGGATGCCTTCGCCAATTTAACCTGGTATCTGAAAAATAAAAGCCTGGGCTGTGCCCGGGCATTTAATATTTTATAACGACTTTTTATGGGAAATGCTGTTTGGAGAGGGAGAACCTCTAAATCAATGACGTCCTAGAAAAGGTAGAAACTCATGAGCAAGCGGGAAACTCCGATGATTATGAAGTATTGGGAAAAGGTCGGCGGCACCTTAATTGAAGAGTTCCCTGCAGTCCGGCAAGCGAATGGAAACGGTCCGCGACGATTAGACGCCGTCATTTTGCCAAAAGGACCAAAAATAAAAGCAAGCTGGCGGGATGTCATCCTAAAGGGGCAGGACGTCATTGTGGTGCAAGCCAAGGCGAATCGACTGGGAATGTATCTGATGGGTCAGACATTGTTTTCTGCTGAGCTCATTAAACAATACGAACCTGCTTCAATCCGGTCTGTCGCGCTTTGCGCAAAGGATGACGCCATTATGCGACCGTTGTTAGAGAGTTTCACCGGAATGGAAGTTGTCGTGATAGAAGAGATGAGCTAAAGGAAAATGAATCTGGCGAGTGGGTTCGTTAAGGAATGGAGAATCCATCTTCCTTTCCTCCTTCCTTCCTCCAGGGAGGTAGCCGGCCGACATCAAATCCTCCGGCATCCCGCATTGTCACCCTGAGCAGCAGCGAAGGATCTGTGCCCAGCCACACACGCGCAAAAGCACGACGCCCGAACCTATACCCAAGCTTTAACGCCTCGGCGATCTCCCACATGTTGGAGACCATCCCGTCTTCGAGGGGCCTGGTTGCACGTTGGATAGGCTGAACCCGATTACAAGCCCAACCGAAGATTAATCATTTGGAGCAAGAAAATAGATGGGTTTCAGGGGTAGGGATTTTTTCTTTTCATCAGGTAACTTTGCATAATACTCAATCCACAATTCGACCAGTCGTATTTGATCGATTAAGGTGATTCGGCGTCTTTCTTGTTGCCGTGCTAAAACACTCGCTTCTTTTGAATAATTTCCCGTTGTGACATAAATTCCCACGTCATCTTCATTGATCAACGCCAGAAACGACCGTAACTCTTCCACCCCAATATTATCTTTTCTTCGCTTAACCTGAACTTTAATTCTGGGTGGCTTAGTACCCAAGGGATCAGTGTGGGCAACTATATCAAGCCCGGCATCCTTTCCAGGGGGAGAAATCCAACTCACGTAATACCCCATAGCCTCCAATAAGGCGGCCACTAAATCTTGCAAGTGGTAGGGGTCAATATTCTCTAGATACCCTGAAATTTCTTTCCAAGCCTGCTCTTCAGCCTCCTCGAAGGTAATGGTAGCTTCATGCTCTTGTTCAGAATCGTCGATTATTTCTACATCCCGGTCTGGTTGAGTCCGACGCCACTGATAATATAAACGAGATGCTTCTTGATAAAAATGCGCAGGGTTTGGGAAATTCTTTAATGCCTCCTCGCCAGTTTCAGTGAGAGACCATATGCCTTTATTTTTGGTCATCCATCCAGCTTTCATCGGGCCCAAAGTTGCAAACCGAAGAATTTTATCAAAGCGTCGGCCACCATTTTCATATTCACCCTTTTCGTGCTCTGTAAGATCTATTTTCCCCACGAGTGTTTCTATGGCATTTCTAGCCTGAATGCCATCAGGATTCGACACAAGTACTTTGAAAAGTTCTTGAAGCAAATAACCTGTTCTTTCACGAGTAATACCTTTACCCATCAGCACGTTCCTCCATACCTAAATCATTGGCAATGAGTCGGAATTGTTCGAGGGCGGCTTCGAGGTCGTCGATGATTTCTGGAGTGATGACATAACAATACCCTATCTGGTGTTTACTTCTTCAAGCACCCTCATTATTCACGTTAAACAGGCCTGCACGATCGCAGCCTTCAAGGAATGCTTTTTTTAGAAAGTTGCTGTCGGCAAAGGGGCTTGTATCGGCCTGTCGGGTCAATGTTTTCAGATAATCGGCGGGTGCGCGGCCCTCTTCCTTCCATTCGTCAAGGACTTGGGTAAGCCAATACTTTCCATCACTTTCGCAACAGCACTTGGCTTTATACCGTTCTTCAATGCCGTAAACGTCTTTCCAGGTTTCTATTTCCTCACTCAGCGACGCCGGGCCAAATTCAATTTCGATATCGTTGGGCGTCAAATACTCCACATCCGTCTTCTTTAGTTCAATTTGTATATCTATGTGATAGCCGTGGGTAGTGTACGGGTAAAACACTTTTCGTCTGGTGGCCGCAAGGGCTGGATCTTTGGGTGCATACGCTGGGTCTTGGCTGGATTTATAGGTGCTATTGCAGTGATGACATGCAGGGACCAGATTTTTACAATTCATCGAGTTAAAGGGATACAGGGATTTGGGCAAATAATGATCATAGGCTTCCCGTTTCGAGTGGTAGAACCCCTGCATATCGGCCATCCCACAAAAAGGGCATTTTCCTATGAAATTTTCCTTCATGAAATTCTGATAATGGTCGTCGAGGTCGCCAATTTTTGCTTTAAGTGCTGCAAGATTCAGCGAATAGAGCCCTTTAAAGAAAACAGAGAGCTGTTCGCTTAATTCTTGATGAGTTGGAGCGATATCGACGTACCGAGCAATGTTTAAAGTAGGATCATTACCGCACACCTTTTCGATGTCATTATTTGCTTGATACCACTGTTTGAACTGCATAACCTGCGCTGTTGCCAATGTCGCAAAGTGGCCATAGATGCGTTCGACATGGCCAGAAAAAAAGTACGCTCCTTTGGCGTCAGAATAGTAAAAGGTCTCCATGACTTCTTTGAGGTCCACATTAGCGTTAAACAGGTCAAGACAGAATGGCCCATTTCCTGGAGCCTCACACCACACTTCATAAAAGATGAAGTCGATGAATTCCTGCATCTTCTCCATCTGGTGGGGAACATATTTATAGGGAAATAGCATTAGCCTTGTGTATCCATGCTGTCGAGGATGGTCTTGATTAGCAGTACCTTTTCCACCGAATCGCCGAGCTGATGGTTGATATCGGCGATGAGCTGCTCTTTGTTCGCGTTGTCCTCTTCCGAACGAGATCTGAAATCATCAAGCATTGTTTGAGCGCGAAGGCCAATGGTTTCCCGTTTGTCAAAGGTGGCCATGGTGATTTTGTTGATGGACGCGCCTAGGGTGTTGTAGTCGGGGCGGCGCACGGTGACCACGCCATCGGCCTTGTTGAACACCAGCACCTTTTCCGGCCTGCTGTCGGAGATCAGAAAAGGCGTGTGGGTGGTGACCAACATTTCGTGCCCGTCGCTGGCATTGAAACTTTGCTGTAGGCGGGTGACAAAGTTGGCGCGCCAGTCTGGGTTGAAGTGAGTCTCCGGCTCATCCAGCAAAAACAGGCTTTGGCTGTTTTTAAACAACAAGCAGAGGCCCAGGGTGTGCAGCAATTGATGCTCGCCGTCGGAGAAACTTTTCAGTAGGACGGGTTCGTTTACATCGGTCTTAGTCACCCAAAAGTTTTTGAACCGCATGATGCGCTCATCTGAAGCCAGGATTGGCACCGTCTCGCTGACATAAAGGCTGTCGGATTGATAGAGATCTTTTTTGAGATCTTCACTTGCAGAAAACAGGTTGAGCGTCAACAGCACCTGAAATGCCTGGAACAGGGCGATGGGTGAGCGGTTCACCGCAAAGTCGAAGTTTTCACGGAAGACTTCTCGGGTTGCCTCGTTGACGAGGTAATCAAGATAGAGCGTGTCCTCATCCTCGTCCAGGTACCAGCAGGTGGCACATCGTTTCAGGCGATTAATGATTCCATCTATTCTGGGTGAAGCCCTCTCATCCCCCTCCAGCAAACTGGTGAGATTGCATAAAAATTTCTGGTTGCCGTTTTCGCCCTCTCCTGAAATAGATAGGGCGGGATGGAAGTTTACAATTTCAGATACGTTCTCAAATGGGGGGCTCCCCCCACTATTGAATCCAAAAACTTGTTCGGTGGTAATTTCAATTTTTTTCCGGATGATGATGCGGAACTCTCTAAGTTCTTTAATTTTCACATCCTCGCGGAACGATGTAAGCGCGTTATCATCCTGAAACAACAGGATACAGAGCAGAATGGCTTGGCTGAAGCTGCTGTCCAGATACACCAGGCGCGATTCCGGCCGGCCGGGATAGGGCAACTGTTGTTTCAGGGCTTGCCAGTATTCGTCAAACTGGATAAAGCGCATCTTAAAAAACGGTAGGCTCAGAATTTCGTTCTCGCCGGAGGAGTAACCGAGGATGTACTTTGGCAGCAGTTGCCGAGCCAGAGTCTGGCCTGGGGTCAATTCCATTTCGCCTTCCTGCTCTTCAGGATTGAGCAGAAACCACTTGGGCGCTTCACATGGTCGTTTATCGATGCGGACATGGGCTTGTCCATCGTGCCCTCTGACCTTGAGCGATTGCGGCGGGTGGATCAGGTATTCGATCTCGAAGCCATCCGGTGTCGCTTTTTCGCTGTGGAAGCCATAGGGATTAGTGTCTTCGTCATAGCGGAAGCTGTCCGGCAGATTTTCCAGATAGATGCAGTCCAGGTGGTAGAAGATCGCCGCCAGTGCCTCCAGCAGGTTCGACTTACCGCTGCCATTGGGACCGGCACAAACAAATGGAGCAAAACCCTGTTCCTCCTGCAGGTCCCATTCGCTACGGAAATAATACTCGAAACCTGCCTGCAGGCTACGAAAACCCTTGGGGTCGCTAATTTTAAGGCATACCAACCTCATAAAAATTTAGGATTCCGAGTTCGTAAAAAGACTTGATTGCCGAACTTGGGCTTCCCATTTACATAGATGGTATTTCTGGTCTGCTTAAGTTTGTTCAATTGAATTTGCTCGAAAACCCAGGACTTGATGTAGTCATATTCAGCAAGGCCCCATTCCGGTACGTCGTCTTCCGCCTGTTCCCATTGCCGTTGTCGGGCGGCCTCCATAAATTCTTGGGAGGCAAAGGGGGCATCCTCCAAATTTTCTAACCAGGCATTCAGCCACTCATCCATCAGCGCTTTTCGCCCATCAGGAGTTTTCAAGGCCGCCAGATCAATTGGCTTAGGAAGTTCAAAAACAGTTTCTGTTGCGATAGTTTGGAGCGACTCATAGGGAATTTCTACCGTGGTTTCCACCGGCAGCGGCACTCGCGACAAATCCAGCTCGCCCTTAAACGCTTTCTGGCTCAATGCACCATAAAGGCTTTCCAGATCGGTCAGGCTTTGTTGGTAGCGGATCTTAAGGCTCTCGACCCTTTCGACAATGACAGAGAATTGCTTTTGGAGTTCGATTGGGGGAATGGCAATTTCCAGCTTTGCCAATTGTCCCATGCTTACCCTAGTGCGGGTTTGCCCATGCAGAAGATTCGAAACCAAATTCAGGGCACCAGGGTTATTTAATAAACCTAAAATATAATATGGTGATAAATAATTTGGATTTACACGGCACAAAACACAATCCGCTTTGTTAATAGCTATAGGTATGCTCTCTGGCAATAAACAGGCTCTTATGTTTGGGTCGCCCATCGTTCCAATTAAGACATCTCCAGGAATACAGGTGTATTTTTTTAGAACATCTTCATAGTGCCGCTGACTGACATATGCTTTGTCTGAATCGTTAAATTCCCAAACTCCAATATTGTTTAGTCGTACGACTCGGATGCCTTCGCTTTGGTAATGGCTTGATTTCAAATTAGATCCAAACGGTCCGTCAGAAAATTTTAAAGTTACGTCACGAAATGCTTTTTTATCCCAATCCTTCTCATTACGGACGGGGTCGCCAAACATCTCCAGAAAGACGCTTTTGAGCAGGTTGTCGAGTTGTTGCAGGTGTTGTTTGCGACGGGCGATCAGCCCTTCCACCATGCCAAGCAGATGGGCAATCCGCCTTTGGTCGTCAAGCGGTGGGAGGGGAATTTTATGATTTTCAACCCATTTCGAGCTTAGATTTAATTGGGCCACGCCAAATGAATTATTGATGGCTTCTTTTTCAAAATTATCGGAATTCAAGTACTGAAAAAGAAAATGATCGTCTAATTCATCTGACCGTGGACGAATTAGGCCGACACGTTGGTTCAATACCGCAGGTAGATGGTATTCCTGAATTCTGCCTACACGACCAACATTGCCAGTAAGTGAAATTAATATATCTCCGGGTTTCATTTTAAGGTTAGAAGATTTGTCGGCAATCGTCCTAGAAATGAATTTAGGGTCGTTGTCGACAACAACCCCTTTTTGTACATTGGTAATTCTTATAACGCGATAACCGGTATCAACATAATCGCGGCTTTTAAAAGCGTAGCCATTTTTTACATCGCAAAGTGTGGAGAGCTTTTCTTTTCTCATCCAATCATTCCCCGCAACTCCAGTAGTTCCCGCACAATCCCGCTTTCCACCCTAGCTAGATCGGCGTCTTGCACTTCGCCTACTTCCTCCTTCAGTAACCGCTCCAGAATCACTCCTGGCGCTTCATACTCCACCTCTTCAAACACATCCAATTTATAGCGGGAGAGCGACAGGTCGTAATTGTTTTTCTCGTCCGCGATCTCGGCGAGCGGCACCATAAAACACTTCTGCGTTCGGTCGATATCGGTCTCAGGATTGCGGGCGTGGTAATTGGCGACGATATCCTGCAAATCGCCATAGCCCTCCTGTTTGGTGCGCTTGTCGTCCAGCGAATAACCGTCAGCCTGCATCTCATAGAACCAAACGTTTTCCGTCGCCGGTTGCGTGATCTTGTCCTTCGGCCCCCAGACCTTGGTGAAGAGCAGTATGGCCGTGCTGACCCCTGCGTATGGCTTGAACACACCGCTGGGCATGGTGATGACGGCCTTGAGGTCGCAGCGCTCCGCCAGCATTTGACGCAAGGTCTTGAACGCAGAGCCGGAACCGAACAACACTCCTTGGGGTACGATGACGCAGGCGGTGCCCCCCTTTTTCAGCAAGCGGTAGAGATTTTCGACGAACAACAGTTCGGTTTTCGTGGTGGGGAGGGTGAGATCTTCGTTGATGTCGCCTTTGTCGATGCTTCCGGTAAATGGCGGGTTGGCCATGACGATGTCGTACTCGCCCTCCTCGTTGTAGCTTTTGCTAAGGGTGTCCTTGTAATCGATGTTGGGCGCATCGATGCCGTGCATCATCAGGTTCATCAGTCCCAGGCGTACCATGGTGCTGTCGATGTCGTAGCCGAAGAGGGAGCTTTGCAGGATCGCCTGAGCCTTTTCGGTGAGCCCGGCGGCCACCGAGGTACGGACAAATCCGTCCTCATCAGGTTGAAGATCTTTTTTACCTGCCTTTTTCGCCAGATCGGTGACAATGTATTGATAGGCCCCCAGCAAAAAGCCGCCGGACCCGCAGGCCGGATCGCCGATCCGGTGCCCGAGTTGCGGCTGCACCAGCTCCACCATCAGCTTGATGATGTGGCGTGGGGTGCGGAACTGGCCGTTTTTGCCAGCGGTGGCGATCTCGGAGAGGAGCATCTCATAAACATCGCCCTGGATGTCTTGAAAGGCCTGCCCCTTCTCTTGCGAATCTCTCTCCATAATCTCGAAGATTTCGTCGATGGTCTTTACCGCCTCCACCAACAGCATCGGTTTGGGGATGATGAAGACGGCGTTCTTCATGTGTCGGGTGAACGTAGACTCGGCTCCGTTGATGTCCTTGAGGAAGGGGAACACCTTGGTCTGGACGTGCGGGAGCATCTCCTCGGCCTGCATACGCTTGAACTCGCTCCAGCGCAGTGTGCCCTTTTCGATGGCATATTGTTCAGGCTTATCCCGGTCCCGGTATTCCGGCGGAATCCAGACACCTGTGAATTTTGAGGTGTAGGGTTCGCCGGTCCACTCGGCATCGGCCTGCTTTTTCTGATCCAGCTCATCAAGCCGTTTCATGAACAGGAGATAGGTGATCTGCTCGATGGCGGTGAGCGGGTTGGAGATGCCGCCGGACCAGAACTTGTTCCAGAGCTGATCAATTTTGCTTCGGAGTTCGGGGTTGTTTTGGAGCATAGGATGAATTCTTTCTGTGTTTCTTGCCCGCCGTCAGGCCGCCAGGCCATCGGTGAGCTGCAAGATTTCGTTGATCTCTGCCGGGCTGAAGACGCCTCGTATGCCCTGCGGATGAATTACCGTGAAGGGCGCGTTGATGAGGTCTTTCTTTTCCACCTTCTCTCGCTCGATGATGAAGCCCTTGAGCAGGTATAGGAATTCCAGTTGGCGGCTGGACAGGTTGCTGTGTTGCTGGATGAATTGGTCAAAGGCCTCGCTGACTGTTTCAGGGAAGCTTTTTAAGATCGCAATGCCGAGGATGTGGCGAATGAATTGGATGAAGTGCGCCTTGCGGTTTTTATAGGCCTGACGTAAGAGGTCTTCGGTAATGTGCGGGTGCTCAGCATGGAGCAGTTCGACCAGTTCGTTGGCTTCATCAGGGGTGACATCTTCCCCGTTTTTTATTTTCTGCAAGATGGGATTGTGGGCGGTCAATTCGGTGATCATTTCTTCTACCATCTCGCGGTAACGACTAATGCTGACCGACTCGTGCTGCGGGCCGAACGCAACCCGCTCCTTGTTGTGCAGTACGTCGGTGAGGTCGAGATGTACCGGACCGAGGCCGGTCGGCTGCTCGCGGAATTTCATCAATGGACCGAGACGGGTGTTCAGTTCGTCGAGGGCATCTTCCAACTCGTTGGCATCGCTTTTGACCCAGTAGTGGCTTGTCTGGGCGGTACGGATTATATCCTCTTCGGCTTTGACGAAGTTGACCGAGAGGGGCAGTTCGCTGATCTGTTCGATGATGCCTTCTTTGAGGGTTTCCGCCTTTTCCTGCTCTTCACTGAGCTTGGCCAAGGAATACTCCAGTAAATCGCGCTCAAAGCGCATGCCCTTGAAGTCCGCCTCAGAGACCGTACGAAATAGCGGCTTGACCTCGGTACGGAGAAACTCCATGCGCTGGTGGTTCAGGGTAATCCAGAAGTTTTCCTCTTCGAGCTGGGTCAACGCGGCGGAAGCCTCTTTAATGATGACGGAGCTGTGCGGCAGCCGGCTGATTTGCCGGCGCAGTTTGGCGATTTCGCGTTCGGCAATCCGCGCCTGGCCAAGGTCGATAGCTTTTTCAATTTTATCGAGCCGGAGTCCGACAAGCCGTACCGGCAGGGGCAGCTGGGGCTTGAGTTCCTTCCCCTTGGGCCGCAGTTTGAAGTATTCAAAGTTATCCCAGCAATCGAGAATGAGGAACACGTCTTTTTCGGTGCACCAGGGCTTAGGTTTGCTGGTCTCCAGCAGACGAGTGCCACGCCCAATCATCTGCCAGAACTTCGTGTAAGAATAGACCGGCTTGGCAAAGACGAGATTCACAATCTCGCGCACGTCGATACCGGTATCCAGCATATCCACGCTGATGGCGACACGGGGCATTTCCTTGTTGGTAAATTGATCAAGCAGGCCCCCCTTGCCATAGACGCGCGGATCGTCCGAAACCAGGACTTTGGCCAATTCGCCTTTATACTGCGGAAAAAGTTTGTCAAAAATCTCCTCGATGCGGCGGGCATGGGCCATGGTTGAACAAAAAAAGATGGTTTTTCCCGGCAGTACCCCGTTGTGGTCTTTGATGCACTCCTCCATGAACTCTTTCACGATTAGCGCGTTAGTGCCCTTGTTGATGACCTGTTTTTCCAGCTGGGAACCTTCGAAGTTGATCTCTTCGATTTCCTTTCCTTCCAGCAGCAGTTTTTTCTGGTCTTCGAGCGAGATAGTTCGCTTGCAAATGCCTTCTATCTGGAACTTGGTTTGAATTTTCATCACCTGAAACGTGCAGAGGTAGGGCGGCACATGGTTGACTGCTTCTTCGTATGTATAGGCAAACGTTGGGATGCCATCTTCGCAATGGAAGAGGTTGAAGGTATTGTGGTCAATGATGTCGGTTGGTGTGGCTGTTAGCCCAATTGTGGTGGTTTTGAAATAGGCAAGGATTTCGGCATAGGTGTTATAGATAGAGCGGTGACTCTCATCGACGACGATGAAATCGAAGAAGTGGGGCGAGAGGTTTTGTGACTCATCCCTGATGATATTCAGCATGGTGGGATACGTGGCTACGTAGATTCGCCGATCCTTGGCAATGAGTTTTTCTCCCACGTTTGGCCAGCGCGGTTCATTGGGCAAATGTTCTTTGAAAGCTGCCAAAGCCTGTTCTCTGAGTGCGATGCGGTCGACCAAAAAAAGTGATTTTTCCACGTGGCATGCGCGCATGAGGGCGTCAACCATTGCAATACAAGTTCGGGTTTTCCCGGAGCCAGTGGCCATGACAAGGAGAAAGTCGCGTTTTTTTTGTTCAATCCCTTCCAATACGGCACGAATGGCGCGGATCTGATAATCGCGGCCTGCAATGGCCGCGTTGATCAGTTCTTGGGTTAGGGGTTTGCGGTTGCGGCGAATATATTGGAATCGTTCAAGGTCATCGCGAGTGGGGAAACCCACGACTTTGCGAGGTGGGTAATTGTCGAGATCCCAAAAGTAGGTTTCGTGCCCATTGGTATAAAAGCAAAAGGGTAATTCGCCGCCGATTTGTTTCTGAATATTGAAGCAATATTGTTTGGCCTGTTCTCGACCGACGGCCGCATCTTTGCTGGTTCTTTTTGCCTCAACCACGGCAAGGGGCTTGCCGTTTTTAGCCAATAGGACGTAATCGCTAAATTGGTGGCCCTCATAAGGCGTGCGTGGCTCGGCGATCTTTTCTGCCGGAGATGTCAAGATGTCAAACTCCTCAATCACTTGGGAGGGATCTTTGACATTCCAGCCGGACTTTCCAAGCTGGCTATCAATGATTTCTGCTCGGCATTGGGCTTCCGACTTTCCCATGCTTCAACTTCTTAGGTTAGTTATCTTTGCACAATTGGTGTTGTAGGGACATTGGCTAAACATTAGACTCACCGATTGAAGAATTTTTGGAAAAATTCACCTAATTTAACAATAGCTCTTCGAAAAAGTGAGTAGGTACTTTTCGAGCGTGGGAATGAGGCGTTCTATCGTGGGCATAAACCTGCTTGGGGGTAATTCAGGTCGTATCCAAAGTTTTTGGCATGCTGTACCGAGATTGATATCCGGAAATGTACCTCAGACATCCATTTAAGTACAGAAAAAACTTTTGGGTTGAAGGCTTTAGGTTTGTTTCACAAAAATGGGGAGATCTTTTTTGGATTCAATTCAGAGTAAAATTTTTCTCACAAGATTTTTCGGAGAATCGAGGGGGGGGATTGCCGGGTCTCGGCCCCGTAGGGCGAGGTCTCCTTCGACCCGGCTCAGGACAGGCTTTTTGTTTCGGCAAAAGGACCCAAAACCAATGACGCCCCGTCTGGCCGTATTGGAGGGGAGAGACGCTAATCTGAAAAGAGCGGACCAACTCGCTGCGCTCAGACACGGTCCGCAAGGGAAAAGAGCGTCTCTCCCTAGGGCCAGCCGGCAGGCGTCGGAACTAAAGAGTGGAGCCTTCAGGGACTTGTATGAAAGAGAAAGAAGCCCTGGAAACACGGAACGGTGAATAGATGTCGGGGTTTCGTTCCCGAACGACGAGGTCTCCTTCGGCCGGGCTCAGGACAGGCTTTTTGTTTCGGCAAAAGTGGCCAAAACCATTGACGCCCCGTCTGGCTTTTTTGGATGGGAGGGACGCTAACCGGAGAAGAGCGGCCCAACTCGCCGGGCTCAGACAAGGGCCGCTAAATGCGTAGAGCGTCTCTCCCTGGGGCCAGCCGGCAGGCGTCGGGGCAAGGGGCCGCTTGTTGATTGGTGCGTTCGCCCGTTTGGCTAACGTGTGGATGTCTCTGATAAGGAATTAGAGATTCAAATCGGATGGCGGGTCACGAACAGATATTATGCGAGGGTGGTGACTTCGACTTGCAGCCGCTTTTGTTTGGCCTCGTTGACAATCATTTCCAAACGGGCCGCAATATCATCTTGAATCCAGTCGGCACCACACATCGAACAGAGTAAAGCCGGCACACTTCGAACGACGACAATGCCAAACTCCAACTCGGCTGTAAAGGTGGTCGTACCGGGTTTTTTTGTGCCGCCACAGAGCGGGCATTGAGATGGGCGGTGTTGTCGTGTCAACGAGTCCTCCGTGTCGTTTTCATGGGCATGAATATGTTCCATTGAGGCATGTAAGTCAACGATATTTTTGTTTCTCGAGGAGCAGAGAGATTTTCGATGAAGAATGGAGGATGGTTGCCGGGGTTCGTCCCGGCAGCCGAGCCACTTTTGTTTCGGCAAAAGGACCCAAAACCATTTTGGCCGTGGCATGGCCCTTCGGGTGCCCTCCGCGGTTCACCGGCCCCGGTGGCGGGCAAACTCGCTGGGCTCAAACAGTGCCCGCCTTTTTTTCCGGGGCCGGTTGCACTGCTCGGCCATGCCACCAGGCCTGGGGAGCCTCATGGTAGAGAAGGATGGATCCCCGATAACGAATGTCGGGGATGACCGAGGGTAGGTAGACCAAATCGCATGGCTCAAACAAGGTCCGCTAGATGCGAAGAGCGTCCCTCCCTGGGGGCCAGACGGCAGGCGTCGGAAAATAGGAGGAGAATTTTTCAGAGTTCTATTTGAAAAAGGGAAGAGCGCAGCCATGATGGTGATATGGCTTGAAGGGCGAGGTACTGGAAAGTAGATTCCTGCCCCATTTGTGTAAGCCCAAGGGTCTGTTATTCGGCTACGGAATGAATGGAAGCGGGCAGTTTATTTAAGGTTAATTCCTTGAGATGCACCTTGGAGCTCGCATTATCAATATCAATGCCTACCAGATTGCCTGCAGCGTCATAATCCAGGACAATTCCCTCCGAGACTTCCCGGCTTTCTACGCTGGGATGTTCGGTCAGATCTATGTAGAGTGAATCGGTGTCTGGGTAATAGTTCAATTTCATGGTCTGAATCCTCGATCAGGAAAGGCATTGTGAATGGTCACTTTATCGGCAAGTGTGATGACACGTAATATCCGACCATCAAGTTCAGCTATCGGTCCCCAAAATCGAAAACGATTTCCTTCTTGAGGTTCGCTCTTGGATGGATTTTCTACCACTTGAATGCACCAGTCTTTTTTGAGATATGGGCGTTTACGTAATACTTCATTCTCAAAATATTCTGTGAATGTGTAACTCTCCACGCTGCTAACATACTTGGTTTTTCAATGAATGGCTAGTCTTGAGGAGCTCAATTAGGAAAAGTTGTTGAGGGTGGATCTGGGCTGATGAGGCGCGAAAAGCCGGATTCCGGAAAACCATTTTTATTAAGAGAAGGTGGAGAAGGGTGATTTGATGAGGGGGGATTTGGGTGATGTGAGGGGGTTTTTTGCAGGGGATCTGTCTATCAGGAAAGGGAGCGTTTGCTTGGTGCATCTCTTTCTATTTCAGAGGTTTCGGGATTTCGTCCCCGAACGACGAGCCACTTTTGTTTCGGCAAAAGTAGCCAAAACCATTGACCCCCCGTCTGGCCTTTTTGGAGGGGAGGGACGCGAACTTTTTGAAGAGCGGCCCAACTCGCCGGGCTCAGACAAGGGCCGCTAAATGCCAAGAGCGTCCCTCTCGGGGCCAGCCGGCAGGCGTCGGGTCAATGGGCTGCTTGTTGATTGGTGCGTTCGCCCGTTTGGCTGACTTGCAGGTGGTGGGAATGTGGGACCTTTTCAGCCGTCGAGTTTCGATGTGCGGGTTTGAGCTGGGCTCAGATCCTTCGCAGGCCCTTGTCCTGAGCAAAGTCGAATGGATCAGGATGACAATGCCGGGGATGATGGAGGAGGGGAATGGGCTTCGAATGGGAAATGACAAGATGAGTGGGATCTAAATTGCCAATAGAGCCAAAGTTAACAGAGAGTCTTGTCTGTCCTTAAGCCGGCTTTTCTGTTTATGAGGGAGATGGTGTTTACGCATCCCCTTTCCCAGCCATGATCTGGCTATATGTTTCCTTTCCCAAGTACCGCTCCAGCTTTTCACTGAGATCTGGTGAAAGCCGTTCCATGGCGGCGATACGACGGAGTTGTGCCTCCATGTGGGTTTGTAAATCGGTTCGGTGCTGCCTGAATTTTTCGAATGCCCCGATCATTCTTGAGGCTACTTGGGGATTTTTGGCATCCAGTTTCATGAGAAAGTCTGCGACAAAGGCATACCCTGATCCGTCTTCTGCATGAAAACCTTTGGGGTTGGCCTGCGAGAAGGTCCCATACAACGCTCGCATTCTGTTCGGGGTGGGATGTGTGAAGGCGTCATGTTGTGTGAGGGATTTCACGATCTGTAACACATCATCCGCCTGGGATCTGGCAAAGGCTCCGACCCATTTATCCACGACTAACGCATCATGTTTGAATTGATCGTAAAAATGTTGGGCCACGTCATCCCGATAGGGTTGCGCCTCATCCATATTGATGATGATATTGAGGGCCGCATAGCGGTCCGTCATATTGTTGGCCTGGCGATATTGCCTGACGGCCAACTTGGCCACTTCCACATCTCCTGAATGCGATAAATACCCGAGCGCGATATTTTGTAGACTGCGGCGACCGGCATCGGCACGATCATACGGCTTGCCGGGATGATAATTGGTGTTGTACATCTCGAGAAACTCGTCGTGCAGTTGACGACCGAGCGTTTCTAAGAAGGTCTTCCGAACCGCGATGATGGCATGCGGATCAATGACCTCTCGCTGCGGCGCGATTTCCTGGTAGACGGGCAGACTTAAGGCGAGACTCTTGAGTTCCCGGTCAATGTCGGGGCGTTGCAGAATCCGACGAAACGAATCCAGAACATCGTCGCCCACGAGGATGTCTTGTCCGTGTTCATAGCGATCCACCTGCGCCATGAGATTCGTGGTCAGGAATCGATTTCCTGCCTCCCACTGATTGAATCCGTCCCGGTCATGGACCATCAGATGTCGCAATTGGTCGTCGGTATACGGAGCCTCCAGATTGACCGGAGCCGAAAAATGCCGGAACAGCGAAGGGACCGTATGCGGTGGGACCTTCTCAAAGGTAAAGGTGTGCGTCGCCTGTGTGAGCTCAAGGACCCCCTGAACCACATCCTGCCCGTCAGGACCCACCAACCCGAATTTCACCGGGATGTGTCTGGGTTGCCCGTTTGACTGATTGGTGATCGTGGGGACCTGCTGCTCGAGCGTGAGTGTGAAGTTTTTGGTCGCCTGATCATGGGACCACCGGGCTGTGACCTTTGGCGTTCCCGCTTGGGTATACCACAGCATGAACTGGGTGAGGTCCCGACCGGAGGCCTCCTCCATGCAGCGCACCCAGTCTTCCACGGTGACGGCTTGCCCGTCGAACCGTTCAAAATACATATCAGACGCTTTGCGAAAATCTTCCTTCCCCAAGACGCTATGCAACATCCTGTTGAGTTCAGCTCCCTTGTTGTAGACGGTGGCGGTGTAAAAATTATTGATGGTGACAAACTGATCCGGTCTCGGTGGGTGCGCCATCGGCCCCGCATCCTCGGGGAATTGACTCATACGCAGGATTCTGACATTGGCAATGCGATTGACGGCTTGTGACCCCATGTCACCGGAAAATTCCTGATCTCGAAAGACGGTCAACCCTTCTTTCAAACATAACTGAAACCAGTCCCGGCAGGTCACCCGGTTGCCGGTCCAGTTGTGAAAATATTCATGCGCCACCACCCCTTCCACGCCTTCATAGTCAGCATCGGTGGCCGTATCGGGATGCGCCAGCACATACTTCGTGTTGAAGATATTCAGGGATTTGTTTTCCATGGCCCCCATATTGAAATCGTCCACGGCGACAATATTGAACAAGTCGAGATCATATTCACGACCATATACGTCTTCGTCCCATTTCATGGCTTGTTTCAGCGAGGCCATGGCATGCCCGAGTTTATCGAGGTCTTTAGGTGCCGCATAAATACACAACATGACCTGACGACCACTTGCGGTTACGTAGGTATCATCCAGGCAGGCGAGATCCCCTGCGACCAGGGCAAACAAATAACTGGGCTTGGGGAAGGGATCTTCCCACACCGTATAATGACGCCCATTTTCGAGTTGCCCCTGATCGATGAGGTTGCCGTTAGAAAGCAGGACCGGGGCGGCTATTTGATCGGCAATAATCCTGGTGCTGTAGGTTGCCATATTGTCCGGGCGGTCAGGGAAGAAGGTGATCCGCCGGAATCCTTCCGCCTCGCATTGCGTGCACCAGTTGCCTCCTGATTTATAGAGGCCTTCCAGTGCCGTGTTTTGTTCAGGATGAATTCTGACCAGCGTTTCTAGCGTAAAGGCATCCTGCGCGGGCTGGAGCGAGAGGGATGTGCGATCAACCACGTAGCCTTCTGCCGGATTGCCTCCCTTTGCGACAGACTGATTATTCTGTTTGACTTCCAGCAATTCGAGTTCTTCGCCATCGAGCACCAGCGGGTTGGCATGATTCCCGTTTTTTTTCACCTGTAAGACGGCGCGGACCAACGTCTCTCCCTCGCGTAAATCCACCGTCAGGTCCACATGGGTCACCCAGTAATCCGGTTGTTGATAATCTTTGAGGTATGTCACGGTATTTACTTCAGACACGGCATCATCTCCATTGGATTGTGAACAAAAATATTAAGATCGCGTTTCAATAACATTCATGGGAAAAGACGGAGGGGATGAATGAGAAACCCTCATTGACCATTCACCCCTGTTCCCGGTCTCTTTTAGATTATACCCCCAAGGGCCTCTCTTGCGTCGAACCGGCTGAGGCATCATCCCATCCGGAAATTTTGTGGCCATGGGATGGGTGTTGAGGGAATCGGTTTGCATGCTGAAATCGACATCGGCCTTCCGATCTCTAGAATATGGGGAGCCACTTCTCAGTGAGACTTCGCTTCATGTTGTAACCTTTTATAGGCTCTCCCGTCATGCATTGGCACTTCCCTGTGTCCAGTTGGTCATGCCCGCCAGGGCATTGACGTGTCGAACACGTTCTCCCGCCAAAAATTTAAGCCGGGCCGCAGCCAGAAATGTGTAGCTATGGGATGGTGGGATGTGTGGCTTTCAGAGATGCGAACATTTGCTTGACTACTTGGCCGATGATTTCTCAATCACGATACCGTGTCCCTTTTCTTCGATCAAGTCCATACAAGGCACAATGGGCCGTCGCACCCTGGAGTATAACCCCACATCCACTCCAATAGTTGAAAACGGAAGGAAGAGCTTGGGGTATGAGGCGAAGGGGGGCGTGAGTAGGTTTTTTGATGGAAGTTTGGGCCTCCGGGGTTTCGTCCCCGGACGACGAGTCCCTTTTGTTTCGGCAAAAGGGACCAAAACCATTGACGCCCCGTCTGGCTTTCTGGGAGGGGAGAGACGCTAATCGGAGAAGAGCGGCCCAACTCGCGGGGCTCAGAGAAGGGCCGCTAGATGCGAAGAGCGCCCCTCCCGGGGGCCAGCCGGCAGGCGTCGGAAGCAAAAGACGAAAGTTTCACGGACCTATGAAAGAGCGGGCATTGAAGTGATGACGGGAGAGCGAAGGTCAGGACCGGTTGCACTGCTCGGCCATGCCACCAAGCCAGGTGAGTCTCTTGAAAGAAGTGGAAGATAGGTCACCGATATCGAATGTCCGGGGTGACCTAAGTATTGCCGCCTTGTGGCGGCATAGCCTCAGAACGGGATACCTTGCTGTACGAACCTTGGGCCAGCCGGCAGGCGTCGGAACATAGGAGGAGAATTTTTGAGTTATTTCCATGCAAGAGAAAGGACGAGAGGAGTGCGGGAGACGGATGAATGATTGACGGATGGCAGGGCTGATTAAGTCGAGGGTGTTAAAGGGAGGGTATAACCGGAGGGAGAGGGGGTACTTTAAAACTTGCGTCGAGTCCAATACCCGGGTTTTCGTTTAAGATGCATGACGGCAAAAACTTGAACCGTCCCTGATTTTACTCTATAGACCACCGCATAAGGAAACCGGTGAAGAAGGAATCTTTTTGTTCCGTGGGAAAAGGCAGGCTATGCTTCCGGGGTTTCGTGTATTCGAGCGACGGCGTATTGGACTTCTTGGAAAAATACACCTCCTATGCCGGGTGCTTGGCCTTCATACCAGGTGTGCGCTTGTTCGAGTTCAGCGAAGGCTTCGGAATGGAAAATAATGCTCCCATCATTTTCCATGGGTCATCCGGCGTTGAACCTCTTCCCAGGGAATGGTAGTGGCCACACCATTATCCAAGTCTGCTATGCGTTGTTGAATTTCCTCTTGCCATGCCTCTTCCACCCCGGCTTCCAGGACGGGATCCAGGCTTTGGATCAATTGCTGGGCCACCGCGGCTCGTTCCTGTGCCGTTAATTTGAGTGCTTGTTCCAGTATGGCTTGGGATTGTTGTCGCATACACTTTCTCCTTGGTTCCTTTGTACTTTTTCGAAAATTCATTCTGTCATAGCTTTAGAAAAATCCTATCCTACTTAACCCTTGGGAGAAAGGATAGATGGGTTTGGGGAAGCTTGATTTTCGATTATGGATTTCGTGTATACCGGAGAGCTCGGAGGGAAAGACCAAGATGAATGTGTTGCCTGGTTGCGAATGTTGAGGAGGATGTGAGGGGGGGGGGATTTCGTGGGTTGCCCTGGGAGCGGAGCGCTGGCTTGGTGCGTCTCTTCTTTTTTCAGAGCTTCCGGGGTTTCGTCCCCGGGCGACGAGTCCCTTTTGTTTCGGCAAAAGTGGCCAAAACCATTGACGCCCCGTCTGGCTTTCTTGGAGAGGAGGGACGCGAACTTTTTGAAGAGCGGCCCAACTCGCCGGGCTCAGACAATGCCCGCAACGGATAAGAGCGTCCCTCCCTGGGGCCAGCCGGCAGGCGTCGGGGCAATGGGCCGCCTGATGATTTACGCGTTAGCTTGGTTGGCTAACTTGAAGGTGGAGTGTAGGGGGGAATCGCGTTTATCTTTTCTGCTGACCACGGAATGAACGGAAGGTCGAGTTGATTCCAGGGGTCTCTTAGATTGAAATGAGGGATTCCCGGCTTTTCTGGATGTGTTTTTTGATTTTGCTGGACAGGGCCTTTTCGGCCAGGCGCAGCTCATAGGCTTTCTGCAAGTTCATCCAGAATTCAGCTGACGTGTTGAAAAATGTCCCCAGTCGTAACGCCGTATCGCCGGTGATGCCTCGCTGTCCTTTGAGGATGGCGGTAATCCGATTGGCTGGTACGCCAAGTGCCTTGGCCAGGGTGTTGGCGTTGAGTGGGGGATTAGAAGGTTGTAAGAACTCTTCCAGTAATACCTCTCCCGGATGAATGGGGCGCATGTCGTTTTTTACCATGTTGCCGTCTCCTTAGTGATAATCGGTTATTTCGACTTCGTAGGGTCCGTCCGGCTTCCATACAAAACAAATCCGCCACTGATCATTAATGCGAATGCTGTGCTGCCCGGCCCGATCTCCTTTTAATTTTTCAAGGCGATTGGCGGGAGGCGCTAGCAGGTCACGTAATTCGGTGGCACAATCCAGCATTGTCAGTTTCCTCTCAGCTATCCTTTTGAAACCCGAAAAATGCTTTATCGCTTTTCCGCCATAGAACTCTTCGGTGGTTTTGTCCTTAAAGCTCTTAATCATTCCGTCATATTTTATGGGATACGTAAAAAGTAAAAATGGTGCCGTTATTTAACCATGAAGAACGGAACCGGTCAATGCGTCCCAACTCTGTGCCTCTTCTGAGTGGCGCTCTGTTTCTTTAAAACAAGGATGGTGTTGGATGACGACTGTCTGGTGTGATGTCGGCCCGGGAGCGGAGCGCTGGGTTGATGTGTCTTTTCCTGTTTCAGGGCTTCCGGGGTTTCGTCCCCGGGCGACGAGTCCCTTTTGTTTCAGCAAAAGTGGCCAAAACCATTGCCGCCCCGTCTGGCTTTCTTGGAGAGGAGGGACGCGAACTTTTTGAAGAGCGGCCCAACTCGCAAGGCTCAGACACGGACCGCGAGATGCGAAGAGTGTCTCTCCTTTGGGCCAGCCGGCAGGCGTCGGGGCAGTGGGCCGCTTGTTGATTGGTTCGCCCGTTTGGCGGACGTGCAGGTGGTGCGAAGGTGGGACCTTTTTCAACCATCGGGTTTTGATGTGCAGGGTTGAGCTGGGCTCAGATCCTTCGCAGGCCCTTGTCCTGAGCGAAGTCGAATGGATCAGGATGACAATGCCGGGGAGAATGTGGGAAGGAAGAGGGATCTTCGATATCGAATGTCAGGGGGTGACCTAAGGCTAGGGCGGCCCAACTCGCCGGGCTCAAACATGGGCCGCAAGGGCTAAGAAGAGCGTCCCTCCCTTGGCCAGCCGGCAGGCGTCGGGTAAATGGGCCATCTGTTGATTGGTGCGTCAGCTTGGTTGGCTGCACTGAAGGGGATATGGGGACCTGCGAGGTTGACGGAGGAGGATTCTGGTCGATGGCTTATTGGACGGCTTGGAGTTGGAGGGAGAGGGTTTGTTCTTTGCCGCTACGGCGAATGCCGAGTTTGATGCGATCTCCGACATTGTGCCGGTCTAATAGTCGGGCGAGGTCGTCATAGGTGCGTATGGCTTCTCCGTCAATAGTCGTAATGACATCACCCAGGCGAATTCGGCCGGTTTTGGTTTCTTCTAAGCCTTTCAGGCCCGCCTTGTCGGCCATACTTCCCGGCAGGACTTTGGCGATTACCAGGCCATTGATCCCCCAGCGGGCGGCGATGGAATCCGGGATGAGCGAGATGCCCAGACCGGGGCGAATGACTTTTCCATATTGAATGAGTTGGGGGACGACACGTTTGACAATGTCAACCGGCACCGCAAAGCCGATGCCCGCGTAGGCTCCACTGGGACTGACAATCTGGGTGTTGACGCCAATGAGTTCTCCTGCGCTGTTGAGGAGCGGTCCACCGGAATTGCCGGGGTTGATGGCCGCATCGGTTTGGATGGCGTTTTCAATCGTGCGGTCGTTCACCGATTTTATTGAACGACCCAGAGCACTGACGACACCGGTGGTGAGGGTGTGATCCAAGCCGAAGGGATTGCCGATGGCCAGCACGCGTTGACCGACGCGAAGGTCCTGGGAGGTGCCGATCTCCAAGGGCATGAGGGTGTCAGTCTTTCCGGTGATCTGGAGCACGGCAAGATCATGATCAGGGTCGACGCCCACGATGCGTGCGTCACGGGTGGATTGGTCGTCCAGCACCACTTGTATGGAATCCGCGCCATAGATGACGTGGTAATTGGTGACGATATGTCCTTGGCGGTTCCAGATGAATCCGGATCCCGACCCTTGCGGCACTTCGAAGGTATTGAGCGACCAGATATCCCGGCGCACCGCCGTATTGGTGATGTAGACGACCGCCTGCGCGGCTTTTTCAAAGACGGCAATGGTATTGAGTTCTTCCGCACCGAGCGGTTTCTGGGCGACGAGGTGCAGATACGAGAATGAGGCGGGAACCGATCGCACCTGTTTCGGGAGGAATTCCTCTCCCATGGCGCTATTCGACAGGAGCCCTGTGACGAACGCGACGAGAAGTATATGCTTCTGCCATTTTGCACACCGGCGGTGTTGTCGATCGTGGACGTTTGTCCCGTCTGAAAGGATAGCCTGCGGTGTAGGGTGCAGCAGCATACGAAATTTTTTCCCGGGTCTATTCTCCCATGAGCTGGACAACCAGGTTTCGGGTTCGCGGTCTGGTATCAAAATCAATTAAGACGAGTTGTTGCCAGGTGCCAAGGGTTAAGGCGCCATTCACAAAGGGAATCGTCAGCGAAGGTCCCTGTAACTGACCGCGAAGATGGGAGTGACCGTTATTTTCGCCGGCATTTCGCGTATTATGTTCTAACTGCGGATCGGCGGGTATCGTGCGGTCCCAAAAGGTTTTGGTATCGGCACGAATTCCCGGCTCATCTTCGATGATCATGACCGAGGCCGTCGTATGTTGCACAAAGAGCGTCAACATTCCACCCTGTAGGCCAGACTCTGCGAGCAGGCGGTGAATCGGCTTTGTGAGGTTTTCGATGGTCGAATTGCCGGTCATGGAAATGTTGAGGTAGTGGGTGATGACGGCCATGAATCTCCTCAGCACGAGACGGTTTGTAAAAATTGTTGATCGGCGGCTGATAGAGTGCCCCCTCGGGCCTGCCGTAAAATAGTGGTAAAACGGCCTTCCCTGGTGAGCCGGCAGATGACATCCATAACCTGGTGACTGACGATCCGCTGATCGGTGAGTTGACGGAGATAGGCGAAGGCCGCGGCAAAGCTTTCTTCTGTGCGTGCGTAATAATCTTTGCCCCGCCGGTGATTGCTATAGGCTTCCAGTTGTTCGCAGGCGACGAGGATCTCCGCGAGTTGATGTGTCCAGGTGGCGGCGCGTTCGAGTTTTTCCGGATAGTAATAGTACAACATGATGCGTTCCATCCAGGGTGACCAGGGGATGTCTATGGTGGCGATTGCGGTTTTTACCGGACGGAGGTAGGTGCGGAGGCGTCGGGCAAATCCCAATCGCATATCGATGTGATCCTTGACCCTAGGGGTAAGCGGCAGACCTCGAGCTTGTAGGGCGGCTTCATATTGTGCGATGAAGGCATCAGATTCACGGCCATAGGGGGTGTGGGGGTAGCGGGCCCGCCATTCCCGTGGCCTGGTCGGAATCTTGTGTTCCTTCGCCCACGACCAGATCCGGCCGAATAATATGGGATCAAGTCCGGCCCGTCCCATATCATGCAGCAGACAGGCGGCTTCAAATTGACGAAGGCGGGAGAGTGGATGGCCTAGGGCTGCGGCGACGGCCACACACAGGCGTGCCGTGCGCTGCGCATGCGCCTTGTCATAGCCGGGAATTCTGCGATCGGGCCTGGCGGGATGCGGCTGGTCGTACCATTTCAGTAGCGAGGCCACTTGCGTACGGGTGAGAACGGTGTGGGTGGACTTCAATGGTGGCCGGGACACGACGGCTAGAATGATACAATCCTCATAACGAAACGCGTAAGGATTATGGAGTGTTGAACAGTGGGGCAGGATATCCCAGGCCTGGGGAGGTGTCAAGAAACCGATGGGGTTCTCCGCATGGGGCTGTTGAAAAAAGCCGCCAGCGGCGTTCTCGCCATTTTTCCGTGCTCACGTACTGGAAGTACGCTCTGCGCGCAAAAATGACTGCGGCCTTGCTGGACGAACTTTTTTGAACCGCCCCGAGGTCGCTGATAGGAACCGCCTATGCGTCAATATGCCATTGGAAATTATTATTCAACACTCTCAACATGGGACGAGTGGCTGATGAGGGACCGCCCGCCATGGGCTTCGTCCTTGGCGCATTGGAATCATTCTTACATTTCACTCGGATTTCGGTATGATGCAAGACAGGTTTTCATGGCTCCTATCCCTGACGTCACACACACACAACGGTTTGGGGTTTCTGGTAATCCGAAGAGGGTAATCTAGTGCGATGGTCCGGCAAACAGATGTTCTGGTGGGGTGCACTCGGAGCCCTGGTCCTGACCATTGCCCTGATTGTGCTCCCCTTGTTTTTGAACCCGGATTATCTGAAGACTCTGGCGCTGCAACAAATTCAACGGACGTTTGGTTCGCACGTGACCGTGGGGCAGACGTCCTTTGCCTTATTTCCCTCTCCGCATTTTTTGGTGTTGGACATTGTGGTTCAGGAACAGCCTGAATCGCATGCGGTGTTTCGCGCGAAATCCATGAGTTTGGACCTGGGAATCGGGCAGTTGCTCATGAAAAAAATTGTGGTTCGCGAATTCCTGGTGGAGTCTCCCGAGATTGAATTGCGACGTGAGGCCGACGGAGAATGGCGTTTTTTAAGCTATGCCAGCACCGACTCTCCCATTGCGTCGGCGGCGAAATTTCTGGTGCTGGGAAAGGTTGTGGTGACGGACGGTAAAATTATCGTCATTGATGAGTCGCCGCGTGAAACCGTTCGGGGATTTGTCATTGAAGATGTGGCCTTCGTCTCTGACACCACTCATGACGGGCCTTCTATGGCGTCATCGTTCGAGTTGTCCGGAAAAATCCGGCAGACGCAGGAGCTGGCGCCGTTTCGCATCCAGGGAGAACTCGAAGCCCGTTGGGCGCCGCCGGTGCTGTCCATTGCCAGCGAACCGGTTGGTTTCGAGCAGATCAGATTTTCCGGCAAGGTGAAGGCCGATCATCTGGAAATCAATCAACTGGGAGAATATCTGCCCAATGGCCAATCGCTGATGGCCGTGCCCGGCACGCTGTCCGTCAAATCCCAGGTGACCTGGGTTCAGAATGCGAAAACCTCCCGACTCTCTCTCTCTCATATCAACTTATCCAGTTCATTTATTGATCTGGATGGTTCGGCCAATACGGAAATGTTGGAAGACGGGCATCAGATGATGGGGTTTTCCATGCGCTCCTCGAATGTTGACCTTGCCATGATTCGACAGTATCTGCCCAAGACGTGGATTCCGGATGATCTGCTTCCGGTGTGGGAGAAAGGCGAATGGGGAGGGGGGTTGAACATTGCCGAGGCTCGTGTGACCGGGTCCACGCGTGAGGATGTGCAGACGTCGGTCACCGGCACGTTTCGGTTAACCAATGGGTACGTTCGTATTCCCGATTGGCCCACCACCGATCATATTCAGGGGACGGTGATTGTGGAACCGGATCGCATGCAATTGTCCGGGGTGCAGGGCATCTATGATGGTATTCCCGTTGAGGTGACGGAAGGCGTCTTCCTGTTAAAAGAGTCAGGCCCGTGGGGCGATGTGGGCCTTCAAGGGCCTGTGCCCGCGGAGAAGGTTCGCCAGGTGGTGACGCAGTTGGGAGCGCCATCCGACTTTGGACTGTTGAATGCCTGGAAGGTCTCGGATGGCAGTGGCCTGCTTCGTCTCCGGTTTGCAGGGAATCTGCTGGAATCGCCCGGGTTGAAATTCCAGTACGGGGAGTTTAAACCTGAAGGATTGGTGATACAGATTCCCGGGCTGCCTCAGCCTTTTACGCAGGGCCACGGTACCATTACCTTTTCGCGCGAGAGTACGGTGTTAGAAGGCCTACAAGGATACGTGGGCGCCTATCCGTTGGCGTTGAATGGGACCATCACGTACAAGAGGGCTTCTCGTTTTGAGCCGCTCACCATTCAGGGCGGGTTTGCCGGCGAGGACCTCTTTCCCGTTTCCCAAAAACGGGCGGCATCACCAGGGATGCAGATCACTGGTCCGCTTCATGCCTCGGTTACTCTCACGGGGCCGACCCGCCATCCCAAACTGAAAGGATGGATTGATGGGCGAGGGGCCTTCATGGATGTGCCCTCCCTTTTACAGAAGCAGGCCGGTCAGGATGGACGCCTTGAGTTTGAAGGACAGTTTCACCCCGGAAACCGTGTTCATTTTGAACGCGTGGAACTGATCATGCTCCCGCTTCGTCTTCGCGGACAGGGGACCATCCGGTATCGCTCGGAGGTCACTTGGGAGGCGCGGGTTGATTCCGGTCCGGTGTATTTAGGCGTGCTGCCGGAAGGGATTCGTGTCTTGGGAGATCTCGTTCAGTCCGGCATTCTCGAAGTGCAATTGAAAGGCAGCGGACGCGGAACCGATTGGACCCGATGGAATACCAAAGGGTGGGTGGCGTTGACCGAAGGCGTCGTGGCGCTTCGCGGGGTCAGCGATCCCATTTCGAATTTATTTATTCGATTGAAAGTGGATGAGGATCAGCTTGATTTGAAACGCATGGAGTTTCGCCTGAAGAATAGTGAAGCCGTCATCACCGGGTTTATGAAAAACTGGAAGACCACCCCGATTGCCAGTGTCATGTTTGACTCGCCGCAATTCGATATTGATTTGCTGATTCCTAAAGAGGGACGTTCGGCCATCCGGGATGGGATCGAGTGGTTAGCGGCGCATGGATCACTGGAGGGTTCGGTGCATATCGAACGTCCGAGCTATAAGACGCTTTCCGGAAAAAAATTATCGGCCGTGTTAAAGATTCATGACAAACTTGTCTCGGTGGATAAAGTTCAATCGATGGTGGCGGAACACGGTACTGTCGGGGGACGGTTCTTTGTCCATCTCCCGGAAGGCCGGCCAGCTGCCATGCGTGCGTCATTTCAGGCGAAGGATTTGCCTTTTGAGCATGTCCTGAGTCTTTTTGGCGAGGAACGTCGGTTGATTACCGGCAGCATGTCGGTACGTGGCATGCTCCAGGGCCATGGCCGGGATGACCGGGGAATCATTCCCACTCTCAACGGGAGTGTCAAAATTTCTCTCGGAGAGGGCTATATCCGCAAAGGGACGATCTTTCCACGCATTCTCGCGCTCTTGAATCTCCCCCAGGTTCTTCGGGGAAAAGTTGATCTTGAAGAGACCGGATTTCCGTTTACGACCGTGAGCAGCAAGCTCACCGTGGAGGACGGGGTATTTTCCTCGAAAGATCTGTTGATCCAGAGTCCCATTATGAAAGTCTCTGCTGCAGGCATGTATGACTGGAAACGGGACAGGCTTGAAGGGATTTCCGCCGTCAGTCCTTTTGGGGCCTATTCCGATATCTTGAAAGATATCCCTCTCTTTGGACGAATTTTTTCCGGAGATCGGAAAGGCCTCGCCACGGCGTTGTTTTCGATTGACGGACCATTGGGGGATCCGGAGGTCAAGTATCTGCCCATGGAATCCGTGAAAACCGGGCTGACCGGTTTGGCACAGTTGGCGTTTGATATATTAAAAAATACGTTGACCCTGCCTTATGATTTGCTGAATGGCACTCAGGAGGATGCGGGTTCCGCTCCACCGGATGCTGGACGGTCCGGCGTGCCCGGTCCCTTATAATTCTCTCGTCGTTGCCGACGGGTGTGGCGGGATGATCATTCAGAGAAGGCGGTGGAGGGCCGTGGACCAATTGAGTCGGCTTTAACATCTCGTGTGAAAGGAAATGAGGATGATCCCCACAGTTGAATGGAAAAATAATCATGTCGTGATTCTGGATCAACGTGCGCTCCCGGGAGATGTGCGGTTTCTTGATTGTGCGGGATATGAGGAAGTGGCTGAAGCCATTCGGAATTTAAGCGTCCGCGGTGCGCCCGCCATCGGGGTGACGGCGGCTTTGGGAATCGCCCTGGGTGCCAGGCAATTTGTGGAAACTCACTCTGAGGGATTTTCCGCCCATATGGAAAAGGTGTGCCGCACGCTGGCCGCGACGCGTCCGACCGCCGTGAATTTATTCTGGGCCGTTGACCGGATGACACGTGTGTTGACGGATATCTCCGCGTCATCGATTCACGATATCCAGAAACGATTACAGGAAGAAGCCCTGGCGATTTTGGAAGAGGATCTTCGGGTCAACCGGGCCATTGGCAGGTTTGGCGCCGCGATCATTCGTGATGGAGACCATATTCTCACGCATTGTAATGCCGGAGCCTTAGCGACGGCAGGCTATGGGACGGCATTAGGGGTGGTCCGGGCTGCCTGGGAGCAGGGCAAACAGATTCGGGTCTTTGCCGATGAGACGCGCCCGGTCCTTCAGGGTGCACGCCTGACGGCCTGGGAACTTCAGCAGGATGGTATTCCCGTGACGGTGATTACGGATAATGCGGCCGGGGCCCTGATGCGCCAGGGCCGAATCCACTGTTGCGTCGTGGGGGCTGACCGGATTGCCGCCAATGGCGATGTGGCCAATAAAATCGGCACGTATGCTGTGGCGGTTTTAGCGCATGCCCATGGCATCCCGTTTTATGTGGCCGCACCTTCATCGACGATTGATATGGAGACGGCGGATGGGAACGGCATTCCTATTGAAGAGCGGAGCCCGTCAGAAGTGACTTGCCTGCATAGTGGTCGGATGATTGCTCCTCAGGGCGTGGAAGTCTGGAATCCGGCGTTTGACGTGACCCCGGCCGACCTGATTGCGGGTATTATTACTGAACAGGGTATCATCCCCCCACAAGCCTTAGCCCAACATTTTTCCTCGCCATCTTCCTGATCGAATGATCCGTCAGATGATCTGAGTTAAGACTTTTGACAGATCGAGAAGATTGTACGGTTTGGCAATAAAGCCTGAGAATCCGAATTGGCTGGCATGGGCCATGACCGGGTCGTTGGAATACCCGCTGGAGACGATGACCTTCGCATCAGGATCATGGTCCTTGATCAGGCGCAATGTCTCCTTGCCTCCCACTCCTCCGGGTATGGTGAGATCGAGGATGGTGGCCAAATACGGGTGACCATTCTGAATGGCTTGAGTATAAAGCGCTACGGCTTTCAATCCATCGTCGGCAAAGTCCACCTCGAATCCCAGGTGCTCGAGCATCTTCCCTAAGACATCCTGGATGTCTTCTTCATCATCCATGACCAAAATTTTTCCAGTGCCCTGCACGAGGCTTTCGGGTGTTTCGTCGTTTTTGGCGGACATGGAGGTTGAGGCGGGGAGATAGAGGGTGAAGCAGGTGCCCTTGCCGGGTGAAGAGGTGACGGCTACATGCCCTCCATGCCGTTTCATGATGGAATAGGTCGTGGCCAGGCCCAGGCCGCTCCCTTTTTGTTTGGTCGTAAAGTAGGGATCGAAGATTTTTTGAAGATGATCGTCAGGGATGCCGATGCCCTGGTCCGCGACGGACACACAGACATATTTGCCGGGTTTGAGGGGAAGCACGTTCTGAGGGGCTACTAGACAATTGTTGGCGACGACACTGATGGTGCCGCCATCCGGCATGGCCTGGTCGCTATTTATCACGAGATTTTGAATCACTTGACTGATTTGTCCTTCATCGACTTCGATCGCCCAGAGGTCGTCGGGGAGGTGCGTGGTGCACCGGACGGCCGAACCTCGTAAGGCGAATTGCACCGTGTCGGTAATAATTGAGGCCACAGAGGTCGTGCTTTTGACCGGGGCGCCGCCTTTTGCAAAGGTCAGCAGTTGCTTGGTGAGATCCCGCGCCCGCAAACAGGCTTTTTCCGCAGCCTCCAGCCGTTCAATGACTTTTTCGCCCTGAGGTGGCGACTGTTTCGCGGTCACCATTTTGGCCAGGCCGATATTGGCAAACACCGACGTGAGAATATTATTGAAATCATGCGCAATACCGCCGGCCAGTAAGCCGACCGACTCAAGTTTAGTGGCCCGTAGTCGTTCATCTTCCAGACGTTTCCATTCCGTGATATCTCGTGTCACAATCACCCCTACGACCGTCCCGACGCTGGTCCGGAAAGGGTGAATGTGACTTTCAAACCATCGCCATTCGGATTGTTTGGTTTGCAACCGGCAGACCATATCAATTTCCAGCAGTGTTTTGAGATGAGAATGAAACGACTCGGATAACGGTCCCCGTTCTTCGGGATGGATAAAGTCAAAGAAGTTTTTCCCCAGTATGTCGGCTGTCTCATAGCCCAGGACTTTTTGACAATTCGGGGTGACGTACTGGCATTCACCCGTCGCGGTAGTTTCGATGATCAAATCATAGGCATGTTCAACGATGGCCCGATAGCGCTGCTCACTATCCCGCAAGGCATCTTCCGCTTTTTTCCGTTGCAGTTCACCCGCCGCCCTGGCAGCAAACAGTTGAATGATGGATTGGGCCACATGGATATTGCGGATGGCCATTGGGCTAAAGACCAGCAGGATCCCGATAATTTGTCCTGTCCGGCCACGGAGGGCCGTTCCCAAATAACTGATGATCGACCAGGAACCGAGCGGGGAGTCCGGAGGAAAGAGGGGGGAGTCCAAATTGTCCCCATGGCATCCTTTGACCTTCAAAAGTTGCTCGAAAATCGCGGAAGGAGGCGTCCACGGCATATTTTCGCCGAAAGTCCCATTGGACCAAATGGCGACCGTGTGGGTCTGCGGCCGGGCCGTGGATTCCAATTCCGCTAAGATGGCATAGGGCACGTTCAGGGCCTGGCAGAGATCTCTCACCAAAAACCGCAAAAACGCCATGCTGCCTGGAGCCGGATCGCTTTGAGCAATTTTCCGCAACGCTTCATCAATCCGCTTGCGTTCGGTAATATCTTTGACCACCGAAATGGCACCCCATTGAATGCCTTGCGAGTCGAAGAGGGGATAGCAGGAGACGAGGAAATCCCCTGGCATCGTCGGGAACTGTGTTTCCACCACCGCAGACAATGCCCCTGCCAACACCGTTTCCCACGGCGGAGGATTTTTGGGAATGGTCGTTCCATAGTAGGGTATGCGGTAATGATGTCCGACTAATGGGCCGATTTGCGGTTGGACCTGGTCGCGAATGGCTCGATTGGTCCAGACAATGGTCCCTGAGCTGTCAAGGATCATGACATGATCCGTCAGGGCATCAAACGCCTGCTCCCATTTCTCGACGGACTGCACAGGGCTGATTGTTTTTGAAGTCTTTTGACGGTTCTTAGTCATAATGTCTCAAGGGTGCCGGCTCATATGGACGCATGTGTCTTCAGCCTTGCATATCGCTACCAGACGACTTTGGCGAACAAATCGGCCAGATTCGGATCGACACTTTTCCCCGCTTCCTGACGAATTTTTTCCCGGGCTTCCGGTACGGGCATAGCCATTTGGGACCCATAGCCGGTCACAAAATGGTCGAAAATATTGGCCAGGCCGACAATGCGTGCCGATAAGGGAATGTGTTCTCCGATCAATCCATCCGGATACCCGGATCCATCGTAGTGTTCATGGTGATGGCGGATGATCTGTTCGACGCATGGGTGAAATGGGAGACCCTTCACCATTTTCCCTCCGATGGTGGGATGGCATTTGAGAAGTTCCTGGTCTTGTTCGGTCGGGGAATGCATCCCGGCAATGAGCTGATCATGAAGACCGATTTTCCCGATGTCATGAAGATAGGCCCCGAGTTGAATGGCCGTCTGCTCCTCCGTGGTTAACTGGAGATGTTCAATGAGCAGAGCCGCATAAAAATTGACCCGGCTGCCATGTTGACCCAGCTCAGGATGTTTGGCGGCCAGGAGGGTTTTAATATTGGCCAGGGCGGATTCGACATCGATCCCGGACGCCCAAAGGTTTCCAAATGCCTGAAGCGCCGCTTGCAGGGAGGAATACCGGCGGCGGCGTTCGAGCGTTTTATTGATGGTGCCGAGCAACTCGGACACATTGAACGGTTTGAGGATATAGGCGGCCACCCCGTGGCGGATGGCTTCAATGGCCGATTGGAGTGTGCCATATCCGGTGATGATGATGACATCGACATCCTTCCCGTCTTTTCGAATCTGGGAAAGGAGGTCGTTTCCCGACAGATCAGGGAGTTTTAAATCGAGGGTGACGAGATCAATGGGGTGGGTTTTAAGGATTTGATGCGCGATTTCGGCCCGATCAACCGTAAAGAGATTGAAATAGGGGGAAAGAATGACCTTTAACGCCTCGCGCGGGCCTTCCTCGTCCTCCACAATTAAAATATTCGCTTGAGGGACAGAGGGTTCGGTACCAGTAGTTTCCATCAACGACTCCTTTTCCAAGTGAAGCGACCCATGAAGACAGTAAAAAAAATAAATAGTCCATGAGACCTTGAACGTTCGCTTCTGAGGAGGAAGTCGGAGACCGTTCCTTCTCCGTCGAGACTTGCCTGATGTTTAGTAGCGATTCACCTCCTGAGGAAAATTAGGGTTCGTTCTCCACAGCATGTGAAGAGGACACAACGGGAGAAATGGCAAAAGAGCTGTCATCTTATAATAATTTATCTGATTTCAATTGAAACGCCCGATCTTTGACTGTCAGATCTAGAAATAATTGGTTGAACAAGTCTTTGGCGACATGATTGGTGAGCACCTCCACATCCTTGGGATCGAATGTGACGACGCTGTCGGTTCCATTCGCACCGAGCACCATCCGGACGGTGCTGCCATCCACCGCATTTTTCGCTTCAAAGGCCACACGTATTTTGACCTCAATATCCGTAAAGCCGAAGCCGGTTTTCGCATTCGCCTCCATGACCAAAATATCGCCTGTCAGGGTGACATCGGCCGGAGCACTTCCTGCGGGGTCTTCAGACGTTGTCGCCCGCGAGGCCTGCCATTTTTCCTGTTGGAGGTATTCCAGAGCAAGATCCGCCATGCCTTCGCCGAGGTTTCCATTCCAGACATTAAAATGCGTCGCACCTCCCCAAAAATGTGTGCGGGAACCCAGACGGGTTTTCTGCGCTCGTTTATCCTGAAACGGTTCAACCACAATGGTCAGATCTTCGTGAGAATTGGTCGTGGCCTTCATCGTGGACGGGAAGGCATGGGGATTAAAATTCACCGTCTGCCCTGACCCCTGACATCCGACGACTCCCAGGCTGACAATGAACACCATGATAAACCAGTTGGCTTGTGTCTTCACTCGTGGAACCTCCATGTATAGAAAGTGGATATCAGATGATCGTCTGTGCTGTGACGGGAGAGGGATGTTGTTGCCGATACCCTACTTTAGTCGAGGCCACACATCCATCCTAATTTTAGACAGCGTAAGAATAATAAAACCGGAGGATTTAATCTAGTCTTGTATTGATTTTCCGTGATGAGCCTTCATGAATGATTCCGGCACACTGCCATCTGATGATGATGCCATAATCTATCTTGACATTGTTGTAAACCGCTTGACACTATCATACCTGGTTTGACTGTTAATCCAAAGGAAATTCTTCATGTGGAAGCATAATTTTTTGTTTCGAGCTGAAGGGGCGGTGCCCCTGGAGCAGACCGAAAACGAGTTGTTTCATGACACAGACCCGGCCCTGGATAGTTCGGGTTTACAGATGGATAAATATATTTCCGTCTGGCTCCAAGGGGATGGCGATGAGACCAAGCCTCTGGTCTATACGACGGTGTATGTTCGAACGGCCACGTTAGATCCCGAGAAAGGGGTGGGATTTCTTCAGCCCCTTCAAGGACGGACCCACCAAATCAAAAGCATGTTGTCCTCAGAGCAGAAATTGTATCTTCGGCAATGGTTGTCGAGTACCTATCCGCCAGCCTGGGAAGAGTCTGACGATCACTTTCAGTCCATTTTCTCCGAAACCTGATCTCTCCATTTCCCCCGGTGGATGGCCGGTTTCTGAGATCGGCATATGTGAATTTCAGTTTCTCGCTCGTCCGGGTGCCCCGGTAGGTGGCGAATGTTTATTCGTAGGGTCTTAGCGATGGATCTACAGACACAGGTTCTGATCATAGGCGCCGGTGGCGGGGGAGCGGTCCTGGGACTTCTCTTAGCCCGAAAAGGGATTGCCAATATCGTTCTGGAGCAAGCTGCTGGGCCCCCACAGGGCTTGCGTGGAGAAATACTTCAACCCAATGGACAGGAAATCCTTCAGCGGCTTGGTTTATTAGGGCAGTTGCCGGTTCATGCCTATAAACCGGTCAGATTCTTTCATTTCCGTCGAAGTGGAGGAACGCGACTCTGTACCATTGACTATGCGATGTTGCCCCCGCCATTCAACCGGGCTTTGGTGATGTGGCCCCATGTCGTGCATCACACCATTCTGGACGCTCTGAAGCGGGAGAATCCACAGGGACTTCGGTATGGGGCAAGTTTTCGTTCACTGCTCCGGAACGGCAAAGGTATCACGGGCGTCAAGGCGGACATTGGGGGCAGCCAGGTTACGATTGGGGCTCAGGTGGTGGTTGGCGCAGACGGACCGTTTTCGGAGGTTCGTGGAGCTCTTGGCATTCCCACCGCGCTACATCGGTATCTCGACAGTTATCTTGTGGCCATGTTGGAATCACCAACATCCTTAGAGGAAGCGCAGTATTATGTGGGGAAAAAATCTATTCTGGGAATTTTCCCCGCTGCCGGTCAAAAGGTTTATGCCTTTTATATGGTTTCGTCGGATTCCCTGAATCAGGTCAAGGCCGATGGGGTACCGGCCCTTCGGAAAAAATGGAAAACGATCGCGCCGGAACTTGCCCCGGTCTTTGACTCCTTCCAGGATTGGAATCAGACGGCCTATATGGGAACCGGAAGGGTCCGGGCGAAAACCTGGGTTCAGGATGGGGCGGTGGTTATGGGTGATGCCGCCCATGGGATGAATCCGCATGCCTCCCAGGGACGGATGCAAGCGATGGTGGATGCGGTCACCCTCGCGGAGGTTCTTGATGATTGTCATCGAACGGGAAATTGGTCGGCATCGAATCTTAAGGCATTTGAAACGCAACGGCGTCCCCAGGTCACCATGCTGCAACGTCTGGCTGATGAAGAGGTCTTTTTCTGGAATACCGGAAATCCTCTTCTGGGAATGTTGCGAGACCGCGTCTTCTCAACGATGGATAAAAATCCGCGTTTGCAATATCAAGTGTTGACCGCCACAGCCGGGCTGCGAACCACCTCACCCTTTGGTTGGATGGATCGGTTTCAAGCAGCGGGCTTGTTACCGGATCCCCGGGCCCATCAGATTCCCGATCATGTCCGGTCTGTGTAATTAACGTTGGAGTCCATCTTCGTCACTCATCCTTTTTCCAATATTTGGCTCGTATCCTATGCCGATATCAATGTTGCCGTCACTCGAACTTCCCGAAGACCTGCGGGAAACACTTGAACAATTTTTAACACAGCTTCAGAAGGATTGGGGTGCTGATTTAGAAGGGCTTCTTTTGTATGGCAGCGCGGCCCGGGGAGATTTTATTGCAGGCCGATCCAATTTCAATTTTTTGGTGCTGGTCAGGGCATTATCGGTGAGCGGGCTCCAGCGTGCAGGACAATTACATCGCAAATGGGGCAAGCATCAAATCGTTGCGCCGCTGATGATGACTCAGGAGGACTTGTCCCAATCACGTGATCTGTTCCCGTTGGAATATTTTCAAATGCAAGAGCATCATGTGCGCCTGGCAGGCAAAGACCCGTTCGGCGCAATGCACGTTGATCGTCAGCAGTTGGGATGGCAATGTGAGCATGAACTTCTGGCGAATGTGTTTCGGATGCGGCAACGGTTTGTCGAAGGAGAAGGACGAGCCGAGGCGATCCGGGCTTTGCTCATGCTTTCCATTACCTCCGTTCTCCCTTGTGTGCGAGGTATTCTGTGGATCACAGGCCAACCCTCAAAGGGGAAAGACGTCCAGATTCTTGAATCCCTTCCCCGTGCCCTGCAGTTTGAATCGACGGTCCTCCTCGAAATACTGCAGATGAAACGAGGCATGAATAGTCCGGGTTCCCTTGAATGGTCCAAGGTATATGAGCGGTATCTTCAGACTGTGGAGGATTTGTGCAAACGGGTTCAGGCCGTTCGTCAGGAAATCCGCGTATGACTAGGTCTACCGGATGGTTTGTCGGTCCGTTGATTCTGGTGTTTGTGCTGGCTTTCTCTGCACTCTCGATGGGGATGACTCCACAGGAACAAAACCTTCCAACCCCGCTGGGGTATGTGAGTGATTATGCCCACCTGCTCGATGAGGAATGGCACAAACAAATTCGATCCGTGTGCAAAGATCTTGAATCCTCGTCCGGTGTTGAAATGCTGGTGGTGACTCTTCCGAGTATCATGCCCCTTTCCCATGCCCAGGAGTATGCCTCCCGCCTCTATGAATCCTGGCGGATCGGGACGGCGCAACAGGAGCGTGGCATCCTGTTACTGGTGGCTGTCAAAGAACGCCAAGCGGTGGTGGTCGTCGGGAAGAACCTTTTGTCGGTCGTGACTCCCCAACAGTTGGATGAGATTTCTCTCAAGCATTTGCGTCCGATGTTCCGGTCTGGTGAGTATGGGATCAATATCTACCGGTCTGCCGTATCACTTTCCACATTGGCTGCCCGGGCTACAATTCAGAAGGAGAAACCAAAGCCCCAGCGATCGGCCGCTTTTTGGATGAATATCGCGGTGGTGGTGCTGATGTTTTACGCGCTATGGCGGTTCACCCGCCCAGAACGGCGTCATCCGTTTCCCCGCTGGAAAAATGGAGAATATTGGGGAACGGGGCAGGGGGGATTTGGAGGAAACTTTGGCGGGTTTGGCGGAGGAACGGGAGGCCAGGGCTTACGGTGAAGGAGCTGGACTGAATTAGCGATTTCAGCAGAATTTTCACACGTTCTTTAGAAATTTTTTTTCTTTGAGCGTAGGGGTGGGGAAGGTCCATCGTCAAAAGAAACAAGAACTCCACCAACCCCAGGCCAACATAATGTTGGCCTGGGGTTTTGTGTTATGACAGCATTTTGTGATTTTCAAACGTGAGGGATCGCACGACGATTTCCCCGTTTTCATAAGAAATAATCCTTCGGGTCGCCGGAAGATCTGAGTTGCCTATCCTGATATGTGTATCCGAAAAACTGTCGACATTTTTCAGTGACCGGTCTTTTGGAGAAAAATAATAAACCGTATATCGGGTGGTGAGATAATGTTGGTCTTGGGTGACGGCACTATCTTCCACGTTGATGGTAAAAGCTGCCTGTGGCATGTTTCGATTGATTTGGGTAATGCGGTTGTCTTTCACCCGGTACCAGGAGCCCATCCCGTCTCCATGAATGGTGATTCGTTGACCTAAAGGGTGCTGTTCGTCTCCCCCTAAAGTCAGGGTATGTTTCCCGTCTGATTCCTCGAACGTTCTGGGCCCCCGATGCACGGCAATCATTCCAATCTGGTTTTGGGCCCAGGTTTGTAATTCCGTATCATCGATGATCACCGTCACATCCCGCGACCCTTTTACGGTCACGGTCCCTTTGGTTTCTTTTCCATTCACATTAATGCGCAGGTCGGCCTGAAAGCCTTTGAAGTCCGGTTGCCACCGGGCGGTTTTGGCAAAGGCGTCTTGTAGCAATTCGCGGGCTTTTGGATCATCCTGGACCTCGGTGATTGGTTTTTCTTCTGTATTCTTTTCCATGTCGAAGACTCCTCTTCCTGTGATGTCGGGTATGTGATCAGGCTGATTGAGCGAACACTGATGATCATTATAAGGATCTCAGGGGAGGTGGACAACCGTTCAGAGTGGAACAGGGTCCAGACCTCGTTTGAAATCCTCAGTCTCCTTGCTCGTCGCGGAAGTTTTGCCTGGGCAACAATATCGGTTTTTCAAAACCTCTCTGTCAGAATCTAATCCTTGCTAAAGGTTTAACCCCTCCCCCGGTTCCATATAAAAGCATAAAAAGGGGGAGATAAAGGTACATTGAAAAGAGGGTGGTGTTCGGCTAGGCTGCATCCATAATTTTTTATATCTGAGGGGAGAATTCCGGGCAAATGTGTCCGTGCTTTTCCTCCCTTTTACAAAAATGTTTCGCTTGCTTCCACCCCCAAGAGGCATTGCGCATGTACGCCGCAGAGCAACAGCTTAATGATGTCAGGAAACCAAAACGAGGTGGTCAAGTCCATGAGTGGCTGATACATCTTTTTCAGGTCATGGTCGTGGTGGGTATGATGTTACCCACCTTCGCGTTGCCAACCGTATGGGCCGAAGTTGTCCCCGATGTGGTGGGGAGTCCGCAGGCGTCTGCTGAGGGGGCCATTACGGGGGCGGGCCTGACGGTGGGGACCATCACGACCGCCACCCATGCCTCGGTGCCGTCGGGGCGGGTTATCAGTCAAACGCCGGGGGCCGGGGCGAGTGTGGCGGCGGGCAGTGCGGTGAACCTGGTAGTGTCGACGGGCCCGGCGCCGGTGATGGTGCCGAATGTGGTGGGAAACACGCAGGGGGCGGCGGAGTCGGCCATTACGGGGGCGGGCCTGACGGTGGGATCCATCACGACCGCCACCCATGTCTCGGTGCCGTCGGAGAATGTCATCAGTCAATCGCCGGGAGCCGGGGCGAGTGTGGCGGCAGGCAGTGCCGTGAACCTGGTGGTGTCGACGGGGCCGGCGCTGGTGACGGTACCGAATGTGGTGGGGAGCCCGCAGGCGTCTGCTGAGGGGACCATTACGGGGGCGGGCCTGACGGTGGGGACCATCACGAACAGCAGTCATGCGTCGGTGCCGTCGGGGAATGTCATCAGTCAATCGCCGGGAGCCGGGGCGAGTGTGGCGGCGGGCAGTGCCGTGAACCTGGTGGTGTCGA